>JAYSZJ010000103.1:0-66526 GCA_043738115.1 Rhodoferax sp. | reverse complement strand
CGCCATCAACCCTATCGTGTCCGACGCTGTGACCCTGTTGAAGCTGGACCTCAGTCGCGGTGGCATCACCGTGTCGCTGGATCTGGATGACACACTGCCGCCAGTGCGCATGGACCGTATCGGCATCGAGCAGGTCATCACCAACCTGCTGCGCAATGCCTGCGACGCCCTGGCGCACACGCCCCAGTCCCGCCGCGTGATCGTGCGCACGTCGCTGAGCCACCAGCCCCCCTTGGGTCACGCCGAAGGGCGGGTCACGGTGGCCGTAACCGACACCGGCCCGGGCCTGGGCGGGCGCGATATTGAGACATTAACCGAGGCATTCTTCTCCACCAAACAAGAAGGCACGGGCCTGGGCCTGGCGATCTGCCGCTCCATACTGGAGTCGCACGGCGGGGTCTTGCACGCACAGGATGCAGCAGGGGGTGGCGCCTGCTTCAGTTTTTCACTGCCACCCGATAAAACAATAAACGAGGCGACACACCATGACCACGGAACCCACGATTTACCTATGCGATGACGATGAAGGTGTTCGCTCATCCATAGCCTTCCTGTTGCGCCAGCACGATCTGCAGGTGTTGACCTATGCCAGCGGACCCGAACTGCTGGACGCGGTGGATGCGGCATCATCCACACCGCTGCGCGGCATTTTTCTGCTGGATGTGCGCATGGAGCCGCTGTCGGGCCTGCAGGTGCATGACGCGTTGTTGAGCCGGGGCCTGGGCAGCCGCATGCCGGTGCTGTTTCTCAGTGGCCATGGTGATATTCCGATGGCGGTGGGGGCCATGGCCAAGGGTGCATTCAGCTTTGTTGAAAAACCCTATGCCGATGACGCGCTGGTGCAGCTGATACGCGATGCGCTGGCGCTGGAACTGCAGTGGCATGGCCGCATGGCACGCATCGACGCACTGCGCCAGCTGATAGAAGGCCTGTCGCGCCAGCAGGTGCGGCTGATGCCCCTGGTGGCCGCGGGGGAGCTGAACAAGACCATTGCCTGGAAGATGGAGCTCAGCGTGCGCACGGTGGAGGAACACCGGCGCAAGATTTTTGACCGCCTCAATGTGCATTCGGCCGCCGAGCTGGCCACATTACTGGCCGAGGCGCGAACTGCCGGGATATCCATCCCCAGCGGTGATAACACTTGTACCTAAGCCAGCCAGGCTTTCAGGTCCGCCTTCATCTTCTTCAGGTCTTCGCTGCGGGTGTACATCATGTGGCCGGCGTCGTAGTAGTGGTGCGTGATACGCGCCATGACTTCGGGTGACAGGTCCAGACGGGCCAATGAATAGTCGCTGGCAGAGTACGGTGTGCCCATATCGTAGTAACCGCTGGCCACCAGCACACGCAGGTGCGGGTTGCGCCGCAGTGCACGTGCCAGAGAACCACTGGTGCTGGTGTAACTATTGCCCTTGGACTCGCCCTGCAGCCAGTTCCACGACTTGTTGACGTCAATGTTCAGGATCTCGTAACGCTGGTCGGTGACCACGCCCAACTGCTCCCGCATATAGGCATTACTGGCCATGGTGTAGGGCCCCATGATGGCCTCGATGCCAGGGTCAAACTCCCAGGTACGCGATTTGCGCACACCCATGGGCCCGGTCACCCGCGCTTCGAGCCGGCCCACCATACGGCCTTGGTCACGCAGCAGCTCGCTGAAAAACAGCTGGTCGGAGATGCGCAGGTCGTTGTCTTCGATCACATCCGTGCGCAAGCCAGTGAGTTCGGACAGGCGCTTGGCAATGCGGCTGCGTTGCGCGGGCGCCAGCCGGGCACCCTGGTGCAGGGCGCCCAGGTAATCGGTGTGCACAAAAGCCTCGGCCGCTGCGCGTGCCTGCGCACCGGATTCGCCCAACGGACCTTTGAGCTTGCCATGGTACTGCGCGGCCGCCGCAAAGCCGGGCACAAACAACGCATGGGCCAGGTCGTTCTTGCCTTCGAATTCCAGCGTCTGGATGTCCATCGCGCAGCTGACCAGAATCACCCCGGCCAGCGCAATGCCCATATTCAATAACTTCTCGGCAAGCGCCGCACCACGTGTGGTGCCATAACTTTCACCGGCCAGGTACACCGGCGAACCCCAGCGCTGCGTGCGGCTCAGGTGCACGCGTATGCACTCGGCCAGCGCGTCCACATCACCATCCACGCTGAGCATCTTCTTGCGGGCTGCTTCGCTGGCCGTCAGCGAATAGCCGGTGTGCGGCGGGTCTACAAACACCAGGTCGAAATGCTCGAACCACGAGTGCGGGTTATCTTCAACTCCATAGGGCGGGGGCGGCATGCTGCCATCGTTGTTGATGGGCACGCGTTTGGGCCCCAGGGCGCCCAGGTGCAGCCAGACGGATGCCGAGCCGGGGCCACCATTGAACGCAAACAGAATCGGCCGTTCGGCCGGCTTGGGCGCCACGCCTTTGCGCTGCAAGGTGTAACTGGTCAAAAACAGCGCGGCATCGGGTTCACCCTTGTGGCTATCCGACATGTCGGCCACGATGGGCACAAAACCCGCGCTGGTGGCGTATTGCAAAGTCTTGCCGTCCAGCGTCACGCTGCCGGTGCTGGTGTGTGGGGCCTGCAGCAGCAGGCGCTCTACACGTTCGCGCTGGCGCTTCTTGTCGTCGTCGGTGGCGGGTTTGGCGTTGGAGTCGCTGCTGCTATCGCTCATGTGTGTCTACCTTTCTGGGATTCGGTAGCGCAGTCTAAGGGACAGCACAGGGCAGCCAATGGCCCGCTCAGAGGGGGCCTAATGCGCGCTCCGTCAACTGCCGCACCAACCGGTCCGTGTCGGTCACGGGTATGGGCAATGTTTCAAAAGCACCGTCTATCAACAGGTTGCTCAGCCCGTGAGACAGGCTCCAGCCGCACAGCGCCAGTTCCGGCCCTTTAACGGGGTCATGGGCACACGCTGCCGCCATCAGAAAACCAAAAGCGCGGTGGGATGCGGCCTTCAACTCTTGGTACTGGCCTGCCTGGTTCAGCTGGGGCGCGAACATGAGCCGAAATCGCGCCGGTTGGGCCCGGGCACAGCCTACATAGGCCTGCGCGATCTGCAGCAGGCGCTCGCGCGTGTCGGGTGTGGCCGAGGCCACTTCCATGGCATCGCCCAGCGCCACAAAACCCCGCTCGGCGACGGCGGCCAGCAGATCGTTGAGGCTGGCAAAGTGGTGGTAGGGCGCGGCATGGGACACACCGGCTGCCTTGGCCACATCGCGTAGCGTGGTGCCTTGCACGCCGCGCTCGGCAAGTGTGGCCTCTGCTGCGAGCAACAGGGTTTCACGCAGATTGCCATGGTGGTAACTCTTGGGGGCTGGCTTCGGGGTTTTGCGTTTTGCGGATGTGCTCATACTCTTATCTTGACACGAGAAAGATAGGCGTGCAACAATTCAATCGAATCTTTTCCATGTAAAGATTGTCCAGCTGGACTCGACCTTTTCCCCTTTTACAAGGAGCAACCCATGGTTCTCGCCCCGTTCTTCATCACCGCCAGTGCAGCCGTGCTCGGGCTGCTGAGTGGTGTGCACCTGCTATCCATGAATGCTGCGGGCTTGGGCTTGGGCTTGGGCTTGGCGGGGATCTCGCCATGAACAAGCGCCCATTACAAATCGTAAGTGCCATCATGGGTACGGTACCAGTCATCACCGGCCTGGTACAGATGATGGGTATACACGACCCGCTGTATGCCAGTCTGAACCTGCCAGCCGATGCCACGCTGGACAGCAATATGCGTTTCCTGGCGGGGGTGTGGCTGGGCCTTGGGTTGGCCAGCTGGTGGCTGGTGCCGCGCATCACAGAACAGACGGTGCTGTTCCGCTTTTTATGGCTGATGATTTTCCTGGGCGGCATAGGGCGCTTGGTTTCCATGGTCAGCGTGGGCATGCCCCTGACGCCCTTAATCGCCTTCACGGCGCTAGAGATTCTGGGTGCGCCGCTTTTTGTCTATTGGCAACACCGGGTCGTGCAAAACAGTTGACGGTCTGCGGGGCTGGCATTAGCCTGTGGCGGATCCCAACCCGCCATGCACACGCCGCCCGACACGCCCAACCGATCTCCACGCAGGGAGCAGCACAGACGGCGCATGCGCATGACGTTGTGGATAGGCGCGTGGCTGCTGATCGTGCTGGGGGTGGGCTGGGCGGTGTTCTTCTCCCTGAAGGGAGCGTGGGCCATTGTGGTGATGGACCTGGTCATGCTGGCGGTTGGCATCACGATTGCTGTGCTGACGCATTACAAACGCACACGCATGGCGTTTTTCCTGCTGGTGATCAGCATGTTCGTCGTCATTTGCGGTGTGTCTCTGCTACTGGACGTCCCCAGTTTGAAGGCCCCGCGGTCCACCCACAATTTTTTGCTGGTTCTGGCCGTTGCCGCCCTGGTTTTTTTGCGCGATGACACGCCTGCCATGCGTTATAGCGTGACCGGTATCTGCTTCGCCGGTTTTGTGGTGCTGGCCAGTTCCCCGGTGGGCATAAACGTTGGGTATGCGCTACCTCAGGACATCCGGGTTGGAGGCACCTGGGTCAACAACCTGTTTTCGGCGCTGGGTCTATACGCCATGGTCCATGTGATGGTGTCAGACCTGGCCGAGCACTCGGCCATGGAAGTGGCGTTGCGCAAAGGGCTGATGCGGGGAGAGTTCTTTCTGACCTACCAGCCCCAGGTCACCGCAGAGGGCCATGTGGTGGGGGCCGAAGCGCTGCTGCGATGGCGCCATCCCAAGCTTGGATTAGTGCCGCCCGATGAATTCATTCCACTGGCCGAACAAACCGGGCTGATTCTGCCGCTGGGCGCCTGGGTGCTGGGCACAGCATGTTCGCAACTGGTGGAGTGGTCTGCCAAGCCCGGGCTGGATACCTTGACGCTTGCGGTGAACGTCAGCGTGCGCCAGTTTCAGCAGGCCAATTTTGTGCAGCAGGTGCAATCAGTCATAGAGCGCACCGGCGTCAACCCGCGGCGCCTGAAGCTGGAACTGACCGAAAGCTCACTCGTACACGATATTGACGACATCATCGCCAAGATGGAGCAATTGAAGGCCTTCGGCGTGGGCTTCTCGCTGGACGATTTTGGTACCGGGTATTCGTCTCTGAACTACCTCAAGCGCCTACCCTTGGATCAGTTGAAGATCGACCAGTCCTTTGTGCGCGACATCCTGAGCGACAACAATGACGCGGCCATCGCACGTATGGTCATCGGCTTGGGTGACAGCCTGCATTTTGCGGTGATCGCCGAGGGCGTGGAGACACGGGGGCAGCAGCAGTTTTTGGTACAAAACGGCTGCCACCTGTTCCAGGGTTATCTGTTCAGCAAACCCGTTCCGGCGGAAGCATTTGAAGCATATGTATTGGCCACCGGGACCATGCCCGCTCAGGAGTTGGTGGATAGGGGTGTGTGATAACTGCTGGGCTCCAGCGGCACCAGAATCCACATCAATACATACAACAACAAGCCGGTGCCGGCCAGTATCAGCATCAGCGCAAACAGCAGGCGCCAAAGCCAGGCATCCAGTCCGGTAAAGCGGGCCAAACCACCACACACACCGCCAATCCATTGATCGGAGCTGGAGCGTCGCAGACCATTGAGCGCCGACGCGTTGAACCGTGCTCCGGATTCTGCAGCTGGTTGCAGTAGCCGCCCTTTTGCCTGTACAAACTCTGCTTCGCTCAGGGCGCCGCGGTTGCGCAGTTGTTCCAGGTTTTCCAGTTCTTGGGCCAAAGTCATAGTGGCATCCTCTACTTTCACAGTGTCCACACCATCAGACACAGGCTGCTAGCCGTGACCAAGACTGTGGTGGGTTGCAGGTCTTGGTGCTCGAAGAATAGGTGGCCAGCCCTTGCGACACCAGCACCATGCGACCAAAAGCAGATTCCACGGCACAGAGCGGATATGGGGCGATCCGGTCAGCACAAGGGTGCCAAGCTTGCAGTGTGGCGCGGATCAGCACGGCTTGGCGTGTTATTTCGACACTCCTTCGCACCATAGCGCAGTACGTCGCAAGTCGCTGGTAACTGAAAGAGCGCAAACCTACAGTTCGCTCATCGGGTCCCAACGACCCCAACAAACACCTACCGGAGCAACACCATGACCTTCATCACTACCAACCGTTTCAACACCACCGCTTTCGCCATTGCCGCCGTCGCATTCGCCGTACTCCACGGCAGCATGTTGATGGGCTTCGACCAAGTTGCCAGCAACGGGCCGAAGAGCATCGACGCGAACACCCAAGTGGCCAAGACCCAGACCACACCCCGCACCGTGACTTTGGAGACGGTTGTAATCTCCAGCCGCCGCGCTTGAGCACCCCCCGCCGCCGACCCTAGCAGGAGCACACCTTGAAGAATTTTCTGAAACAGAACCGCGGTTTTATTGCCTTTCTGGTGTGTTTTGGCTTCTTCCGGCTAGCTATTGCCGACTGGAACCCCATACCGTCAGGCTCCATGCGGCCCAACATCCTGGAAGGTGATGTGGTTCTGGTGAACCGGGTGGCCTACGACTTCAAACTCCCACTCAGCGATGTGACGCTGTTCAGCATCGGCAATCCTGAGCGGGGTGACGTCATCACTTTCACATCGCCCACGGACGGTATTCGCCTGATCAAGCGACTGGTTGCCTTGCCCGGTGATGTAGTGGAAATGCGCAACGAGGTACTGACCATCAACGGCGCGGTAGCCCAGTACTCAGCACCTGATGTCACGACCGAGCCGTTAGACAACGGCAGTACTACACCCGCGCTACAAATACGGGAGCGTGTGGCCGGCAATGAACGCACCGTGCAGTTTTTGCCGAATGTGGGTGCCAAGCGCAACTTCGGTCCTCTGGTGGTACCGAAAGACAGCTATTTCTTCTTGGGTGATAACCGCGACAACAGCGGCGATTCACGCTACATTGGCTTCGTGCCACGCCACCTGTTAATCGGCAAGGCCCACCATATCGTCGTATCTGCCGCCATCAAAGACGATTGGTTGCCGCGCTTGGAGCGCACCGGCCAGCGCATCGAGTAATCCGGGTTTCGGGCGCGACCGCCATCCGGTATAAACCCATGCCTATTCCGCATCACACTGTGGGAATTACGGGTAGGCACAGTGGTCCGCTTGCAAAGCCCAGGTCTACAATGCAAAGCCCATAACAGGGCACCGGGCCATGCGCCTTCTTGCGCACGGAAAGGCGCCGCCGAGGATGCAAGATGCCAAAACAGACGCCTATTTCGCCCAAGCCACCGGTTTCGAATTCTGCGGAAAAAGGCGCCCAACTGCGCCAGGCCGCACTGGAGTACCACGAGTTTCCAACGCCGGGAAAAATCGGCGTCAGCGCCACCAAGCAATTGCTCAATCAACACGATCTGGCCTTGGCCTATTCTCCGGGTGTGGCTGCCCCCTGCGAAGAAATTGTCAAAGACCCCAATAACGCCTACAAGTACACCGCCCGTGGCAACCTGGTGGCGGTGATCACCAATGGCACCGCGGTTTTGGGCCTGGGTGATATTGGTCCGCTGGCCTCCAAGCCAGTCATGGAAGGCAAGGGCGTGCTCTTCAAGAAGTTCGCCGGTATTGACGTGTTTGACCTGGAGATCGACGAGAAGCACGACCTGGACAAACTGGTGGACATCATTGCCTCGCTGGAGCCCACCTTTGGGGGCATCAACCTAGAAGACATCAAGGCGCCCGACTGCTTTTATGTGGAGCGCAAGCTGCGCGAACGCATGAAAATACCGGTCTTCCACGACGACCAGCACGGCACCGCCATTTGTGTGGGCGCCGCAATTTTGAACGGCCTCAAGGTCGTGGGCAAAGACCCGAAACAGGTCAAACTGGTCACCTCGGGGGCCGGTGCTGCGGCGCTGGCCTGCCTGAGCCTGCTGGTCAAACTGGGCATTCCACGCGAGAACATCTGGGTCACCGATTTGGCCGGCTTGGTCTACGAAGGCCGTGTCGAGTTGATGGACGAAGACAAGGCTGTATTCGCCCAAAAAACCAGCGAGCGCAGCCTGCGTGAAGCCATCGTAGATGCAGACATTTTCCTGGGTCTGTCGGCCGGTGGTGTGCTGAAGGCCGATATGGTCAAGACCATGGCGACCAAGCCACTGATCTTTGCGCTGGCCAACCCTACGCCGGAGATCCTGCCAGAAGAAGTCAAAGCCGTGCGCGACGATGCCATCATGGCCACCGGTCGCACGGACTACCCCAACCAAGTCAACAACGTATTGTGTTTCCCCTACATCTTCCGCGGCGCGCTGGATGCAGGCGCCTCCACGATCACGGTGGAGATGGAAATTGCCGCAGTACACGCTATTGCCGACTTGGCCCAGGCTGAGCAAAGCGAGGTGGTGGCCATGGCTTATGCCGGTGAACAACTGGCTTTTGGCCCCGAGTACCTGATACCCAAGCCGTTTGACCCGCGCCTGATGATGAAGATTGCTCCGGCCGTGGCCCAGGCTGCTGCAGACAGCGGTGTGGCGCTGCGCCCGATTGCCGACATGGACGCTTACCGCGAGCGACTGCAAAGTTTTGTTTACGCATCTGGCACGACGATGAAGCCCATCTTCACCGCCGCCAAGAAGGCGCTGAAGAAACGCGTTGCTTATGCCGAGGGCGAGGAAGAGCGCATCCTGCGTGCAGCGCAAATCGTCGTGGACGAGGGCATTGCACTGCCCACTCTGATTGGCCGCCCCAGTGTGATTGCCGAACGGGTTGAAAAATTTGGCCTGCGCCTGAAAGAGGGCGTGGACTACAACGTGGTCAACGTGGAGCAGGACCACCGCTACCGTGACTTCTGGCAGACCTACCACCAGATGACGGAGCGCAAGGGGATTACGGCCCAGGTCGCCAAGATCGAAATGCGCCGGCGCCTCACCCTGATAGGTTCCATGCTGTTGCACAAGGGTGACGTGGATGGCCTGATCTGCGGCACTTGGGGTACCACGGCCATACACCTGCACTACATCGACCAGGTTATCGGCAAGCGCCAGGGTGGCAGCCCCAGTACACCGCAAGACGTACAAATTTACGCCTGCATGAACGGTTTAATGTTGCCCAATCGCCAGGTGTTTCTGGTCGACACCCACGTCAACTACGACCCGACGGCGGAAGAACTGTGCGAAATCACCGTGATGGCAGCCGAGGAAATGATGCGTTTTGGCTTGAAACCCAAAGCTGCCTTGCTGAGCCATTCCAATTTCGGCAGCAGCAACGAGCCCAGTGCCATCAAGATGCGCAAGACCCTGACCTTGCTGCAGCAGCAAGCGCCCTGGCTGGAGGTGGACGGCGAAATGCACGGCGACGTGGCTTTGGACGGGGCCGCCCGCAAAGCCTTGATGCCCAACAGCACCTTACATGGCGATGCCAATCTACTGGTCCTGCCCAATATCGACGCGGCCAATATCGCTTACAACCTGCTGAAAACCGCCGCCGGTGGAAACATCGCCATTGGCCCCGTGCTGTTGGGTGCGGCCAAACCGGTGCATGTACTTACTGCCAGTACAACAGTCCGTCGCATTGTAAATATGACGGCTCTGACCGTGGCGGACGCTAACGCGATCCGCTGAGACCTAGCGTTTAAGTTTGCGCACACTTACATCACAGAAAATTACAATATCTTTGCTTACTATTTAAGCAGGGTCTTGCTTTTTTGTGCGGAATACGCGACACTCCGTCTCTTGGATTTTTGGGGTTTACCCGGAGTCGCTTGAGAGGTTTCATGCTGCGCAGAGGTATTGCTGAGTTAGTGTTCACCAGCGTTTTGCTGGTGCTAACCGGAGCTGGGGGGGCTGTTCAAGCCAAAGAAACAAACCCCGCCAGCGCCACGGTTGCATTGAACCAATTGCCACCGCAAGGCATCGAAACCTACCAGTTGATACACCGGGGTGGACCTTTTCCGTACGGGAAAGACGGAGTGGTATTTGGCAACCGCGAGCGGTTGTTACCGGCTGCAAGGCGCGGCTACTACCACGAATACACCGTCAAGACACCCCAGTCACGTGACCGGGGAGCCCGTCGAATTGTGTGCGGAGGCCAAGCCACTGCACCGGATGCCTGTTACTACACGGCCGATCACTATGCGAGTTTTCGCAAGATCGTGTCGTAAACCGAATTTTTTGCCTTTTAAGAAAGTGAAGCGGGAATGGATATGCCACTTCGAACAGTCAGAACGAATATCGTTCAATCGATACGGGCCTTTAGGGTTCCGGATTTGCAGGAAGCTGCGCAAGGCCTCGGCCACCACTTCCTGTACGCCAATTTGGCCGAAGCACAGACCAAACAGGATGTGCTGGACCTGATTGGCAGCCAGTTTAAGCTGCCAGCACACGTCGGTAAAAATTTCGACGCCTTGTATGACAGCATGACTGACCCGGTGCACAAGTCGGGCCCACAGCCAGGTTTTATTGCCGTGCTGGAGCACATTCCCGCCAACGCCAAGTTTGACAAAGAAGCGCGCGAGCAACTGCTCGACATCTTCCGCGACACTGCAGATTATTGGGGGGACCGGAAGATACCGTTCCGATGCTTCTATTCTTTTCTGTAGCCCGTTCTGCACACACCAGCCAAGCAGAACGGGCGAACGAGGCAAACGGCACCATCGCCCAACCCGCAGCAATTGCAGGTATAGAGATGGCCACCGAAACGGGCGAGAAAATGCCCACCGACAAATTGTTGGACGTGTCCCCATTGGCGCTGCGCATGAGCAGCCCGTTTAATTCGGGATACTGGCTCGCAGCTGCTTAAACTGACTGACCGCCAAGAACAAAAAAGCCCACTACCTGGTGGGCTTTTTTACGTCTGTCCTTTTTGAGGGTTTTCTCAGATTACCGCCGCCTTCGCCAAGCTGGGGTGCTGCACTAGCGCCACGTAATCCTGCACCGGCACTTCCTCGGCACGCCTTTGCACGTCAAAGCTTCCGCTGAATCCCTGCTCGTCTAGCCAACGGCCCAGCGTATTGCGCAACAACTTGCGGCGTTGGCTAAAGGCCACCTGTACCAATTCACTGAGAAGCTTCACATCCAGCACCGGCGGTTGCGCCAGCGGCACCATGCGGACCACGGCGCTGTTGACCCGGGGCGGCGGATCAAAACTTTCAGGCGGCACCAAGAGCACGTTTTCCATCGCGTAACGCCACTGCAGCATCACGCTCAGGCGCCCGAACGCCGACGTAGCGGGCCGCGCCACCATGCGGTCGATCACCTCTTTTTGCAGCATAAAGTGCTGGTCTTCGATGGCGTCCACCGCGTCCAGCAAATGGAACAAGATGGGGGTTGAGATGTTGTAGGGCAGGTTGCCAACAACCCGTAGTTTGTCCGAAATGCCGTTGGTATCGACAGCATTTGCTACCGAATTCGCAGCAGGCCATTCAGCCTGTACGCGGGCAAAGTCCACTTTTAATACATCAGACTCAATAACGGTGAGCTGACCGTGCAAACGCAGGCGCAGGGCCAGGTCGCGGTCCAGCTCAATCACCGTCAGATGTCCCATGCGCTCCACAAGGGGCTGGGTCAATGCCGCCAGGCCAGGGCCAATCTCCACCATGCGTTGCCCGAGTTTGGGTGCAATCGCATCCACGATGGCATCGATGATGCCGCCATCGGTCAGAAAGTGCTGGCCAAAGCGTTTACGTGCAATGTGTTTCATGGGATGTCTCGCCCCGCGCGGTGGTGGCACGACGGGGCCACAATTTGCCGCCGGGCCGCCCAAAGGCAAATTACCCCCCTCGGGGGGCAGCGACCCGCGCAGCGATGGAGCGTGGGGGCCATATCAGCGCGGTGGCTCACGCATCTCCACAAAGGCATTGCCCCGAACATCTTGCGCCCAGGTGGTGAACGCAGCGTCATACCGGCTGGCGCGCAGCTGGGCGCGCACCGCTTCACGCACTTCCTCGGGTTTCATTTCGATGCGGCGGCGCTCCAGCACCTCGATCAGGTGCACACCAAAACGTGACACCACGGGTGGACTGACCTGGCCTTCGGCCAAGCGGTTCATAGGTTCTTCAAACTCTGGCACAAAGGCACCGGGGCCAACCCAACCCAGGTCGCCACCTTGGGCCGCGCTGCCATCCTGCGAATGCTCACGGGCCAGGGCGGCGAAAGTTGCCGCTTTGCTGTCGATGCGGCGCTTAAAGTCGGCCAGCTTGGCGACGGCTGCAGCCTGTGTCAAATCAGGGCCGGTGCGCAGCAGTATGTGGCGCGCCCGGCTCTGGGTAATTGCCCTGGACGGTGCAGCGGGTGCTTTTCTTTCAAGCACTTTCAAAATGTGGAAGCCAGCGTCGGTGCGAACGACGTCAGACACCCCACCAATGGTCAGGTTCTGGGTGGCGTTCAGAAAGGCGGGTGGGTAGCGGTCTGCCCGGCGCAAACCCAACTGGCCACCGTTGGCACGGTCGGCCGCCGACAACTCTTGCACCAGGGCGGCAAAGTCTTCGCCAGCGCGCAGGCGAGCCAGCACTTTTTGCGCCTGGGCCAAGAGGGCTGAGGACTGTTCCCCCGTGGCTTTTTCAGGCACCGCAATCAACAGATGGCCCAGATTAACTTCTTGCGCCATGGGGTCTCCGCCACCGGCCTGTTCAGCCAGTGCACGGTCGATATCGACGTCCGAAATGCGGATGCGGCCTTCGACCTGTTGCTCATGCAGGCGCGACAGCAACAATTGGTCCCGCAATTGTTTGCGGAACTGGCCAACCGTCATGCCGTCCTTGACCACACGGGCCCGCAACTCGGCTACATCCACCTGGTTCTGGCGGGCGATGGCCTGCTCGGATTGGTCCACCATGGATTCGTCCACCCGCAAACCAGCCTCCTGGGCCACCTGTAACTGCGCACGTTCGTTGATCAGCCGCTCCAACACCCGGCGCCGCAGTTCTTCAACAGGCGGTGCGGTCTGGCGCTGGGCCGCTATGTCGGCCTGCAAACGCTGCAGGGCGTTGCGCACTTCGCCATTGGTAATGGGCTCGGAGTTCACCACAGCCACGATGTAGTCTGCCTGCTGCACGGCCTGGGCACTGGCGCCCGCCGCGAACACGCTGCAAAAAAGTCCTAGGACAGGTGCTGCCCAAATTCGAAAATTCATGGTCTCTCAATCGTAGTTGCTAAAGCGGCTGGTCGTGCCGCCCGAATCACGCAGGTTTTGGTAGCGCGAGATGTTCTGGGTCAGGGTTTGTATGGGGTTTCCGCCCAGCAGCCCCAAGCGGGTAAAACCGACAAATTCCAGCTGAAACATCACTTTCGTCGCTGCAGTGGAGCTGCTGGTCTGCGTCCGTTCCAGCAGCACCCGCGACAGCCAGCAGCCCGCATCGTACTCGACGCCCAAAATCGTGTCGACCAGGCGCCGTTCGTTCAAACTGTAGTTCAGGCGCCCCACGCCGTAATAACGGCCTTCACCCTGGCCCCGGCCGGCACCCAGTTCCTGACCACTGTCGCCCCACAGGTTGTTGAGTGGCCACTGCCAGCTGACATCCACCTGCTCGCTGACATCTTGCTGCTCGCTGGCACCACGCTGAAAGCGGTAGGCGGCATTGACAACCCGGTAATTGCCCGGGCTGTAGCGCGCACCCACGGTAGCGCGTATGGACCGGTCTGTCTTGCCGTTGTACTGCACGGTGGAGTCCAGCGCCCAGCGATCAGACATATTGACGGAGGCGCCCAGCATCACGTCACTAAAGCCTGCCTGTTCGGGTGAATCAGTGGGGTTCAGGGTGACGCGTTGTTCCTCAATACGCAGACGCTGTGCGATACCAAAACGGGCCAGTTGGCCGCCGGTGTCGGCGTCCAGGTAACGCGTGGTCAGGCCTAGGGTCAGCAAATTGTTGTCGGAGATCTTGTCGTGCCCGACAAAGGCGTTTTCCGTGAAGATGGTGGCGAAGTTGAAGTCGTTGGCCGCCGTGTCGTAATTGGGCTGGGCACTCTGGTTGCGGTAGGGCGTGTAGACGTAGAAGGCCCTTGGCTCCAGCGTTTGCACCAACTTGCGCCCAAACAGGCTTGCGTCGCGTTCGAACACCAGTCCACTGTCCAGGCTGAAGGTGGGCACCACGCTGTCTGCTGTTTGCGAGCCATTGCCCAAGAGGCGGTCAAACTGGTAGGCAGTGGCATGCAGCTGGAATTTGGGGGTCACAAAACCTGCAGGCGCCAACCAGGGGCGGCTGACCTGCAACAGGGCCACCCCGCGCTGTGCATTGGGTTGCAACGTCCGACTGCTGTCGGCTTCAAATTGGGTGAAGTCACCGTCTAGGGACCAGTCCAGCCCATGCACATTGGTCAACGCGTACCGAGCCGTCAGCTGCGGAACACGGTCATACGGCGGCTTGATGGGGGCGGTGACATCCTGCAGGGTTTGCCACTTCAGCACCCGCACGGCGCTGGAGAACGCGCCCAGTCCCCAGGTGGCCGACAGACTGGATGGCAACAGGCGCGGGGTGGCGGCCACCCCCACGCTGGCGCTGGCATTGGTGATGGCATTGGCGGTCGCGCCGGTGCGGGTGAAATCCCGCCAATAGGCGTCATCACTGACGCGGTTGATATTGGCCTCCAGTCCGACCGGGCCCAGTGCCGTGTCCAACAGACCTTGGTGCATAAACGACAGACTCCAACGGTCGGTGTCGGTCAGCTTGTCTCCGGGCATGTAGTTGGCGCGTGCCACACCGGTATAGCTGGGCTCCAGGTAGCGGAATTCCGCACCCAGGTCCACGCCCCGGCGCGACATGATGGTGGGCGTCAGCGTGGCGTCGCGGTTGGGCGCAATGTTCCAGTAATAGGGCAGCGTCACCTCCAGGCCACTGTCGGCACCAACCCCTACCGTGGGCGGCAGCAGGCCAGACTTGCGCTTGTCGGACAGCGGGAAACTGATGACCGGAATCGGCAGCAGCGGCAATCCCTTGAAACTGAGCACTGCGTTCTGGGCAATGCCGATGTCTTCGTCACTGTCCATGCTGATGCGCGATGCGCGCAGCACCCAGTCGGGTAACCATTCGGGGCCGGGCCTGCGCCTGCAGGTGGTGTAAGTGGCGTTGTGGATGATGGTATGGCTCTCATCCACAAAATCGATACGGTCTGCCTGGCCTTGGCCATCGTTCTTCAGGAAGTGGTAACGCGGCGACTCCGCAAAACCTTCAAAGGCATCAACCTTCAGCTCCAGCGAGGGGCCTTCAAAGACATCGCCCTTGCGGTTGATACGCACGTTGCCACTGGCCTTGGCCTGGTCGTTGGGCTGGTCGTATTCCAGGCGGTCGGCCTGGATCACGGTGCCAGCCTTGCGCAGGACCACGTCGCCTTCGATGACGGTATCCAGGTCCGGGCGGCCGGACATGCGGTCGCCCTGCACAAAAATGGGAAGCTTGCCGGCCTGCTCTTTCGGCAACTGTTCTTCCAGTTGGCCGGTGGCCCGGAGTTGCAATGCTTCTTCGGTCGACTTACCCGACACCGGTTCGGCCGTTTGCGCGCGCAAGCCACCCGTGGCGCAGGCCAGGCCCATCAGCACCACCAGCTTGGACATCGCAAAGGAGTGGCCGGGCGGACGCGCGGTCAGCTGGCGCATGGCGACAAACGGAGGGTGGAAGGCAGCATCAACGGGAGACGGTGGAGAACAACAGGAGGTTTAGCGCGCAAGGCGTCCAAAGTGGTGATCTTAGGTGGCTTTGTAGAATGGATTATCCATGACCCCAATACCCAGCACCCCACCCCCGGCCACCCCCCAAACGCCAGCGTGGACCGATCCCTCTCGTCAGGCCCTGTTTGACACCTGGCTCGTCAGTGTCCAGCAGGTCCACCAGCTTGTTCCCGACAGTTTGCGCGTGGCCTCGGCCGATGCCAGCTTCCGCCGTTACCTACGGATCGACAGCCATGCACAGGGGGGCCCCGCCAGCCGCATCATCATGGACGCGCCGCCGGACAAGGGTGAGTGCAAGCCTTTTGTCGCCGTCGCCGAGCTGATGGCCGGCGCCGGGCTCACCGTGCCCCAGGTGCTTGCCTGGGACGAGGCGAACGGCTTCATGTTATTGACCGATCTGGGCACCCACACCATGAAGGATGTGATCCAGCCCGATGCTCCGCCCCCGCTGGACCTGTACCTGGATGCGGTGGAGACACTGATCCAGTGGCAACTGGCCTCGCGCGAGGGTGTGTTGCCGCCCTATGACCGGGCTTTTGTGATGCGGGAGCTGGAATTGTTCCCCCAGTGGTACATAGGCGAATACCGCAAGGTCACGCTGGATACGGCCCAGCGTCAGGTGCTGGACAAGTCGTTTGCCGCCCTGGCCGACAGTGCCCTGGCCTGGCCGAACGTCTACATGCACCGGGACTTCATGCCCAGGAACCTGATGGTTTTGGATGGAGACCCAACGCTGAACGCCAACACGTCTTCGCTTCGCTCCGAGGACGCTGTTCTGCCCTGGGGCAGCCCGGCGGCAAAGCCCGCCCCCCTGGGCAAGCCTTCCGCGACGCGGCTGGGCGTATTGGACTTTCAGGACGCCGTGTATGGTCCCGTCACCTACGACATCGCCAGCCTGTTGCGCGACGCCTTCCTGAGCTGGGAAGAAGACTTTTGCCTGGACGTCACCATCCGTTACTGGTCTAAAGCCCGCAAGGCTGGTTTGCCAGTCGGCGACGACTTTGGCGAGTTCTACAAGGGTGTGGAGTGGATGGGCCTGCAGCGCCACCTGAAGATTGCCGGCATTTTTGCGCGCCTGTCGATCCGCGACGGCAAAGCGGGTTATCTAGAAGATACGCCACGTTTCATCGCCTACATCCGTACCACCTGCGCGCGTTACATGGAGCTCAAGCCCCTTCTGCGCCTGGTAGAACGCCTAGAGGGCATAGAAGTGCCCAATGTCTTCGCCTACGGAAGGACTTAAGCAAAACTGGCCTCAAGCCCCCGTCCACACTACCCATTACGCTCCTTATTTCATAGCAAACCGTTTCCATGCCCCGTTTCTACTGCCCTGTTCCGCTGGTTAGCGAGGCACCGCTGGACCTGCCCGCGGGCGCCGCGCGGCATGTGCAGGTGCTTCGCCTGCAGCCGGGCGACACCATCACGCTATTCAATGGCCGGTATGGGGTGACGGGTGAGGCTGGCGAATTCGAAGCCACCATCACGCACATGGGCCGCAGCGATGTGCAGGTACGCGTGGGTGCACACAGCGCCATCGAACGCGAATCCACCGCCACCGTACACTTGGCGGTGGGCATGCCGGCCAACGACCGCATGGACTGGCTGGTGGAAAAGGCCACCGAGCTGGGCGTGGCCAGCATCCAGCCGCTGATGACGGAACGCAGTGTGATGCGCCTGTCCGGTGAACGGGCCGACAAGAAAATTGCGCACTGGCAGAGTGTGGCGGTTGCATCCTGCGAGCAGTGCGGTGGCAACCGGGTACCGCTGGTGCATGGGGTCAAGACGCTGACGACCTGGCTGCAATCCCTGCCGGCGCCAGGGGCGGATGTGCGTTGCCTGTTATCGCTGGCCGCTGGATCCAGCCCCTTGCAAACTTTCAGAGCCAGCAACGGGGCGCAACACACTATTTTTCTCTCAGGACCGGAGGGTGGTTTGGGTGCAGCGGAAGAGGCTGCGGCCATGGCCCGTGGTTTTGCGCCCGTGAGCCTGGGTCTGCGTGTCTTGCGTGCCGAGACGGCCGCGCTGACGGCGCTGGCACGCCTGCTCGTATAGCCGAACCATTCCCTAACAACTCCTAGCCGCGCACAGTGGCAAGCGATGGTTGTTCAGCAGGCTGTCGTGCACTGCCGGGCGAAACACCAAACACCCGCTTGAACGCCCGGCAAAACGCGGGCTCCGACTGGTAGCCAAAACGCTCTGCCACCTGGCCCAGAGGCTCCGCGCTGTGCTGCAGGTGTGCGCGGGCCAGATGCATGCGCCACTGGGTCAGGTACTGCATGGCCGGCTCACCGACCAAACTGGTAAACCGCGCGGAGAAGGCCGAGCGCGACATGGCGACCTTGTCCGCCAGCGCATCCACCGTCCAGGCCTGCTCGGGTGCGCGGTGCATCAGAGACAGCGCTTTTCCGATATGTGGGTCGCGCAGGGCTGCCAGCCAGCCCTTCTGGGCCTCGGGTGCGGTGTCCAGCCACACGCGCAGGGCCTGTATGACCAGAATGTCCGCCAGGCGGGTGATCACGGTTTCGCCGCCAGGGCGGGATGCCCCCGCCTCTTTGGCGATGAAGCGCAGCGTGCTTTGCAACCAGCTGGCATCGTCCTCGCTCCAGGTGTCGACCTGCAAGACGGTGGGCAGGTGGGCAATCAGGCGTTGTGCCGCCACATGGTCGAAGCGGACAACACCACACATGGCATGGGTCATCGCGCCACCGCCGCCGTAGCGCAGCACCTCATACCGATCACTCACTTGTTCTACCGGTATGTCGAAAAGCCCTTTGGCAGGTGTTTCCCCGCCACTGTGGATGCGGTGCCCTGCGCCGTGGGGGATCAGGGTGAGGCTGCCCGGTTGCAGCAAACGCGGTTCGCCACCGGCTACCTCCAGCCAGCCATGGCCGGCGGTGATGATGTGGAACATCATGCAGCCCTCTATCGGCGGCATGTCGATGGCCCAGGGTGCACTGAGTTCGGAGCGGCAATACAAGGTGCCGTTCAGCCGCAGCAGGTGCAAGGCTTCACCCAGCAGGTCGGGGGTGTGGACGGGGACGGTTGCCATGGTTGGATATTGTGCGCTGCTTCTGCCAATCATCTAAACAATTGGACTTTCAGCAAAGAAATGCGGATTTTCTGTTATTGATGATCTCTGTATGTCTTCATAAACTGGATGCACACCACAACCACTTAAAGGACTTCCATGCAAAACACACCTATCCTGGTCATTGGCTCAACCGGAAAAACCGGCCGGCGCATCGCGCAAAAACTGCGTGCCCTGGGCCACACCGTGCGTGATGGCGCACGCCAATCCGCCATCCCGTTTGACTGGGACCAACCCGCGACCTGGGCCGCTGCGCTGGACGGGGTGCGCAGCGCCTATATTGCCTACGCACCCGAATTGGCCTTCCCCGGTGCGCCTGAGAAAATTGAGGCGCTGGCGCAGGCTGCAACACGCGCCGGTGTGCAGCATGTAGTGCTGTTGTCGGGCCGCAATGAAATCCATGCCCAGCGTTGCGAAGCCAAGGTGCAAGCCAGTGGCCTGCGCCACACGATCTTGCGCGCCAGCTGGTTTTCACAGAACTTCAGCGAAGGCCATTTGCTGCACCCGGTGTTGGAAGGTGTGGTCGCACTGCCCGCTGGCAACGTACAGGAGCCGTTCCTGGACGTGGATGACATTGCCGATGTAGCAGTGGCCGCGCTGACAGAGCCACACCATCAGGGCCGTGTGTATGAATTGACGGGACCCCGCCTGCTCAACTTTGCACAGGCCGCCGCAGAACTGTCAGCCGCTATCGGACGGACCGTGCAGTATGTGCCGCTGAGCCTTGACGCGTTCCGTGCCGAGATGACACCTGCGGTAGGCCCCGATCTGGCGAACATCTTCACTGCCCTGTGCGAGGAGGTGTTTGATGGGCGCAACGCCGGCCTGGCCACCGGCGTACAAGAGGCATTGGGCCGTGCGCCACGCGACTTTGCGGACTATTGCAAGGCGACTGCAGCCACGGGTATCTGGGAGCCTGCTGCAATAGCCGTCTGATAGCGCATCAGGGTTTGTACGCGTCTAGGTTGGCGCCCCAACTCTTGCATGCATGGGCATACTACAGTGACGCCTTTGGCCCATTTGCAGGAGACATTTCTTGATATCCGAATCGATGCGCAACACCGTTCGTTCCACAGGTCTGGGCGCACTGATGAAGGGGGCAGGCCTGCTGACCCGCTTCATCCCCATCCCCCAACCCACGCTGCTCGTGGGCCCCGGCTCCAGCGGCCGCCTCGGCCAGGCCATCGCCGGTTTTGGGCACCGCAAGATCCTGATCGTCACCGACAGCATCATTTCCAAGCTGGGTCTGCTCAATGGGCTGACCGATGCATTGACCGCCGGTGGCGCGCAGTTTGTCGTGTTTGACGAGATCACCCCCGACGCACCGATTCCGCTGGTGCAAAAGGGCATCGATTTCTACAAGGACCAGGGCTGCGACGCCATCGTTGCCTTTGGTGGTGGTTCGTCGATGGATGCCTCCAAGGCGATTGCCGTGGCCGCATCCAACCCCAAGCCGCTGAACCAGCTGGCGGGCTACCTCAAGGGCCTGCGCACACCGGTCAAGATTTACGCCGTGCCCACCACGGCCGGCACCGGCTCTGAAGTGACGGTAGCCGCCGTGATCTCCGACCCGGTCAACCACAAGAAACTGGTCATCGTCGACCCGCGCATGGTGCCCAAGATGGCCGCGCTGGACCCGTCGCTGATGACCGGCCTGCCGCCCCACATCACCGCTGCCACGGGCATTGACGCGCTGACGCATGCGATTGAAGCCTTTGTCGGCAAATGGACCACACCGTACTCGGATGGCATGGCGCTGTCTGCGGTCGGGCTGATCTTCGAGAACCTGCGCACGGCCTACACCGACGGCAAGAATCTGGAAGCACGCGAGAAGATGTCGCTGGCCTCCACCTATGCCGGCTTTGCATTCACGCGTGCCAACGTAGGTTATGTACATGCCATCGCCCACCAGTTTGGCGGCCTGTACCACACGCCCCACGGCCTGGCCAATGCCATCATGCTGCCCTTTGTGCTGAAGTATTCCCATCCGGCCATCGTCGACCGGCTGGCCTTGCTTGCAGTCGCGGCCAAGATCGGCACTGAGGATGAAGATGCGGACACGCTGGCGCAAAAGTTCCTGGATGCGGTGGACCAGCTCAACCGCGATCTGGGCATCCCCACCTTCCTGGCAGCATTAAAAGAATCCGACATTCCCGCACTGGCCAAGGCCGCGTGTTGGGAAGCCCACACCGGCTACCCGGTGCCACGTTACATGTCGCAGGAAGTGTGTGAAGATCTGATCCGCAAGGCGCTGCCACCCAAGGCCACGACAGCAGCCCCAGCGAAGAAGAGCAAGAAGGCTGCGGCCTCCAAGTAATTAAGACGGTCTAGTTATAACGAGATACGAGGAGCGGTTGATGAAAAAAGTAGTAACAGTGACACTGGGTTCGTCCAAGCAGGATTTCGAATTCAAGACCCAGTTTTTGGGCCAATCCTTCTCGGTACGCCGCATGGGTGCGGACCAGGACACGGGCAAGGCCTGGGAGCTGATGCGTCGCCAGCAGGCCACGGCCGATGCCATTGGCCTCGGCGAGATCCCTGACCATTACCAGGTGGGTCTGCGTACCGTCATCAACAAAGAGACCCAGCGATTGACCAACGTGGTGACCCGCGTGCCGGTGACCACCGGCGCCACGCTGCGCCGCATGCTGCAGGTGCGCGCGGTGCGTTTCGTGCAAAAGGAGCTGGGCCACTATTTCAACAACAACCTCGTATTGTTCCTATCGGGCATGCGCAACTACGACATGGCGGTTGCCATGTCCGACTACACCAAGAACCTGAGTTTTGCCGACGCACTGTTCCAGACCGGTGCACCCACCATGCTGGGTTCGTTAGACCAACTGGAGCTGTATGCCAAGGGTAGCAACTACATGCTGTCGGGCAAATCGGGCCAGATGTTGGAAGCGGCGATGGCCGGCTTCAAGAACCGCATGGTCGCGGACGTGGTGGCCAAGTCCCACGTCATTGTTGGCACCTTTGCCGAACTCAAGGCGGTCAGCAATGCCACCAACCTGGAGGGCAAGACCATCATCACCTCGGCGGTGGACGATGAGCGTCTGGCCTTCTTCACCAAGTGCAAGGTCAACCTGGTGATCGATGTGTCACCCAAGCTGTTCCCGGAAGTGGTGGGTATCAATACCATTGAGGCCATGATCCTGGCCAAGTTGGAGAAGCCGCAGGAAGAAGTGTCGGACGACGATTTTGACGAAATCCTCAACGAGCTGGACATCAAGCCACGCCTGCTGCACCCCACGGGCAAGTTCCGCAACATCCGCCGTTTTGCGTTTGTGATCCACCCCCTGAGCCAAAACTACATCCGCAACGCCTTCCCCATCCCCAAATCCACGCCCAAGTTTGTGATGGACAAGGTCGAAACCTTTGCCGCCCATATGCCACCCATGGTGTATTGCAAGATGAGCAACATCGTCTCGCCCAGCGGGGCCGAGGCCGAAGGCTGGTTGATCAGCGTGGGCGGTACGCCGAAGGAAATGCTGTCGCGCAGCCCCGAGTTCACCTACCGCCGTTTGTTGCAGGCCTCCAAGATTGCCGAGAAGATGGGTGCACAAATCATGGGCCTGGGTGCCTTCACCAAGGTGGTGGGCGATGCGGGTGTCACCGTAGCACGGCGCTCCAGCCTGCCCATCACCACCGGCAACAGTTACTCCGCATCGGGTGCGCTGTGGGCCGCGGCGGACGCCATGCGCCGCATGGGCCTGCTAAAGGTCAACACCCACAACAAGAAGGTTGCCGCAAAGACCATGGTCATTGGCGCATCCGGCTCCATCGGCTCGGTCAGCGCACGCCTGCTGGCCATGTCGTTTGACGAGGTCTATCTGGCCGGCCGCACGCTGAGCAAGCTCGACGAGCTGAAGGCCTCCATCCTGAAGGAAACGCCAGACGCCAAGGTCTTCACGACGATTGATTACAACGACCTGTTGGCCGACATGGACATGATCGTTACGTCGACCTCGGGCGCTGGTAAGGAGATTCTGGACATCATGCGTGTCAAGCCGGGTTGTGTCATCACCGACGTGGCGCGTCCGCTGGACCTGCCTGCAAGTGACGTGGCCAAGCGCCCTGACGTGCTGGTTATTGAGTCTGGTGAAATTGATCTGCCGACCAAGGTCAAGGGTCTGAAGAGCATCGGCCTGCCACCGAATGTGGTCTACGCCTGCCTGGCCGAAACCATTGTGTTGGCGCTGGAAGGCCGCTTCGAAGTGTTCACCGTCGGTCGCGACACCGAGTGGGAAAAGGTCAAGGAAATCTACAAGCTTGGCCTCAAACACGGCATGAAGCTGGCGGCCATTTCCGGCGTCAACGGCGTGTTCTCGGATGAAGACATTGCCAAGGTTGTGGCCCGTGCCAAGAAGGCGCGGTTGACGTGGAAAGACAGCGGTGGCGCCAAGACCAGCAAATCCGCGGCGGTGAAAGCACCTGCGGCCAAAACACCCGCGAAGGCTCCCACAAAAGCTGCGGCCAAGGCGCCGGCTAATACGGCTACCAAAAAAGCTACTGCTGCTCCAGCCAAAAAGCTCACAGTCGCCAAAACTGCTGCCAAACCGGTTGCCAAAAAAGCACCAGCCAAGAAGGCCGTGGCGGCTCCCGTCGCAGCCAAGAAAACAGTGGCTAAAAAAACCACACCACGCAGGGCTGTCGCTGCCTAAGTAGGCAATACCCCCTCTGACCAGCCCGGCAGACGCGGGCTGGCAGTTGCGCCCCCGTACACTGGGGCGCATGAACCGCAATCTCTGGCTGCTGGCCCTGTGCCAGGGGCTTTTCCTCACCAATAACGTCGCCTTCATAGCCATCAACGGCCTGGTGGGCTTAAGCCTGGCACCCTTTGGCTGGATGGCAACCCTACCCGTCATGGCCTATGTGGTGGGCGGTGCGCTGAGCACGCCACTTGTGGCGCACACACAATCGCGCTTTGGGCGGCGTGTATCTTTTCAGATGGGTCTGATGGTCGCTTTTGCTTCGGCCTGTGTCGCTGCCTGGGCCGTGCTCGACAAGAATTTCTGGGTGCTAGTGGCTGCCACCGTGGTTGCGGGTTATTACAGTGCCAACGGCCAGCTGTACCGTTTTGCCGCTGCCGAACTGGTGCTTGCACCGCAGCGTGAACGTGCCGTATCACTGGTTTTGGCAGGTGGGCTGATTGGCGCGATTGCCGGTCCCAATCTGGCAGCGCGCACGCGCGGTTTGTTGGAAGTGCCCTTTGCGGGTGCCTATGTAGTATTGGCCATCGTGGCCTTGTTGGCCATGGTGCTGATGGCCTTTGTGCGCTTTCCACATCACGTCGTAGCACCGAAGGGTCAGGATGGCGGACGGCCGCTGGCCGTCATCATGCGCCAACCAGTATTCATCGTCGCCTGCGCCAGCGCTGCATTGGGCTATGGTGTCATGAACCTGCTGATGGCCGCCACGCCGTTGGCTATGCAGCAATGCGGCCTGTCGTTTGACGATGCGGCGTTTGTGCTGGAGTGGCATGTGATTGGCATGTTCGCACCGGGCTTTTTCACCGGCGGCTGGATCAAGCGTTTCGGTACGCTAACCGTGATGGGCGTCGGCGTGTTGCTCAATATGGCGTGCATTGCCATCGCCCTATCGGGCGTGGAACTGCACCAGTTCACCATCGCCCTGTTCCTGCTGGGTGTTGGCTGGAATTTTATTTTTACCGGCAGCACAGCGCTCGCATTGAACGCCTACCGGCCAGAAGAAAAAGATCGGGCCCAGGCGGCTATCAATTTTTGCGTGTTTGCGGTTCTCGCTATCACCTCATTGGCATCCGGTGCCCTGGTCACGACGCAGGGCTGGAGTCTATTGAACTGGGGCTCTCTGGTGCCGGTGCTATTGACGGCTGGAACGCTGGTATGGTTTGCGGCGCAACGCGGCGCAGGGAGCCGGAGCTGACCATGGAGCGGGTGGCGGACACCATCGTTTGTGAAGGCTGCGACGCGGTCTACAGCCGTCCGACATTGCGACCCCGTGATGTGGCGCGCTGCCCGCGGTGCAATTCCGAACTCGACCGCCACAATGGCGAACAGCGGCGGCGCATCCTGCCGCTAACCGTCGCGAGCTTGGTCATGTTCGCCATAGCAAACGGTTTTCCGATTGTCGAAATGGAAATGCAAGGTCTTCGCAGCCAGACCACGTTGGTGGGCGCCGTGGTAGCGCTTGGTACCGAGGGCAAATCGCTCGTTGCGCTGCTGCTGCTTGCAACGACGCTGCTGTTCCCCCTGCTGCAACTGTGCATTCTGGTTTACCTGCTCGTGCCGCTGGCCCGCCGGCGCCGGCCTGCCGGCTTTGCGACGCTCGTGCGGGCCATGCAGACGCTGCGGCCCTGGGGGATGATCGAGGTTTTTCTACTCGGCGTTTTGGTCGCCATCGTCAAGCTCTCCAGCATGGCAACCGTTCTGCCAGGGCCGGCCCTGTATGCCTTCATGGTACTCACCGTGCTGTTGTCGGCGGTACTGTCGTTCAATCCGCGCGGCTTCTGGGAAATGGCGTTCGACACGACAGGAAAGGAAGTCGATTGAAGCACCCATTCTTTCACGTGTCACCCCAAGACGTAGTCCCGGTTGTCACCGCGGCGGCGCTGGGTCTGGAGGCATGCCCGCACTGTGCGGCGGTGTGGCGCGACGCGAAGGACGGCGAGCCTTGCGGAGTCTGCGGTACGCGGCTGCACACGCGTAAGCCAGACAGCCTCAACCGCACGTGGGCCTTACTGATCGCGGCGTGCATCCTTTATATCCCCGCCAACTTGCTGCCGGTGATGATCACCAAAAGCTTCTTCGGTACGCAGCAAGACACCATCTTGAGCGGGGTGATCTTTTTCTGGGTGTCGGGCGCCTACGGACTGGCGGCCATTGTCTTCATCGCAAGTTTTTTGGTGCCGCTGTTCAAGTTGTCAGTGCTAATGATTCTGCTAATCTCCGTGCAGCGGCGCAGTGCCTGGCGGCAGCCCGAGCGCGTTAAGCTGTATCGCATGATAGAAATCATCGGCCGCTGGTCCATGCTCGACGTATTTGTAGTTTCGCTGCTGACTGGATTGGTTCAGATCCAAGGATTTGCACTGGTCACTGCGGGCGTAGGAATTGGGGCGTTCGGCGGGGTCGTGGTGTTGACCATGATGGCATCGCTGTCGTTCGACCCTAAACTGATCTGGGACACCCCTGACCCCGACACACCCGCCACATCCAAAGTGTTGTCCGAACCAACTGCTGAGACAAAACCTGCATGAGTGACGAACAAAACCCTTCGGCCGAGCCGTTGCCCGCGCCACAGCTTCCCGCGCCAACCGTGGAACGCCGTCGCGACTGGCTGCCGTCGCTGATCTGGCTTATCCCTATCGTTGCCGCACTGGTCGGCATCACGCTGGTCGCCAAGCTGCTGCTCGACCGCGGCCCGGAGATCACGCTGAGCTTTAAGTCGGCCGATGGACTCGAAGCGGGCAAGACTGCCGTCAAATACAAGGAGGTGCAGATCGGCACCGTGCAGGGCATCACGCTGGCACCAGACCGCCTGACGGTCAACGTCACCGTGCAGCTCAAGAAAGAGGCGAGCAGCTTCACCGCCGAAGACACGCGTTTCTGGGTGGTGCGCCCTCGGCTTGACACCTCGGGCATTTCTGGGCTCGGCACCCTATTGTCGGGCGCTTACATTGGTGCCGACGCAGGTGTGTCGGAGGAAACCAAGCGTGAATTCATGGGCCTCGAAGTACCTCCCATCGTGACGCGCGATTCATCCGGGCAACAATTCCTATTGCGAGCCAAAGACATTGGCTCGCTCGATATAGGCTCGCCGGTCTACTTCCGACGCATCAAAGTCGGGCAGGTGGCAGCTTTCGAACTGGATGGTGATGGCCGGGGTGTGACCCTGCGCGTGTTCGTCAACGCTCCTTATGACAAGTTCGTCGGTGCCAATACACGTTTCTGGCAGGCCAGCGGCATCGACGCGCAACTCAGCGCCAGCGGCTTCACGCTGCGGACCCAGTCACTGGCAACCATATTGCTTGGGGGCATCGCATTCCAGTCGCCCGATGACGTGATGGGGCCGATCGCAAAGGAAAACACGGTGTTCAGCCTGGGCGTGGATGAGGCCACTGCGATGAAGGAGCCCGACGGCCCGGCCCAGACCCTGCTGCTGTATTTCAACCAGTCGCTGCGCGGCCTCTCGCCCGGCGCCGCGGTGGACTTTCGCGGTGTTGTGATCGGCGAGGTCAAGTCGATTGGCGTCGAGTTTGATCGTGCCGAGCGAGATTTCCGTATGCCGGTGTTGGTGCAGGTCTACTCCGACCGTTTGCGCCGCAAGGCCGGTGAGCCGGGCCGGGTATCGACGGTCACGCAGCAGCAGCGCTTGCAGTATCTGATCGGCAAGGGGCTGCGCGCTCAGCTGCGCAACGGCAACTTGTTGACCGGACAGGTCTACGTCGCGCTGGACTTCTTCCCGAAATCACCGCAAGTCAAAGTCGACACGACCCAGGCCCTCATCGAATTGCCGACGGTGCCCAATAGCCTGGATGAAATCCAATCGCAGGTGCAGGAGATCGCCAGCAAGCTCAACAAGGTGCCGTATGAAGAGATCGCAGCCGACCTGCGCACGACACTTGCCACACTCAACAAGACGCTGACGAGTGCCGAGTCGGCGGCGCGCAACATCGACAGCACCGTCACGCCTGAACTCGCGGCCGCCATGAAAGATGTGCGCAAGACGGTGAACACCGCCGACCGCACCCTCGCCGAAGATTCGCCGCTGCAACTGGACTTGCGCCAGACCCTGCAAGAACTGACACGCGCTGCAGGCTCGCTGCGCATACTGACCGACTACCTCGAACGCCACCCCGAGTCGCTGCTGCGCGGGAAACCGGAAGACAAAAAATGAAGCTGCATGTTGCAATCGCTCCAATCGCTGCCATCACGCTCGCCGCCCTGTTGATCGCAGGCTGTGCCGGCAAGCCTACGCTGTACTATACGCTGGCAGACAGCGGATTGCCCACCCCGACACCCGCTTCTAAAGACGCGGTACCGGTCTACCTGGACATGGCACCCGTTGCGGTGCCCGAGCGCTTGGCACGCCCGCAGATGGTGGTGCGCCAGCAGCAGGGTGGCGCCAGCAGCGCCCAGGTCGATGTGCTGGAGCAACACCGCTGGGCATCTTCCTTCGAGAATGAGCTACGCGATGCCTTGGCCAGCGGCGTGGCCACGCGGCTCGGAGCGATCGACATCACCAAGGGCGGCAGGCAGGCAACCACACCGGTCTACCGTATCGCTGTGCAGGTACGGCAGTTCGATGCAACCGAAGGTTGGCGCATCGACGGCAACTTCAGCTGGACCATTCGCCGTACGGACGAGACCCGCGCCACGGTGTGCCAGCTGAGTCTCAGCGAGCCGGTGGACGCCGCCGGCATGGACGCAGTTGCGCAAGGCGCGCGCCGGCTCACTGGCAGCCTCGCGGCGGCCATCGCGCGCAGCGTGGCATCGTCGGTGGCAACTCCCGAGGCTTTGTGCGCGATGTGAATCGTTGCCCCCTATTTTGTGCGGCAATTGCTGGATATAGGCTAAAGCCTCCCACTCAACCCACTTTCTGTACCCGTCCAGGCCATGCGACTGACCAAAGTCAAGTGAAATGACGCCAGCTCAGAAGTCGTTGTTTGCCGCATTGGAGTTGGCTCCGACGACCCCACAAGACCTCGTGAAGCGTGCTTTGTAGTCTGCGGATTGAAGCCGTATTCAATGAAATAGACACTACGTGCTGGAAGTGTCGAACTTAAGGGGCACGGCCAATGGGCCAAACCCCGCACCAAACCCGGCGCGTATGCCTAGCCGACGCGACAGCAACGCTTCAAATACGTCTGCCCGTGCCCCAAACGGCTGATGAATACGAGGTGTTGTTGCCGTGGGCTATTGCAATGCTCACCGACTAAGCAGTCGGTGAACATATCCACCCCGAATCATCATTCTTTGATTCACGCATGGACGTGGTGAATTGATCGCTTACGTTCTATCACGTCTATGGAAGCATTCGATATACATTCATTGCGCTGACGCTGAGCCCCGCGTTTCCTTCACCTGCAATCTCTGGGCTGATTAACGCCGATACCAACTGGTAGTCGGACGGATTTTCAGAAGAGAATAAAGCGTGTAGGCGTGGGTTAGTCTTTGTCATTTCATTCGCATTATATTTCTTAATGAACACATTAATATCCTTTAGCAACGTTGTAAATTGTGCGTTTGATGTGCAAAATCCATAATGTGTTGGGTTTGATGCTCCGCCTGCGCTCTTTGATGGTGTCTTTGAATATTGACCCAACATTGCACCATACCCAGGGATGGGACTCGAATACTTTATGAGTGGATTTTGTGCGTTATTCGTTTGAGTAAATGTATGTGCTATTGGTCCACCAGTATCCGCTGGATTGTCGAATTGTATTTCGTCCTTCAAAGAATTGCCAGGATCTGTATCCAGCATATGGACGTTTATAAAAAAGAAATCGTTGGCATTATTTGAGTTGCGAAATTGCACAGTCATCAACGCCTGAACACCGTTTCCATACCAGCTATGTAAATCCACTATTGCATTCATACACAACTGACTGTCTGGGTTTGTCCAAGGTTTTCTCCCAGGGGGGAATTGTGTTGCAAATTGTAAAGATGCTGTTGTTATTTGAGGATCCGGTCGCTTAAGACCCCAGGTGTTTAGCTGCATTCCAATATTTTGACCCTCCAGTTGAACAACGCTGTTTCCATACGACGGCATATTGCCAGTCGATGCGACACCTTGTTGCGACTTGTCTGATCTATCCGCCGGCTCAAGGCCGGTCCAGTTGGCACCACTCCAATAGTTTGGGGACAAGGGCTTAAAAGACCATCCATTTGGCACCAGATAATTGGCAAGAAAATACCCGCCATTGGTGGGATGTGTTGCCCCACCATTGTTGACTACCGGATTGGAGCCAGTTGCTAGCGGTAAAACGCTATAGGGGTTCAATGAATAGTAAAATTCCGCTATGCTCCATGCATGCGCCGATTGACATAAAAATAGAAAAGATACGAAAAATATTTTCAGATAAATCTTCATGACAGTTACTCCTTGATTTTGTTTGATGGTGATCGATATATTATTCTGCTTGGCACAACAGCGACGGATCGCATATTGAACCAAACGGCCGTCATTATTGCAGGGTTTTGCGCCATGGCAACTGCTAGATATAGGCTAAAGCCTCCCACTCAGCCCACTTCTGTACCCGCCCCTGCCATGCGGCAGGTGCCATTGACCAGTAGTGCAACAGCCATGCCTTTCTTGCCTTGCCCCGCCAGACGGGTGACGAGTTGTTCGTAGGCACTATTCCAAGCGGCCGGGCCTAGCTCTTTGGAGACCGATGTAGCGTTTTCAAGATCGAGAGAACGTTGGGCGAGGTCCAGCAGCACCGATCTCAAACGCGGCAATCAGCCCCGCACTCGCCGCGGTTTGACCTTCCATTGCATCTGCCATGCCTACTTCTCCCGCTCTGCCACGTCCATTTTACGAATCTCACGCTCTGCAATGAGTCGTGTCCGATCGCCGTCAGGTAGCTTTGCGATTAATGACTTAAGTTCTGGCTTGGTAAACCCAAAGTGTTTTATCTCCTCGCCACCAAGCCCAATGGCAAACTGCACGCGTAAATTTATTGGTAATTTTGGATTCGTCTGCGCTACCCAAGCGACATCGCGTTCGCTATCTTTGGCGAGCTTAGTGAGCACGTCAACGGGCGTCGCCACATTGCGTGCAGCCGCCTCACGCAAATCTTCAGAACTTGCGCTTGCGAGTGCGCGAAAAAGAGCCTCTCCGCTGAGACCGGCCATTCGCTTGAGTTCACGTTGCACGTCTTTATCGGAGTACCAACGCGCAAGGCTTGGCAGTAGCTCATCAGCTTGAATCCTCGGCTGCAACAACAGCGACAAGGCCCAGTCTTCACTGCCACGGAAGTGATTGGAAAGCCGCTTGATTTGCTCTGGCGAATAAGCCTTGTAGTGAGACATTGGACTCAAAAAACGCCCGCTTTTCAGCATCTCAGTCAATGCCAGTCCAATAATCTCAGGTGCCACATGCTCTTCACCCAGCAAATCTTCAAGCGTTTTAGATGGGTTGTTACGCACTTCACTTTTAGGATTGGCCTTCATCCCTCGATCAAATATCAGGCGCTGCATGGCCAAAGTAAGGCGGGGGTTATTGGAGATGTTCTCTGGAATGTTCACCTTCTGGTGATCGCTAAAAGCAATGATCTTGTTGAGCACGGCCACGCTGTGCGTTGACCGCGCAATGCTATCCACGCTAACTTTCTTGTTGTTGATTTGCGCATCAAAATTCGCCACTTGCGCCTTGCCGCTGAGTGCTAAAAATGCCACGTCTCTACTAACATTGCTGGTATTGCGTGGATCGGCGAGCAGCTTTAGCGCGAAGTCGTCAATTTCAGCGCTCGACAGTTTTGTGGCCGCATCGCCTACGCGCCAAGCGCTAAGACTCGTGGTCAGCGAATCCACGCCAGCTTTGTCTAGCTTTGGCAACACCTTATTCAGCTGCTCGGCGGTCAATGGCGCCTGCACCAGCGCACCAAGCACTGTGGGCACATCAGTGAGACGTTTCTCGATCGCACTGTCGTCAAGCCGGTCGGCATGGTTGTGAATGATCTGGTAGCGTACTTTTTCGTCGCCGTCGTTGGCCAGCTGGTTGACCCATTTGCGATCGAGTGCCTTAACTTGTGCCAGTGTTGCACGCACAGCGGGGCGCGCTGATCTTGCCAAGCGGGTGACTGTCGCGTCATCGAGATCGTTTTTCACGAGCTGCGTAGCGACGGCCTCCGTCATCTCACTGTCTTGAATTTTGCTGAGCATACGGCTCGGATGAGCCACTGTCAGCCACTCGCGCACCACCGGGTCATTCGTTGCAAACAGCGGCTCAAACAGCGCCGCTTTTTTGTCGGGCCTGGCCGCGATCACTTGCGCAAGAAGTGCGTCTTCACCTATCAAGGTCTTCAAGGTGGCGGTGGTGGTTTTTTCTGCCACGGCTTGTTTGAGTTGACCCATCAAGGCGGGCGCGGCCGGCTTGTCCCGCAACAGCGATTTGCCCTCACTGATGTACTTTCTGCCCATCTCGTCATCAAAGTCCAGCAATGGCGAATCGTATGGAAACTCATCAAAATGGCGCGTGTTGGTAAACAGCTCGGGCCGCAAGACACGCAAGGCCAATGCGTGTTCGTCCGCGCTGGCTTGCTCACCGATCTGGGCCACCTCACCTTGCACTTTAAACATACTGGATTTGTCACTGACAATGACTGCGCGGGCACTCACTCGACCGCCGACCTCAAAAGTGAAATCGTTGTACACGGTCAGAACCACACCTTTAGCGCGCAGGTCTTTACCAATGTGTATCGCACCCCAACTGTAGAGATTGTCAACCTCCATCGTGCCATCCACAAACAATACGCCAATGCCGTTGCCCATGTAGTCGTGGTAGTTTCCGGTGATTTTCAAGTCACCTTTCACAATCACGATGTCGCCCGATACCACCGACTGCGCCGCGGTCAGGTTTCCCTCGTGCACAAGGACACGCACGTCGTCTTGCTCCAAGTTGTACCCACCTGATGACTTTGCGTAGGCTTTCCGAAAGCCGGCAATTTCTTTTTGGGTCGCTACCCGTACATTCGGCAGCTTCTCAATATCAATCCAGCTGCTAGCCGAAAAAACGGGTTGACTCATCAACACGGCCACTAAGAACAAAAAAGTACGCATGGGAACAAGAGAGTGCATGGGCCAGGCCCAAATGGAGAGCAATGTATCTATCAATATTGGTAGCAAACAATCGATATTTCACGGGGGCTACCGGCCGTTTTCTCTCTTAACCACTAGCCGCGGAGTGAATCGGGGGATGGTGCTCAGAACCGCTGGTCCAACCACTGCTTGAGTGCCGCAAACACCGGCTTTGCATCCAGCTCGTTGAATATCTCGTGGTATAGGCCGTCGAAGCATTGCGACGTCACCACATTCTTGGGTGCAGCAGATGCAAAGGCGCGACTGCCATCGGCGTTCAGCAAGCGGTCGTCGCCGGCATACATCAGCAGCGTTGGCACCTTCCACTGCGGCGCCAGCGCCAGGGTTTGGGGACCGGCCTCGGCAATGAAACGCGCCAGGCGGGCCGAGATGCGGTCGTGCACCAGTGGGTCGGCCTTGTAAGCGGCGACCACGGCGGGGTCGTGTGACACGAATTGCGGCTTGACACCGTTGCCCACCCGCAGATCGGGTGCGATCTTGGGCAACACGGACACCAAAAACTTCTGGAAGGCGTTCATGCCCGCGTCCAGCGCGGGGGAAGACATCACCAGGCCGTCGACCTTGCGCAGGCCCAGAGACACAAACCGCCCCACCACCAAACCACCCATGCTGTGGCCCAACAAAATCAGCGGCGCGCCCTTCGGCGTGCGGGCACGCGTGCTGTCCACAATATCGGCCAGGTCATCGAGCAGCCGGGTGTCGCTGGGCAAACCGCCGCGTGCGCCATGGGATTCGCCGTGGCCGCATTGGTCATAACCCCGCACCGCAAAACCCCAGGTGTTGAGTTGCCGCGCGACATGGTCGTAACGACCGGCATGTTCGCCCAGTCCGTGGACCACGATAACAACACCGCGCAGTTTTGCGCTGGGGTCCAGAAGCCAGTCCTGCACCATGACGTTGTTACCGTCCGTGGCGGTGAATGTAGAAAGTGTGGATTCCGTGGTCATGCGAGGGTGCTTTGCGGCTTGTGGGGTATCGATATCAAGGGAACTGTGCGATGACCTGGGCCACAGCAGCAGTCAGTTTCTTGGCATAGGGAATGTGCAGGAACTCATTGGGGCCGTGTGCATTGCTCTTGGGGCCCAACACGCCGCAGACCATCATCTGCGCAGCAGGGAAACCTTCAGACAGCATATTCATCAGCGGGATGGTGCCGCCCTGGCCGATGTAGCCACAGGGCGCGCCAAAGTGCGTTTGTGAGGCGGCGTTTAATGCCGTCTCAAACCACGGCGCGGTGCTGGGCGCGTTCCAGCCGGTAGCGCTGGACAGGCCTTCGAACGTGACCTTGGCCTGGTAGGGTGCGTTGTCTTCCAGCAGCGCTTTGAGCTCCTGAACGGCCGCAGCGGCTTCCACCAAGGGTGGCAGGCGCAGCGACAGTTTGAAGGCGGTGTAGGGGCGCAGCACATTGCCAGCGTTTTTCATCTCGGGGAAGCCATCGGCACCGGTCACGCTGAGCGTGGGCAACCAGGTACGGTTCAGCAGGGCCTGCAGGGGGTCCGTCGTAGTGGGCAATGCAAACTGGGTGGAGCCGCCGCAGTCGTAGTGCGCCCATGGGAAACGTTTGTAGATTTCGTCGCCCAGGATGGCAGCCGTAGCTTTGGCTTGGTTCAGGCGATCCGCCGGCACCTCACAGTGGAAGCTGGCCGGCAGCAATCGGCCGGTGACGCTGTCCTCCAAACGGTCCAGCACCTGGCGCATGATGCGAAAGCTGGAGGGCACCAGGCCACTGGCGTCACCCGAGTGCACACCCTCGGTCAGGATCTCGACCTTGAGCACACCGCTGGCCATGCCCCGCAGGCTGCTGGTCAGCCACAACTGGTCGTAATTGCCGGCACCCGAATCCAGACACACCACCAAACCTACATCACCCAGGCGGGGTTTCAATGCGTCGATGTAGGGCAGCAAATCGTAGGAGCCGCTTTCTTCGCAGCTTTCGATCAGGCCGACGATGCGGGGGTGGGGTGCGTTCTGCGTTTTGAGGGTCTGGATGGCGGCTATGGCAGCGTAGGCGGCGTATCCATCGTCGGCACCACCGCGACCATACAACTTGCCGTCATCAATCTTGGGGGTCCAGGGCCCCAGGTCATTGCGCCAGCCGGAGAACTCGGGTTGTTTGTCCAGGTGGCCGTACATCAGCACGGTCTGGGTGGACCCGACCTTGGTGGCCGGCACTTCAAAATACAGCACCGGTGTGCGCCCGGGCAGGCGGATGACTTCCAGCACCAGGCCGCTGACCTTTTGGGCTTCGATCCAGGTGGCGGTGTTGCGCACTACCGTGTCGAGGTAACCATTGGCCTCCCACGCGGCGTCGAACATGGGGGATTTGGCGGGGATACGGATGTAGTCCTGCAACTGGGGGACGATTTCGGCATCCCACAACGCGCTGACCTGGCTCAGGGTATGGGCAGCATCGAGCACGGTGGGGGGTATACGGGCGTTCATGCAACTCTCCTTTTCATACTGCCATGTTTCGGCAGGCAAACCGCCATCATGCCACGGCTGGCGCAACGTGCGTGGAAACCGAGCATGGGGCACTCGCAACGAGTAGCCCGCTACCTTGCAAACGTAACGAGATGCAAGTCCCCCTAGTTCAAGGGGACTGACCAATATACTTTTACGCGGTTCACCGAATACTCCATAAAAATCGCAATGCCCATCACAACACTGAACGCGCCAGTCGGCCCCGGGCAATCGAATAAACCTGAAGACATCGCGCTGGTGCGCAATCTGCTCAACAATTTCCTGACACTTGAACTGTTGCCCGGGCTGCTGCCGCTGCCCAATGCGGGCGGTTGGGACGACGCTATGGCAAAGGCGCTGAAGGCTGTTGAAAGCAAATACTTCTTCGGCGCAGCTGATCCCAACAACAAGCTTGAAAACGACGACACCCTTTTCAGTTTTCTCGTCAACACTGATTTGACGCAAAAGGCGATTGCGTCCTCACTGTCGGCGGAGGTGTACCAGTTGGCGTCCGTGATGGTTCCTGGCGGTGCTGACTGGACTAAACGCACCGTCATCAAGACTACCGAGACTGTTAAAGGAAAACCCCACGTCAAAACGCAGATCAAGAGCGAGAAGGTGGGCGGCAACATCCGCACTTACTTACCCGCCATCTTGCAGGCATTGACTGCTCAACAGTTGAACGACACGGACATGCTGATGATGGCTATTGGCACCATCCGCGCTGAGGCTTCCGGCTTCAAACCGGTCGACGAAGGAATTTCGAAATTCAACACCTCGCCCAAGGGCACAGAGGGACGCCACGGGTTTGATCTGTACGACTTACGCGACGATATTGGCAACAGCGCAGACGGCGATGGTGCGCTTTACAAGGGCCGTGGGTTCGTCCAACTGACGGGCAAGGCGAACTACATCTCAATTGGAACGAAAATCGGTCACGACCTGGTCAACAAGCCCGATCTTGCCAACGACCCGGTCATTGCAGCCAAGGTTTTGGCACAGTTTCTCAAGACCCATGAAACCAGCATTCGGGGTGCGCTTAAGCTCAATCACCTGGCATTGGCCAGAAAGAAGGTTAATGGCGGCAGCCATGGCCTCACCGAATTCACCAGCGCCTTTAAGGCCGGAAGAAAGTATCTTGGCATCGTGATTCCGCAAACCGCCAAGGCTAAAACCACAATTAAGCCGAAGAAAAAATGATCCCATTTCGAACCTTCGCTGCGGCGCTTATGGTGATGACGGCTCTATCCACCTCGGCGCGCGCCAGCACTGCACATCCGTGTGCATCAGACGCCCTCACGCGCGCTGTAAAACTGCTCGCGCTGCAGGCTGAATCGGACCAACCGGGCTCCATTGGTAAAAGTGTTGTTGTGATGAAAGCAGTTCGTAACCCGGCCAATAACAAACAAAAATTTGACGTATTGGCGATCAGTGGATTCGTCTACAAAGCCGAATACAGAATGCGTTTTCTATACGCTCAAATTCCTGGTCAATGTGCGCTCGTTGGGCAAGAAATTTTGGAGCACACCAGCCTTTAGCCGATTACGTAACCCTATGCCCAAACACAACATTTACCTGTTGGTGCCCTTGGATCGTGGCTGCGTTTTTTAGCTTCACTTATAGAATAGAAATTGAATTAGGCCCACACTTCACCGGAGTCACCCATGCTTCTTGCTCACTCCCGACGCTACACAACACCACTCACGCGTCGCCTTGCTGTCGGTGTGGCGCTCGGCGCCCTGTGCTTAGGCAACCTGGCCATGGCACAAACCAGCACGGTCCGGTTGTTGGTGGGCTTTCCGCCCGGCGGCGGGACGGACGCAATTGCCCGCGTGCTGGCCGACAAGCTCAAGGACACACTGGGCAGCACCGTGGTGGTGGAGAACAAGGCCGGCGCAGGTGGGCAGATTGCAGCCCAGGCACTCAAGGCTGCCGCACCGGATGGCACCACGCTGTTCCTGTCGCACGACCACACGGTTTCCATCCTGCCGCTGGTAGTCAAGAACCCGGGTTTTGAACCGGCACGCGATTTCGTAGCCGTGGGTGGTTTTGCCACCTTTGTGAATGCGCTGGCCGTATCCGGCGGGACCCCGGCCAAATCTGTCGACGAATACGTAGCCTGGGTGCAAAAGCAGGGTGCGGGCAAGGGCACGGTAGGTGTGCCGGCCCCGGCCTCGGTACCCGAGTTCCTGGTCAAGATGATTGGCCAGAAGTACAAGCTCGATTTGCAATCCGCCCCCTACCGTGGCAGCGCGCCCATGATGGGTGACATGCTGGGCAACCAGATTGCCGCCGGGACCGGATCGGTGCCCGATTTCATCGAGAACCACAAGGCCGGCAAGGTACGCGTGGTGGCGGTGATGGGCAATGCCCGTCAGGCCATACTGCCTGATGTGCCGACCTTTGCAGAGCTCGGCTTGGCCGGTTTTGAAGACCTGCCCTACTACGGCATCTTTGCGCCAGCGGGCACACCCCAGGCCACCATTGACAAGATCTCTGCCGCACTGGCCAAGGTGGTCGCGATGCCCGAGGTGCATGAGCGCCTGACTGCCATGGGTTTGAGCGTGGCCTATATGACGCCACAACAACTCACCAGCCGCGAACGGGCCTACAGCCAGACCTGGGCGCGCATCATCAAGTCCACCGGGTTTGTGCCGCAGTAAGGGGCGGGGCTACTATTGCACCGGATGTTGAATCCAGCGGGCGATGTGGTCCACCACCGCTGCTTCAACACCGATGTAACCGTGGAAATGCAGCGCCCCGCACACGTCTCCCGATTCACCCTCGCCCTCATTTACCAGCAAAAGAGCCTTCACAGGAGCGTTCTTCAACATTGCAGGGATGGTCTTGGCCTCGTGGGGCGCACACAGACGGCAGCCATCCCGCGCGTGGTGTACCACCAGAGTGGGGACGCGGATTTTTTCCAACTCTTGCCGCAGCACCGCACCAGCCTTTTTGTAGCCCGTCACGGATGACGTCAGCACCACACCGGCGATCTGTGAGCCGGTGTCACGTATCGCCGCGACCGAGACCGAAATGGTGCCCATGCTGGTGCCTACTAGCCACAGGGGAAGCGGACTCCGCGCCTTGATGGCGGCGAAGATAGCCATATTGTCGGCAACGTGCAGGTCGCCCATACGCACCATGCCGTCGTTAAGGTCTATGCCGTCTGAGGGTCGGCCCACCATCACCACGTTGAAGGGGTGGCTGGCCCAGAGCTTGCCGGTTCGGATCAGAAAATTTTGGCTGCTAGGCCAACCGTTGGCATTGGGCTTGCCATAACCACCGGCGCCTCCCGAAAACAGCACCACGGTGGCAGTCGCTTGCGGGTTCCATACGGCAAACAAAGGCACTTGCACCTGGGGCCGAGAGTCCACCCGCAACACTTCGCCAGCCGGGTATGGTTGCGCAACCAAGCCGTTGCCCGTGCACAGCGCTGCAAACACCACGAACAGCTTCAGAATTTTCACCACAGACACTCCTCGGGCGCACGCTGCGCCCCAGCATCTTAGGCCCTTGGGCTCAGGCGGCGATTGCCGCCTTCTTCCTGGCGGCGGGCTTCTTGCGTGCGGCAGCAACCGGCTTGTCGGGCGCCACCACCTGGGTCAGTGCCAGGTATTCCTGGAAACTGTCGCGCAGACACTGGGCCAACACCTCGGGGTCGGGCAACTGTTCGTAGCAGGATGTGAACGAGACCACGATGGTGTCGTTGTAGCCGGTGACCGAGAACACCAGGCCCATGCCGTCCGAGATAGGCATGATGGCCGACAAATAACTGAGCCGTGCACCCAGCAGGTACAGGGGCTCACGCGAACCTGGCACATTGGTGATGGCGCAATTGGCAAGCGGCGCCCAGTCACCCAACAATGCAGACGCCGAGCGCAGCATCTTGCTGGTGGCCACGATGGCCAGCGACGGGGCCTGCTGCGCCAGCAGTGTCAGCTCGCGGGCGCTCAGGGCCTGGGCCATCACTTCGGATGACGAACTGGCCTGCTGGATCGCGGCCAGGCGCTGCACGGGGTCGCCGATGTCGGTACCCAGCCCCACGCGTACCCAGGAGTAATTGCCAGAGGCGTCACTTTCCAACTCGCCATCCAGGTCGCTGTGCACGGCGATGGGCGCGGCCGCAACCAGGCTTTGCACAGGCAACTCGTCCTGTTTGTACAAATAGTTGCGCAAGCCACCGGCACAGACCGCCAGCACCACATCGTTGACCGAAGCACCCGGCACGAGGGTGCGTATGGCCTTGAAATCGGCCAGCGCAAAGCGGCGGGTCTCGAACACGCGGTGTGGCGAGACTTCGGTATTGAAGCGGGTGATGGGGAAGGCGTGGGGCTTGCCCAGGAACTCGCCGGCAAAAGTCTTGGCCGCTGCCTTGAGCGCGGTCCAGCTATTGCCCAGCGGCTGCGCCAGGCGCAACGGCAAGGTGGCCAGATTCAAACCGGCCAGCCAAAACAGTTGTAGATTGCCCGGTGGCGTTTCCGGGAACCAGGGTGCGGCGGGCGCCGGTGCAGTGGCGACCGGTGACAGGTCGTGCAGCAGGCTGGTGATTTCATTGCCATGCGTGACATCAATCGCTGCGTGGTGGATCTTCAGCAGCACCGCAAAACTGCCCACCGGCAGGTCCAGAAAACTGTCCAAGCCTTCGATGACATACATCTCCCACAGCGGGCGTTGCAGGTCCAGCGGGCGCGCATGGATGCGCGAAGACTGGATGCAGAACTGGCGCCAGTCGCCCGGCTTGGGCAGTGCGATGTGGCGCACGTGGTATTCGATGTTGAAGTTTTCGTCTTCCACCCAGTAGGGGTAGTCCAGATCCAGCGGCACACGCAGGATTTTTTCGCGGAAGTTGGGCAGCTTGTCGAGCCGGCTTTCCACGTGGGCCAGGATCTGCTTGAAACGCACCACACCGCCGGGTGCCGTGGACTGGTCGTAAATGTGTAGCAGCGTCAGGTTGGAGTTGGCGTGGGCGTTGTCGGAGTAGATATAGGCCGCGTCGTGTTCGCTCAGTTGGCGCATGCAGAGGGTTCTTTCGGGATTCAAGTCAGCTGTCGGCCGGGATGCTGTCGGGCTTGGCGCCGGTGGCGTTCAGTACGCGGGCCAGCAGGCCGTTGGCGACAAAGGGCTTCCACTGGTTCTCGGGCTGGGCCAGCCGGTCGGCGACGATGGACAACACGATGCCGTTGAAACCCAGGCCGATGTGGCTGCCGGGCACCTGGATGTTTTCGTGCAACGCCGGGTCACCGTCAATGGTGGCCTCTTGCGGGGGCACCACGCCGTCGGACACCGAATACAGGCAACTGGTGGGTATGGCCAGGCGACGGCGCTCGCGCATGACCTTGACCTTGGGCTGCATCACGTGGGCGCCAGCGCCCAGGCGGTGCGATACCAGGCGGTACAGCGCCTTGACGGCTGTGGGCGACTGGCTGCCTTCTGCATCCACACTGACCGGGCTGCCCAGCGTGATGATGGAGCGTACACACTCCAGCGAATTCTGTGCCCCGTACATGGAGAACACACCACCCAGGCTCCAGCCGACCAGGCTGACCTTCTTGCCGGTGGTGTAGTGCAGGTGGCGGATTTTTTGCGGCAGCGCGTTGGCGTGTTTGCTGCGAAAGCCCATATTGCGGCCCATGCCCCAAGTGTGGACGTCATAACCCTTGTTTTGCAGCATCAGCTTCAGGCCGATCAGCGAGGTTTCGCTGGCCATGAAACCTGGCACTAGCAGCACGGGGTGGCCATCGCCATGGGGCGCTTCCATCAGCAGGGGCAGGGAGGCGGGCAACAGGGCCATTTCCAGCAAACCACGGCCTTCCAGCAGCGAGCTCAGCACATGGGGCGCTCCCACATGGGCGTGGCGGACGACGGGACGGCGACGGTGCATTTTTTCGAGACTCCTGTTATGCGGATGTTCCAACGCTTCACAGTCTATGACGAATTGGTTACAACTTCTTTAGGAGAGCCGCCTAAAAAACAGGCTAAATCTGCGCGTCTATGCCTATATCGTCATCCTGGGGCGCCCGCAGGGGCAAGCGGATGCGGAAAGTGCTGCCTTGGCCCAGCGTGGATTCAACCGTTAAAAAGCCCCCCAGCGTCTTTTTAACCAGGTTTTCGACGATGGTCATGCCCAGACCGGTGCCCCCCCGGCCAATCTTGGTACTGAAGAAGGGCTGGAAAAACTGTGCCAGCAACTCCTGCGACATGCCGATGCCATCGTCCGACACCTGTAAATCCACCCAGCCCAACTGGCCCTGTGCCGCAATCCGCAGCGTGCCATCGGTACGGCCTTCAAAGGCGTGCAGGTAGGCGTTGTTGATCAGGTTGATCAGCACCTGACCCAGCGCGCCGGGGAAACTGTCCACCACGATGCCCTGGGCCACATCCACCAGCACCTGGTGCGCGTGGCGTTTGAGGCTGGGGCTCAGCGTGTCCAGAACCTCATTCACCACATCGGCCAGGTCGAAGCTGCGGCGCTGTTCGCTGGCCTGATCGGCCGCTACTTGCTTGAAGTTTTGCACCAAAGCCACGGCGCGGTGCAGGTTGCGCTCTATCAAGTCGCTGCCTTCCTGCACCTCCTGCAAAAACGTGACCAGGTCCGAGCGTTTGAGCGCGCCGCTGTTGACCTGGGTCTGCAGGCGCTTGGCCAGATCGCTGCAGGTGCTGGCGGTGATCAGGCTATTGCCCAGCGGCGTGGCCAGCTCATGGGTGACGCTGGCCACCAGGGTGCCTAACGTCGCCTTGGCCGCGCTGCGGGCCAGTGCCTCCTGCGACTGGTGCAGGGTCTGCATCGCGGCATTCAGCTGGGCCGAGCGTTCGGCCACCCGCTCTTCCAGGGTTTCATTGAGTTCCTGGATGCGCTGCTCGGCCTCTTTGCGTTCGGCAATGTCCATATGGGTGCCGGCGATCCATTCAGCCCGTCCATCCGGCGTGCGCGTGGACACTTGGCCGTGGGCCGCCACCCACACCCAATGCCCCTGCTTGTGTCTCAGCCGGTGTTCGAAGCGGTAATACGGCGTGTGGTCTTTCAAATGCCGGATCAGCGCTTGTTGGGCCAGCGCCGCATCCTCAGGGTGGAACAAGCGGGGCAGGGTGTTCATCGTGAAGGGGGACAGTTCTTCGAGCGTGTGGCCGGTCAGCTCGGCCCAGCGGGCGTTGACCTGTACTTCACCGGTTTGCAGGTTGACCTCCCACGAGCCCGCGTTGGTGCCCTTGAGGATGTTGCTCAGGCGCTCGCGTTCCAGCAGCAGTGCCCGTTCATTGGCCTTGCGTTCACTGATGTCCAGATAGGTCGACACCATGCCACCATCGGGCGTGGGCACACCCATGATTTCCAGCGTGCGGCCGTCGCCGGGGCGTGTGCGCTCGAATCGGTGGGGCTGCAATTGTTTGGCAATGGCGATACGCGCACGCGCAGCTTCGTCCACATCGCCGGGGCCGTATTCACCGCGTTCGGCATTGAAGTACGCCAGTTGCTCAAACGACACGCCGGGTTGGCACAACTCGGGCGGCAGGCCCAGCAGTTCGCCAAATTTGGTGTTGCACATCTCGATGACCAGATCTGCATTGATGTAGCTGATGCCCTGGTTGACGTTGGCGATGACCGATTCCAACATCGCCGCCTTGCGGGCGAGCTCGGCCTCGCTCTGGTGCAGTTCGGCGGTGCGTGCCTCCACACGTTGCTCCAGCTCCGACTTGAGCTCGCGCAGCGCCTGCTCACGCTGGCGCGGGACGGTGACGTCGGTATAGGTGGTGACCATGCCGCCACTGGGCAGCGGCTGGCCACAGACCTCGATGGTGGAGCCATCGGGACGCACACGCTCAAAGCGGTGGGGCAAGAACTTGCGGGCCAACTCCAGCCGCGGACGCACCAGGTCTTCCACATCACCGGGGCCGTATTCGCCCTGTGTGGCGTTGTGGCGCAGCGCATCAAGCATCGTGGTGCCAGGGCGACACAGGGCGTCGGGGAAGTTGAGCAACTGCTGGAACCGCGTGTTGGCCGCCACCATCACCAGGTCGCGGTCAAACACGGTGAGACCGATGTCGAGCTGGTCCAGCCCTTCGGCCAGCAGCACCAGCTTGTCCCTCGAACCCAATTCAATCGTCATGCACGCTCCCGGGCTGATACGTTTCTTGTTGGAGAAGTGCACCAGTCTACGCCTGCGCCGCTTTCTATACCATTGCCGTATGGTAAATCGGCCCCTAGCCCCCGTAAAATAAGACGATCCCGCTATCTATTTCGTAGTATTTTCCAGAGGAAAGCGGTCACGCAGGGTGACATAGGTGGCATTGGTCCAGCCGAAGCCATCCTGGGTGGCGTACTCCCCGCCACCGCCGGGTTTGAATGCGGTGACGTCGTATTTCTCCAGCAGGCGGCCGGTCTCTAAGTAGACGCGGTGCACGGCGCCTAACCAGCGTGTCGCAATGTCGCGCGCCAAGTCTTCATGGCCGTAACGCAGCAGGCCCTGCACCGCCATCCATTGCAGCGGTGCCCAACCGTTGGGGGCGTCCCACTGCTGACCGGTATACAGCAGCGTGGTCTGCAACCCGTTCTGCGTCAGCAACTGCGTTTGGGCAACGTGGGCGCTGGCCTGCGCCTGCGCGTCGCTGGCAACGCCCAAGTACAGCGGCACCAGTGCAGCGGCGGTGAGCTGTGGGCGTGCCTGGCGCTTGACCCATTGGTAGTCAATGTAATGGCCTTGTTCTTCGTTCCACAGGTAGCGGTTGATGGCGCGTTTGCGGCGGCGGGCGCGCTGGGCATAGTGCTGCGCGCCTGTGGTGTCGCCCGCGTGTTCGCAGCCTTGGGCGATGGCGCCTTCCAGGCCCCACAACAAGCTGTTCAGGTCCACCGGCAGGATCTCGGTGGTTTCTATGGTTTCCAGGAGTTGCGGGTCGGCGCACCAGCGGCTGCTGAAGTCCCAGCCGCTCTCGGCGCCTGCGCGCAACTCGCGGTAGACCTGGGCCACAGGCCGTTCGCCCAATTGCGCGGTCAACACGTCGTCGCGGTAGGACTCTTCGCGCGGGTGGTCGCAGTCGTCCCAGTAGCGGTTCAGCAGGGCGCCGTCCGGCAGGTGCACCAAGTGACCTCGGGCCTCACTGCGTGGTAGTTGTACCTCGGCATGCACCTCACCCTCCATCCAATAGGCATATTCGGCCTGGAGTTGGGGCAGGTACATGGCGTAGGCGGCAGCCTCGTCGCCGGGGCTGGCCGTGGGGGCCGCGCACTGAACCATCTTGAAGAAGAAGGGCGGTTGTGAACGGCTCAGCATATAACTGCGGTTGCTGTTGGGGATAAAGCCGTAGCGGTCGATCAGGCTGGCGAAGTTGCGCAGCATGTCTTCCGCAAGCGGACGGTAGCCGTCTTCGACCAGGCCCAGCATCGTGAAGTAGGAATCCCAGTAGTAGACCTCGCGGAAGCGCCCCCCCGGCACCACGTACGGATGCGGCAGCGGCAGCAGTGTGCTGGTGCCGGGCAGCGGCGCGGCCTCGTTATCGGTGCTGCGCACCAACTGCGGCCACAGGCCCTTGATGCGTTCGCGGATCGCATCCCACGGCGAGTTGGCCACGCCGCTTTGCGGCAACACAAAGTGCTCGGTCACAAAGGCGGTCAGCGAGAAATCCGGTTCATGGCGAAGTTGCTCATACAGCCTGACCAGCAGGGCCGGTGGCAGACGCCGGGGCAGGGCGTCGACAAAGGTTTTGCCGTCGCTCAGCACATCTTGCATTTGCACGTCGATAAAGAGTTGGCCATACATGCGCAGCGGTGTGCGCTCGGCGTCCAGCGCACGCCGTTCGCGCAGGGTCAAGGGCTTTGTCGTGAAAGAAACTTCTCGCTTCATGGAACCATGCCCGCCGCGGTCTGGGGGTCCAGCGGTTTTGCTGGCTGCTCCTTGTCCACTGCATGGCGGCGCAGTGCGCGGTGGAACAACCACAGGAACAGCGCGAGCAGCGCAATCGGCACCAGCAAGAGCGCAAAAGCCGTGCGTCCGTCAAAAGCCATGAACAGGCGGCCGGTCACGAAGGAACCGAAAGAGCCGCCGAGTGCGGAAAAGATGACGATCAATCCGGTCATCGCAGCGTGCCGACTTTTGGGCAGCACACTGAGCATGGCGGAGTTGATCGCTGGGTAAATGGGGGCCAGAAACAGGCCGATCAGCGGGAATATATAGGCCACCAGCGGGGCGCTGGCCCAGCCCATATTCGGGTTTGGTTGCAGGCCTGCAGACAGCGGAAGCGTCAGCAGTATCAATGTAGCGATCGCCACCACACACAGGTTGACGACGCTGTACCAACCCACGCGAGCAATCACGACGGCGCTGGCGAGCCGGCCGATCGCCGTACTGGCCGGCATGATGACGGCCAGACCCACACTCATCGCAGCGGGCATGCCCAAGACCTCGTTGTTGAAGCTGGGCAGCCAGGTGGCCACGCCCTGTTCGATCAGCACATACAAGAATGCGCTGAGCACAAATACCATCACCAGCCCCGACAACAGCAGGCGCAGCATGGCGTTGAAATCAGCGGCCAACGAGGCAGGTTGCGGCGCACCATCAGCGCCGACGGCGCCTGTGCTGACACGGGCTTCCGATTCATCCACACGGCTGACAGCCAGCAGGCAAAAGCTAATGGCTATAACCGCGGTCAACACCCAGTAGACGTTGAGCCAAGCCGTGGATTGCGGGTTGGCGTTGTCCACCGCCGCGCTGAACAACCAGTAGCCGCCCAACACACCCACCATGAACATGCCTTCCAGAAAATTGGTAAAACTGGCATGGCTGCGCTCATCCCGCGTCAGCAGCCCAATCATCGAATAGGCCGACACCTTGACCAACGCAAACGCGGTGCCAATGGTGATGAACAACAGTTTGATGGCCCAGAAGCTGGCCAGCACCGGCATCAACGCACAGCCCACACCCACCGCCGCCAAGCCGATCAGCATGGCGCGGCGCAGACCCAGGCGCGGCAGCAGCGAGGCCACCATGAAGGAGACGATGGCAATCGGCAGGTCTTTGTACGCATCCAGCACGGCTGCGTCGGCACGGGTTACACCCATGGACTGCACGGCCAGCAGGTTGATGGAGCCCACGCTGTTGAGCAGGGCGCCAAACACCATATAGACCAGGATCACGGCGCTACGAATCAGGCCCTGGCTGCTGGCGTTGGGTTGGATGAGGCTAGTGTTGTTCATGGCATGTGTGCAATGGGCAAGCGCCGCACGGTGGGCGGCGCTTGTGTTTCAGGTTTTTCTCGGCTGGCTTAGAAGTGTTTGGTGATGGACAGCTGTATGCCACGACCAAAGATGGGCCGGCCGATGAACACACCCTGGGCATTGCTGCCTGCACCCACCACCCGCGCATTGCCTTCGGTCACACCAATGGTGTTGGTCAGGTTGGTGCCCGTCAAGCGGAATTCGAGGTCATCCATATTGGCGACCAAACCCGCGTCCAGCGTGGCATAGGCCGGCAGTGGTTGCTGGTTTTGCACATCACCAAAACGATCACCGGTGTAGGCGTAGGTGGCAAACACCTTGGCCGTGCCCCAATCACCATTGAAGCGGTAGCTGGGTGTCAGGCGCAGTTGCACCTTGGGCTGGCGCTGCACCTGGTTGCCGGTCATGGTGCCGCTGTCCACATACTCGGCCTTGACGTAGTTGCCGCCCAGCGTGACCTCGAAGTTCTTGACCGGGCGAACCATGCCTTCAAACTCCACACCATGGGCCTTGGAGCCCAGCAGGAAGTTCAGGATGGTGCCATTGGCCAGGATCTGCGACTGCGGCTGGCCCTGGAAGGTGTTGTAGAAGCCGGTCAGGAACAGGCTGTAATTCTTGTCCGCGGCCTTCAGGCCCACCTCGTACTGCTTCACGTCTTCGATGGAACGGGCGCCATCGCGCAGATCGTCAAAGTTGGGGAAACGCAGGCCGGCGTTGGCACGGGCAAAGGTGTTCAGGTTGTCATTAAGCTTGTAGGCCGCGCCGAGGGTGTACGACACCTTGTCGGCCGTGAAGTCGATGGCCTTGTAGTTGCCCGACAGGTAGGACGCATTGTTGTTGTACAGCGTCAGCGGGTTGCCATCCAGATCACCCGAGTTAGGTTGGCCCACCGAGCCGGTGATGGTTTCGCGCTCCCAGCGCACACCGGCGTCTAGCCGCACCTGCGGGTTGACCTTCCATTCATCCGCGATGGTGAACGCGGTGTTCTGACCGTTGTATGACGCGTCCAGCGAATAGAAGCTGGCACCGTCAAATCCATTGCGCGTGACCTGCACGCCGTTGTTCAACGCGATGTTGACGGGTTGTGCATGGGTCTGCGCCGTCATCAGCATGCTGTTGCCCAGGTACCAGCGATCTTGCGATGAATAAGTGGCCGTGTACAGGCCCAATGACAGCGTGTGGCCGTTGTCGAACTCGCGGTTGATGCGCGCATCGTTGGTGAAGGCGCGCACATCCTTGTCCACGCTCCAGATGCCAGCGGACATCACCTGCTGGTTCATGTCGGTCAACACCGTACCGTCCGGCAGACGGGCCGTGCCACTAGTGGCCGCGGCGCCCGCAGCATTGCGCACGGAGGTGCTGCCGTTCGCGGTTGTGATCTTGTCGCTGATGTAGTCCCCCAGGCGCACCGGTGTGCCGCCGGTGAAGATGGCCTTGGTCGGCACCTGTCCGGACATATAGCCGGCCTTGTCGCTGAAGGTCCAGTTGCCAAACTTCTGGTTGAAGTTCACACCGAACATCTGTGATGTCAGTCCGCGCCCGTCCGCCAGGTCAATCGCCATCTGGCCGGGCTTGACACCGGGTGAGGTTTCGATGACGACATTGCGCAAAGCGTTGCCCTGCAGCGCGCCGGTGAGCGCGTCTATGCCGGGGTAGCTGTTGATACTACTGCCGTTGTCGGTGGAGACCAGCGGAATGCCGGTGAAGAAGGTGTTCTTTTCGCGGGTGGCGCGACCCCACAGCGACAGCTCGCCATCGTCGAGCTTGCGGGTCAGGTTGACGCTGATCTGTCCACCTTCGTCTGCTGTGTACTGCGTGTCGCGGATGCCGGTGGACGTGCGGTAGAAACCACCGCCGCTGATGTACCACTTGTCGGCCAACTTGCCGCCGTAGTACGCATCCACACGGTGCAGGCCGCCGTTGCCCACGGTGTAGCCAATGCTGCCTTCAGGCGTTTCACCGCCACGTTTCTGGATGAAGTTGGCGGTGGCGCCGGCCTGGCCGTTGGACCAGATGGGGCTGGGACCGCCGCGCAGCACTTCGACCCGCTCCACGGTGTTGTCCAGCCGGAACAGCGACGAGTTTTCCATGAACGACAGCGTGGACGCGGGGTAGACGGGCACGCCATCGAGCTGCATGGTCACATAGGGTGCATCGCCACCGGTGGGGAAGCCGCGCACCTCGATATTGGCGCCGGCCGTGCCGCCGCTGGATTCGATAAACAGGCCGGGCACGATCTTCAACAGGTCGGCCGTGCTGGACGGCGCGGCCTCTTTGATCTGCTCTTCGCTGGCGGTGGAGATCGAGAAGCTGGTGTCCAGCTTTTGCTGGCCGGAATGTTTGGCCGTGCCGGTGATGACAACCGCATTCAGTTTGTTTTCCTCTGCCGCGGCTTGGGCGCGGGTGGCTGCGTTCACCTTGGGTGCTGCGGTTGCATCCGTAGTGGTAGCGGTGCTGTTCGCCGGTGCTGCCGGCGCGGTCTGTGCATGAGCGGACTGCACCATCGCCGTGAGGGCGGCGACGGCCAGGCAGACCGGCAAGACCTTGAATGTGCGGATCGGGGACATGGGTTACTCCGTTATGAGATGGGACAGGGACCGTTAGTGCAAGGGCAGTGTAAAAGTGAAATGACATCGATGTCATTGGTACTAACCCGAGGGACTGGAAACAGTCTGGTTTCATCGAAAACGGGACTGGGAGTTGCGTTTCAGCTATGCGCCCGCAGCAGAGCGGGGGTAAGCGCCGCCGTTCGTGTCCCCCGACTTACGGTCTCCTCCTTGACCTCACTTTGGCGCTCACCCCCGCTCTGCTGCTTGACAGCTCTACGTTGGGGCGACTCGGCGGTGAAACCTTACGTGCCGCGTACCATCAATTCGGTCGGCATGATTTCGCTGTGCGCGGGCAGGCCTGCCACCAGGTCCAGCACCTTGCGCGCCAACAATACGCCGCCATGGCGCCAGTCCTGGTGCACGCTGGTCAATGGGGGCGCAAAGGTTTGTGCGGCGGGTGAATCGTCGTAGCCGACGACCGACACCGCATCGGGCACCGACAGGCCAGCATCCGTCACCGCGCGCACCGCACCCATGGCCAACAAATCGCTGGCCGCAAACAATGCATCGGGCGGCGTGGTGCAGCGCGCCAGATAGGCCTGTACAGCAGTGAAGCCGGCGCCGAAGGTGAACGCGGCCGGCACCAAGGTGTGCACCTTGAGACCGGCGCGTTTGAGCCGTTTTTGGAAACCCAGAAACCGCTCGTTGATTTCGGCGTGGCGTGTATCACCCAAAAACACCAGCTCGCGCCGACCCAGTGCCAAAAACCGCTCTGCCGCGCAGGCGCCACCATGGTGGTTGTCACTGCCCACCACCACACCTTGGGATTGGCCCTTCTCGGCGCCCCACACCACATACGGCAGGCCGCAACTCGCCACAGCGGGCACGGCCGCACCATGGGCGCCCTGGCCCAACAAGATGACACCATCGGCCGGCATGGCCAGGCCACCATTGCTGATGCTTTGCATGGCGGTCAGCAGCACGCTGTAGCCGCGCGTCGTCAGCTCTTGTGTGATGCCGCCTAGCAGTTGCAGCGGGTAGGGCTCGGACATGGGGCGGTCCGCATCGGGCTGCATCTCCAGCACCACGGCAATGGTGTGGCTGCGGCGCAGTCGCAGGTTGCGCGCACTGTGGTTGAAACGGTAACCCACCTGCTCGGCCAACGCCTTAATACGCGCACGGGTCTCGGGCGTCACCATGGGGCTGTCGCGCAGCGCGCGCGACACCGTGATCTTGCTGACCCCGGCCAGCAGGGCCAGGTCTTCCATAGTGTGGTTTTCCGGCGTGCCGGGGGTGGAAGTGCTTTTCATGCGTATCAGTTTGACAGGCTTTTCAGCCGTCCATCCCCGAGGTACTTGGCCACATAAGCCTTCACCACAAAATCCTTGAACAGGCGGTCTTCGATCATGTAACCCACAGAGGGCGGTTTGGACAAAATGCCGGCCTTGCGCATGCGGTCCAGCGCCACACGCACCTTGGCCAGCGTGACCGCCTTGCCGGTGATGCGCGTTAGCGCTTCCAAGCTGTCCTTGCCCATGGGGGGCAGACCGTGGGCCAGCACCACCAAGAGTGCCTGCTCAAGCGGCTGCAGGTGGGCCAGAACGCCCTGCCATGCGGGCACGTTGCGGTCATCGGCCATAAAGCGGGCCAGGGCCTGGTCCACATCGGTGATGCCCTCGGCCGACATCTCCTTGACGATGTCCTTCATCAGCGCAGGTTTGTAGCCGATGTGCGCAAACAGACCTTGCAGCGCCGCAATATCCAGGCTCTTGTTGGGGTGCACGCGGTGGTAGTGCGCAGCCAGTTGCTGTAGGTAGTTGGTGTCCAAAAACGGAAAGGTCAACAACTGCGCAAACTGGTACATGGGGCCACCAGCGGCCATCATCATTTCGCCCAGCTCTTCCTGCGACGAACCGGTGAACACGGCAACCACCTTCTTGTTGTGTTTCTGCAGCACGGCGCGTACCGTGGCCACCGCCGCCTCACCTTGAGCGGACTGGCCCAACACCTGGATCTCGTCGAGCATTAGCAGGATCTGCTTGCCCGATGCGCTGGCCAGACGGGTGATGAGGGCGTCCATGCGCAGCTCGGGTTTGTCGGGCAGGGCGCGGCGGGCGGGCTCGTCACCCAGCTCTATGCTGGCACCCAAGGCACCTATCTTCTTGACCGCCGTTTTGGCCAGCTTGGAGGCGGACGACTGGGGCACTTTGACATCGTCCAGCGCCTCTTCCAGCGCGTGGTTGATCGCGTCCATGGGCGCTGTGCGCTGCAGCCACAGGTCGGCATAGACCGGCAGTAGGCCCGCCTTTTCGGCCGCAGGTGCCAGATCGCCGTCCAGAAAATAGGTCTTGCCCACGCGCCGGGGTGCGAACAGTGCAATGGGCCGGCCGGGCTGGGCCTTGAGCAGGGCGATGTAGGAGTCGGCCAACGCCGGACGGCGGATGCTGATGTCATCAAAGGTTTGCATGGGCCAAATTGTCATTCATTGCTATAAAAACAGCAATTGCTACATTAAACGCAGCAGACAGCACTGCAAACCATTGCGCATTAAGGTACGGTTGTTGCCGCCACCGACGCCTTGGCCCGCGGCACAACACGTTCTTTCAGCAACTGGTGCTGGGCAGCAACTGTGGCCTCATTGGGGTCGTGCCCGGCATGCGGCACCACCACCATGGCCTTGTCGGGCGCCGTGATGCTGTCAAAGAATGGCTTGGTCACATCCACCGGGGTGAGCAAATCCTGCTCGCCCTGCACTACGTAAACCGGCACAGCAAAGTCGGTGCCCAGCTTGGGCAGATCCACGTGCGAGAAGATGCCATTGTTCTTGAACCCTACGAACTGCAGCCAGGAATACTCTTCGCCCTGCTCGGTGTGCTCCAGTGCCTGGGGCGTGGCGTACAACGCAGCAGGCTGCCACCAGTGTTTGGGCGGCGGGGTGGCGCGCTTGGCGTCATAACCCCGGCTGGCACGGCGCACCACGCCAAAGGCACGTGGGTTCTGCCACGGCGGTGGGCCAACGGCATCCAGGGCCGCCAACGTCTTCTGGTCACCCGCGGACTGCGCAAGAGCCTTGACCTTCTCAAAAAACGCCGCCTCGTTGTGCGTCTGGCTGACCAGCTGCGCCGTGCCTACATAGGCCATGAACAACTCGGGCCGACGCTTGGCCATATGCACACCCAGCACCGATCCCCACGAACTGCCCATCAGAACGATCTTGCGCTGGCCCAGGTGCCGAGTCAGAAACTGGGCTACCTCCAGACCATCGGCCACCATCTGGTCCAGCGTCATGGTCGCATCGGGGCTGGGTGGGTTGCGCCCATAACTCATGCCTGCGCCACGCTGGTCCCACTGCACCAGCGTGAAATCTTTCTCCCATGCGCCATAAATGGCGTCGGCAAATGGGCTCAGCGGGTTACCGGGGCCACCGTGCAAAAACAGCACGACCGGGTTGGCGCAGCTACTGCCCTTGATAGTAAGCCACTGCTCAACACCGCCTACGCGCAAGAAGCCTTGCTCGGAGATTTTTGTACTCTGGGCCGAGGCCGCCGTACAGCCGGGATAACGTGTGCCCGCGCTGGCAAAGTTGTCGGGGCTGCCGCTGTCCGCGGCCACGGCCGCCAGTGATGAGCAGGCCAGGAGGGTGCAAACCGCCGCGCGCGTGGTGTGTATCCACGTGGAGGCAAAGGAGTGGGTCATGGGTGTCTCTTTTGTAGAACTTTTGTAGCCTGTCGGTGCAGAGCGTAGTGCAGACTTTAGCCGCGGACTCTACATTACAAACGCTATATATTTAATAGCGTTGCAGTTATATTTTTCGGGGGCTAGCGACCGATTTTATGGAAAGGCTTGCGCCAAACCGAAGGCGTTAGTCGGTACTCTGCACAGGCAAATGCAGTTGCCGACCATTGAAGAAGAGCTGCAGCGACGGGCTGGCAGCCAACACACCCAGCAACCACTCTTCAAGCTGCTGGGTTGCGACGCCACTGGCTTGCAACTGTGGGTTGATACGCGCGGAAACGGTGATTCCGGTCTCCTCTGAAGCCACGTCAGTCCGAATGCTTTCGCGGAGTTGCCCGTCCCGGAACAGCAGCTGAAGCCTTGCATCCGGCTTTGTGACCGTCAGCGTGAGCTCACAACACATGGCGTTGACGAGCGACATGCCGATGCCTTGTAATTGAATGGGCGCGCCCCGACCCGATTCAAACGGATAGTCGAAATGGTTATAGATGAACTTCAGGTAGGACGTTCCGTCAACGGATTTGTCAATGGGATGGCCTCTGCCGTTATCGGCAATGCTGAACGAATTTCCTTCTGCAGTGACCCGGATGGTCGTGGCATGACCCGACTGGAATTCCAACAGTGAGTACAGCATCAGCGCACGCACGGCGGTTGCGGTGAGGTCCAGCGCAGGGCTAGGGTTTGCGGTAGTCACGGGGGTTTTCGCCAAAATTTTGAATATATCTGAGGGCGGGGCGCACCGGCAACCGTCGTGCTTTCGGTGAGCTAATTGCTATTATTTATATAGCTATAAATGTCCATTCTACGGGGGCTATAGCCGAATTTTCTTTAAGAAACCTGATAAATACCTAAAATGGGTATTTTAAACCTCCTATGGGAGCTACTCGACCTCCAAGTGCTTCAATTGCAATACCTGCGTAGCGCAACATTGCACCAAGCTCCGGATGAAAAATCGCATCTTCGGAGATGTAGTGTTCCTTGCCAAGTAGCAGGACGCTTTGGGCTGCGCCGCCGGACGCGTTCACGCTGGCAACAAAATCGCTTGTGCAGGGCCAAGGGTCCAGCGCCCCTTGGATGGCGAAGAACCGCGTTCCGTGCTGAGCCGCTTGTACGCTTTTAGGAGCCTGCCCGGCGATTGCAACCGCTACATCTGTCAGCGAGCCATAACGACTGACGCATTCGCAGACACCCGAGGCGCCAAGGCTGTACCCCACAAGCGCCGTCTTCTGCGCCTTGGTAGTCGAAGCTTTGATGAACCCTGCGACGCGGTCTGCCTCCCAGTGTGCACCTGCTTCGAGTTGGGGGCATAAAACGGCGCAATTGACCGAGACCTCGGATCGGTCCAACAGGGCAGGTAGACCGTAGCGCTTCACCCACGAAAGATCATCACCGCGTTCACCGCTGCCATGTAGGTATATCAGGACAGCGCCAGGTGCCGGCTCGTCGCACGTTGAATACTCGATAAAGCGAAAGCCTGATGTGGGGTCCCGGCGTTGGTGTTCAATCATGGTGTCTAGCTTAGCAATGTCTCGGCTTGCTCCAGCTTAAATCCGCAGTGTTAGCTGGTCTTAGCTGCCGCTATCATCCCGCCATCCACCACTCCGGAGTCGTCCCCGTATGTCTCAACGCCTCGCATCCTGCAGTTGCGGTCAGCTCACGGCCCAGGTCGTCGGTGATCCCGTGCGCGTCTCCATCTGCCACTGCCTGGCCTGCCAGCGCCGCACGGGCAGCGTCTTCGGCCAGCAAGCCAGGTTCCTCCGTGAAAACGTGTCGATTGCGGGCACCTCAACCGAGTACGTGCGGGAGGGTGATGAAGGCACACACATCGCATTCCACTTCTGCCCCCAGTGCGGCTCCACGGTCTACTACGAACTTGGGGGGATGGCGGAGTACCTTGCCATACCTGTGGGGGCGTTTGCCGACCCGAGCTTCCCGCCGCCCAGCGTCTCCGTTTATGAGGAGCGTATGCATGGCTGGGTTGTGCCACCCGTGGATGCATAGCACATTCCTTGAGCGGGCGGTGCGCGGAGGTGCGCAAGTAGCCTGCACCCCGTTAGAGCATGACCGACGCCTCCCCCCGGGAGTGGTCCTGGCGCGGTATCCGTCATGCTGCTGACATCTGGTCTTTCAAAAATCCAGGCTGCAACCTACCCACCTACCGGAGCGTTTCACCCATGGACCGTCGCGACTTTCTCACCGCCACTACCACCACCGTGCTGGGCACCAGCACCGCACTGGCGGCCACACCGCTGATCACGTCGGACGCGATGCGGCCGCAGATGGCGCATGGCGTCCAGAGTGGTGACCCGCAAGCAGACGGCGCCATCATCTGGACCCGCAGCGACCGTCCCGCGCGCCTGTGGCTGGACTGGTCTACCACCGCCAGCATGGCCAACGCCACGCGCGTGCGCGGCCCGTACCTTTTGGAAGACAGCGACTACACCGGTCGACTGGACCTGCGCGGCCTCCCCGCAGGAGAGGAAATTTTCTACCGCGTCGTGCTGCAGGATCTGCACAACGAACGTGTGTTGTCTGAAGCCCTGCCCGGCCACCTGCGCTTGCCTGCCACGGCACTGGGCAAAGCCACACGTGACATACGCTTCACCTGGAGCGGCGACACCGCGGGCCAGGGCTGGGGCATCAACGAGGCCTGGGGCGGTATGAAGATTTATGAACAAATGCGTCAGGTACGTCCCGACTTCTTTTTGCACTGTGGTGACACCATTTATGCCGACGGCCCCATCACCGCACAGGTCAAGCTGGCCGATGGCTCGCTGTGGAACAACGTCGTCACCGAAGAGGTCAGCAAGGTCGCCGAAAGCCTGCACGAGTTCCGCGGCCGCTACCGCTACAACCTGATGGACGCCAATGTGCGCCGCATGGCTGCCGAGGTGCCGCAGATCTGGCAGTGGGACGACCACGAGGTCACCAACAACTGGTCCGATACCAAAGACCTCGGCGCCGACAAACGCTACACCGAGAAGAACATTCCGCTGCTGAGCGCGCGTGCCACCAAGGCCTTTCTGGAATACGCCCCACTGCGCCGCACGCCCGATGTGGAGAGTGAACGCATCTACCGCCACCTGCCCCAGGGCCCGCTGCTGGATCTGTTTGTGGTGGACATGCGCAGCTACCGCGGCCCCAACAGCCACAACCTGCAGACCACCGAGAACGAAGAGAGTGCCTTCATGGGTCTGCCCCAAATCGCATGGTTGCTCGACGGCCTGAAGCGCTCCAAAGCCACCTGGAAGGTGATTGCCGCCGACATGCCCATCAGCCTGCATGTGGGCGACGGCAAGGACGCCGATGGCCGCAACCGCTGGGAGGCCAGTGCCAACGGCGACGACGGCGCGCCACTGGGCCGCGAGATCGAAATTGCCCGCCTGTTGCGCGAGATCAAGAAGGCCAACATCCACAACGTGGTGTGGCTGACGGCCGATGTGCACTACACCGCCGCACACTATTTTGACCCCAGCAAAGCCAAGTTCAGCGACTTTGCACCGTTCTGGGAATTTGTGTCCGGCCCGCTGAACGCTGGCGGCTTTGGCCCCAACAAGGTGGACGCCACCTTCGGCATGCAGGTGGTCTACCAGAAGGCACCCGACGTGGTGAACGCGCCGCCCACGAATGGCATGCAGTTCTTTGGCCAGGTGGACATAGACGCGAAGACCAAAGCCATGACGGTGACGCTGAAAGACTTGATGGGGGCAACGCTGTACACCAAGGCATTGGAGCCACAACGCGGTTGATGTATATTTTGCTACAAAATTAGTAGCTAAACGAGCATACTGCACGAGGGCTGTAGCTCAGTTTATCACCTAGGCTTCCGCTCCCGAAGACTTGGCGGGTAAACCAACCAAGTCCACGCCTTTTCTGTACAAAAGCCGAGGTCACGAGTAGCATGGGGCCACCATAAGGAGCGCGCCGTGCCCCTGCTACAGATGACCAGGCTCGTTGGATTGTTTGCCGTTTTGTCGGCCAGTCTTGCCTGGGGCCAGACCTTGACCGTTGTGACTGAAGAATACCCACCATACAACTTCCAGGATGGCCATACCAAGAAGATCTCGGGCATGGCCACCGAGGTGGTGGAAGAAATCCTGAAGCGCACCAAGATCACCTACCAACTGGGCATCTACCCCTGGGCCCGCGCCTACCAGATGGCGCAGGATGCGCCCAATGTGCTGATCTACTCCATAGGCCGCAACGAGCAACGCGAGACCTTGTTCAAGTGGGTGGACGTCATTGCTCCGTATGACGTGTACCTGTACCGGCTCAAGAGCCGCCCCGAGGTCAAAGTTGGCAGCGTGGCGGACATCAAGCACTACCGGATAGGCGCAGTGCGCGACGACGTTCGCGCCCAGTACCTGGAGAAGGCCGGGGTGCCGCTGGACCTGGTGATCGAAGACAGCGCCAATGCCAAGAAGCTGGCATCAAACCGCATAGACCTGTTCCCCATCGACGAGTTCGCCATGGTGGCCCTGTACAAGCGCGAGGGCCTGGACCCGGCCAGCGTGGCCAAGGTCTTCAAGCTGGAGGCCCTGTCGGCCGGTCTGTACATGGCGTTCAGCAAACAGACCCCGGACGAAGTGGTGCGCAAGTGCAAGGCCGCGTTGGCGGAGATCAAGAAAGACGGTACCTTTGACAGGATCCGCGTCAAATACCTCAAATGAGTTGCGAAGTACCGAAAATAGATACTTTGTCTGCATGAAATAAATACCAGCACAAATATTCGCTCCCGTCCAACCCATCGCCCACCAAGAATGCGCCCACAAGCATGTGCTTGGGCCTCTAGGAAATGTATGGGAATGAATCGATCCGGTGTGTATTCACAACGCCGTGTGGCACTTGCTCTGGTGTTGGCCACGGGTGTGGCTACGCTCTCGGCTTGTTATGTGGTGCCGGTCCACCAGCACCCGGCGCACTACCCATCCGCACCCCATGTGGTTCTACCTGCGCCGCCGCCCGCGCCCGTCACGTTCTCCGCTCGTTTGTACCCTGCCAACGACCTGGCCACCAACTACGGCATGGTCAACGCCGTCGTGACCAATGACCTGAACGGCCGCGGCAACTTCAACACCACCATCAGCGGTGAATCGTTTGCTGGTGAAGCGACGCGCAAGGCTGGCTCATCACGTGACGGCATTGCAAACGGCGCTGGCCACCGGGGCAGTTACATCAACTGCCACTACACGATGAACTCCGCGACGCTGGGCACGGGCAGTTGCACCCTGTCCAACGGGGCGCGGTTCACGATGCACGTGGGTCAGTAACTCACTTTGAAGCTATAGCCAACTCGACCTCAGTCGTCGCGGGGCCGGACTTGAGGTGGCCCACATACTGCAGGGACTGCGCGATGCGCACCGAGGGCACATCGCCCTCGCGCATGTGCAGCAAGTCGGCCGGGCTGACCAGCAAAGGGTCTGCGGTGGTCAGCGGAAGCCGGGCCTCCTGGTAGGCCGCCAGGACGAATTGCGAGCAGAAGAATCGGTCGTTGCGCGCCACGCCCAGCTGTATCGCAGCCAACCCGCGGATACAGGCATCGCGCACCAGGCTGGGCACCAGCGGCAGCTCACAGTACTGCCGCTGCAGCGTAAAAGGCGCCTGCAACACTACACCCAGCACGTTGTATTTCTTGCCGGCATGCGTATTGGCAAAAATACGCATGGTGTCGGCATGTTCAGTGCGCACGCCGGGATGGCGGAACGCAACAATGGTGGACTCGTCCGCTATGAAGTCCGCCATCTTGCGGGTGCGTATGCCAGCCCCAACGGCCTCTGCAATGTCGTTGTTGCCCAGGTACAGGGCTGCATGGCTGACCGGCGAAACAGTCAACAAGCGTATGCCCATGGAGGTAACCCCATTGGTCGACGACAGGATGATGTCGCCCGGCAACAGCTCGGCCGTCGTGATGCGCTGCCCACCGTTGGCCGGCGTCAGCAACAAGCGGTTCTGCACCTGGAAGGCCTGCGTGCCCGAAGTGTGGTCCGTGCCTATACCGGTGGCGCAGGCGGATAACAAACCTACGACGGCACATACGCTGGCCATGCATAGCAAACGAAAACTGCGGTTGCTAAAGAAGGGCTTGTGGGACATGGGATTTCCGTCGTGCGTGGGGTGAGGACAGCAGTGTAGAGGGTGGCCCGGCTCAAGCCCAACCCAGCATCTTCGCCCCAAGCCCCGCCAGCGCACAGACCGCAATGACAGTAATCACACCCAGCTTGTAGCGCAGGAGCGCCACCGCTGCTAGCACGGTCAAAATTACTGCGACGGCATCAAGCCTTGAGCCAAATGTGCCGGTAGCCCCCGGCAATATTGCGATATGCGCTATAAAAAACAGAGCAAGACTGGCTATCACCCCCACCACTGCCGCGGTGATGGCGGTCAGTGGTGCGGTCAGGTGCAGCTTGCCGTGGGTTGATTCCACCAGCGGGCCGCCGGCCAGGATGAAGATAAACGACGGCAGAAACGTAAACCAAGTCACTACCGTGGCCGCCAACGCCGCACCCAGGAACAACGCGTCCGGCCCCAGCACCTCTTTGGTCCAGCCACCGACAAAACCGACAAAGGCCACCACCATGATCAGCGGCCCGGGCGTGGTCTCGCCCAGCGCCAGACCATCGATCATTTGTGTGGCGGTGAGCCAGCCAAAATGCTCGACCGCGCCCTGGTAAACATAAGGCAACACCGCGTAGGCGCCACCAAAGGTCAGCAGCGCGGCCTTGGTAAAGAACCACGCCATCTGCGCCACGGCGCCATCCCAACCCTGCCACGCCACCAGTACTCCCATGGGCAGCAGCCATAACGCCGCGCCCACGACCAGCACCGTGGCCAGGCGCCAAGGTTTGAAACGCGCGTGCACCGGGGTGGGAGTGTTGTCACCAATCAACCAGTCCCGTTCACCCGGTGCCAGCACCACTGCCTTGGGTGCACCGTGACCGCCCCCACCCGCTGAAAACTGCCCCGGCGCCCAACGCGAACCCAGCCAGCCTATGAGTGCGGCGCCCAGCACGATCCACGGAAACGGTACGTTGAACACATAAATCGCTATGAAACTCATAGCTGCAATCGTCCACAGTACGGGGGCTACAGCCGGGTTTTTCAAAGTCTTGCTGCCGATGCGGTGCACCGCCTGCAACACAATCGCCGCCACCGCGGGCTTGATGCCATACAGAAGGCCCGCGACCCAACCCACATGGCCAAAGGCCACGTAGACCCAGCTCAGGCCGATCAGGATAAACAGCGACGGCAACACAAACAACACGCCCGCCACGACCCCACCCCATGTGCGGTGCATCAGCCAGCCAATGTAGGTGGCGAGTTGCTGCGCCTCGGGGCCGGGCAGCAACATGCAGTAGTTCAGCGCGTGTAAAAACCGTGACTCCGATATCCAGCGCCTTTGCTCGACCAGCTCACGGTGCATGATGGCAATCTGCCCGGCGGGCCCACCAAAACTGATAAAGCCCAGCTTGAGCCAGAAGCGAAAGGCCTCGGCGAAGGAAACTTGAGTTTGTTGCGCGCTCATGCGGCGGCTCCAGTCGCGATTTCGGGTTTCCAATTGTGGGTTTCGTCCTGCGCGGCGACCCGGTCGCGGCACCAGGCATACAGCGCGTCATACAGCGGCATCGCGGCTTCCAGCATAGCGTGGTCATCGGCGGCATGGAGGCGTGACAGGCCCAATGAAAAAGCCAGCAAACCCGCGGACTGCGGTGCCAGGTCCAGACGATTGGTGTCCGCTCCCCGCACGATGGTGGCCAGCAGGTCCAGCGCGGCATCGTGTAGGTCAAAGCCTTGCAGCAAGGTGTCGAAGCTGCACAGCTCCCCGACATGCGACACCGGCCCGCCAGGGATGTCATAGGCCACGGCATTCAGCGCTTTGGCCTGCGCCAGAACCTGCGCCGTTGGCACGTAGAAAAACGTGGCCCGTGGGTCAATGAAACGGCGGATCAGCCAGGGGCAGGCAATGCGGTCGATCTTGGGGCTCTCACGCGTGATCCAGCGCGAGGGCTGCTCACCGGTCACGCCCCAGTCGGCGCGCTTGGCGAATGTCAGCGGCGGCTGTGCACGCCATTGCGCAATGGCCTGTGCGTCGTCCGCGCCCTCTTGACCGCCTTCAATGCCCCCGGCAATACGGTGCGCAGACCAACCCGCCGTCTGCAGCGTAGCGACGGCGTCTTCGCTGACGTTGTGGCCGTAGACGCAGTACACCAGCACCTCACGGGCCGGGCGGCTCGCGGCCAGTGCAGCCACGTCTTCGGGCGCACAACGCTGTGCGCCAGCCAGCAGGCGCGGGCTCTCGTCAAAACGCGCTTGGCGGCGCACGTCGAGCACCAAGGGCGTGTCAGCACGGCCCAAACGGGTGTTGAATACCTGGGGGGAAATCGAAAAAATAGACGGATTTTGGGTGTCCACGGAATACTCCTTTTGCGTTACCAGCAATTGGATGGGACACCATCTTGGAGCCTGTTTGGCCCGACACCGGGGAGCTGAAACCCCGATGCGCGGACTTTAGCACAGGCAGCCTGGGACGCCGCCCGGCGTTAAGAACGATCAACGCGGCAACGTGAGTTTGTAGACCGACGTGCCGGCGCGCAGGTTAGGCAAAAAGCGCACCGTGCGACCAGCTTGCAAACCAAAACTGTCTTGCACCTGCAGTCCGTTGCGCGCGGCCAGCAGGGCCAGATCGGCGTGTGTGCCAACACGGATGTTCGGCGTGTCGTACCACTGGTAGGGCAGGCGTTTGGTCACCGGCATGCGGCCCTGCAGGATGCTCAGGCGGTTTGGCCAGTGCGCAAAATTGGGGAAGGCCACAATGCCCACACGGCCCACACGCACAGTCTCGCGCAGCATGACTTCGGCATTGCGCAGATGCTGCAAGGTGTCAATCTGCAGCACCACGTCAAACGACGCATCTCCAAAGAGGGCCAAGCCTTCGTCCAAGTTCAGCTGGATCACGTTGACGCCGCGCTGCACACAGGCCAGCACATTGGCGTCGTCAATCTCCACGCCGTAGCCGGTGCAGCCGCGCGTTTGCTGCAGGTGGGCCAGCATGGCGCCGTCGCCGCAACCCAGGTCGAGTACGCGCGATCCCTGCGGCACGAGTTGCGCCAAAGCGTGCATGGTATTTGTGTCAGTCATGCTGTTACTTCCTTCGCTACGCTATCGAAGTAGGAGCGCACCACATTGATATACCGGGGGTCATCGAGCAAAAAGGCATCATGCCCATGCGGGGCATCGATCTCGGCGTAACTCACGTCGCGCTGGTTGTCCAGCAAGGCCTTGACGATCTCGCGGCTGCGTTTGGGACTGAAGCGCCAGTCGGTCGTGAAGCTGACCAACAGAAATTTGCACGTTGCCTTGGCCAGCGCCTTGCTCAGATCACCACCGTAGGCACTTGCCGGGTCAAAGTAGTCCAACGCCCGGGTGATCAATAGGTAGGTGTTGGCGTCAAAGTATTCAGCGAACTTGTCGCCCTGGTAGCGCAGGTAACTCTCGATCTGGAACTCAACATCCTGCGTGCTGTATTTGTAAGAGCCGGTGCCCAGAACCGCATCCTTGAGTTGGCGTCCGAATTTTTCGTTCATGACGTCATCACTGAGGTAGGTAATGTGGCCGATCATGCGGGCGATGCGCAGGCCGCGTTTGGGCACGGTGTCGTGTTCGTAGAAGTGGCCGCCATGGAAATCGGGGTCGGTGACGATGGCGCGGCGCGCCACTTCGTTGAAGGCGATGTTCTCAGCCGTCAGGTTGGGTGCGCTGGCCACCACAACGGCGTGGCGCACCCGACTGGGGTATTGGAGCGTCCAGCTCAGGGCCTGCATACCGCCCAAGCTGCCACCCATGACGGCGGCCATCGTGTTGATGCCCAGCACATCCAGCAAGCGCGCCTGGGCGTTGACCCAGTCTTCTACCGTGACGACCGGGAAGTCCGCGCCATAAACCTTGCCGCTACCGGGCGCTGCATCGGGGTTGGCATGCATGGGCCCGGTCGAGCCAAAACAGGAGCCCAGGTTGTTGACGCCGATGACGAAAAAGCGGTTGGTGTCCACCGGCTTGCCGGGGCCAATCATGTTGTCCCACCAGCCTTCGGAATTGGCTTGCCCCGCGTAGCTGCCGGCCACGTGGTGCGATGCGTTCAGTGCGTGGCAGACCAGCACTGCGTTGCTGCGCTCGGCATTCAACGTGCCATAGGTCTCGTAACTGAGTGTGTAGTCCCGCAGCGACGCACCGCTCTTCAGCGGCAAAGCCTCGGCGAAATATTGCGACTGTGGTGTCGCGATCAAAGGCGTAGAAGACAAACCAGACCCCAACAAAAAAAAACCGGCCATGCTAAAAACAAGGCCGGGGTGTTGTGGTGTCTCGGTCCGTCTTTAGCTGTATTTATTAAGCGCCCGCAAGCTGGAGCAAATTGGCGCTGGGGTTCAGTATACCAAGGGCCACAACGCAGCCACACCCAATGCTGCAAAGACCAGCGCAGAGACGATATGCACGGTGCGGATAGGCACCCGCTTGGTGATGGCATCACCAAACCAGACAACCGGCGCATTGGCCAGCATCATGCCCAGCGTGCTGCCCACCACTACCCAATACGGGTTGTATTGCGCAGCCAGCATCACCGTCGCGATTTGGGTCTTGTCACCCATCTCGGCCAGAAAGAACACCACAACAGTGGTGCCAAAAACGCCCAAACGCGGTCTGTCATCGCTGGCCAGGTCGTCCACCTTGTCGGGGATCAGCATCCACACAGCCATCGCGATGAAGGACAAGCCCAGCACCCAACGCAGTACATCGGGGCCCAGCACCGTGTTCACCCAGGCGCCGGCAGCACCAGCCAGCGCATGGTTGGCAATAGTTGCGACCAGAATGCCCGTGACGATGGGCCAAGGTTTGCGAAAACGCGCGGCTAACAGCAAGGCCAACAACTGGGTTTTGTCGCCCATCTCCGCCAGCGCGACGATGCCGGTCGATACCAAAAATGCTTCCACACGGGGTCTCCGGCCTAGTGTTGCAGGCCCTTGCGGATTGTAGGGAGCGACTTGACTCCGCAAAGCCAACCCAATCTGGCGCATTTCTTGCATGTATTTGGTGCGTTCCTGAGAAATATCTCAAAAACGCACCAATTTCAGCCATTTACACCAGAGGTTTCATATGGAAGCACTAAAACAGGGCGCGGATGCCCTGTTCATACTGTTGGGCGGCATCATGGTTTTGGCCATGCACGCCGGTTTCGCGTTTCTGGAACTCGGCACCGTGCGCCGCAAGAACCAGGTGAATGCACTGGTCAAGATCCTGGTGGACTTTTCGGTATCCACTGTCGTCTATTTCATGGTCGGTTACACCGTGGCCTATGGCACCAGCTTTTTTGTCGGCGCCGAGGTATTGGCCGCGAAAAACGGTTATGACCTGGTCAAGTTCTTCTTTCTGCTGACCTTCGCGGCGGCAATACCCGCCATCATTTCCGGCGGCATTGCCGAACGTGCACGCTTCTGGCCTCAACTGATCGCAACGGCGGTCATTGTTGGCTTTATCTACCCAATTTTTGAAGGCATCGCCTGGAACCAGCAGTTTGGAGTCCAGGCCTGGATCAAGGCGCTGACGGGTGCCGAGTTCCATGACTTTGCTGGCAGCGTGGTCGTGCACGCGGTGGGTGGCTGGATTGCGTTGCCGGCTGTGATCTTGCTCGGCGCGCGCAGCAACCGCTACCGCAAAGATGGCGCTATTTCCGCGCATCCACCATCCAGCATTCCCTTCCTGGCGCTGGGTGCGTGGATCTTGACGGTAGGCTGGTTTGGCTTCAACGTGATGAGTGCCCAAACGCTGGACAAGATCTCGGGCCTGGTCGCCGTGAACTCACTGATGGCCATGGTGGGCGGTACGCTGGCCGCGCTGGTGGCGGGTAAAAACGACCCCGGCTTTGTACACAACGGCCCGCTGGCCGGCCTGGTGGCCGTGTGCGCCGGCTCGGACCTGATGCACCCACTGGGCGCGCTGGTGGTGGGCGCTGCGGCCGGTACGGTTTTTGTCGTGATGTTCACGCTGACGCAGAACCGCTGGAAGATAGACGACGTGCTGGGTGTATGGCCACTGCATGGTCTGTGCGGCACGCTGGGCGGGGTGGCCGCCGGCATTTTTGGTAACACGGCATTCGGTGGGCTGGGTGGCGTAAGCCTGGCCGCGCAGCTGATTGGTACGGCCATCGGCGTGGTCTGGGCCGTGGTGGGTGGCACCGTGGTCTACGGACTGCTGAAAGCAACAATGGGCCTGCGCCTGAGCCAGGAAGAAGAATACGACGGCGCCGATCTGTCCATCCACAACATCAGCGCATCACCGGATCGCGAGGCCAACTGGTAACGGCACGACTGGCCGCATACACCTGCGAAACCCGGCCTTGCGCCGGGTTTTTTGTGCCCGTGTGCACCAGATTTCTGACTCCGGCATTGCATCACCCTTCAAATTACTTGAACCATTGCGTCAAGTAATTTGAACTTTTTTCCACGGTGCGCCTCCTAAACTGCTCTTAACGGCAGGCCTTTTGGGGCCTGACAAGCTCAACCCTCAGCACACCGCCACCCATGAATACTGCAACCGCCCCCCGCCGCTACACCGGTTTTGCCATCGGCCTGCACTGGCTGCTGGCGCTGTCTTTGGTGGGTATTTTTTCGGTTGGCCTGTACATGTCGGGCCTGCCTTTTTCGCCCCAGCGCCTGAAGCTCTACAACTGGCACAAGTGGGCGGGTGTGACCATCCTGATCCTGTCGATCGTGCGCCTTGCCTGGCGGCTGACCCACAAACCGCCTGCACTGCCCCAGGCCGTGATCTTGGCCATGCCCAGCTGGCAGCTGCAGGCCTACCACGCCACCCATGTGCTGATGTATGCGCTGTTCTTCATTGTGCCGCTGGTGGGCTGGGCCTATAGCTCGGCGGCCGGTTTTCCCATCGTATTGTTTGGTGTGTTGCCGCTACCGGATTTTGTGTCCGCCAGCAAACCACTGGCCGAGCTGATCAAGCCCTGGCACCAGATCACAGCCTATTCGCTCGCCGCCCTGGTGGTGCTGCATGTGGCAGCCGCGATCAAACACCACTTCATTGATAAAGACGGTCTGCTGCTGCGCATGATGCCCGGCAAGCGCTAAGACAACGCCCACCTTCATTTGCACAACCCCAATCACTACGGAATCCGCACCATGACGCTTTCTTTCTCTCCCATCGCCCGCACGACCAGCCTGGTACTCCTGGCTGCGTTGACCAGCCTGTCCGCCCAAGCCCAGCAGAAGCTGCTGCCGGCCCAAAGTGAAGTGGGTTTTGTCATCAAACAGATGGGCGTGCCGGTAGAAGGCCACTTCAAGAAGTTTGACGCGCAAATTGCACTGGACCCGGCCAAGCCCGAGGCCGGCAAGGTCGCCTTCACCATCGACATCGCCAGCGCCACGATGGGCTCGCCCGAGCCCGATGCCGAGCTGCCCAAGGCGACATGGTTCAACACCGCCAAGTTTCCCCAGGCCACCTTCCAGTCCACCAGCATCAAGGCACTGGGCGGTGGCAAGTTTGAAGTGACCGGCAAGCTGGCTATCAAGGGCAATACTCGCGACGCCGTCGTGCCGGTAAGCCTGGTGCAAAGCGGCGCCACGACCACCGCGACCGGCGTGGTCGGTATCAAACGCCTGGCCTTCAAGATAGGCGAAAACGAGTGGGCCGATACCTCCATGGTGGCCGACGACGTGCAAGTCAAGTTCAAGCTGGCGCTGACCGGCATTGGCAAGCTCTGATCTTTCCCCCTCTCTCTCTCTTTTCTCCTTCCCTCAACCCTGTTTTTTCAACGGAGCCTTTCACCTATGCGTAAATCCCTTCTTGGCCTGGCCATTGCCACCACCCTGTTGTCCACTGCGGCCCAAGCCCAGACCGTAACCTATACGCTGGAGCCCACACACACGTTTGCAACGTTTGAGATCGGCCACTTTGGCACCTCTACCAACAGGGGTCGGTTCGACAAGAAGGAAGGCTCCGTGCAGATGGACCGTGCGGCCAAAACCGGCAAACTGGAAGTGACCATTGACACCACCTCCATCAACACCGGCACACCAAACTTTGACAAGCACCTGCAAAGTGCTGACCTGTTTGAC
>JAYSZJ010000102.1:0-14331 GCA_043738115.1 Rhodoferax sp. | reverse complement strand
CCGGGTTACCCCGGTAGGCATTCAAAACCTGCTTTTGTTTATCCAAGTCTCTGAGCACATCGGACTTCAGATCCGCGCGGGCGCCCACATCCATGACTTCAAACATGGTCGCGATGGCGAAATGGTGGTCCAGAGGATCCTCACGCGACATCAATTCGGACAAGCGCAGGAACAAATGCTCCAGACGCAAATACGTGCGGATTCGCTCGTTAAAGGGGTATTCGTATAGGATCACGCTGATTTTTCCGGTGGCCGCATCATAGCCCGAACTGGGTCCCGATTTGCTGCACTTGTTGCCTAAGATCGTCAAGAGATATGTCGTCGTTGAACACCACCCAATCGGCACACGCCAAGCGCTGCGTGCGGGACGCTTGGGCGGCCAATATTTTATCGATTTCTTGTCGTGCCAGACCGTTGCGCGCCGCCACGCGTGCAACCTGAGTCTCTGTAGTGCAGTCAATGACCAGCACACGGTCTAGAGTGGTGCGCCAGTGTTTGGACTCCACCAGCAATGGAATGTCGAAAACGGTACACCGCGCCCCGGCCATTTCCGCCTGCGATGCCTGCTGCGCAATGGCTTGACCGACCAGGGGATGGACGATGGTTTCTAGCCGGACTTTGGCAGCGGGATCGGAATAGATGATGTCCCGCATTTTGACGCGATCCAATGCGCCATCTTCAGTGAGCAGGCCTGGACCAAACATGGCTTGTAATGCTGCGATCGCCGATCCGCCGGGCGCCGTGGCGCCCCTGGAAATGGCATCTGCATCAATGATTGAGGCCCCCATTTGCTCAAAAAAAGCAGCCACCGTGCTCTTGCCGCTCCCGATGCCGCCAGTGAGGCCGAGACGAAAGCGTGTTGGCCCCACGTTATAGACCGACGGCCCGTCGCAACGCGTCGGGTCCCAGAAACAAAGCAGTGAAGCCTGCTCCGGCCAGGAAGGGGCCAAACGGTATGTAGCCACCTTCACGCAAGCCCGTTGTGAATTTCATGGCTAAGCCAACGACGGCGCCAATAACCGATGCCAGCAAAATGATGGGTATCAAAGCCTGCCACCCAAACCATGCACCCAAGGCCGCATAGAGTTTGAAGTCGCCATAACCCATGCCCTCCTTGCCCGTGATCAGCTTGAAGGCCCAATAGACCAGCCACAGGGAAAGATATCCTGCGACAGCACCCCACAACGCAGCGTTCAAGCCCACAGGTGTCCAGCGCAGAGCCGCAGCGATCAGGCCCAACCATAACAAAGGCAGCGTCAAATCATCTGGCAATAGCGTCGTGTCCCAGTCGATGAGTGCCAGTGCAAGAAGGGTGGCCGAAAATGCGCACCATGCCAAGCCTGACGCACTTGCGCCCCAACGCCAAGCGCAGAAGAAAAATAGAGCGCTGGTTGCAAGCTCGACCACCGGATAACGCACGCTGATGGGCGTTTTACATGCTGCACAACGTCCTTTGAGCGCCAAATAACTCACGACCGGGATATTCTCGTACCACTGGATCGCATGTCCGCAGTGCGGACATCTGGAACGGGGCAGCATCAAATTGAAGGACTCGACCTCTGTGGACGGAGCAGTGCCGGACACCTCCGCACACTCAGCTGCCCACTGTCGCTCCAGCATTTTGGGGAGCCTGTAAATGACAACGTTGAGAAAACTGCCGATCAACAATCCGAACAGGGCGATCGTGCATGCCCAAAACCACTGCGCGTCCACAGCCAGCATTAAACAACCTGACCCAACTTGAAAATAGGCAGATACATGGCGACCACAATGCCGCCAATCACAGTACCCAAAACCACAATAATGATGGGTTCCATCAGGCTGGAGATACCGGCCACCATGTCATCGACCTCGGCTTCGTAGAAGTCGGCAGCTTTGCCCAGCATATGGTCGATAGAACCGGACTCTTCACCAATCGCACACATTTGCAGCACCATGGACGGGAACAGATTGGCGTTGGTCATTGCGGCCGTCAGTGCCGTACCAGTGGAGACCTCTTGTTGAATCTTGAGGGTTCCTGATTCAAAAACGCTGTTTCCCGACGCACCACCCACCGAGTCCAAGGCTTCCACCAAAGGCACACCTGCGGCAAACATGGTCGAGAGGGTGCGGGTCCAGCGGGCGATACAAGACTTCTCGACCAAAGTGCCAAATATTGGCATTTTCAGCATAACCCTGTCCATCACCATCTGCATCTTCTTATTGCGCTTCCACGATTCCATGAAAAAGTAGACGCCGCCGCCAAGGCCGCCAAAGATCAAATACCAATATTGGATGAAAAACTCGCTCATGGCAATGACGATCAATGTCGGCGCAGGGAGTTCTCCGCCAAAGGATTTGAAAACCTCCTTGAACGATGGAATCACAAAAATCATGATGACCGAAACCACAACGAAGGCCACGATCAACACGGAGATAGGGTACATCAGTGCAGACTTGATCTTGGACTTGATGGCTTCCGTCTTTTCCATGTAGACGGCGAGGCGATCCAGCAACTGGTCCAAAATACCGGCTGATTCACCCGCTTCCACCAGATTGCAATACAGGGCGTCAAAATACAGCGGGAACTTGCGGAACGCCACGTTCAGGGAGGTACCGGTTTCCACATCGCTGCGGATATCATTGAGTAGTTTGGTGACCCGGGGGTTGGGGTTGCCGCGCCCCACAATGTCAAAGGCTTGCAACAGCGGCACACCGGCCTTCATCATGGTTGCCAACTGCCGCGTGAAAATGGCCAAATCCTTCGGTTTGATGGACTTGCCGGCGCTCATGCGACGCTTCTTGATCTTGGTCGGGATAACGCCTTGTCTTCTCAGTGAAGCCTTGACTTGGTTTTCACCAGCAGCGCGAATTTCTCCACGTACCTGCTTGCCGTTACGGTCTTTGCCTTCCCATTCGAAAACAGCGTCTTTGCTGCTGTCCGTCTTTGCAGTTGCCATGAGGCTCCTCTGGATTCTTTGTTATTCGTTGGTAACGCCGAGAACTTCTTCCAATGAAGTCATTCCCAGTTTGACTTTGCTGAGGCCCGATTGTCGCAAGGAACGTACACCTTCCAATTCGGATTGCTTGGCGATATCGAGCGAGCTGCCATCGCGCAGGATAATGCGCTGGATTTCTTCGGTAATGGGCATCACCTGGTAAATGCCTACACGCCCTTTGTAGCCGTTGTTGCAGGCGGAGCAACCGACCGGTTTATACGGCTTCCACGTTCCGTCCAGTTGTGCCTCGGTGAAGCCTGCGTTCAGCAGTGCCTCACGAGGAAAATCCACTTGTACTTTGCAGTTCGCGCATAGGCGCCGCGCCAAGCGTTGCGCAGTGATCAAGATGACACTGGACGCGATATTGAATGCCGCAATGCCCATATTGCGCATGCGGGTCAGCGTAGCGGGTGCATCGTTGGTGTGCAACGTGGATAGGACTAAATGCCCCGTTTGCGCTGCCTTGATGGAAATGTCTGCGGTTTCCAGATCCCGAATTTCGCCGACCATGATGATGTCAGGATCCTGGCGCAGGAAGGATTTCAGCGCCGCAGCAAAGGTCAGGCCAGCCTTTTCGTTGACGTTGACTTGGTTGACGCCGGGCAGGTTGATTTCTGACGGGTCTTCTGCCGTTGCGATATTGACGCCGGGCTGGTTCAACAGATTCAAGCAGGTATACAAGGAAACTGTTTTGCCCGATCCGGTAGGCCCCGTAACCAGGATCATGCCGTACGGGCGGCCGATGGCCTTGAGCAAACGCTCTTTTTCTTCAGGCTCGTATCCCAGCGCGTCAATGCCCAATTTTGCGCTGCTGGGGTCCAGGATCCGGATCACGATCTTTTCGCCGAACAGCGTAGGCAGGGTACTGACCCGGAAGTCGATCACGCGATCCGGGCCGACCTTGAGCTTCATGCGGCCGTCTTGTGGAACGCGCTTCTCGGAAATGTCCATGCGCGAAATCACCTTGATCCGCGAGGCGAGTTTGTCTTTGATGGCGATCGGCGGTGAGGCAATTTCCCGTAATTCGCCATCGACACGGAAGCGCACCCGATAGGTATGTTCATACGGTTCAAAATGCAAGTCGGAGGCACGCATGCTGAAGGCGTCCATAAGCATCTTGTGCAAAAAGCGCACCACCGGTGCATCTTCAACCTCAGATGCATTGTTTGGGCCGTTGTCAATCACCGCTTCTGCGGCCGCCTCGTCAAACTCGAAGTCACCGCCAATGATGTCTTCCATCGCCTCGGTTGCGGTCGTGGCATTTGCATCCACCAGTTTGGACAGTTTGTCGTACTCCGCTATCACCCAGTCAACGCCCATTTGCGTGGAAAACTTGATTTTTTCCGCCGCGGCCTGGTCGGACGGGTCGGCCGTTGCAACAATGAGACGGTTGCTGCGTTTACTCAGCACAACCACACGGTAGGCGATGCAAATTTTGTTGTCCAGCAGACCCTTGGGGAGTCGGTTGGTGTCGATGGCGTCCAGATCCAGTAGCGGTGCGGCGAACGCGGCAGACAGGGTGTGGGCCAAGTCAGATGCGGACACAGCGCCGGAACCCACCAACTCGGCGATAAAGCTGTTCTTGCTGGACAAGGTCTTGCGGTAGAGGTCTTCAGCAGATTTCTGTCCCAGCTTGCCCGCAGCGATCAGTGCCCTTCCCAGACCGGGGAGGGCTATGGTTTGACTGTCACGTTGTAAGGGGTCAATAGTGGCCATAAACCGGTATGGATAGACGTTGCGGGAATGACCAGTGCAATCATCGCTGATTGCAGAGCCAATGTAAATCAATTCGAACCGATGTTACCTTGCTGCTCTGTGTGAGCGGGCACCTGTGCTACCCTTTGCGCTATCTATCCTAGAGCAGCTCCCGCATGAATTCAATAGAGCGCACGGCGCCAAACAACATTACTTCCGTTATTCTGTGTGGCGGCAGTGGCACGCGGCTATGGCCGCTTTCGCGCAGGGCATTGCCCAAGCAGTTCGTACCCCTTATTCAAGGAGTGAGCCTTTTGCAGTTGACACTGCAGCGCGCGGCCCTGTTGGGCGGAGAACCCATCATCGTCGCCAGCGAGGACCATCGTTTTCTGGTGCAGGACTGCGCCGACGCTGCGGGCGTACGCGGCACCATTTTGCTGGAACCTGCAGCACGCAATACCGCTGCGGCTATGGCGGCGGCGGCGCTGCACGCCCCGGCAGACGCGCTGTTACTGTTTTTACCAGCGGACCACCATATTCCAGACGCAGCGGCATTTGCGCAAACTATTCGCAGTGGCATACCTGCGGCGCGAGCGGGCTCGCTCGTGACTTTTGGTGTGCATCCGTCCTTTCCCAGCACTGCCTACGGATACATACAGCAAGGCAAAGCGTTGACGGGACAGGGCGGCGCACATGGGGTACAGCGGTTTGTTGAAAAACCCAATGTCGTTCGTGCACAAGAGTTGTTGCTGGCTGGAGGTTATTTTTGGAATGCGGGCATTTTCCTGACAGGCGCCAGTACGCTGTTAGCCGCGTTGGACAGGTATGCACCCGACATCCTGGCATCCTGCAGGCAGGCCGTGGCAGAGCAGACTGTGGATGGAAACTTTCGCCGTCTGGGGGCTGCAGCCTTTACAGCGTGCCGCCCGGACAGCATTGACTACGCTGTGATGGAAAAGGCTGCCAACGTGGCGGTGCTGCCATTTACGGCGGCGTGGAGTGATGTGGGCAGTTGGAACGCCGTTGCCGAATTGACCGCACCCGATGCCAGAGGCAACCGCATCCACGGCAATGGCCACGCAGTGGACGCCAAAGACACCTTTATCCATGCCCCCCACCGTCCCGTGGTGGCGCTGGGCACGCAAAACCTGTTGATTATTGATACGGCCGACGCAGTTTTGGTGGCCCATGCCGACCATGCCGAGCACGTCAAAGCCGTAGTTGCGCAACTCGAAGCGTCCGGCGTGCCACAGGCCTTGCACCACCGCCACGTTGCGCGTCCATGGGGCATGTACGACAGCGTGGACTCCGGCGAGCGTTTTCAGGTCAAACGCATTGTGGTCAAACCCGGCTCTTCACTCAGTCTACAAATGCACCACCACCGTGCGGAACATTGGATAGTGGTCAGTGGCACAGCGGAGGTCACCAACGGCGATAAGGTCATGCTGCTGACCGAAAACCAGAGTACTTACATTCCCCTGGGTCAGGTCCATCGTCTTTCCAATCCCGGCAAGGTGCCGCTGGAGATCATTGAGGTGCAGTCCGGCTCCTATTTGGGAGAGGATGACATTGTGCGTCTAGAGGATACCTATGGCAGGCCGGTAGCCCCCGTAAAACAAGGCTAACACGCTATTGTGTTTGTAGCAAACGTAGCATGCCGGGCTCTGGACATTGGTCGGGGTGAGAAGATTCGAACTTCCGACCTCTACGTCCCGAACGTAGCGCTCCACCAGGCTGAGCTACACCCCGCACGCAGACCGATTTCCAAAAACCGCTAGCAAATATCAGTGGGTTCTGTCCAACAACTGCGAGGCTAATTGTACTAAACAGTCCCGGTGCGGGCCACCGGGAAGTCGCTGTGCAGCGGCTATCGCGCGTTTGGCTTCCTGCTGCGCAGCCTTGCGCGCTATGTCAAGGGAGCCAGTCTGTTTGACAATGGCAATAACTGCATCCAGCATGGAGACATCGCCGGTCTCGATGGCCTGCTGGATCGTTGTACGTTCCGTGTCCGTGCCGCGCTGCATGGCGGCAATCAGCGGCAAGGTCGCCTTACCTTCGCGCAGGTCGTCACCCAGGTTTTTGCCCATAACGGCCGCGTCGCCGGTGTAATCGAGTACGTCGTCAATAACCTGGAAGGCGGTTCCCAGCGCCTGTCCATACTCGGCGCAGGCCTCTTCCATGGCTTCATTCGCGCCAGACAGGATGGCGCCTACCCGGGCGCTGGCTTCAAACAGCTTGGCCGTCTTGGAGCGGATGACCTGCAGGTAGCCGGCTTCGTCGAGTCCGGCGTTGTGCATGTTCATCAGCTGCATGACCTCGCCTTCAGCGATGATGTTGGTTGCATTCGCCAGTACAGCCATGATGCGCATGCTTTGGGAATCCACCATCATCTGGAAGGCTCTGGAATAGAGGAAGTCTCCAACCAGAACGCTGGCCGGGTTTCCGAACTTAGCGTTGGCAGTTGGACTGCCACGGCGCAGTCCGGAGTCATCGACCACGTCGTCGTGCAGCAACGTGGCGGTGTGGATGAACTCCACCACCGCCGCCATATTGAAGCGCTGATCGCCCTTGAAGCCTAGTGCACCGCAGCATAAAAGCAGTAGCGCCGGGCGTAGACGCTTGCCGCCAGCGGAAATAATGTACTGGGAGACGCTGCCCACCAGGGGCACGCCGGAATCAAGTCTGCGTGCGATCACCTTGTCGACCTGGAGCATGTCCTGTTCAACGATGGAGAGACCGTGGGATGCGCCGGTTGTAGTGGCTTGCAAGGCAGTAGGGCAGTTTGTTAGTTGGCGAATTGTATAGAAGGCTAGACCGTCCCTGCAGGGATCAAACGCCCAATTTGACGCCTATTCCCTTCAATGTTATACTCATGGGCTCTGCGAAAATTCGTTTGCAGAATCTCACATTGAAGAGGTCAATATGTACGCGGTCATAAAAACCGGCGGTAAGCAATATCGTGTTGCTGCTGGCGAAAAAATTAAAGTAGAACAGATTGCTGCGGATGTAGGCCAAGAGATTGTGTTTGACCAGGTTCTGGCTGTCGGAAACGGCGCTGAATTGAAGGTTGGCACTCCCTTGGTGTCCGGCGCAACTGTCACAGTCACAGTACTGTCTCAGGGCAAGCACGACAAAGTGCGCATTTTCAAAATGCGCCGTCGCAAGCACTATCAGAAACGTCAAGGTCACCGCCAGCTGTTCACAGAACTGCAAATCGGCGCCATCGTAGGATAAGGTCATGGCACAGAAAAAAGGCGGCGGCTCTACGCGAAACGGGCGCGATTCCAAGCCCAAAATGCTCGGCGTGAAGAAATTTGGCGGCGAATTGGTTAGCGGCGGTGCGATCATCGTGCGCCAGCGCGGTACCAAGTTCCACCCAGGCACCAATGTCGGCATCGGCAAGGATCACACCTTGTTTGCCTTGACAGAAGGCCACGTTTCTTTCACCACCAAGGGTGCATTGAACAAACACACGGTGAACGTAACTGCAGCCTGATCTGCGGTGACCCTCCCCAGAAACCCTGCGCCTAAAGCGCGGGGTTTTTCGTTTATAACCACGCTATAAATCATGAAGTTCGTCGACGAAGCCTATATTGATATCTCTGCTGGAGACGGCGGGGCGGGCTGCGTCTCGTTTCGGCATGAAAAGTACAAAGAGTTTGGTGGCCCTAATGGCGGCGACGGCGGCCGTGGCGGCCACGTGTTCGCGGTAGCGGACCCCAACCTCAACACCCTGGTCGATTTCCGCTTCTCGCGCCGTCATGACGCCAAGCGCGGAGAACACGGCATGGGCTCCGACATGTTCGGTGCTGCGGGCGATGACATCACGCTCAAAATGCCGGTGGGCACCATCATCACCGACGCCGAAACCGGCGAAGTGTTGTTCGAGCTGCTGAACCCGGGCGAGGTCATCACCATCGCCAAGGGCGGTGATGGTGGCTTTGGCAACCTGCGTTTCAAGAGCGCCATCAACCGCGCGCCCCGGCAAAAGACACCCGGCTGGCCTGGTGAAAAGAAGAGCCTTAAGCTGGAATTGAAGGTGCTGGCCGATGTCGGCCTGCTGGGCATGCCCAATGCCGGCAAGTCCACCTTTATCACGGCGATTTCCAACGCCCGTCCTCGTATTGCCGACTATCCGTTTACCACGCTACACCCCAATCTGGGTGTGGTACGTGTAGGCCCCGAGCAGAGCTTCGTGGTCGCTGATCTGCCGGGTCTGATCGAAGGCGCCTCCGAAGGCGCCGGCCTGGGGCATCTGTTCCTGCGCCACCTGACCCGTACGCGTTTGCTGTTGCACATTGTGGACATGGCCCCGTTTGACGAAGGTGTAGACGTTGTGGCCCAAGCCAAGGCCATCGTCAACGAACTGAAAAAATACGACACCGACTTGTACAAGAAGCCACGCTGGTTGGTGTTGAACAAGCTCGACATGGTCGACAACGACGAGCGTGCCGCCCTGATCAAGGACTTTGTGAAGCGATTCAAGTTCAAAGGCCCGGTGTTTGAGATTTCGGCTCTGACACGTGAAGGCTGCGAGTCACTGGTCAAGGAAATCTACAAACACGTCAAGGCGCAGCAGGTGGCCGAACAAACGCCCGAGGTCATTGACCCGCGTTTTGTAAATACCCCGGACGCCTGATCCACTCACTATCAAAATAGTAGCTGCCTACGCAATGCAGACGGGGGCTACAGCCCAAAATGCTAAAACTGTCTAGTTCTACGGTGTTGCGTGACGCAAAACGTGTGGTGGTCAAGGTAGGCTCCAGTCTGGTGACCAACGATGGCCAGGGCCTGGATGAAGTCGCCATCGGCGAATGGTGCCGCCAGATGGCCCATCTGATGCGTGATGGGCGCGAAGTCATCATGGTCTCCAGTGGTGCGATCGCCGAAGGCATGAAGCGTCTGGGCTGGTCGGTGCGCCCCAAGGCCATCCAGGAACTGCAGGCCGCCGCCGCTGTCGGGCAGATGGGCCTGGCCCAGATGTACGAAACCAAGCTCAAGCTCAATGGCTTGGGCAGTGCCCAGGTGCTGCTGACCCACGCTGACCTGGCTGACCGCGAACGTTACCTGAACGCCCGATCCACGCTGCTGACGCTGCTCAAGCTGGGTGTGGTACCGGTCATCAACGAGAACGACACCGTCGTCAACGACGAAATCAAGTTTGGCGACAACGACACGCTGGGTGCGCTGGTGGCCAACCTGGTGGAAGCCGATGCGCTGGTCATTCTGACAGACCAAAAAGGCCTGTTCACGGCCGACCCCCGCAAAGATCCCGCTGCCGCGTTCGTTCACGAGGCGCGTGCTGGAGATGCGGCCCTGGAAGCCATGGCAGGCGGCGCTGGCTCCAGCCTGGGGCGTGGCGGCATGATCACCAAGATTCTGGCAGCCAAACGCGCAGCCGGCTCTGGCGCATCCACCGTCATTGCCTGGGGCCGCGAGCCCGACGCACTGATACGGCTGACACAGGGTGAAGCCATTGGCACGCTGCTGGTCGCTCAAACGCAAAAACAACAAGCCCGCAAGCAGTGGATGGCTGATCACCTGCAAATGCGCGGCGCCGTGGTGGTGGACGATGGTGCGGCCATCAAGGTGCGCGCTGAGGGCAAGAGCCTGCTACCCATCGGCATGGTGACGGTGGAGGGTGATTTCTCACGTGGCGACGTGATCGCCGTGCGCGATGGTGCAGGGGCAGAGTTTGCCCGCGGCCTGGCCAATTACTCCAGCTCTGAGGCGCGGCTGTTATGCCGCAAGCCGTCGACGGACATCGAAAAGTTATTGGGTTACGCCGCCGAACCCGAGATGCTGCACCGGGACAATTTGGTGCTGACCCGTTAGGCCGCTGCTACTGCGGCCTACCAGTTAGTCATAAGCCTTTTTGCCGCGTTTGAGCGCCAGAAGGGTGTCTTCGCGCTTGGCGGAGGTGCGGCCCTCACAGCCACCCTGTTTTGCAATCGCATAGGCGTGGCGCGAAGGTAAGTTGTCCATCAAGGGCCGCCATTCTGGCTGTTTGATCGCCACCCACTCACCGCTTGAACCTGCCCTGGCGTAGGTTTTTACCTCGCCTTTGGGGCACAAAATACCTTCATACGCTGCATTCACAGAGCCTGATGTGTTGCGCATGACCACCACGTATCGCACCACACCATCGCCGCCTACCGACACTGTGGCAGGATCAATACCGACCTTGAGCGTCACATACGAAGGCATTTCAATAGGGATCAGCCCGTCTTTGGCAAACGCAGGGGGTGGTGCGGCGTTTTCTTCTGTCCACTGCGGCACTTCTACCGGGGTTTGGGCAGCCGCACATACGGCCACCAGCGCGAGGCTGAGCCCCGCAGCGATATGTTTACATTCCATGGTTGCGTCCGTGGTGTGGATCCAAGTTGGTACCTGGATCGGGCTCAAACGATGCACCAGGGGGCAATGCCATGCCGGGCGGGTGGTGGTCGCCGGATGTATGGTGGTCGTCCCCCTGCTCGTGGGGGCGGTGCCCTTGCCGCAGGAACCGATTGCGCGGTTCGTGGCGTGGCAGGTAGCGGGAAAGTTCGGTTAAGGCGGTTTCATAAACCCCCCGTTTGAACTCGACCACAGCGTCCAGTGGCACCCAGTAGTCGTTCCAACGCCAGGCGTCGAATTCCGGATGGTCTGTGGCGCGCAGGTTCAAATCCCAGTCGTGCCCCAGTAGTTTTAGTAAAAACCAGATCTGTTTCTGGCCCTTATAGTGACCGCGCGCGTCGCGGCGGATGAAACGGTCCGGCACCTCGTAGCGCAACCAGTCTCGGGTGCGGGCAACTATGCAAACGTGCTCCGGTAGAAGCCCCACTTCCTCGTGCAATTCCCGGATCATGGCCTGCTCGGGGGTTTCGCCCCGGTCAATGCCACCCTGCGGAAACTGCCACGAATGGGTTCGTATGCGTTTGCCCCAAAATACCTGATTTTTCTGGTTGAGCAGGATGATGCCGACGTTGGGCCGAAAGCCGTCCCGGTCAAGCATAATCAAACCCCAATTTTTAAACTTCGTTCATTATGCACAGCAAGCGCCGTGTATCAAGGGGCGAGGGCATCTGAAGTTTCGCGAGTGACCACATGAAAGCATCCCAATTTTTCATTTCTACCCTCAAAGAGGCACCTGCCGACGCCGAAGTCGCCAGCCACAAACTGATGATGCGCGCCGGGATGATCAAGAAACTGGGCGCCGGCATCTACACCTACATGCCCATGGGCTTGCGCGTGATCCGCAAGGTCGAAGCCATCGTGCGGGAAGAAATGAACCGCGCCGGCTCGGTAGAGCTGACCATGCCGGTGATCCAGCCCGCTGAGCTGTGGCAGGAAACCGGCCGTTTCACGACCAACGGCCCCGAGTTGCTGCGCATCAAGGACCGCCATGACCGTGATTTCGTCGTGCAGCCCACCAGCGAAGAAGTGATCACTGACATTGCACGCCAGGAAATCAAGAGCTACAAGCAGTTGCCCAAGAATTTTTACCAGATCCAGACCAAGTTCCGCGACGAGCGTCGCCCCCGCTTTGGCCTGATGCGTGGACGGGAGTTCACGATGAAGGATGCTTACAGTTTTGACCGTGACCTGGACGCCGCCAAGAAGAGCTACGACACCATGAGCGGCGCCTACCGCCGCATCTTTGACCGTTTTGGCCTGCGTTACCGCGCGGTGGCCGCCGACAGCGGTGCCATCGGTGGCGACCTGAGCGAAGAATTCCAGGTGATCGCCGACACCGGCGAAGACGCCATCGTCTACTGCCCGGACAGCAGTTACGCCGCCAATATGGAAAAAGCCGAGGCCTTGGCGCCTGCCGGCCCCCGTGGTGTTCCAACCCAACGGCTCACTCAAACCCCTACACCGGGCAAAAGCACATGCGAGGAAGTGGCCGAGTTGCTAAACGTTCCGCTGTCCACAACCGTCAAATCACTGGTGCTTGCCACCGAGGTGCTAAACGACAGTGGTGCGGTCGTAAAGACGCAAGTCTGGTTGCTGTTGTTGCGCGGTGACCATGACATGAATGAGGTCAAGGTGGGAAAGGTGCCGGGTCTCGAAGGTTTCCGATTTGCCAATCCTCTGGAAATCCAGGAATGCTTTCAATGCATTCCGGGTTACCTAGGTCCAGTCGGTTTGACGCGTCCGGTCAAAGTGGTGGCGGACCGGGAAGTGGCCATCATGACCGACTGGATTTGCGGCGGGAACCAGCCAGATGTTCACCTTACAGGTGTCAACTGGGGCCGCGATCTGCCCGAGCCAGATGTGATTGCTGACATTCGCAACGTGAAGGCCGGCGACCTGTCGCCGGACGGCAAAGGCGTATTGAACATCGAGCGCGGCATCGAAGTGGGCCACGTGTTTGTGCTGGGCACCAAGTACAGCAAGGCCATGAACGCGACCTTCCTGGGCGAGAACGGCAAACCCCAGTTGATGGAAATGGGTTGTTACGGCATCGGCATCACCCGCCTGCCGGCTGCGGCCGTGGAGCAGAACCACGACGACAAAGGCATCATCTGGCCCGACGCGCTGGCGCCCTTTACCGTGGTGTTGTGCCCCATCAGCCCGGACCGTTTCCCCGAGGTTAAGGCCGCGGCCGACACGCTGTATGCCGAATTGCTGGCCGCCGGTGTGGACGTGTTGTTGGACGACCGCAACGAGCGCCCCGGCGCGATGTTTGCCGATTGGGAGCTGATTGGTGTGCCGCACCGTGTCACGGTTGGTGACCGCACGCTGAAAGAAGGCGTGGTGGAGTACCAACACCGCCGCGACAGCGAAGCCACCAAGGTGCCCGTGGGCGAAATCGCGGCGCTGGTGCGCTCCAAACTGGTGGCATGAAACTGGTCACTCCAGATCCTGTCCACGCCAACGTCTCACGGCGAATCTGCCTGTTGCCCCCGTTGGTTGGGCTTGGACTGCTATCAATTGGAGAGCAAGCCTGGGCTGGTGCGCAGATTGAAGAACCGCTGATTGACTCTGTGCGCTCTGCGCTAAGCAGTGCAGTCCGCAATGCGGCGCCCCCGGTGCCTGAGTTCAGCAATACGGAACAGCGCCTGTATTACCTGCGCTGGCTGGGCGCGATGAGTGAGCGGCTGGCGAAGAAGAAAAAGGATTTCGATACCCGCAAGGAGTTCTTGCAAACCGTCTGGTACGAGAGCAAGCGTGCCGGATTGGATGTGGCCCTGGTGTTAGGGCTGATCCAGGTGGAGAGCAATTTCCGCAAGTTCGCCGTGTCGGTGGTGGGCGCGCGGGGTTATATGCAGGTGATGCCGTTCTGGACGCGTGCCATTGGTGATGGGGACGCTGGGCGGCTGTTCCATATGCAGACCAATTTGCGTTTTGGCTGCGTGATCTTGCGGCACTATCTGGACCGGGAGAAGGGTGACCTATTCCTGGCGCTGGGGCGGTACAACGGGTCGCGCGGGAAACCGCAGTATCCGGATGCGGTGTTTGCCAACAAGCGGTTTTGGGAGTTTGTGCCGCCTAAGTCCTGAGTAAGGGGCTTGCTGTGGGTGGATCAGTTGGGCTGCACGTTTTGCTTCGTGTCCCCCGGCCATGCGCGCATGGCCTCCTCCTGATATTGTTCATTCCGCTCCCGTTGCGCTAAAGGGAGCCCGAGCAGACGACCCCGTGCTCCTCCTTGGGACACCAATCCCGCGGTAAAGAC
>JAYSZJ010000101.1:0-143913 GCA_043738115.1 Rhodoferax sp. | reverse complement strand
GCCCAATCAACCAGCCAGCTTTAACAATGTCTCGCCTTTTTATGGCACGGATGAACGGGTGCTGTTTACCTCCGATCGTCCGCGCAATGGCGAACTGCATCTGTATCCGCAATTGGATGAATACGAAAGTGCACCAACAGTCACCGGCATCTGGAGCCTGAATCCGGGCACTGGCGATTTGCGTTTGCTGAACCACGCAATCAGCGGTGCTTTCAGTCCATCGGTCGATAGTTTTGGCCGCGTCATCTTCACGCGTTGGGATCATCTTCAGCAAGATCAGCAAGCCGATGCTGATCGCGCCGATCCGGCAAACGCACCCAATGGTTCATTTTTGTACGCGAATGAAAGCGCGTCTGCTGCGCGCTTGCCTTTGCAAAATGAGATATTCCCTGAGCCACGATTGGATACCCATCCAGATAATGTTCTGAACAGTGCCAACGGCCACAGGTTCAATCACTTTATGCCTTGGCAGATCAATCAAGACGGCACCGCGGAAGAAACCCTCAACCATGTGGGTAGACAAGAATTTGCAGGCACCTATATGCCGCCTGTCTTTACCAATGATCCGAGCCTGAGCTACTACAGCAATGAAGGCCTGTTCTCCAATCGCACCTATCTGCGCGGCGATGGCGGAATATTCCATATGCGCGAAGATCCGCTGCAACCCGGCACGTATTACGGTACACATGCGCGCGAGTTTGGCACTGCAGCAGCCAATCAAATTGTGCGCTTCAACGGCGCGCCATCATTCAATGCGGAGGCGATGGTCATCACCTCGGTTACGCATACCGATACCGCTGGTTTTACAGAAGATGGCAAAACACCTTCAAGTAATCACAGCGGCATGTACCGCAATCCATTGCCCATGTCCGATGGTAGTTTGGTGGCGGCACACACCACAGAAACGCGGCTGGATAAAAATGATGGCACGCGCGCATTGCCACAGTATCGATACCAGTTCAGACTGACATCACTCAAGGCATCAGGCGCCATTTTTAGCGCAGACAAAACACTGACCTCAGGCATTCGCAAGGCACTATGGTATTGGGATCCAGATACCCGCGTCGATTTTGATGGCGTGTTGTGGGAGCTTGATCCGGTGGAGGTAGCGCTGCGCACCAAGCCCGTGCGACCCGCAGAAGCTCTGGAAGCGCCCGAACAGTCCGTGTTGCAAGAAGAAGGCATCAACGAAGCGCAGCTACGGTCTTGGCTGGCCACCAATGATCTGGCCTTGATCGTGACCCGCAACAATACCAGCCGGGATCGCGGCGACAAGCAACAGCCCTTCAATTTGCAAGTGCCAGGTGGGGTCAGCAAAAAAGGAGATACCGGCAAGGTTTATGACGTCGCGCACTTGCAATTGTTTCAGGCTGATCAGATTCGTGGATATGGCGGCACCAGCTCACCGCGTGCCGGACGACGTCCACTGGCACAAGTACTGCACGACCCCAAAGCAAAAAATCCGCTCAATACCGCAGGGCCGGCTGGCAGCGTCAAGTTGGGCTTGGACGGATCAAGTGCGGCCTTCGTGCCGGCACGCCGCGCCATGACCTGGCAATTGACAGACGCCAGCGGCAAGGCGGTGGTGCGCGAACGCAATTGGATTACTTTTCAGCCCGGCGAAATCCGCACCTGCGCGTCGTGCCATGGTTTGAATACCAAAGACCAGGCCGGGTTAGCGACGCCTACCAATAAGCCCGAGGCATTGCGGGTGCTGATGCAGTATTGGAAGCAGTTGCCGAAGTGACTGTTTCCGCGGGTGCTACGGGCTATTTTTCTGAAAATTCTTTTGGATATTGGTGCAGGTACCAGTCCACTACCTGTTCATGCTCTAGGCTTAAAAACTCCTTGAGGCGCGGCACCCACAGGAAGCCCAGCACGCTGGTGGCCATGAGCAGACCGAAGGCGGTGTAGACGGCGTCCACGCTCCAGCGGGCCAGGGCCATGCCAACCAGTGCAGGCCCTATGGCGCCCGCCACCGTCGTTGCCATGGACGACGCGGCAAAGATGCGTACCCGGTGGCTTTGTGGAATCGCCAGCGCGCGGTGGGTGGCGCCCACCAGGCCCATGGACGCATTGCAAAAGCCCGTGAGCGCCAGTCCTGTAACCACCAGATAGGGCGAGCTGGCAAATCCCACTACGGCCAGGGCCAAGCCCTCGCAAAATCCCAGGCCTAGTCGCACCCGGTAGCGCCCAAAGTGCTGGACCAGAAACTGCGAGCCCAACACGCTGCCCATCAGCACACCCAGCGACAAAGCGCCCAGGCATATGCCCAGCCAATTGCCGGCCAGGCCCAGTGCATGCACCTTGATGGGAATCAAGATTCCCACCGCTGGCCCCTGAAAAATCCACACCACAAAATTCACCAGCGTCCACCCACGCTCCATGGGCACGCGCCACTTGGCGGCCATGCCGGTGCGCAGCCCTTGCCACCATTGGGCAAAGTCCACTGGTTGGGTAAACGACGCCATGGCCCGTTGGGGAATGCGGGTGGCGCAAACGATGGCCAGCAGTAGCAATGCGGCGTAGACACCCAGCGCACCCGCCACACTGCCCACGCCCAATGCCAGAGCCGCGAGCAGCGGTCCACCGATACCGCTGAGCGACTGGCAGGTCTTGCGCAGGCGGATCGCGTCTGGCAACCGGTCCGCAGGCACCAACTCGGCCAGAATGGTGGAGCGCGCTTGATCCACAAACGCGGTGGCCAGGGCCTGGGCCACGGCCAGCGCAATCAGCAGTGGCAGGCTGAACAAGCCCAGTCCGGCGACCAGCCCGTAGGCGAGTGCAATGCCCAGCATGGCGGCCAGCCCCAACCGGATCTGGCGGGCTTTGCAGATGCGGTCTCCAAAGGGTGATACCAGGGTCACCGCCAGCAGCATGGCAACCGCAAGCGAAGTGCCATAGATCGCCAAACCAGCCGCACCGGCGCTGATGGTCACCCACCATGGCAGTACTACCAACGCACACAGTTCCGCCAACTGCACCAATGCATCGGTTAGCAGAAAGCTGCGCAGTGCCGTGGGTGTCGGGTTTGTGTTGCGCCCGTGCGGCATGAATGACTAGGCCAGATTCTTCAGGCCCGCCAGTGCCGCGTGTTGCAGCAGCATGATGGTCTTGCCGTCCTGGATGGCGCCGGTTTTGATCTGCTCCAGTGCTTGGGGCAGTGTCAGCTCCAGCACCTCAATGTCTTCACCTTCGTGTTCATGGCCACCGCCCTGCGCCACACGGTCGGCGGCTTCGTATTCGGCGGCAAAGAAGTGCAGCTTCTCGGTGACGGAGCCGGGGCTCATATAGGCCTCGAACAGTTTGCGCGGGTCGCGGATCTGAAAGCCGGTCTCTTCCATTGCTTCGCGGCGTATGCAGGTCTCCGGGTCGTCGCCGTCCAACTGACCGGCGCAGGCCTCCACCATCATGCCGTCGGCATTTCCGTTCACAAAGGTAGGAAAACGAAACTGCCGTGTCAGCACAACCGTGTTGCGTTCGGCATTGAACAGCAACAGCACCGCGCCGTTCCCGCGGTCATAGGTCTCGCGGCTTTGGCGCTGCCAGCTGCCATCGTTGCGCAGGTAGTCGAATGTGGTTTTCTTCAGTACATACCAGCTGTCGGACAGCAGGGTGACATCCTGCACTTTGACACGGCTGGGGGTTTCGGCATTGGGGACTGTTGGGGTAGTCGGGTTGTGCATGGAAATGCTATGTTATTGATAGCTAATAGATGATATTTGACGGGGGCTATAGGGTGTTTTGGCTTGAGTGCTTTGCCGTAGGAGTCTCAAATGAAAAGGGCCTCAAAACCGTCCACCGGCTCAAAGCGTTTGTTGCGGTACATCAGCCGGGTCACGCCGGGCAGCGCGCGTTGTGCCACTGAATGCCGGGGGTCGCCCGGGTAACACAGCACCCGTATGCCATCCTCGTCAAACGACTCCGGCAGCACCAGGGGCGGCAACTGCTGGCGCGCAGCAGTCATCACACTAGCCACGGTGCGGTGGCGGGACAGGTGCGACAGGCTCATGATCTGCGGCGGGGCCAGTTCGATCTGTCCATTCCAATACTGCTCCAGCGCGGCGCGGGGTCGCAGCCACTGGCTCTCTGTCGCTTCATAGTCGTCGTGTGTGGCCTCCTGTTCGGGCGGCACGGCGGCGACAAAAAATCGGGTGTCAAAACGCTTGTTGGTGACCGAAGGCATGCGCGGCGTGATCCAGCGGCTCCAAGGCAGCACGTGGCGCGTCTGCAGCTGCACCTGCAGCTCAGTCAGCAACTCGTTGAAGGGTTTGGCGGTGTCGTGAAGCAAGGCAGCGCGCGCCGTGGCAATGTCGGGTGTGAACAGTACGCGGGATTCTTCAAAGGCCTCGCGCAGTGCCGCCACGTACAGGCCGGTGGCGGTGCTGACAGCGGTCTGCGGTTCGCCCAGCGCGGCGTGTAATTGGTTAGGGTCCTGGTCCAGATGCAGGGCCGCATCCAGCAGGCCATCGGCAGCGTCGAGCTTGCCACCGGGGAACACATAAGCGCCGCCCAACACATCAGACAGGCCGTGGCGCTTGACCAGAAACACCTCCAGCCCGTCGGGCGCATCGCGCAGCATGACCACGGTGGCGGCGTCGCGGGGTGGGGCGGTGGGGACTTCTGAGTTCAGTTCCATGGCGTGGTCTTAAAGGAAAGAGTATCCATGACGATCAGGGACTAATTTAGGGGCTTAGAGGTGCGGCCACGGTCGGCAGCATGTCGGGCTGTTCGCTGGCGGACAAGGCCATGTGTTCTGCCTGGTCGATGACGGCAGCGGGGTTGGCCCGTTCGGTGTTGACGGATACCGCGCCTATGCCAAACACCGGCACAAAGGGATGGTAGCTTCCGTCCGGCCCGAGTATGTTCAAGGGCTTACCCATCAGGTAGTGCAGGCGCTGCAGGGTTTTTTCCACCAGTCGGGTTTTGCTGTCGGTGGAGATCACCACCACAAAGCAGCGTGGGTGGTACAGGCCCACCACGTTGCGAAACCCTACGGAGCGCCGTAGCCGGGCCGACAGGGCGGCCAGGATTTGTTTGTCTGCGTTGTGGCCGGCGGCCTCGGCCAGCTCGTACAGGTTGCGTACATGCAGGCAGATCACTGTGCACTCCTGCTTTCGGCGCGCGCTGCGCCAAAAAGCGTCGTCCATCTTGGACAGCAACACCGAGCCCTTGGGTAAACCGGTGGCCAGGTCATCACCCTGGGCCAGACCGGCCAGACGTTCCAGCTGGCGGTTGAAGCGGTCACGCCGCAAACCCAAGTACGTGCCCAGCATGAAAAAGCCCACCGCACAGACCGCAGTGAGCACCCACAGGCCCATGCCCAGGTTCACGCCCAGCGCGTGTGCGTACAAGCCCATGGCCATGCAGGCCAGCAAGCCATTGGCGGCGAGTATGCCCAAGGCCAGGCGATCACCCAGTGCAATGGCGCGCAGGGTCGCCACGACCGTGACCAGCACGGCCAGGCCATTGATGGTGGCGGTAATGACCAGTAAACGCTGCCAGTCCTCTGGTGGCAGCGCCAGGGTTAGCAGAGCCATGGTGCCACCCGCCACGATCTGCGCCCAGGAACCCCAACGCACGGTATGGCGCACGATGCGGTCCTCGGCGGCAACCCCCATCCACAGGCCCAGGTAGCTCAGCGCCAGGGCGCCGCTGAATAGGCCCAGGCTGTTTTGCAGCAGGTGCAAGGTCTGCAGGGAGATGTCGGGAAAAACCACCGGTGCCAGACCCGTCAGCATGGCGCAGGCCGTACCCGTTAGTGTCACAAAAATAAAGGCACGAAAGGAGGCAATGCTGCGTCGTATCACGGCGTCTGCCAGGGCGAAGGCGGCCAGGGTGGCCATGCCACCCAACATGGCAGACCATAGGATGAGCTCTGACGGATGCATGCGGGATTATGGTAGAAACTTGACCCTAGCCAGCAACGATTTTTGGCCTGTGGTACCTTTGCGCCCCACAGAAAGTTAAGGGCCCTAAGGGGCATACGCATGCAAACCATTTCACAGGCCCTGGGGTCGCTCACCACTGAACGCATACAGGGCATACGCCGTGGTGTGGAGAAAGAAAGCCTGCGCACCATGCCCAACGGCGCATTGGCGACCACCCCACACCCCAAGGCCTTGGGTTCTGCACTGACGCATCCCCACATCACCACCGATTTCAGCGAGTCCCAGGTCGAGTTGATTACGGGCGTACATGGCGGCGTGCAAGCCTGCCTGGACGAACTGGTCCAAGTCCAACAGGCCACCATGCAAGCCTTGGGGGACGACCTGTTGTGGGTCTCCAGCATGCCCTGTCGCCTGCCAGAGGACAATGCCATACCGCTGGGGCAGTTCGGCACGTCCAACGTGGGCCGTGCCAAAACGGTGTACCGCATGGGCCTGGGCTACCGTTATGGCCGGCGCATGCAAACCATATCGGGCATCCATTACAACTGGTCGCTGCCCGATGTCAGCAGCGAACAGTACTTTGGCCTGATCCGCAACTTCCGCCGCCATGCCTTTTTGTTGCTGTATCTGTTTGGTGCGTCACCGGCTGTGTGCTCCACCTTCGTCGCAGGTCGCCAGCACCAGTTACAGGCGCTGAATGCCCACACCATGTATTTGCCTTACGCCACCTCGCTGCGGATGGGGCGTCTGGGCTACCAGAGTGATGCCCAATCGTCGCTGGCGGTCAGCTACAACAGCCTGCAGGGCTACGGTAGTTCCCTGCATGGCGCGTTGACGCAGGCCTACCCGGCCTACGAGGCCATAGGTGTGCGTGGACCGGACGGCACCTACCGCCAGTTGGCGACCAGCCTGCTGCAGATCGAGAACGAGTTCTACGGAACCATACGCCCCAAACGCGTCATCTTCCCCGGTGAGCGCCCCTTGCATGCGCTGCGCGAGCGTGGTGTGGAATATGTAGAAGTGCGGCTGATGGACCTGGACCCGTTTGAGACCGTGGGCATCAATGCCCAGACCATGCGTTTCCTGGATGTGTTTCTGCTGCATTGCCTGCTCAGCGACAGCCCACCCGATTCACCCGAAGAAATCGTCGCGCTGGCGCACAACCAGCACAACGTGGCCGAGCGTGGTCGCGAGCCCGGCCTGCTGCTGGAGCGGGGGGAAAGCGCCATCACGCTGAAGGATTGGGGTCTGGAGCTGGTCGGGCAATTGGGCCCTATTGCCCAAACGCTGGACGCTGCCCACGGCAGCACCGACTACAGTGCCGCGGTGCAGGCCGCTGTCCATGGTTTGCAGCAACCCGAGACACTGCCATCGGCGCGCGTGTTGAAGGCTATTACCGAACAATTTGACGGCTCGTTCGGCGCCTTTGCCCGGGCGCAATCGGTTGCCACCCGACAGGCCATGCTGGACATGCCTTTATCTGCTGAAGCACAGGCCCGCTTTGAGACGCTGGCGCGTGAATCCTGGGACGCGCAGCGCAAGATCGAGGCGGCCGATACCATGCCGTTTGACCTCTACCTGCAGGAATATTTGTCACCCCAACGCCTAGGGGTGGCCACGGCATAAAAAAAGGGGCTGAGCACCTGGCGCTCAGCCCCTTTTTCTATTGCGTTCCCGCCACTTTGCAGTGGCAGGTGGCGTGGCTGTGATTAAGCAGCGGCCTTGGCAGTGCGAACAGCCTTCTTGGCAACGGTAGCGGCCTTGGCAGGAGTAGCTTTGACGGCCTTGACAACTTTGGCTGCCTTGGCACGCACGGGCTTGCCAGCCAGCTGGGAAGCCAGTTTGCTGGAGCGGGCTTCAATCTTGGCAACCACTTTGGTCACGGCTTGTGCAGCTGGCACAGCGGCGGTAGCCAAGCTGCTCAGTGTTGTCACGCCGGTAGACTTTTCGAAACGGCCTGCATTGGCAGACACTTGCACGACGCCCTTGCCAGCCAGTTCGACGGCCTTGTTGACGACCAGGTTGGCGTTGTCAGAAGTTACTTCCACGCCACGGACGTAGTAAGCGGTCAGCTTTTGCTCGGCAGACAACGCGTTCTTGCGTGTCTTGGCGCTCAAACGCGAACCGGCCTTGTCCAGGGCGGCCACAAAACGCTCGTCCATGAAGACGGCAGCGCGCTCGTTGCCCACGCGGTAGGCGTTGATCACGTTCTTGGCAGTGTTGCCATAGGATTCGATCAGTTCGTTGGTGACGGTTGCGAGTTTTTGGTTAGCCATGAGAAATGCTCCTGAAGAAAAATGAAAACGATGAAGAACTTGCGTGCTGGGCTGGATTCTGTCGGTTCGTCCTAGTGCGGACACCTTAAATCCGGGTCTTTTCCTAGAGTGCACTGCCTAGCCGATCGGCCTATTGCAAACTGCCCGACAATCAGAGTCTCTCCCCAACAGCATCCAATACAAAGGTTTCAGGTTCATGGCGATTCAGTGGTTCCCCGGTCATATGCACCTGACGCGCAAGGCGATCGAAGAGCGCATCAAGGAGATTGATGTGGTTATCGAGCTGCTGGATGCGCGCCTGCCCGGCTCCAGTGCCAACCCCATGCTGGCCCAGTTGACGGCTGGCAAACCGGCGCTCAAGGTGTTGAACAAGCAGGACCTGGCCGACCCGGCGCGTACGCTGGAGTGGCTGGCCCACTTCAACGCCTTGCCCGGCACACGCGCGATAGGGCTGGACGCCAGCATGACAACACCGGCCAAGGTGCTGGTGCAAGCCTGTTTTGCGCTGGCACCCAACCGCGGCACCATGGTCAAACCCATGCGGGTGCTGATCTGCGGCATACCCAACGTGGGTAAATCCACGCTGATCAACACCTTGAAGGGCAAACGCGCTGCGGTGACTGGCGACGAGGCGGGCGTCACCAAGATCGAGCAACGCATCGTGCTGCAGGACGGCTTTTACCTGTTCGACACACCCGGCGTGTTGTGGCCACGCATCATCGTCGCCAAGAGCGGCTACAACCTGGCCGCCAGCGGCGCCATTGGCCGCAACGCCTTTGACGAGGAAGAGGTGGCGTTGGAGTTGCTGGATTACCTGCGCCAGCACTACGCCCCGCTGGTCGAGGCGCGTTACAAGATCACCGGCTTGGCCGACCAGACCGACGAGCAAATCCTGGAGGCCGTGGGTCGCAAGCGCGGCGCACTGTTGCCGGGTGGCCGTATCAATTTGCAAAAGGCAGCGGACCTGGTCATCCATGACTTCCGTGCCGCGGTCATGGGTCGCATCACGCTGGAGACGCCCGCAGAATTCGCGCAGTGGCTGGCGCATGGCCAGAAGCTGGATGCCGAACGCCAGGTCAAGAAAGACGCCATCGAGCTGGATAGGGCGGTGCGCTTCAAGAAGGTGCCCCGTCCACCCCGTGGCAAGCCGTCTGACGAGGAAGCCTCGGACTAAATTGGCCTCTAGCCCCCGTCGGAATTGATTGATGTGCTATTGAATATATAGCACGTCCTTGGTTGCTGAACACAGCACGAAATTGCCATTGATTTTTCGCCCAAAGCGCGCAGAATCGGCCCGATGCGACCGCGGTGTCGCCCGGCCAATCCATGGAGGTGCCTGCATGTTCAGCTTCTTCAAGCGTACGGACAAAGAGCCTGCAGCGGCGGGGAACCGGCCGCATCCCCAGGCGAAGAAGTCGCCCAAAAGTGTTGGCCTGGACGTGCGCGAGCCCCTGCCACTGCCAGAGGTGACCGAAGGCAATGAAGACTCGGACTGGGCGATGTGGAAAGACTCGGTGCGGGAGCAGGACAGTCAGATGCATTCGCAATTCCACGATACGGTGCCCAGTGATTTCCCCCTTGAGCAGCACGCCCAGTCCAACCCAGACGAAGACCCTTTTGCCAAAGTCAGCAAACATGGGGCTTGAGCCCGTGCGCGCATGGGCGACAATCCACCGCCCATGAAAACCTTACTGCCCCTACAACTGCTGTTTGCCCCAAGTAAAAACGATCCCGATCCGCTGGTCATCTACCACGGCCACAACTGCCCCGACGGATTTGCGTCGGCCTTGGCGGCATGGTTGTTTTATGAGGGCAAGGCAGAGTTTTTGGGGCTGGACCATGGCAATGTAACGTCGGTGGCCGACCTGCCGGTGCTGGATGGTCGTGCGGTCTACATCCTGGATTTTTCATTCTCGGCCAACATCCTGCGCGGCATTGAAGAGCGCGCCGCAAAGATGGTGCTGCTAGACCACCACAAGAGTGCAGCCGAACAACTGACCGGCTTTTCCTGCCGCTGTGGTGTGGTGCATTTCGACATGAACAAGTCCGGCTCGCGCCTGGCATGGGAGTTTTTTCAGCCCGACCGGCCGCTACCGGATCTGGTGCGTTTTATCGAAGACCGTGACATCTGGACCTGGCAATACCCTGAGAGTGCGGGTTTTCTGGCGGCGCTGGACATGGAGCCATTTGATTTTGCGCATTGGGCCGCGATGGCAGCCTTTGATACGGAGCAGATAGCCCACTTCATGGCGCGGGGCCAAGCCATGGACGAAAAATTCAACAAGCTGGCGGCAGATATTGCGGAATCGGCCCAGCCGATTTGCTTCAATGGACAGAACGGCCTGATGGTGAATGCACCCGGCGCTTTCCACAGCGTGGTGGGCGACATGTTGTCCAGCAAAAGCGGCAGTTTTGCGCTGATGTGGTGTGTGTCGAAAGAGGGAGTTGTGAAGGCGGGGTTGCGTTCGCAGCGCGATTTTGATTGCATCGCACTGGCCTGCAGCATGGGTGGCGGTGGCCATGCGCAGGCCTGCGGGTTCAAGATGGGCAAGGAGCGCTTGCCCGAGCTCTTGAGTGGCGTGTTTACTTCGCAGTCTTGATCTTGCCGCGGGGAATCACCGCGGTGACCGGTGCCATGGGGCGGTCAGACGTTGAGTTCTTGGGCTCAGACGTGTCCTTCTTGGGCTTCTTTGCCATTTTTTCCTTGCGCTGATCACCTTTAGCCATATGTCCTCCGAAATCAACCCCGACATGGGGTTCGATGGCGAGATATTACGGCAGAAATGGGTCGATTTTGGGGAAGCCACCGCTTGTTGCACCTTGCGCTTGCGTCTACCATGCGGGTCACTACCACTACTGGACCGTAAGCCATGGCCAAAGATCTGACACCCAGCACCCAATGGCAAGAAAACGTGGCACCGGATGAAGCCGAGCGTTATGCCGGCTATGGCCAGCAGTTCGCCGACATACAGACCAGAAAGTCCAAAAAATATGGCAATGGCCGCGCCCTGCACCGCAAGCAGCTAACAGCCGCAAAAGGTACGCTCGAAGTGCTGGCTGACCTGCCGGAATTTGCGCGGCACGGTCTGTTCGCCAAGCCCGGCACCTTTGAGACCTGGGTGCGTCTGTCCAACGGCGGACTGGACAAGGCCTCGGACCGCACGCCGGACATTCGCGGTTTTTCATTGCGCGTATTGGGTGTCAAGGGGGATTCGGCACTGGGCAACGGTCCTGCCGTCAGCCAGGACTTCGCGTTGATCAACCAGGAGGTGTTTGGCTTCACCAGCTCCGATGACTTTGTGCAGTTTGTTGTTGCTGCATCCCAGGGTGGTGGCAAGCTGCTCAAACATTTGTTTGCGCGGTATGGCGTGTTTGGGGCGCCTGTGCGCCTGGTCAGCATGGTGAAGACCGTGGGCAAAGCGTTCGGTGGATTTGCGACCGAGACCGTGTTCAGCGCGGCACCCATCGCCTGTGGCCCTTATGCCGTGCGGGTGCGCCTCGTACCAGCGGCTAGCAACGGGCCTGCCAGCGCCGATGCCAAGCAAAACTGGGGCGCAGATTTCAGCGCCAAGCTGCGTGAGAAGAGCCTGCAATGGGACCTGCAGTTGCAGCCTTTTGTGGATGCCGAGCGCACGCCGATAGAAGACGCCTCGGTCAACTGGCCAAGCCCCTACACCACGGTGGCGCGTTTGACGCTGCCCAAGCAGGACACCAACTCTGCGCAGGGCCAAGCCCTGGCCCAGCAGGTTGAAGCTTCCATCTTCGACCCTTGGCAGGCCCTGGCCGCACACCGCCCCCTGGGCGATGTGATGCGTGCGCGTAAGGTGGTGTATTTTGTGAGCCAGCAGACGCGCGGCGCTGGCTGACTGGGTGCACTTGAAAATGCGCAGGTGAGTCCCAGTTACGGAGTCTGACAACGTATTGACTGGAGCGTGTGCCGTGGCTTTTATTTTCTTGTGTGGCCTGGCCTTGCTCCTGATCGCCGGCTTACTAGGCCAGCCCGCGTGGTTGCGGTACCGGCGCAACCGGGTGCGGGCCACTGCTTTCCCCGCCGCCTGGCGCAAGATTCTGCAGCGCCGCGTGCCCCTGGTGCGGAAACTGCCGGCGCATCTGCAAATGCAGCTCAAGAAAAACATGCAGGTTTTTATTGCCGAGAAGTCGTTTCTGGGTTGTGCAGGTCTGCGCATCACCGAAGAGATGCGGGTGGTGATTGCCGCCCAGGCCTGCCTGCTGATCCTGAACCGCGCGACCGATTACTTCGCCAATGTGCGCCAGGTGCTGGTCTACCCCGGGGCATTTTTTGTCAACCGCACATCACTGGATGGCTCGGGTGTGCAGCAGGAAAACCGCCAGGCGCTCTCCGGTGAATCCTGGTCACAGGGGCAGGTGATTTTGTCGTGGCAAGACACGCTGGAAGGTGCTGCCGATGCAAGTGACGGCCGTAATGTGGTGATACACGAGTTCGCCCACCAACTGGACCAGGAAAACGGCGCCGCCCGTGGTGCACCGCCCCCCACATTGGGCGACACACAGTACGATGCGCGACGCTGGTCGCAGGTGTTCCACGCGGCGTTTGCACACCTGCAGTCCGAAGTCGACCATGGTGTGCAGGGCTTGATCAACCACTACGGGGCGCAAGACCCGGCCGAGTTTTTTGCTGTGGTGTCTGAGGTGTTTTTTGAACAGCCACGGGAACTGGCCTACGAGTACCCGGCCTTGTACCAAGAGCTCAGTGGTTATTACAAAGTGGACCCCGCTGGCTGGTGAGAGCTGCGGTTTAAATGCCTTCGAGCATGACCATCGTGCGGCGTGCAGATTCGCGGCTGATGGGCAGTATGGCCTGGTACTCGGGAGAGTCGTAGAAGCGGTTGGCCGCGTCTGCATCGGGGAAACGGACCAGCACCATGCGGGTGGGTGACCAGAGGTCGGTTTCCTTCAGGCTCAGTGCGCCACCGCGCGCCAGGTATTCACCACCAAAGAGTTCGACCAGGGGCTTGGCTTTTAATTTGTACTCTTCGTATTGTTCAGGCTTGTCGAGCAGGGTGTCAACAATCAGGTAAGTTGCCATGGGTGTCTCCGTAAAGTGATAGTTGGGGTTAATACAAGCCGCGCACGCGCGCCTGCAAACGGCTCAGGCCCAGCAGGGCATCGGTGAAGGGTGTGGGCACACCGGTCAGCGTGCCGAGCTCTTTCACTACTGTGACCAACGCATCCAGCTCCACGGCCTTGCCAGCTTCCACGTCTTGCAGCATCGATGTTTTGAAGGCGCCTAATTTCAGCGTGACCTGGTGCCGATCCGAAGGCTGTTGGTCAATGGGGATGCCTATGCGCGCACCAATCTCTTTGGCCTCCAGCATCACCGTAGAGACAAAGTTGCGCACCAGTTCGTCGCCCAGAATCAGATCAGTGGTGGCCCCGGTCAGCGCGCTGATGGGGTTGACCGTCATATTGCCCCACAACTTGTACCAGACATCTTTTTGTACCTGGGGCGACACGCTGGCGGCAAAGCCGGCCTGTGTCAGCAATGCGGCGAGCGCCTGAACACGTTCGCTCAGATGGCCAGAGGGCTCGCCCAGTATCAGACCGTTGCCAAAGTGGTGGCGTATGACGCCGGGCGCGTCCACCGAACAACTGGCATGCACCACACAACCGATGACGTTGGCCGCGGGGATGGCCGCGGCAATCTCGCCACCGGCGTCCACAGCTTGCAACTGGGTGCCGGCTAGTGCACCGCCAAAGCCCTGGAAGAACCACCAGGGAACACCGTTCATTGCCGTCAGCACTACGGTGTCGGGGCCAATCAGTGGACCAATCCGGCGCACCACGTCGCGCAGGGCAGGGGCCTTGACGGATAACACGACCAAATCCTGTACACCCAATGCTGCGGCATCCGCGCTGGCGTGAACCGTGTGTTGCTCCTCGCCCAGGCGCAGCCCCTGGGTTTGCAATGCCGCCAAGGTGGTGCCGCGCGCAAAGACGCTCACCTGGCAACCCGCGCGTGCCAAGCCCGCGCCCAGCCAGCCGCCGATGGCGCCGCAACCCACCACACACACGGTTTTGAATGGACCGGTCATTTAGCAGGCACCCCACGCAAACCCAGTGCTGGCGCGGCCTGGAGGGGTTGTAAACATAGTTATCCACAAAGAGGCCCACAGAATCCGGGGGTAACTGTTCGCCGTAGACTGCCGCGACGCAGCGGTAGTGGACCCCATAATTTTTACTATCACGCGCTGTTTTATCATTGGTAAATATGCCCTATTTGCTTTCGGGTTAACCCTAAATTGGAACGGCGTTTTGATGTTTTTTGCCGGGGAAATTGAATTCTTTGGGCTTGAGCGGACCGCAATGTTATCCACAGCGCAAAGAATCGTCAGCTGGCAGTAAGAATTCGATTGTTCCAGCACTGCCCTAAAACGACGAACCCGGTTGGGCCAGGAATTCCAGCTCTTGCGGTGTCGATACACGGCCCAGGATGGCATTGCGGTGCGGGAAGCGGCCAAACTCGTCGATGATGGCCTTGTGCCGCCGTTCGTAGTCCAGCGAGCCTTCCATGCCAGTCTGCGCAAACAAGGCCATGGCCTGGGCATGGATCACCGGCGACTCGCTGTGCATATAGGGCATATACGCAAAGCTGCGCCGGGCGGGCTCCAGCACATAGTCCTGGCCGCTGGCCACCAGCTCCTGCGCCAGTGTGAGGGCCTGCGCATCCTGGGCGAAAGAGGCAGGGGTGTCGCGGTGGATATTGCGCGAGAACTGGTCCAGCACCACGATCTCCGCCAGGCGGCCCTGGGGTGTGGTGCGCCAGGTGAATAACTCACCGCGCGATGCGGCCAGCAAAACGGCACCAAACCGCTCACGCATCTGGGCGTCCAAGGCGGTATCTTTGGCGAAACGTTGCTGGTTGCTCAGTTCGACAAACCAGAACTCGAGAATGTCTTGTGCTTGCATGGATGCGGCCGCCGATTGGTTGTTATTGCACGGTAGCCGGATAACGCTCGCCCACCCAGTGTTCAAACTGCTGGCACATGGCCTGGTCTGATTCCCTGTTGTCGGCGATTAGTTCGGCGCCGTGCACGATGCGGATGGTGGCATCGAGGTCCTTCGCAGGTGCTGGTGGGTAGCTGCGAGTAGTGGCGGCGGCCATCTTGGCTTGTGCGTCGGCCCAGGCCTCGTCCACCGTCTGGTTGCAGTTGTCGGCCAGGTACTTGGCGTTGAAAGACTCGCCGGTCAGGCTTACCAGCGTATCGTTGTGGCTGATGCTATTGCCACGCGCCCAGTAATGCTGGGACAGCGCAGGCCCAATGGCCGGGTTGTCGGTCAGGTAGCCGTAGGTACGCTCAAAGTAGGCACGTGTCTGGTACACCGCCATATTGGCCAGCAAATAGCCGTGGTACGAGGCCGCGGACTCCTGGTTCAGCAAATGCGGGATCGCCAGCAAGGGGCGAGGGCCCACGGCCACACCCAGGATTCGAAGCTCCGTGGCGCGGGCGAGTGCCAGCACCGCGTCGGGCGTCAGTTCCTCGTCGGCCATCTGGTACATCGCACGTTCAAAGTAAGGCACGACCAGGATGCCGCGCTCACCAAATGCCGCAAAGGGTTGTGTGGTTTTGATGCGGGCGTGGATCAAGGCATCCGGAATCGGCTCGCCCTTGGCGTTGTGTGCATAACGCTTGAGCCAGTCGGCATCGTCCAGCAGGCTGTCGCAGAACATCGACTGCGTTTCGGCATAGGCCATGGACGTGGGGGCAAACTCCTGTGAGAAGCAGGGCGAGTTTTGCGTCACATTGGCAAAGTGCGCGGCGTGGCCACCCTCGTGGAACAGTGTGTTGATGGCGCGTGCGCCGCTGCCGATCTGGTCCGGCTTGGCATCCGCGGTGAAGTTGATCTGCCCAGCCACCCACTTTTGGTTGGCGTCATAAAAGCTGGGAATAGGACCGTGGCAGAACCCGTTCTGGTATTTGCCCTTGCGCTCCAGCAGGTCGAGCTGCATGGTGGCGCCGCGGTAGGCAATGCCCAGCTTGCGAAAGCTCTGTAACCAGCGCTCCAAGCCTTTGGCGAAAGACAGGTAGGGATCAAACTGGCGTGTCACGTCACCGCTCACAAAAAAGCGCAGGTTCCAGGGCTGCGTGGCCTTGGCGCCGTGGGTTTGCGTCAGATCGTTGAGCGCACGGGTATTGGCGGCGCGGGTGCGTTCTTCGAAGTCGTCCAGTATGGTGAACAAATGGTCGGCGGACATCTGCTCGTTCTTCTGGACCTTGTAATCAAAGTAGTTCGGGAAACCCTGGGCGCGGGCAAAGGCGTTGCGTTTTTTGACAATGTCCAACAGGCCATTGGCCAGCACCCATTGCTCTAGCTGCATCAGTGCGTCGTGTGAGCTCTTGCGGGCCTCTTCGTTCGGGTTGCTGCCCATATTGGTGGACAACATGCTTAGCGTGGCGTCTTCCACTTGGCCGGCTTCGTTGGTGTGGCGCAGCACCAGTTCGCGGCGCTTGGCAAACAGGTCGGATTCCAGTTGTATCAGCTCGGCCATCATCGTGCGCGCGGCATCGCTGTCGATGATGTTGTTCTCGAACAATGCCAGCCAGCCCTTCAGGCCGTGGCGCAGTGCGGCCGTGGCCTCGTCTGCATCCGTATCGCCCATGCTGGCCAGGGCCTTACGCACGGTGTCCAGGCGGGCCGGGTCCGAGATGAAATTCTTGTAGGCCTCTTCGGCGCGGGCAAAACCTGCGTCGTCGCTGGAGACAGCCATATAGGTGTCCCAGAACAGGTCTTCTTTGGTCTTGTGGACGGCGAGGTAGTCGGTATTGAGGGTGTCAAAAACCGTGCGTGCGTTCAGCATTTTTATCAGTCTCCTTGTGGGGGACACTGATTCTAGACCTCGCGCTATCCATAAGATCGACCGGGGTGTTTAGCCCTCTTCCCGGAGCACTTGGCGCTTGGTACGCGCCCGGATGTTGAGAGCCTCTACACCCAGCGAAAACAGCATGGCCACATAGACGTAGGCCTTTGGCACATGCACATCAAACGCCTCGGCAATCAGCAGCGTGCCCACCATGGTCAAAAATGCCAGTGCCAGCACCTTGATGGACGGATGTTTGTCCACAAACTCGCCAATGGGCTTGGCGGCAAACATCATCACGGCCACCGATGCAACGACGGCCGCAACCATGACACTGATCTGGTCCACCATACCCACCGCGGTAATCACCGAATCGAGCGAGAACACGATGTCAACAATGCCGATCTGAACAATCGTGCCCCAAAACAAGGTTGCGCCGGTCTTGGTACTGGTGTCCCCAGCTTTGACCTCGTCGGAGTCGCGGGCCTCTACCTCCATAAAGATCTCATGTGAAGCCTTGTACAGCAGGAACAAACCGCCACCTAACAAAATCAGATCGCGGCCACTGATCTCCTGGGCCATCACCGTAAACAAGGGGCTGGTCAGCGTCATCACCCACGACAGGCTGAACAGCAGCGCGATGCGCGAGAACATCGCAAACCCCAAGCCCAGGCGGCGCGCCAAGTCCCGGCGCTCGGGTGGCAGACGGCCCACCAGAATGCTGATAAAGATGATGTTGTCGATGCCCAGCACAATTTCGAGTGCCGCGAGCATGAAGAAGGCTATCCAAGTGTTCGGATCAGTCAGGAGTTCCATAGCTAAAAACCATCGCGTGTAAAGGGCGAGAGTCTAGTTCGCCGGCACGGTTTTGGCGATCTAAATGGGGCATGAGCCCTCAGCAATTTTGAGGACTTGTGACGAATTGTGTTTGACTACCATCCAATTGGTAGGCTATACTGCACCCATGGACACCAAAGAACACATCCTCTCCAGCGCCCAGCGCCTGGTGCAGCAACGCGGCTTCAACGGCTTTAGTTATGCGGATGTGGCCGATGAAGTGGGCATACGCAAGGCCAGCTTGCACCACCACTTTGCCAGCAAGGTGGATCTGGGTGTAGCCTTAGTTGAAGCGTATGCGGCGCAGTTTGACCAGGCATTGGCGGACATTGAGCAACGCAGTACCACCGCTGCGGACATGCTCCAGGCCTATGTGGCCATCTACCGCGCAACCTTAAGCAGCGACCGCATGTGTATGTGCGGCATGCTGGCCACCGAGGCGCTGACGCTGGACGCTGCCATGCTGCCCAGGCTCAAACGGTTTTTTGTGCGCAATACTGAGTGGCTGACCGAATTGCTGGCCGAAGGGCGGTCACAAGCTACGTTTATGTTTGAAGGCGCCGCGGCAGATCATGCTCGCGCAGCGCTGTCCACCCTGCAAGGCGCTTCTCTGGTGTGTCGCTCCAGCGGCGATATGGACGCGTTTGACCGCACCACGGCGATTTTGGTGAATAGTTTTTTGAGGAAGGGCTGACCTTTTTTTTGGCCCACAAAACTACCTACTGGTAGGTATAGGAGTAAATATGAATCAGGATTTTTCGGGTAAGAACGCATTGGTGATCGGTGGCTCCAGCGGCATAGGCCGCGCCGTGGCCCACCGCCTGGCCGATGCCGGCGCTCTGGTAATGGTGGTGGGGCGCGACGCGCAGAAGCTGACACGCAGTGCCGCAGAGCGTGAGGCCTCCATCAGCACCTTGCAGGCCGATATCACCGTACCCGATGGTCTGCGCGCGCTTACAGAAGTGGTGCAGACCCGCGGCAAGCCATTTGACCTGCTGGTTAATGCAGCCGGTGTGTTTTCACCCAAGGCGTTTCTGGACCACAGCGAGGCGGATTACGACGGCTACCTGGCCATCAGCAAAGCCTTGTTCTTTGCAACCCAGGCGGTAGCGCGGCGCATGGTGCTTGCGAAAAAGGGCGCGATTGTGAATATTGGCTCGATGTGGGCGCAGCAGGCCATTCTGGCTACACCTTCGTCCGCCTATTCCATGGCCAAGGCCGGCATCCATGCGCTGACCCAACACTTGGCGCTGGAGCTGGGTGTGCACCACATTAGGGTGAATGCGGTGGCCCCCGCCATTGTGGACACACCGGTGTACGACAGTTTTGTGCCCCGTGAACAGCACGATGCGGTGCTGGCCAGTTTTAACGGCTTCCACCCCTTGGGACGTATTGGTCAACCCGATGATGTGGCGACCGTGGTGGCGTTTTTGTTGTCCGAGAAGGCGAGCTGGGTGACCGGTGCGGTGTGGAACGTGGACGGTGGCGTGATGGCCGGGCGTAATAGTTAAGGCTGCAGCCCTGCGAAGCTTGTCACAGTGTCTGCTGCGCCCGGCTGGCAACCGGGCGCAATGGGCTCCCAGCCACGGCGCACCACGATGTGCTGCGGCGTGTAACACAGTTCTATCCGTGTGGCCTCGGGCAATCTTTGGTGCACGAAGGCCTCAATGGACGCCGGCATGCTGACCTGTATCCGCGCGTCCACAATGTTTTGCTCCGGATGGTCGTCGGTATGGAGCCACGGCAACAGACCCGCCAGCCAGGCCAACGGGCCCCAGCCCAAGCTGAACGTGCTGGGCTGGTAGTGCTGGTCGCGCAGCCAGGCCTGTGCTTGCGCGCGTGCGTCGCCGTCGGGTGACAACGTGCCCCAGGCATGGGCCATCAGCTCGGCCAGCCACTGGTTGCAGTTCTGGTACCGCTGGCCAAAGGCGTAGGCGTTGGCGCTGTAGGTACCGCCCAGCAAGCGCAGCGCCTGTTGGTCGTCCAATGCGGTGCGTTCCAGTGCCTGTGCGGCGTTGAGAGGCAGCAACACGATGGATACATACCCTTCAGCCGGGTCCAGCGCACCCATCACAAAGCCCGACATGCCCTGGTCAAAAATGCGTGGGCGTTTTTCGTCACAGGCGTAATACAGCTGCCGCACCGACCACGGGACCGTGGGGCTGGCCTTGAGGCTTACCCCGGCGTGTGAGTAGCGATGCCCCAAGCGCTGCAACGCCAGGCCGGAGCGCGCGACGATGGCCACGCTGTGGCCTGAGCGCTCAAGCTCGGCTTTGACAGCAGCAGCAACCTGTATCAACCGGTCCTGTGTGGCCGCGTTGGGCTCGGTCTGGCCCTGGCAGTAGTTGAGCGACCCAGACCATGCGCCGTGTGCCAACAGTGTGCAGGCCAGCGTCAGCGCCGCACAACGTGCGGCGCGCCAAATAGCTGGCAACTTACACGCCCAGTGGGCGGCTCTCCAGCTCACCAAACCAGGCGTCGTCCAGCACCAGGAAAAATGGCGTGGTATTGCCCGTCGCAGTCACGGTGGCAAGGGCGATTCCATAGGGGCGATGCTCAGCCGCTATGACATGACCCACCGCCAAATGCCCGCGCTCGGCGGCCTGGCGCGGCAGTAGCAAAATGAATTCGTTGCTGGGGCCCGTGCGCGGACCCTGCGCAACGGCCTGCAGCCGCAGGCGCAGCGTGTCGGGCTGGTGGGCCAGCGCCGCCATTTCGACCACGGTGTAGGGGCCTTGTGCCACCTTGTCTTTCGTAGACGAACTGTTGCTGGACTTCTCAACCGAAGTTGACGAACTGCCAATGGAAGTGGACGCCGCACTGGAGGCCGACGAAGTGCTGTCGGCCCAGGCGGGTGACATCGGGAGAGCCAGGGCCAACACGCTAAACAATGGCAGGGATGTTTTCAAGAAGTGCTGCATGGGAAGTGAAAAAATGTGAGATACGAGGCCAGCGATGGCAAGCCAGACAGCATAGCCGCAAACGCGCGCGCGCCTTGCAATGTGCGTTGTTGCACAGACCCCAGGCTCTTGCATACGTAAATTGCTCCCGTAGCGCAGCCCAATGCTCTTTGCGCTGCTTCTTCTTCCAACTGAAAGGACACTCGTATGAATGAAACCACCTTATCCCCTAGCGACGTCATTGACACGCTCAACGGGCTGATTGAAATTGCACGCGATGGCCAAAAGGGCTTTCTGGAAGCCGCTGAAAAGATTGATTCACCCGATACCAAGACTTTCTGCTTGGAGCAAAGCCGCCAACGTGCGCACTTTGTAGGCGAGCTGCAAACCCTGGTGCACGTGTTGGGTGACGAGCCCGACAACGAAGGCACCATCAGTGGCGCAATGCACCGCGGTTGGATGAACCTGAAGGCAGCTTTGGGCGGCGGCGACCGTGCGATCCTGAATGAAGTTGAATCCGGCGAGGACGTTGCGGTGCGCGCGTACGTAAAAGCGCTGAGCAAAACCTTGCCAGCCGATGTCCGCGAAATCGTCCAACGCCAAAGCTACAGCGTCAAGCAGGCCCATGACACCATCCATGTGATGCGTGACCGCCTGACGGCCTAGACTCAACGCCGAGGCGAGCGGCCTTTGGTAAAATCGGCCCCTTGCCCCCGCGAATGCTGAATGTTTAGCTATGAAAATGGTAGCTAATATTCGGCTACATTGTTTTGTCATGAACGGCAGTTAGGCTGTCCAAGTGATTGCTTTCGTAACCCCTTCAACCAGGAAATAGACCCATGGGCATTTTCAGCAGCATCCTTGCCAAACTAGGTTTTGGCGACAAAAATGAAGACGCCGTAGCAGCCGCTACAGCGCCGACTCCCGCGCCATCTTCATCCGCGGCAACCACCGCGGCACCCAAGGCGGTCGCCATCAGCGAGGTTGATGTGGTGGCCAAACTGGCCGCACTCTCAGCAGCCAGTGCCGAGAAGCTGAATTGGAAGACGTCCATCGTTGACCTGCTCAAGCTGCTCGGGCTGGACAGCAGCCTCGCAGCGCGCAAGGAGCTTGCTACCGAGCTCGGTTGTCCTGCGGAAAAAATGGGCGACTCTGCTCAGATGAACATGTGGCTGCACAAAACAGTGCTGCAAAAATTAGCCGCGAATGGCGGCAACATTCCCGCCGATTTGCTGAACTAATCCCGTTGGGCCTCTACAGGCCCAGCGGCAAAGGCGCCATCACCCGCAGTGCCAACCTGTCTTTGAACGTAATGGTCCAGAACACCGGATCATGTGGCGTATTCGGGGTCAGGGAGGCAATGTTGTGTTCATAGATGTGCACCACACTTTCTCCCTCGGGTGGCGCTCCGGCATGGTAGTGCCGATACGCACCAAATGACCCCGGCAGCATGTCCAGCACGTGCTGTATAGATTCGACAACGCGTATCCCTTGCTCCTGACCGAACACCTGAATCAGTGTCTGCCCGACCTGGTTTTCAGTTGCAGCTTCCACAAACAACACGGCCCCCGCATTGATATGCACCGCCTCTGGTGTGGGTGGATTGGTCGCTCTGAGAAGTTGGATGATGGCCATGGTGCTTCGCCTACTAAAAATTGCCCCCATCATTGTTGATGCCTGAAGGCTGGGTCTGTGCGCCGGCGCACGGTATGTGCTCCAGCCCCATGGGTTTGGTGGCGCACAGACCCCAAGCCTGCGCGCCAACAGACTGGTGGTCATCAATGACTATTGGAGGACGCACATGAGACACATCACACACAGTGCCCGTGTCATCACCCCTATGCCTTATGTGGCACTGGGTGGGCGCATGCAAAAAATTCCGGTTGGCCCCGTTTTGATCGAGTCATTTGGCGCACGCTCTATCGACATTGTGTGGGGAGCGGACGGTCAGAATTTTGTCTCGCTACCGATTGAAGTGGTGGAGACCGCGCGTGACGATGGAAAACTGGTTTTGTTGGACTGACGCGGCACTCCGCCTAGCGCCGGCGATGGTAGGTGAGCGCGGCTGCAATACAGAACACCAGTGTGTCTGTGGGCACGGTGTCCGCCACATCGAAGACGATGGCGCGATTGCCTTCAAACGTGAATTCGCCGGGGAAAAGGGTCTTGAATGTCTCGACTAGCGTGGTCTGGCAGTTGAAGTAAATCGCGTATTGCGTGGCTGAATTTTTCTTGCCCGCAATGCGGATGGTGCTGCCGCTTTTGCTTTCTGCAGTGACGTAGGCGGGCTCGCCCCACTTCAGGGTTTCTTCCAGCTTGCCCACACCGCTGGTTGCTGCTGCGGTCCTGAAAATGAGTTCGCGCAGGGCCAATAGGTGTTGCCGCATTGTCTGAGGATAGGCATGGATGACTTGAGCGACTGAGGTTGTTTGAAACGGTGTCATGATGACTTGGGCGGAGCAATGTTTATGGCTTTGCCGATGAGGTTTGTGGGTTCGACGCCCGAATAAATGACTCTAACCCCACCATCTCTCGTCGAAACGGTATTGCGCTTACGGGAGTTGTTTCCGCGTCCAAGTCTCGCGCAGCCCTGTGCCCCGCATACACTGCAGCTGCCACGGTACCCGGCGCATATGCATCGCCCACACACTGCACCGTCTTGACCCCCGCGAATGCCCACTCGTTCTGCCGCGCTTGCAGTGCAGTAAACAAATCGTCCACCGGGTCACGCATCGTGACCAGTAGCAGGCTGGCACAGTGCAGCACCGTGCGGGCATCGGTGTAGGCGTTGGCCAGTTCCACATTCAGGCCGCCATCCGCCGCGGTGGATACGCTGGCGATCGACGTGCTGGTTTGGACGTTTACGCCCATCTTCAGCAGCCCAGTCTGAATCCGCTGCTGCTCCATCGTCATGTCGGTGAATTCGGATACCTTTACCGATGGTGTGACCAGGTGCACGTCCAGCCCCAGCTTGCGCAAACGCTCGGCCAGCGCACCGGCCATGTAGTAGTGGTCGTCGTCATAGATCAACACGGGGGAGGGCAGGGCTGCACCGGCAAATACGTCGTCGGGGCTGAACACCTTGGGTGCAACGTTGGCATGTGTTATGCCGTCAATTGCCGCGCGGTGCTGGCGTCCCAGGCCATCCTTGCGCCAGCGCGCACCGGTAGCGATGAAGACGCGGTTAAAGCCAAACTCCAGCACCTCGTCCGCGCTCAAGCGGCTGTCCAGGTACAGGTTGACATTGGTCATCTTCTGGATCTGCAGCATGCGGTGGTCGGCCACACGCATCCACGTAGCCAGGCCGGGCAGAGCGGCATCATGGATCAGTCGGCCGCCGACACGCGTGCCGGCATCGGCCAGTGCGACCTCGTAGCCGCGTTGGCCCAGGGCGCGTGTCAGTTCCAGGCCGGTGGGGCCTGCGCCGACCACCAGTACGGTGTCTTTGGATTGCGCAGGGGCTATGCGCTCAGGGTGCCAGCCCTTGCGCCACTCTTCGCCCATGGTCGGGTTCTGGGTGCAGCGAATCGGCACACACTGGTTGTCACCCGTCACGCAGATATTGCAGCCTATACATTCGCGGATATCGTCGAAGCGGCCCTCTTCAATCTTGCGCGGCAAGAATGGGTCCGCAATAGACGGGCGCGCCGCCCCTATCAAATCCATGACGCCACGCTTGATGGCGGACACCATCGCGTCGGGCGATGTGTAGCGGCCTACACCCACCACAGGCTTGGTGGTGAGCGACTTCACGTGGGCGATGTACTGCTCTTGATAACCCTCTTGCGAGAAGCGCGCGGTTTGGCTGTCGTTGGACCAGTCGGCGATATTCACATCCCACAGGTCCGGCAGCTCGGCCAGCATCGCTATTGCATCGCGCCCTTCGTTTTCGGACGTGATGCCCAGCGGCCCCAGCAACTGGTCCACTGCCAGGCGCACGGCTACCGCGCAGCGGTCGCCCACGGCGTCCTTGGTGTCCTCGATCAGCTCGCGCAAGAAGCGCACGCGGTTCTCCAGGCTGCCACCGTATTCATCGGTGCGGCGGTTCGTGCGACGCGAGAGAAAATGCATAGGCAGGCCCAGGTCATGGCCGGCATACACGTAAACGATGTCAAAGCCGGCGTCACGGGCACGCAGGGCGGCGGCGCGGTGCCAGCGACGTACGTTGGTGATGTCGGCCTTGTCCATGCTGCGTGCCTGGATGGGGTCCGTAGCCCGGACCGGTGTGTGCGACGGCGCCATCGGGATCTCGCGGCTATAGCGATTCGGCGTGGCGTAGCCGTTGAAAAACAACTCGGCACCGGCCAGCGCGCCGTGGGCATGGCAGGCGTCGGTCATCAGGCGTTGCGCGGGGATGTCGGAGTCGTCCCACAGGCGGCCCTCAAAATGCGGGGCTATCTCAGAGAACGGGCTGATCTCGATTTCTTCGGTACACACCACGCCCCAACCGCCTTCGGCCTTGACACCACGCATGGCGGCCAGCGACTGCGGTTTGCCGTGGCCCATGCCGTTGCAGTGCGGCACCTGGTAGAAGCGGTTCTTGGTTTTGACGGGGCCGATCTGAACCGGCTCAAAGAGGACGTCGTAGCGAGAGTTGTAGCCTGGGTGGCGCTGGGTCATGTCGGGTCAAAAATCGACCGATTATGGCGTGCCGTTTTTGCAGTACTTTTGGAACAGTTCATCCGCCGTGGTGTGCAAGCCCTCCATCCGTTCGGCGTCGGTCGGGGTGTCGATCAGGCGCAGCAGGTCTACCGACAAGCCATGTGCCAGATCACCAGATTCGCCGACGATGTGGTCCAGCACCACGCGTTTCCACTGTTCGTCTTGCGACTGAAGCACGTAGCGCACATGGGGTACCAGCGGGGCGCCAATACGGGCTAGGAAGGGCAGGAAAACCTTGGCTACCGGCCAATGGGCGTCTTCCACCCATTCCAGCATTTCCGGCAACACGGGCATTACCGCCGGGTAACCCAGCGCAACCAGTTTGGTCGCCTTGGCGGCCTCGTCTTTGCCCTCTGGCACCAGCTCTTGCAGGCTACGCGCCATGGCGATGGGCGACGGTGCGTCGCGCTGCCTCTCTGAGGATAAAAGCCATATCTTGTGTCTCCTGCTGCAAATCGTGCAATGGGGAATCAACCACGGATTAGAGGTTAGCCGAATTACCGCCTGTTGTGGTGGCTATGCGCAGATTGGTTTGCAGCAAAGCGACCAGGGCGAGGCGCAAGGCAATACCGGTGCGCGCAAGCGGTTTGTGGGTATTTTTGGCATGCCCTTCAGCCATAGCTATACGAAAAAATGGCCTCTAGCCCCCGTTAAATATAACTACTTTGCTACAAATACAGTAGCAATATACATCTCTTCAATAGGCAATCGCAGCGAGCTGCTGTGCGGCTAGCGAGCAGTGGGCATGGTCCACGCAAAGCATGCCGGGAGCATCCAATATACTGTTGTTATTAACAGTATTTGTTTTCACGGAATCCGACGGTATGGTCGGTGCTGGGCGTATAAACGCCAGCACAAGAACCGTTGGCCGTTCATTGCTTTTTGGAAGTGCTTCATGCTCGACGACACCACTGCGCCAACCGGACTCTTTACCGACGACAGCCAGGTCACGCGCTGCGTATGGTGCCGCGCCACACCGCATTACCAGCATTACCACGACCACGAATGGGGTGTGCCGGTCCACAACGACGAGCGCCTGTTCGAAAAAATTTGCCTGGAGGGCTTCCAGGCCGGCCTGAGCTGGTTGACTATTCTGAACAAGCGCGAAGCCTTTCGTGCAGCCTTTGCCGACTTCGACATGGACAAGGTTGCCAAGTTTGACGACAGCGATGTCAAGCGCCTGGTGCTGGACGCCGGCATCGTGCGCCACCGGGGCAAGATCGCATCCACTATCAACAACGCCCAGCGGGCGCAAGAGCTGCGCAAGGAGTTTGGAACACTGGCGGCCTACTTCTGGCGGTTTGAGCCACCAACTACCACACGGCCCAGCCAGATCACGCACCAGACCCTACGCGGTGTGACCACATCACCTGAGTCCATTGCACTGTCCAAAGACCTGCGCAAGCGTGGCTGGACCTTTGTTGGCCCCACCACCATGTATGCTTTCATGCAAGCCATGGGGCTGGTCAACGACCACCTGGAGGGCTGCGGTGCACGGGCGCGGGCCTTTGCGGCGCGGTCAGCATTTGCGGTGCCGGCCGCCGTGCATACCGGTTGAGAGAACCCCGTTCGTTGAAGCCCAGACTTGGCATGCAAACAAAAGCAACATCGCTGGAACAAAAATTCTTCTCCTGGTTGGTGACCGGGGTAGGAATCGCTTTGGTCATAGTCACCGGGCTTGTCGGCTACACGCTGCACATGGCCAGAGGCCAGCAGATTGCAGGTGCGCAAGAACAATCCAAGACCATCGCCGATTTGTTGCAGTCCAACCTGCACGCCAGCGTGCGCGACATTGATCTGGCCTTGCGCAAGGCCGAGGCGGAGTTCAGAAGTCTGCACGCACAGCAGCGTTTTGAAACCCAGGCCTTTAGCGCCTACCTGCGCAGCCTGAAGGAGCGCATCCCTGATGCCGCGTCCATCCGCGGAGCAGACGCGGACGGCATGGTGGTCTATGGTGAGGGAATAGATCCTGCCAACCCCGTTCGCCTGACCGCCAACGCCACGGGCAAGGAGATGTTTGAACACACCCAGGCAGATCGTAATCTGGTGTTTGGTCTTCCGGTCAAGTCCCGTATCACGGGGCAATGGGTCTTGCCGGTGGCGCGCGCGCTCAGTTTTGACGATGGCCGGTTCGGCGGCATGGTGTATGCCAACATCAACGTTGCGCAAATTGCAAGCATGTTCTCCGCGTTGAGTGCAGGCTCGCATGGTGAAGTCACACTGTTTGATGCCCAGCGCAGGGTGCTGCACCAGTCGCCGGCTTCAGCCGTTGCACCGGCAAACGGATTGTTCGTGTTGGACCCGGGCGTCGAAGCTGCCCTGTTCAGTGGCCAAACGCTAGCGGCCTACGTCAGCCGCGCCGCTGCGGACGGCCAGCAGCACATCGTCAAAGTCAATGCCGTTACCCCGTACCCGGTGTATCTGTCGGTGCGCCTGGGCGTCGATGGTGTGCTAGTGCGGTGGCAACAAAGGGCCCAGTTTGCGGCGCTGTCGCTATTGATTTTGTATCTGATGGCGGGAGTGATGCTGTGGACCGTCCGACGCGCCATGCAACGGCAACACCTGGCCCAAGACCAGGCGCAGCGACAGACAAGGTTGCTGGATGAGGTGATCAACCAGCTTCCCTTTGGTGTCGTGGCCTATGACGGGGACCTCGTCATGCGTTTGAGAAACAGCAAGTACGGTGAACTGTTGCGATGTCCATCCGAGCTGTTGCAGCGTGACGCGCTGACTCTTTCGCAGGTGGTGCATTATTTTTACGAACGTGGTGACTACGGCTTCTCCGAAAGCGTGGACAGTGTGTTGAGTCGCCTTGTGGGCACCATGCAATCGCGCCAGCCCGTCTGTCTGGAGCGGCGCCAGGCGGACGGCAGTTTTATCGAGATACGGGCCATGCCCATCTTTTCGAGCTGGACCCTGCTCACCTTTACCGACATTTCTGCGCACAAGGCTTCCGAGCAGTCGCTGCAGATGGCGCGGGATGCGGCCGATGCCGCCAACCAAGTCAAGAGTGATTTTCTGGCCACCATGAGCCATGAGATTCGCACCCCCATGAATGGTGTGTTGGGCATGCTCAAGCTGCTGCAGCACACCGAATTGTCACGCCGCCAGCTGGACTACACCAAAAAAGCCGAGGGCGCTACGCGTGCGCTGCTGGCCATCATCAATGACATTCTGGATTTTTCCAAGGTCGAGGCTGGCAAGCTGGAGATGCACAACGAGCCCCTGGTGTTGGCCGAACTGATGCGCGAGCTGTCGGTCATCCTGTCGGCCAGTGTCGCCAGCAAGGATGTTGAGGTGTTGTTTGCATTGGCCCCGGACGTGCCCGCCGTGCTGCTGTGCGACGGTTTGCGCCTGCGCCAGATTTTGCTGAATCTGCTGGGCAATGCGATCAAGTTCACTTCACACGGAGAGGTGGTATTGGGCATTTCGGTTTTGCAGCGCAGTGCAGAGCAGGTGGTGCTGGAATTTTCGGTGCGTGATACCGGCATTGGCATACCCACCGACAAGGTAGACCGTATTTTTGAAGCTTTCCAGCAGGCTGAGACGTCCACCACCCGGCGTTTTGGCGGCACCGGCCTGGGCCTGGCCATTAGCCGGCAATTGGTTACGCTGATGGGGGGTACGTTGGAGCTGACAAGCGCCCTGGGGCAGGGCAGCCGGTTCTTCTTTCACGCGCCGTTTGACATTGTGTCTGGTGTGGTGCACGCGCCGCAGGTGCCAGCGGGGCGTGGTTTGCGCGTGTTGATCGTCGACGACAACGCTTTGGCCCGTGATATTTTGCAGACGATGACCGCATCCATGGGCTGGCTAGTCGATGCGCTGGGCAGTGGCGAGGCGGCCCTGGGGCGTTTAGCCGATGCCAGCGCGCCAGCTTATGACCTGGTGTTGATGGACTGGCGCATGCCGGGCATGGATGGTTGGGAAACCACGCGCCAGATCCGCCAGCTCAAGCACAACGGCAAACCGCCGGTTGTCATCATGGTCACCGCCGTGGGCCGGGAGCTGCTGGCGGAAAGGGCCAAACAAGAAACGGATCTGCTGGATGGCTACCTGGTCAAACCGATTACCGCATCCATGCTGTACGAAGCTGTGGCCGAGGTCCTGAACGACGGGGGCAGCGAACGCCATCAACAACTACCCCAGCAAGCCGGCCTTCGTCTGGGTGGCTTGCGCCTGTTGCTGGTGGAAGACAACCTGCTGAACCAACAGATTGCCCAGGAACTGCTGCAACGCAATGGCGCATACGTGCAGATTGCCGTGTGTGGACTCGATGGTGTTGCGCAGGGGTTGGCGGCACAACCGCCCTTTGACGCCATCCTGATGGACATGCAAATGCCCGATATTGACGGGCTGGAAGCCACGCGCCGGCTGCGCAGCCATGCTGCCATGCGGGCCGTGCCCATCATCGCCATGACCGCCAACGCCATGCAGGCCGACAAGCAGGCCTGCCTGGACGCGGGCATGGTGGACCATGTCTCCAAACCTTTCGATCTGGAGGTGTTGATCAACACCATCCTGCGCCACGTACGTGCCCACCAGGCGGTGACCGGTACCACCCCGTCTGCAGCGCCAGTGGATGCGGTGATCGACATGAAGGCCGCTATTTCCCGTCTGGGTGGCAGCCGCGAGTTTTACGACAAGGTCGTCGCGTCTTTCCGTGAAGAGGCGGCACAACACATGGCTGACTTGCTACATCTGTTGGCTGATGCAGACTACCACCACGCCATGCACCGTGCACACACGATCAAGGGCCTGGCGGGTACGGTGGGGGCCATGGGCCTGGCCGCGCGGGCGGCACAAGTCGAAACCGTGCTTAACCGCTGGCAAGATCCCTCAACAACAGGCCATCCGTCGGCGGCGGAGCTGGCAAGCATGGCCGAGTTGTTGCAGCCTTTGGAACACGAGCTGACCAAAACCTTGGCGGCGTTGGACCATTTGTAGCCCTTTCACTTGCGGGGCGGCCGAAAAATTTGCTTACGAATTTTTCGGGGTTATGCGCGCGCACCCATCCATACTTCGACACCTGCCGCTGAGCGGAATCCTTTGTTTGTTGAGGGGGACGTGAAACTGTTGCAAAAAAACCATTATTGGCTTGCTGTCACCGCTTTGGTATTGGGGGTAAGTGGGCTGGGTTGGAACTTTGCCTGGTTATCGGACGCAGGGTTTATCGGGCTGTTGGCAGCGGGGCTGCTTGCTTCCTTGTGCACGATGCAGTTGTTGCTGTTCAAACTGCACCAGTCCGGCGCCGGGTACAACACGCTGCGGCGCGAGGCTGCGCGGCTCAAGTCGCAAGTCCAACTGCTGCAAACGCAAGCCCACTATGACAATCTGACCGGGCTGGGCAACCGCAATCTACTCAACGACCGTTTCGAGTTTGTCGTGGAGCGGTGCATGCGCAGCAAGGCGACGTTTGCCTTGATGATGATTGACCTGAACCGCTTCAAATCGGTCAACGACAACTATGGCCACAGCGCGGGTGATGCCGTGCTGATTGCCAGCGCCAACCGCCTGATGGCCTCAGTGCGGGCATCTGACACGGTGGTGCGTTTGGGCGGGGACGAGTTCCTGCTGCTGATTGAGAACTTCGGGCAATGTGACGACGTGTTCAAGCTGGGCCGGAAATTGATCGACTCCCTGTCTGAAGACATTGTCTTGCCGTCGGGGGAGACCGTCTCAGTGGGGGCCAGCGTGGGCATTGCGCAGTTTCCCAGTGACGGCGTGGACATGGCGGCTCTGATCGAATATGCCGACCAGTCCATGTACGAGTGCAAGACATCCGGACACATGCCGTTGGAGTTTGCATAAATAAAGCCGGCGGTGACCACTGGGTGACAGCGTGCGTGCAGCTGCATGCGACAAAATCCCGGGATCCAACCCGAAAGTGATTGATGCGCGCACGATTGACGGCCGAACAGCAACGAGCCTTGGCGCAAGCCACCGACTACAACACTTGGCGCACCCACGCGGTCGACCTGGACGCACAGGCCGGCATGGATGTATGGAAGAGTGACCCGCACTCACCGTTTTACCAACACCGGCTGATCCAGCAGCGGTTGATCAATCTGCGCGCTTGGCGCAAGGCGGGCGACTGGGCCCAGGTGATCTTCAGCCTGCGCGAGGGCCTGCACCGCAACCTGGGCAACCTGGCCAGCCCCGAGCTGTACAAGTACACCCGGGTAGGTACCAAGTTTTTGATCGATGACTACATCAATGAAGTCTCGTCATTGCTGAACTACCTGTGCGACCACGACATTCCAGGGCTTCCCTACGCCGAGAAGCTGATGTTCTTCCGGCACACCGGCCAGAGTTTTGGCCGCTCCGCGCTGATGCTCAGCGGTGGCGCCAATATGGGCATGTTCCACCTGGGTGTGATCAAGGCTCTGCGTGAGCGCAAGCTGCTGCCGCGCGTGGTGTCGGGCTCCAGCGCAGGCGCGGTGGTGGCGGCTTTTTTAGGCACCCGTAAAGACAATGAGTTGGACGCCCTGTTCACCGGCGACGGCATGGACCTGAAATCCTGGCAGCGCCTGGGCCTGCGCGAGATGGTGAAGCAACGCTCCATCATGGACATCCATGCGCTGGAGCGTTTCCTGCGCAAGAACCTGGGCGAGTACACCTTTGAAGAGGCGTTTAAACGCACCAAGCGCATCATCAATATCACGGTGTCGCCGGTGGACAAGAACCAGCAGGCGCGCCTGCTGAACTACCTGACCACGCCGCACCTGCTGGTGTGGAGCGCGGTGATGGCGTCCTGCTCGGTACCGGGTTTGTTCCCGCCGGTGAAGCTGATGACCAAGGACCGCCTGGGCAGCGAGAAACCATACATGGCCTCGATCCGCTGGGTGGATGGCGCCATACAGAGCGACCTGCCGGCCAAGCGCCTGGGGGAGCTGTACAACGTCAACCACCACATCGTCAGCCAGACCAATCCGCATGTATTGCCCTTTATTGCCGACCAGACACGCAAGGAGGGGTGGCAGTCCTTCCTGACAGATCTGGTGAAAAGCGAGGTCAAGTTCCGCAGCAAGCAGGTGATGCAATTGGCCTCATACGGTTTTGAGACCGGCATCATCAAGAACCTGCTGGAGGGCGCCGTGGCCATTGTGGACCAGCAATACTATGGCGACGTCACCATACACCCGCCGATGCGGTTCAAGGACTACCGCCGCATCCTCAGCAATCTGTCGCAAGCCGATTTTCAGGAATGGGTGCTGGCCGGAGAGCGCGCCACATGGCCCAAGATCGCGATGATCCGCGACCAGACCACGATTGGCCAGACGCTGGAGGATTGCATCATCCGCCTGAAGAAAAAACGCCAGGGCGCAAAACCGCTCGTCAAGCCGTCTTGAAAAAGCGCACCAGCTCACGCACATGGCCCACCACGGCCGCGTCGCCCAGCACCTGGGCCACGGTGTTCTTTGCCTCGCGTTCCACACGCACAACCTCCAGGCGCACATGTTCGGCCAGGGTGGTGTGTTGGTCGGCAGCCTCGGTCGCACGGGTGTCGATTGCCTGCAAGCGTTGTTCGGTCTGGTAGCTTGTGGTTGCAAACTGCTGGCTCAGCGCGGCCAGTTGTTGTTCTACCTGCAGTAGACGGCGGCGTAGTTCGACCGCATCTTCGCGGGGCACTTCCACCTCTCTGGCAAAACGGCCCAGGCGGTCCCGCACATGGGCATAGGCCCGCAGGCCGGGGCGCAGCAAGGTGAGCACTATGGCTGCCGCAGCGCCCAGCCAACCGATCAGGCCCACGCCACTGTAGGCCACGGCGCATAACACCAGGGCGGTAAACACATGCAGTGCCAGCGCAATCCACAACGCGATGCGGGCCCAGCGCTGGGCGTAGGCCACGGCATCCGGGTCGATGTTGATGCCGCGCTGGCGCGAGGTTTGCGCGTCAAACAAAACTTGCTTGGCCTGGAACACCATGTTCCATGGCACGGTGACTACAAAGTAAAGCCATAACAACGTAACGACACCGATGATGGCGTCCATGCTGGGGCTAACGGGCAATTGCAGCCAACTGGCCAACAGCCACAAACCCGCACCCACCAAGCCCAGCCACACAAGCTGCAACACGCCCGACACGCCCATAAAGACTCTCATACCGTACTCCTTGTCCGAAGCGGCTGCACTGTTGCGGCCGTGGTATGAGTATTAGATTAACGGCACTTTGTTGCGTTGAATAATAAAAAGGTATCTATATTTGGTACCTCTAGTATTGATATACCAGTGGTGTTTGGCGCTTCACAGCGCAGCAATCTCACATTCCAAATTGCAGACGGCCATCGCCTCGTACAGCGCTTTGAAATAGGGGTCTGGGTAAAGGGCCCCTGCTTTCGCCTCCTTAAGAAAGTGTTGAAGCACCGCCTTGCGGCCCGTGCGGTACGCCGGTTCTTCCACCCAGGCGTATTCACGGCGGACAGCCTCCGCGTAGATCTTGTAGGTGGCTTCTGACTGGCCCAGAATGGCCAAGTCTGCACCCAGCATGACCTGTTTGAGGGGGTGGTCCAGCGCATGCCGCTGTGCATGGTCTGTCATGCGTATCAAGTCTGCGACTTCGCCAGGGTTTGCCAATGGTAGGCCAGAGGCCGACCAAAGCTGCGCGCTGGCCTCTTCATTGGTCGTGCCTTTTTTAGGCACGTCGTAGATGGCATCGTGGAACCAGAATGCCGCTTTCAGGCTTGTTGTGGATGGCCCATCAGCATTGGTATTCGCAGCCCACACCGTTAAGTCGGTCAACCCGTGTACTAAGTGGTCCAGGTTGTGGTAGTGCCGGTTGGGTGCGCCATAAGCTCTGTCACCGGTCAGGTGTGCAAACCAATGTTCGGCGTTTGATATGGCCGCGACGTCGAGTGCCCCGTAGTCCCACAACTGCTCCCACTCCTTTCGCAGCCAACCCAGAATCCAGGCCTCGTAGGCGGGGCCGGGCACAAATTTTTTCATGCTCCAGTGCCAGCCCACCGGGCCCTGCAATCCACGCACAAAGGAGGAGCTTACTGAACCAAGGTCGCGTGGTGGCATCACAAACAGGGTTTTAGCGCCTTCCACAACATCGACATTGGCCTGTTGCAACAGGTTTTCATAATCGAAGTCTGTCGTGTTGCGAATCCCGCGGATCAGGTAGTCGATACCCTGGCGTTTGGCCGCACGCGCCGTGTAGTCGCCGCGCACGATAACCACGCTGACATTGCTCCAGCCGCGCTGGGCCAGGCTCTGTTCAACAATGGTTTTTCGCTGGGCGGCGGGGAACAGGGGTTTCTTGAACGGATTTTCGGAGATGAACACCACAACCTCGTCGGCCAGCGCGCGCGCCTCGCCAATAACCCAGAGGTGTCCATTGGTGATGGGGTCGAGTGTCCCCGAGAAGGCAATTTTTTTCACATCAATTCCAGAGTTGTAGGTAGTGGCGATGCAGGGTCTCGACCTGCTCTTGCAACTGTTCCGGTGATCCGTCATTTTGAATGGTATCTGCCGGGCCCCTCTCGATAGTCAGCAGCCCGGCTTGCATGGCCAGGATATTGGCAATGTGTTGTTCCGGCCAATCCGGATGCCTGCCGCGGAGCCGCGCGATGCGCAAGGTCACAGGCGCATCCACGACAAGGACTCTGTCCACCGCAATCGCTTCCTGCATGAGCAGTGCCGATTCCCAGATGACGTAGGGAACGCTCTGCGCGGCGGTCCAGGTGTGGAGGGCCACCAGCACATGCGGCTTCAAAATGTCAATCAGTGTGCGGTTGGCGCCAGCGTCGCGCGCAAACAAACCCTGCAGACTTCCCCGTTGCAAGGTGCCATCGGCGGTCATCCAATCCGCAAAGGCGTTGGCAAGCGCCTTCGTCGCAGGGTGCGCGGGGTCCTGGTGAATGCTTCTTGCAACAGCGTCGGCATCCAGACACGGCACGCCCAGCGTTTCAAAAGCCTGGCGGATTGCCGACTTACCTGCGGCTATGTCACCAACGAGGCCGACTACTTTTGTTTTGCTGCGTGCAGTGGTTTCCATGTCTTCATTGCTTGTGGGTTCTAAACGAATGGTGCCACGTTGCACTGACCTCATGGATGTGGATGCACGCCCCGACCCGCGCACCAACAAAGAAATCGGGGTGTTGGACCTCTCCGCCTGAAATATCAGTGCATCACTGGTTTGTTCTTCGGTGGTTTGCCGCACGGATAGTTGGATCCTGCCTCGCGCACACTGGGCGCTCTTGACAAAGCCCTATCAGGACATACTTGTGCATACCCAAGACATCCATTTTTTTGTGTTTGATGGCCTTTCCGACTGGGAGGCTGCATACGCCATTGCAGGCATCAACAACCCGCAGTATCAATCCCAACCGAACCGGTTCCGTGTACGCACGGTGGCTTCGGCAATGGGCTCAGTCGCCACTGCCGGTGGCCTACGCATCCAACCGGATCTCATGCTTGATAGCTTGTCGGAGACCGAGTGCACGATGCTGATACTTCCGGGTGGCAGCCTGTGGGACGAGGGAAAAAATGCGGAGGCCGTCGATGCGGCCAAGGCCGTGCTTGCGGCCGGTGGCGCGGTGGCGGCCATTTGCGGTGCCACTGCCGGGCTGGCACGTGGCGGGCTATTGGATGACAAAAAACACACCAGCAATGCGCGCGAGTACTTGGAGGCCACGCAATACAAGGGTGGTGCCTTGTACCAGGACGAGCCGGCAGTTGCCGATGGTGCCTTGATCACGGCCAGCGCTATGGCGCCTGTTGACTTCGCCTACCAAATTTTTCGCTACCTGCACCTGTATTCGCCCGAAGTATTGTCTGCCTGGCACGGCCTGTTCAAGACCGGGGAAGCCCAATATTTTGCCAAGCTGATGCAAGCGACCAAGGGCTAAGCACTACGGCGCTGACATGCACACACCGATCCCCGCAGAATTTTGGGGCGACACAATGTGTTTATTGGCGCATACTGAGCCACGCCCTAGTAACTCGCCCGTTCCCAAGGGGCGTAGAAAAAACAGCATATGCTGGGGAAGGCTTTATGAAGTACGGGACGCACAGCTCCCTTTCGTCGGCACGCGCCGGGCTTGCACAGACCTTCCGGGCGAAGTACTCCCTTACGGGTTTTACATTGCGTTGCATAGTGTTGTTGTCCTCACCCCGGAGGCCACATGGCAGTAAAAGATTTTGATGATGGTGTCGCTGAAGAGCGGCGTACCGCAGATGGCCTCACCGAAGTTCAGCGGCAAAAAACGCTGATCAAAACCGGTGCGCTGCAAGAAGCCATTTTCAACAGCGCCAACTTTTCCAGTATTGCGACCGATGAAAAGGGCGTAATCCAGATTTTCAATGTCGGCGCTGAACGCATGCTGGGTTACGCAGCAACTGACGTTGTCAATCGGATCACGCCCGCGGATATTTCGGACCCCCAAGAATTGATTGCGAGGGCCGCAACCCTGAGTCTGGAACTCGATGAACCCATTGCCCCCGGCTTTGAGGCCTTGGTGTTTAAGGCCTCGCGTGGCATTGAAGACATTTATGAACTGACCTACATACGCAAGGACAGCACGCGCTTTGCAGCGATGGTTTCTGTGACCGCGTTGCGTGACGCGCAAGGCGGTGTGATTGGCTATTTGCTGATTGGTACGGACAATTCAGCCCGCAAACAGATAGAAGCTGCCAAGGCCCTGTTGGATCAGCAACTGCGTGACCAACAGTTCTACACCCGCTCGCTGATTGAATCGGGCAACGATGCACTGATGATGACCAATCCGCAAGGCATTGTGTCGGATGTAAACCAGCAAATGGTGACCCTGACCGGACGCACCCGCGACGAGTTGATTGGTGCGCCGTGTCGCAAGTTCTTTACCGACCCCATGCGCGCTGACGCAGCATTCAAACGGGTCCTGGCCGAAAACAGGGTCAACAATTTTGAGCTGACGGTGCGTGCGCACAACGGCGTGGAAACCGCGGTGTCCTTCAATGCGGCGACTTTTTATGACCGAGACCGAAAGTTGCAAGGCGTTATTGCTGCTGCCCGCGACGTGACGGAGCGCAAGGGGTTCGAGCGCACGCTGGAGATGAAGAATATTGAACTGGAACACGCCAGTCGCATGAAGTCGGAGTTTCTGGCGACCATGTCTCACGAGTTGCGTACGCCACTCAACGCGATCATTGGATTTTCCGAAGCGCTCAAGGACGGCCTGATTGGCCAGATGAGCAAGACACAGCAAGAGTACATCGGTGACATCTTCACCAGTGGGCAGCACTTGTTGTCTCTGATCAATGACATTCTGGATCTGTCCAAGGTCGAGGCTGGCCGGATGGGACTGGAGTTGGAGGAGGTCGATCTGAAGGGCCTGTTATCCAACAGCCTTTCCATCGTCAAGGAGAAGGCCGCGTCTGAGCGCATCCAGCTAGAACTCGACATCAGCGCCGATCTGGGAACCCCCCAGTTGGACCTGCGCAAGACCAAGCAGATTGTTTACAACCTGCTGTCCAATGCGGTGAAGTTCAGCTCTGCGGGCAAGCGTGTGGTTCTGCGGGCGCGCCGCGTACCCCGCAGCAGCGTCGGAATTCTGGCGGGTGCTTGGCCAGTGCACAGCTTTGCGTTGGCAGGCGGCGAATGCAGCGATTTCCTGGAGATATGTGTCACCGACAGTGGCATCGGAATTTCCCAAGACAACATGAAAAAGCTGTTTCAGCCGTTCATGCAAATTGACAGCACCCTGTCGCGCAAATTTGAAGGCACCGGCTTGGGACTGGCGATGGTCAAGCAATTGACCGAATTGCATGGGGGCGCAGTGGCTGTATCCAGCGCAGAGGGTGAGGGCGCGCGCTTTGCGGTCTGGTTACCGCTGAATCCGTCCTCCTTGCCCACGCAACTGCTGTCCGATCGCGTTAACGCGATAGAGGCGCCAGTCACAGTCGACCCCGCAAAGCGCGTGGCCCTGGTGGTGGAAGACAACGAGAAAGCCGCTGAACTGATTCGCCTGTTGCTCGAAGGTGAAGGTTTTACCGTGCTGCACGCTACCAGCGGTGAGGCCGCATTGGTCATGGCGCCCCAGCAGCCATTGAGCTTGATTACGCTTGACATCATGTTGCCGGGCATCGATGGCTGGGAATTCCTGCTGCGCATCCGCGAAGACGCTACTCTGGCGCGCGTGCCGGTGGTGATCATCTCTGCGGTAACCGACAACAATATGGCGTTAGCCGGCGGTGCGGCCGTGGTGTTGCAAAAGCCGATTGGCCGCGCCCAGCTCTCCGATTCGCTGGTGTCTCTGGGTTTGCATCCGGTTGCCGAGCGCACCCGCACCGTGTTGGTGGTCGACGATGACCCCAAGGCGGTGGAAGTTGTGGCGCTGTTCTTGCCGCATCCGGACTACGCTGTTGTGCGTGCCTTTGGCGGAGCCGAGGCGATCATCTTGGCGCAGCGCTTACGGCCCGACCTGGTGGTTCTGGACCTGATGATGCCCGAGATCAATGGTTTTGATGTGGTGGAAGCCTTGCAGCGCGACGCTGCCACCGCGCGCATACCTATACTGGTGGTAACGGCCAAACAGATCACGGCCCAAGACCGGGCCGTGCTGAACCGCAACCCCGACCGTGTTATCAACTTTGTGGAGAAGGGTCGCTTTAACCAAAGCAGGCTTGTGGCGGAGGTCAGACGTGCGCTGCTACCAAGTTAAACGTTCGGCTGGCCGGGTGTGGATTCGCAAACGCCTGCGATGACCACAGGAGCTGCGGGTATTGAAAGGGAGGCGAGATGGCAAAAATATTAGTCATTGAAGACAATCCGGGCAATATGAAGCTGTGCCTGCTGCTTTTGCAACAGGGCGGGCACATCGCGTTGTCGGCAGTTGATGCCGAGGCGGGCCTGGCTCAGGCTCTCAGCCAGCAGCCAGACCTGATCCTGATGGACATTCAGTTGCCCGGGATGGACGGCCTGGAAGCAACGGCACTGCTCAAACGAGATCCGCTCACCGCATCCATACCCATCATTGCCCTGACCGCAATGGCGATGAAGGAGGACCGGGTCAGAATATTGGAAGCCGGCTGCGACGGCTATATCGCCAAACCCTTGCGTTACAAAGAGTTTTACACCGCCATTGATGCGCTACTGAACAAGAGGCGCTTGCAGCAGCCATGAACAATCCCGTGGCAAGCATACTCATCGTCGACGACGAAGTCCATAACCGCAAGCTGTTGGAACTGCTATTGCAACCAGAGGGGTATATCACGCGTTGCGCCGCGAATGGCGCAGAGGCATTGGCCAGCGTAGCGGCACAGGCGCCAGACTTGATCTTGCTGGACGTCATGATGCCGGGCATGGATGGGCACGAAGTCGCCAGCCGTCTCAAGGCCAATCCGGACACTTTGCATATCCCCATCATCATGGTGACCGCATTGACCGACCGTGCGGCGCAGCTGGCTGGGCTGGAAGCAGGCGCAGAAGAGTTTTTGAGCAAGCCGGTGGACCGCGCAGAATTGTGGTTGCGGGTGCGTAACCTGTTGCGTCTGAAGGCATTCAACGACTTCCTTCAAAACAATAGTTGGATACTGGAGCAACAGGTGCAACGGCGTACGTCCGACCTGCAACGCTTTCGCTCGGCGATGGACGCTACTGCCGACGCTATCTTGCTGGTAAGCCGTGCAAGCATGCGTTATGTGGAGGTCAATGCTGCGGCCTGCCAGATGCTGGGCTACACCCGGGATGAGTTCTTTCAGCTTAGTCCAGCAGTGCTGAACGACCACAGTTCGGAGCAACTTGAAGGTATCTACGATGCTGTCATATTCGGCGAGGGTGGAGGGCAGCCCAGCGAGACCCAGTTGCGGCGCAGGGACGGCAGCTTTGTCCAAGTAGAAATTCAGCGGCAGGCACAACGCTCGGGTACGGAATGGATCATCGTAGCTATCGTGCGCGACATCACCGAACGCAAGGAAGCCGAGAAGCGTCTGCACCATATGGCGCACTACGATGCGCTGACCGGTTTACCCAATCGCATGCTGTTCTACGAGACGCTGCGCAAGACCGTTTCGGTGGCCATCGACAGTGGCGCGGCGGTTGCGGTATTTCTCATAGATCTAGACCACTTTAAAAGTGTGAACGATAACCTGGGCCCTGCCGTCGGCGACGAATTGCTTAGCCAGTTCAGCACCCGGCTGGTCCAGTGCGTGCGCGTGCGTGACACGGTCGGGCGTTTGGGTGGAGACCAGTTTGGGCTGGTCCTGTTGATGCAGGATGGGGAGCAGGGCGCCAGCTTGGTCGCGAATGGCATCCGCGAGGCATTGCGTGTGCCCTTCGAAGTCAAGGGCCATGAACTGGTCGTAACCGTCAGCATCGGTATCTCTGTATGTCCCGTTGACGCATCCAATCCCGACATACTGGTCAAATTTGCGGACACCGCAATGTACGGGGCCAAACAAGCCGGGCGCAATACCTTCAGGTTCTTCACGGCCCAAATGAACACCGATGTTGTGGTGCGCATGGACCTTGAGGCCGCATTGCGCCGCGCTATGGAAAACGAAGAATTCGTTTTGTATTACCAGCCAAAAGTGCAGATCAGTAGTGGTCGTATTACCGGGCTGGAAGCTTTGCTGCGCTGGCAGCGGCCGGGCCACGGTCTGGTGTCACCTCAGGAATTCATTCCGGTGCTGGAAGAGAGTGATTTGATTGTGCGCGTCGGGCGGTGGGTGATTGCCACTGCGTGCCAACAGATTGCGCAGTGGATGCATTCACCGGTCGGTGCAATGCAGGTCTCTGTCAACGTTTCAGGACGCCAGTTCGTAGATGGCGACCTGGAGGCCGAAGTCATCCAGGCCCTCTCTGAGAGCGGCATTCCGGCCGATCTGCTGGAGCTGGAATTGACCGAGAGTTCGCTGATGGCCAACACGCAGCGCACCATCGCCACCTTGCAGAATCTAAAGAACCGCGGGGTTCAGATTTCCATTGACGATTTCGGCACCGGCTATTCGAGCTTGGCCTACCTGCGCCGTTTCCCCATTGATAAATTGAAGATCGACATCGCCTTTATCCGCGACGTCACGACCAATCCTGACGACGCGGCCATTGCGTTGGCAATCATCAGCATGGCCCACAGCCTCAAGCTGGATGTGATTGCCGAAGGGGTGGAGACCGAAGCGCAACTGTCGTACCTGCGGCGCAACCGCTGTGACCAGATCCAGGGTTTCTTCTTCAGCCGCCCATTGCCCCTGCTCGAGCTGGAACGCCTGATGCTCGAAGACAAGCGTCTACCGGTGCAGCTGGGTCATAGCCGCGGGCCGCAAAACACGCTGCTGTTGGTGGATGATGAGCCCCAGGTGTTAACCGCATTGCAGCGCCTGTTTCGTGTGGACGGTTACCATATTTTGTCAGCCAACTCAGCCGCTGAAGGTTTCGAATTGCTGGCGTTGCACCCCGTGCAGGTGATCCTGTGTGACCAACGCATGCCCCATATGAGCGGCACACTTTTTATGGACCGCGTCAAAGATCTCTACCCCGACACGTTTCGGATCGTGCTGTCAGGGTATACCGATCTGGAGTCGATCATGGATGCGATTAACCGTGGTGCAATTTACCGCTTCTACACCAAGCCGTGGGACAACAAAGCACTGCGGGGAAATATCGCGGAGGCGTTTCGCCACTATCGGCTGCTGCATGATGTACCCCCTGCGCACCCTGGGATCGAGGGCACGCCGCTTACCACAGAGTCGAATACGTGATGCCGTTGCCATCGCGGTCTCCTTAAAAAATCGCCATGCTGTGCCCGGCCAGGGCCTGGTACTTTTTGTCCAGCGCCGCACCGTGGGATTTCTTCACTTCTTCAATCTGCTTCCACAGTTTGTGGACCGTGTCTCCGGCACTGGCATAAAAGCTATTCGAGAACACTAAAAAATAGTCCTTGCGCACGATGGGTGGTGTCAGCTTTTCAATGTCCTTGAACAGGGCCTGCTCGCGCAACTGGTCCACAAACAGGCTTTGGCCCGCATACACCTCGATCCGGTTGGTAACCAGCTTACCCAGGTTGTTCACATCACCCAGGGCGACTTCTGCCGCAATGCCCATGTCGGCCAGGTCCTTGACGATGGAGTAACCGGCATTGGCGCCCACCCGCGTGGGCTTGCGGTTGAAGCTCTTGCCGTCCCATGTGAGGGTAGAACCTTGTTTGACGTAGAAGTCGTAGGACAGGGTCCACAGTGCCAGGCTGGCGTCAGGGGCGCCGTTTTTCAGAGGGTAGACCATGCTTGTCGCGCGCTCCTTGCTGTACGACAAAGCCAGCGTGGCGTCAATGTCATTGGTTTCCAGCTCACGCAGAATGCGCCGCAGTGGCTTGCGCTGCCAGACCATTTTGCAACCCAGCTTGGCTGCGGCCAGGTCCACCAGCTCGATGGCCGGGCCCGGGTTGTCGGGCGTCTTACCCCCGTCGCCAAAGTAATAGGGTGGGGCCGCAATCTCGTTGTAGGCGAGCTTGATGACACAGGCTTGGGCGCTGGTAGCCAGCAGCCCCAGAACGATCAGCAGGTGTCGCATCACGGCAAGGTCCTAGGTGTTGTTGATGTGGCAGGTGTCCACCATGTCTTCTCGTGCTCCATTGATGTAGAGCCTTTTGTTTTGCTGCGGGTAGTCGCACACATCCTGCTCCAACCGCTGCCCAGCAACCAGAAGCACCAGAGGCTCCGTGCCCGAGTTGGACAAGCCGTGGGCCACACCGTTGCGTGGAAAACCCAAAAAGTCGCCCGCTGCTACTTCCACCATCTGCCCATCAATCTGGGCAGTGCCCCGGCCGGACAGCAGGTATACAAACTCTTCCTCATACAGGTGGCGGTGGTATTCGGTGCTGTCGTGCCCGGGCATGACCGTGACCAGGTGTACGCCCAGTTGCGTCAGGCCGACCGCGTCGCCCAAGGACTTGGCGCTGCGCACCGCATTCGGGTTGAGTGCATGGACCTTGCGCTGGCCGGCCATGGCCGCTATGGCAGCCGCGGTTAAGAGTTCGCGTGGAGTATGCACAGTAAATTTCCTAGTGGGCCCTTACAAATTATCACCGGGTCTGGCGCAGGGGTGCGATTTAAAATCTGCACATGCAGATTCCCTTCACCATTCCTCCCCTCTGGTTGCGCCGGGCCTGCTGGTTTGTGGGGAGTGTGCTGGTGTTATGGGTATTGGCCTGGTTGGTGGTGCCGCCGCTGGTCAAGCAGGCCATAGAGGACAAGGCCACGGCAGCCCTGGGTCGTACGGTCACGGTGGAGGCAGTGGCTTTCAGACCCTGGTCGCTGGAGCTGATCGTGTCCGGCCTGGCGGTGGCCACAGCCGATGGCAAGTCCAAACAGTTGCAGATTACACGCGCCTATGTAGACGCCGAGCTGGAGTCGCTCTTTCGCTTGGCCCCGGTCATAGACGCCATCACGCTGGACACACCGACCGTGCAGCTGACCCACCTGGGGGATGGCCGGTACGATGTGGACGACATCCTGCAACGCCTGGCCCAAACCCCGGCAACGGACGCGCCCCTGCAGTTTGCTCTGTACAACCTGACACTCAATGGCGGTTCGGTGGACTTCTCTGACCACAGGGCATCCGGACTGCGCCACCACAGCTTGCGTGCACTGAACCTGGCCGTGCCGTTTGTGAGTACGCTGGAATCCAAGCGCACTGTGAAGGTGGTGCCGCGCCTGGCGTTCACGCTTAATGGCAGCCAGTTTGATACGGCAGCCGAGGGCACACCCTTTGCGAAAACCCAAAAGGGCGAGGCCTCGCTGAAGATCAGCAAGTTAGACCTGAAGCCCTATCTGCCCTACCTGCCCTACCTGCCCAGCAGTCTGCCCGTGCGCCTGCAAACTGCAGTGTTGGATGCGGACATACGTTTGATCTTCGAGCAGGCCAAGCAGCAAAAGCTGGCATTCACGGGCACGCTCAAGGTATCCAAGTTGGGCTTGACGGACACTGCTGGCGCGCCGTTGCTGGCGGTGGAATCGGTAGAGGCCGCGCTGGCCGATGTGCGCCCGCTGGACCGGGTGGTCAGCCTGAAATCGCTGGACATCCACGGGCCCACGCTGCAGGGCACGCGTGACCGAGCCGGGCGCATCAATCTGGTGCTGGATGCTACAAAATCAGTAGTGAAAGAGTCAGCATCGGCGGGGGCTACAGGCCAAAAAGGCTTAAAGGTATCGGCTGCAGAAGCCCCCAAGCCGTGGAGCCTGTCGCTGGAGCGGTTTGCGCTGCACCGTGGTGCGCTGGTGTGGGCGGATGACAGCATCCAACCCAAGGCCCGCATGGACCTGGCGGAGCTGGAGCTGCAGGCCAAAGCCGTGCGCTGGCCCCTGGGCGCCACTCCGGCCACGTTTGAGGGTTCGGCCAGCCTGCCGTCCCAAGGCAAGAAGACTGCGCGCCTGGTTTTCAAGGGGGAGGGCGCAGAGCTGCGGGCCTCCGTACAGGCCACACTGGCGGATGTGGAGCTGGGTCTGGCGGCACCCTATGTGGCGCAATACCTGCAGCCCGCGGTCCAGGGCGTGCTGGATGCCGAGCTGGCCGCCGCGTGGACAGCTGGCAAACCAGGCACCAAGACCGATGGCGCAGCGGATACCAAGCCTGCGGACACGCTGGTGGTCACCGTACCCCGTCTGACCCTGCGTGACTTTGCATTAAAAGGTGGCAAGGAGGTTGTTGCAGCCACCACAGGCGCTGAGCGTGCAGCCAACGAAATGCCCCGTTTCAAACTGCTGGAGGTTGGCGGTGCGCAATTCGATGTGAATGCCCGGACGGGCACCATTGCCAAGCTCGCACTGCGCGCGCCAAGCGCCATGCTGCACCGCGACGCGCAAGGGCAGTGGATGGTCCAGCGTTGGTTAAAGAAGGCGGCACCAGCCCCAAGCCCCGATGCTGTTGATGTCGCCAAGTCCTCCGACGCACCGTCCCACGCAGCGCCCGCTCCAAAACCAGAGCCCGCAAACACTTGGCAGATTGGTGTGACCGAGCTGGCTATCGATGACGGTAGCTTCAAGCTGGATGACCGCAGCCTGGGCCGCCCGGTGCGCCTGGAGCTGTCTACGCTGAAGCTGCAACTGCAAAACGCTACGCTGGACGGCGCCAAGCCCGCACCACTGGTGCTGTCGGCCCGCGTCAAGTCCGGCCGCACCGAGCCCGGCAGCCTGAACTACCGCGGTACTGTGATGTGGGCGCCCTTGACAGCGCAGGGCACCGTGGAGGCGGTAGACCTGCCGGTGCACGCCATCGTGCCGTACCTTGCAGACAAGCTGAACATTGCCGTGTTGCGCGCGGATGCCAGCTTCAAGGGCCAGGTGCGTTATGCCGCGGTAGCGGCTGGTGCCGAAGTGCAGGTGCAGGGTGATGCGTCGTTGGAAGACTTCCGCGCCAACACCGTGGCCGGCACACCCAGCGCTGGCACACCCACGGCCGATTCGCCGGATCTGGGCGTGACGGAGGAGCTGCTGAGCTGGAAGTCGCTGAGTATCCCCGGTATTGGGCTGGCCATGGCTCCCGGCACCGCAACCCGGCTGCAAGTGCGCCAAGCCACGCTGTCGGATTTCTTCGCCCGTGTCATCGTCAACCCCAGCGGACGTATCAATCTGCAGGACCTGGTGAAGACGCCCCAGTCGGAAGCTGCCAATGCTGCGCAAGCCGCGCAGCCGCTAGCTTCTGCCAGCGCACCCGCATCGGCTCCTGTTGCTGTGGCTGCATCCGCGCCTTCGCCGCTGGACGCCATCGTCAAAATGGGCCCCATCAGCCTGGTCAATGGCAAGGTGCTGTTCTCGGACCGGTTTATCCGCCCCAACTACTCGGCCGATTTGACGGAGTTGCAGGGCACGTTGAGCCAGTTCGCGTCCCAAGCTGCCGACGGCAGTGTGCAGATGGCCGATCTGGATTTGCGTGGCCGCGCCGAAGGCACGGCGTCGCTGGAGGTCACTGGCAAGGTCAACCCATTGGCCAAACCGCTGGCGTTGGACATCAAAGGCAAAGTGCGTGATCTGGATCTGCCACCGCTAACCGCCTATTCGATCAAATACGCCGGTTATGGCATCGAGCGCGGCAAGCTCAGCATGGATGTGAACTACACCGTGCTGCCCAATGGCCAGCTCACGGCGAGCAACAAGCTGGTGCTGAACCAACTGGTCTTTGGTGATGAAGTCAAAGGCGCTCCCAACAGCCTGCCGGTCAAACTGGCGGTGGCGCTGCTGGCCGACAGCAATGGTGTCATCGATATCGATCTACCCATCAGCGGCTCGCTGAATGACCCGCAGTTCAGCTTCGGGTCATTGGTCTGGAAGGTGGTCACCAACCTGATCGGCAAGGCGCTGACGTCGCCGTTCAGCCTGATCGCCAACGCCATGGGGGGCGGCGGTGGGGCCGCAGATGAACTCAGCGCCGTGGTCTTTGCACCCGGCAGCAGTGTGTTGTCGCCCAGCGCCAGCGAAGGCCTGGACCAGGTGGCCAAGGCGCTGGCTGCACGCCCCACGTTGAATGTGACGGTGATTGGCACCGCCAGCCTGGAGCAGGAGCGTGATGCGCTGAAGCGCGAACGCCTGAAGGCCCTGCTGTTGGTCGAAAAGCGACGCCGCGCTGTGGTCACCGGCCAGGACAGCGCCAGTGCAACCGCATTGACGGATACCGAATACCCGACCCTGCTGGCCCAGGTCTACCGCCGCGCCGACATCACCAAGCCGCGCAATGCCATCGGACTGGCCAAAGACGTTCCTGTGGCCGAGATGGAGGCCCTGTTGCTGGCCAGCATCCCCGTCAACGCAGACGCGATACGTGAGTTAGCTCTGCAGCGCAGCGTGGTGGTCAAGGATTACTTGGCTAGCCGCAAACTTCCGACCGAGCGTCTGTTTGTGGGCGCCGGCAGAACCGTGTCTGCCGATGCAGACTGGAAACCGCGCGCCGAATTAAGTGTGACCCAGCGCTGACCCCACTGCCAGGGATCCGGCGAACGGAAGCCCCGGCCCAGTCAGGATTTTGGGTAGCAACACATCAGAGGCGAACGTGCGTCTAGCCCCCGTGGGATGGACATTCTTTGCTATCAATATTGATATATCCAAATGTGACCCGTTGCGCTATAACCGGGTCACCATGTTCAATACCTCGTTCAGATCGCGTTTTGCCTGCAGCATGTTGTGTATGTGGGTGGCATGCTCTGCGCAAGCCAAAGAAGTGCACGTAGTGGGCACCACGTTCGCACGCATCTACGAACAAACCGAGACCGGCGAATTCGTAGGCTTGGGTGCCGAGCTGGCCCGCACAATTGCCCAGCAGCAGGGCTTGACACTCAAGTTCGGAATCTACCCTTGGGCCCGGGCGCAGGAGATGGTGGCCAATGGCAGCGCGGACGTGCTGGTGGGCCCCTACAAAACGCCTGCGCGTGAGGCACGGTTCGCGTTTGGCGACCAGCCCTTCTACCAGGACAACATGGTGTTCTATAAGCTGGCAAGCTCCAAACTCAGTTGGGACGGCAGTTATGAGTCATTGAAGGGCAAACGCTTGGTGGCCGTTCTGGGGTGGGTCTATGGCACACCGTTTGACCAGGAGCGCGCCAACCTGGGAGTCACCAATGCCAATACGGTAGAGAGTGGACTGACCATGCTGTTGAACGACCGCATGGACTTTTTTGTGGCCAACGAACGCAACACCACGGCGGGCATGGCATCACTGGGCAAGTATGACCAGTTCTCCGTCGTATCCCCTATGATTGGCAGAGAGGTTGGCTACTTCGCGTTTACGAAAGATGCCGAAAATGAGAAGTTACGCCAGGCGTTCAACACGGGTTTGGCCAAGCTGATCGACTCTGGTGAATATGCAGCGATGGCTAAACGCTTCAGTATCACTTTGCCCTCTGCCCTGGTGGGCAAGGGGCGTGCGGCAAAACCGGCTCCCTCCAAATAAAGTACTGCAGTTCTTAGGCTGCCAAAAACAGGGCCGGGTCCACCATCTTGCGGTTCAGCACCACGCCCCAATGCAGATGCGGCCCTGTGGCTCGTCCGGTTGCACCAACCGATGCCACCCGGTCACCCACCTGCACGACGTCACCGACCTTTACATGGATGGCGCTCAGGTGGCCGACCATGGTCAGCAGGCCACCACCATGGTCCAGCCAGACGGTGTTGCCGCCAAAGAAATAGTCGCCCGTATCGATGACGCGTCCCGGTAGCGGTGCCAGCACGGGTGTGCCCGCCGCGGCCGCGATGTCCATGCCGCTGTGGGGGTTGCGCGCCTGGCCATTGAATACGCGGCGCAGGCCGAAGGAGCTGGAGCGCCGCCCTGCCACGGGTGCGGCCATGCGCAACTGGGCGGGGTGGGGCAATGGTTCGGTGAAGGTTGCCAAAACGGTTGCCATGTGGGTGCGTTCGCGTGCATAACGGCTCTCGTCCGCGTCTGATAAATCCACTTTGCCGGGCGCCACCTTCAGCTTTTGCACCGGGTACAGCTTGGGCGCCACCGTGAATTCCACGTGGCGCAGGTGGTTGCTGCCGTCTGCCTGAACCGTAATACGTGCGGGGCCGGGCGGGGTCGACAACGCGATGCCGACCAGGGCTGTCCAGCGCTGCGTATCACCCAGCACCAGCAGGGGTAAGTCGTCCCAGTGGGCAACGGGTCGCACCGCAGCAGGACCCAGATCCACCCGGGCAATGCCACCGGGCACGGCAGAGGTGAGTGGCCATAGTTCAGATGGCGAAGGCGCTCGCGGGGTGCGTGCCGCCAGTGCGGGCTGTGATGCCAATAGGCTCAGGCTGGCGAGTAGGACATGGCGGCGGTTGGGGGTGGCGGGGGCAGGTTGGGGTAGAGACAGTGGCACGGTAGACAAAGGCAGAAAGAGCAGGACAAGGCTGCGGTGTGCCGAGAATAGCAGGGAGAGTCTTTCAGCCCCCGGCGCTATGATGCACGGCCGTCCCTTTTTCATTCACAAGCCGCCACAACCATGCACACCATCGCACCGTTTCTGCACCGTTTTGCACAAGGCGCCGTACGCCGCGCAGTGCGCCAATTGACGCAGTTCGCAGCACTCACAACCGTGGCGCTATCGGCAAGCGCACAAACGGCGTGGACGTCAAACACAGGCGTGGTGCTGGTTGGCAAGGTCGTCACGATGAACGATGCGGGCGACGTGTTGCCCAATGCCCGGGTCTGGTTGGCCGGCGGCAAGATCATGGCCATTGCGCGCGCCGGTGAATCCCTGCCTGATGGCGCCAAAGATGCACCGGTGGTCGACAGCAAGGGCGTGATCTACCCCGGCATCATCGACCTGCACAACCACCCCGAATACGCGATCTACCCCCTGATGCCCATCCAGCGCAAATACCGGGATCGGTACGAGTGGCGGTGGTACGACGATGTCTACAACAAACGCATCACCTTCCCGCAAGAGGTTTTGACCCGCCCACACTATCTGGATCTTGGCATTGAGATTGGCCGCTACGGTGAATACAAGGCCCTGGCCGGTGGCACGACCAGCCTGCAAGGCGGCCGCACCAACCTGGCCTACTCCAAAGAAGAGTGCCTGGTGCGCAATATCGAGAACTCTCCGGTGGAATCCCGTGTAGCCGCTAGCCGCGTCGATATGGGTCGCAGCGCCAAGGAATGGGCGGCCATGCAGACCGAGCGCAGCAAGGGCCCGCTGGTGGTGCACTTGGCCGAAGGGCCTTCACCACGCATGGCGCTGGAGTTTGGCGCGATGAAAGACAGCAACCTGATAGGCCCCGAGCTGATCGCCATCCACGGCGTGGGACTGACCGTGCCACAGCTGCAGGAGATGGCATCGGTGGGCGCCAAGCTGGTGTGGTCACCCTTGTCCAACTTTATGCTGTACGGCCAGACCGCCAACGTGGAGGCAGCCAAACGCGCCGGCCTGTCCATTAGTCTGGCACCCGACTGGGCGCCTTCGGGCAGCAAGTCCAGCCTGGGCGAACTCAAGGTGGCGGACCTAGTCAACAAACATGCCTTGAAAGGTTTGTTCAGCGACCGTGACCTGGTCGAGATGGTCACGCGCAAACCGGCAGACGCCATGGGCTGGGGCCAGCGCCTGGGCCAGATCACCGAGGGTTACCTGGCCGATGTGCTGGTGGTGGATGACCGCCATGCCGACCCCTACCGCAACCTGATCAACACGATTGAAGACACCATCCAGCTGGTGACCGTGCGTGGCGAACCCCTGTATGGTGATGCAGCCTTACTGAAGGCTGCGCGGGGCAGTGATGACATGGAGACCGTGGCGACTTTTGCCCGAGCGAAACGCAGCAAAGCCATGACACCCAACTGCCCGGCCACCAGCCTGCCATCCATGACGGTGGCCGAGACCAAGGCGCGGATCCAGCGTGGTTTGACGTTTGATACCGTGCAGTTGGCGGCGAGGCTGACGCCCGACCAACTGGCCAAGGACTTTGCAACGTGCAACCTGCCAGCACCCGCTACCGGCGCCAGTGCAACACCGGCCGATGCCAAACGCCTGCTGGCCTGCCGCTTTGGCCTGCCGTTCGAGAAGACCCGCTTGAGCCCATTGACCACCAATGAAGACCCCGAGTTTTTCTCGCGCCTGATGAAGAACCGCAACCTGCCCAAGTACCTGAAGGCCTTGCCTTCGTATTACCGGCAATAGAACCTTTTCCATGGCCCACATACTGATTGCCGAAGATGATGATTTGCTGCGCGACGCGCTGTCTGCACAGCTGACCCAAGCCGGGCACACGGTGGCCAGCGCCGCCCACGGTCTGCAGGCCCGCGAGTTGCTGGAGAGCACGCGTTTTGACGGTGTGATCCTGGACCTGGGCCTGCCCAAGCTGGATGGCATGGCTGTGCTGCAGTGGATACGCCAGCGTGTGTTGGCCCTGCCGGTGCTGATACTGACGGCGCGTGATGGCGTCGATGATCGCGTCCATGGTCTGAACGCCGGTGCGGATGACTACCTGACCAAACCCTTCATCATGGCCGAGCTGCAGGCGCGGCTGGCCGCCATGCTGCGCCGATCACGCATGCCCGCTTTTGGCGGATCATTGGAGATTGCCGGCCCCAGCACCAGCAAGCTGCGGGTCGACGCTGTGCAGCCACGTGCCTGGCTGGGCGATGAAGAGATGGAGCTGACTCAGCGTGAATGGTCGCTGTTATCCCTGTTGGTAGCCAATGCTGGCCAAGTGGTCAGCCGCGAAGACGTGCTGAATGCCTGGCAGAGCGAACCCGGCGAGCCCACGGGCGGCGTGGCGTCGAACGCGCTGGAGGTGTATGTACACCGCCTGCGCCGCAAGCTGGCCGACTCAGGCTTAGGGATACGCAATGTGCGCGGCCTGGGTTACTTGCTGGAATCCAGCACTGCCTGATGAACGCATGAAGCCGGCTGGCCGTTCCCTGTTGCCGGGGCTATCCCTCAAACGCCAGTTGTTGCTATGGCTGTTGCTGCCGCAGTTGCTGCTGTGGTCGGTGGGGGGGGTGCTGGCCTGGCGTATTGCACTCAGTTATGCGGATACCGGCATCAACCAGTCGCTCAAGCAATCGGTGCGTGCGCTGGCCCGGCAGGTCAAGCCGGTAGGCTCGGGCTTGCTGGTGGATTTTCCGCGTGCTGCGCAGGATGTGCTGGAGCAGGACCCGACGGATCGCATGGGTTATATGGTGTCGTCCCCGCCCGGCAGTTTTGTGCTGGGCAATGGCCAGTTGCCGCCGCCGCCCGATGGTGTGTTGATACAGACCGGTGAGCCCTTGATCTACGACGCCCGCCTGGACGGCAAGAAGGTGCGTGTGGCGGTGCTGGAGGTGACTTATGGCGAGGCCAACTCGCCCCAGCGCCTGCGTGTGCAGGTGTCCAAGAGTCTGGCCGTGCAAGAGGAGGTAGCTCGTGAGCTGGTGTTTGACATGCTGGTGCCGCTGGCTGCGCTGGGCGTACTGCTGGGTATCCTCATCAATGCCGGCATTGCGCGCGGCCTGCACCCACTCAAACGGCTGGAGGCTCAGTTGGGTGACCGCACCGGGCCCGCGCTGTCAGCCTTGCCGCCCATTCAACTGGATCAGGCCCCGCATGAAGTGCATTCGCTGGCGCTGGCCGTCAACCAGTTGCTGGACGCCGTGCGCCGCAGCCTTAGCCAGGAAAAACGTTTTGTCAATGATGCCGCCCACCAGTTGCGCACGCCGCTGGCCGGCCTGGTGAGCCAGACCGAGCTGGCGCTGAACGAGACGGAACTGGTCGCTGTGAAAGAGCGCCTGGTCAAGGTGCACGCCGGTGCGCTGCGCAGCGCCCACCTGGTGCACCAGCTGTTATCGCTGGCGCGCACCGAGGCCGATGTGATCCTGCAGCCGTTGGATGTGGCGCAACTCGCCCGGGAAGTGGCGCGTGAGTGGACGCCGCGCGCACTGGCCGCCGGTGTGGACCTGGGTTACGAGGGCGAGGGAAGTCTGCTGGTACAGGGCGAAAAGTTGTTGCTGCGTGAAGTGCTGAACAACCTGATTGACAACGCACTGCTCTATGCGGGCAATGGCGCCACACTGACGGTGCGTGTGCGCCGCGTGGCAAGCAGTTGTGTGCTGGAGGTGGAAGACAACGGCTCCGGCCTGTCCAGCGCCGACTTGACCCGGGTCTTCGAGCGCTTCTGGCGCGCCAGCGAGTTGCCCGGCGGTTGTGGTCTGGGATTGGCCATCGTCGCCGAAATCGCGCACCGGCATGGCGGGACGGCGACCGCACTGGCGGCGCTGCCCCAAGGGCTGATCATCCGGATCGAATTGCCTCTGCAGCCATAACGGTTAAGGAAAATCGGCCCCCAGCCGCCGTCAGTTATCGTCGATACGCTATCTTTGTGGGAGTGCCGCTGGCCGGGTATTACACGGTCAAGGTCTACCGGCCAAAGTAGCCTCTGCTGTGGTGAGCGTTTATTGCAGGATGCCCTTAACCGCGATATCAAAATGCAGCACGTCTTCTCGCACGCCCAGCTTGGTGTACAGCGCGATGGCCGGATCGTCGCCGTGGTCCGCCTGCACAAAAATGACATAGGCGCCACGCGCCGCGGCCAGCTTGCCCAACGCCTGAATCAGGGCTGTCGCAATGCCTTCACGCCGGTGGGCCGCAGCCACTGCCAGATCGTAGATATAGATCTCGCTGCGCTCCTGCTCGAACTTCTTCAACTCGTATGCCGCAAGGCCGCCCACCACCTCGCCGTCTTGCAATGCAACCAGCGCCGTGAAGGTGTCACTGCCCAGCAACTGTTGAAAGTAGCCCGCACTGGGGCGCTTGTCGTTGTAGGTGGGTTTGTCCTCGAAGGCCTCGCCGAAGCATGTCAACAGCGCCTGCATCAGCGCTTGGTCGTTCGGGGTGAGGGTGTGGATGCTGAAGTCAGATGGTTGTTTGGCGGACAAGGATTCACCTCCAGTTCTCGACAAAGGGGCCACTCATGGCCGCGAGTAATGCCAAGTTTATCTGTCCACGTGCGGGCGGTACACACCCAAGCTATTACGTCAGGTATTTACCGCCGTTGATCGACAAGGTAATGCCGTTGATAAAACCCGCGTCATCGGATGCCAGAAACACCACGCCACGCGCAACTTCCGCAGGGCTTGCCAATCGCCCAGCGGGTACGGACTTCAGAATTTGATCCATTACCTCGGGCGGAACCGCACTCACCATCTCAGTGTCGGTGTAGCCTGGTGCGATGGCATTGGCGGTGATGTTGCGCGACGCGCCTTCTAGCGCCAGCGATTTGGTGAAGCCAATCATGCCGGCCTTGGCGGCGGCATAGTTGGTTTGCCCCGCCTGGCCCGACAGTCCGTTGACGGAGCTGATGTTGATGATGCGGCCGAAGCGGCGTTCGCGCATGCCTTCGATCACCGCGCGGCACATGTTGAAACAGCTCCCCAGGTCTATGTCGATGACTTCCCGCCATTGCGCCAGCGTCATTTTGTGCAACATCATGTCGCGGGTCACCCCGGCGTTGTTAACCAGTACATCTATGGGACCCATGGCAGCCTGCACGCGCGCGACTCCCTCGGCACAGGCGTCAAAGTCGGCTACGTTCCAGCTGTACACCGGCAAGCCGGTGCGGGTGCTGAACTTGTCCGCCGCGGCGGCGTGTGAGCCGAAGTTAACCGCAACACGGTAGCCCGCGGCGTGTAATGCCTCGGCAATGGCGGCGCCTATGCCTGCAGTACCGCCGGTGACCAAGGCGACGCGTGGTTCGGCGCTCATGACTGCACCCCGTGGGTATTGACCTGTTGGGCCGCAATGGGTTGGCCTTGGACCGTGTTGGCATTCATCATCATCGAATATCCTTCGCGAGTTTGGTTGGAAGCTCTGTTGCAATGGCGTAGGGCAAGTTCAATTTTCTGTCTATATCAAAGGGCGCATGTTGATCGACATCAAGCCAGTCCCAACCAGTGTGGAGCCAGGAGTAAGCAAGTGTTGCGTGGTTGACGGCGGGCTATAGTGGCTTTTCATGGCCGCAAGCGGAGTCGGATGAGGAAGAGTTCGTCTACGTCGTCGAAGGCGAGGTTGATGCGTGGATTGATGGCGAACTTCACCACATGGTTGCAGGAGACTTCGCGGCTTTCCCCGCCGGGACGGGGATATGCCACTGTTTCATCAACAACTCCACGAGAGATGCGCTGCTTCTGGTTGGCGGCGAAGCCGCGAAGGCCAGCAATCGCATTGTTTATCCACTGAACCCGTCGCGCCGAACAGACCTCAAGGACGCCGATTGGTGGCACGATGCCCCCGCGCGGGAGCTCGGCAGCCACGATGGACTTCCTGACAAGCAACGCCCCTGAGCATCCAGGTACTGCCATCGGGTAGTTTCCCCTGTGCAGGCGGCGACTGTCACGCTACAGTGTGTTCCACAGCAACGGCTGAGCAAATCCTGCGTAGGCAAGCTGCTGACCACTCTGGAAGAAAGGGGCTGGATGGCGACCAACCAGGCATCGGTCGGGATAGATGCATGGGCGGTGTTGGCGCTGCGGCTGATGTTCGCCCTGGGATTGCTCGCCGCGCTGCATGCCACGCCGGTGTGGCCGCCCTTGCAGCGCTTGGAATACGACCTGCTCAGCAGTCTGACCGCCCCGGTTCGCCCCGATGTGGATGTGCTGGTGGTGGGCCTGGACGAACCTAGCCTGGCCGCGCTGAACCAGGCCCCACCCCTGCCGCGCCGCCTGCATGCCCAACTGGTGGACGCCCTGGCGGCGGCGGGGGCGGCGGCACTGGGTATCGACATGCTGTTTGGTGCCCCCCAGTCCGCGGTGGACGACGCCGCGCTGGACAAAGCGTTGCAGGGCCGCATGCCGGTGGTGCTGGCCAACGCCGAGGTTTCCGTACAAAGCTCTCAGGTGGCGCAGTACCGGCAGACGGTTCTCAGTATCTTTGCTGACGCGCGCCACGGCAGTGTGTCGCTAGACGTGGACGATGACGGCGTTGTGCGCCGTGCCCCCGCGCAGGACGATGCGCTGTGGCGCGTGTTGGCGCAAAGCGGTGGGCGGGCCTTCACACCACCGCCACCCGGCGCACTGCTGCGCTTCTACGCACCCGAAGTGCCTTTGCCCTATGCCCACTACACGCAGGCGTTAGATCCGGCTGGCACACTGCCCCCCAGCGCGCTGCAAGGGCAGTTGGTGCTGCTGGGCCAGAACACGCCGGTGGACGGTGTAGACCAGTTTGTCACGCCGCTGCGTGAGCTGGGTGGTGGTCCGCAGTCGGGTGTGTTTATGCATGCCACCGCCTTGATGAATGGTTTGACGGGTGGCTGGATCGTGCCGGCGCATCCTGCGGGGCCGGCCTTGCAGGCGGTGCTGGCGGTGGCCGTGGTGGCGGGGCTTACCCGACGCTGGCGCGGCTGGCGGGCTGTGTGGCTGAGTCTGGTGCTGGCGCTGCTGGCCTTGCTCGGTGGGGCGTGGGCCTATGTGGCGGGTGTGTGGTGGAGCGCGCTGCCCACACTGGTCGGCCTGGCACTGCATGTGAACGTGGGCGCGGCCGATAGCTACTGGCGCGAGCGCCGTCGCCGTGAGCAACTGCGCAATGAGTTTGCCCGCTACGTGCCGCCGGCTGTCGTCGATGCGTTGGCCGCTGCGGACACGGCACCAGTCCTACAGGGCGAGCGCCGCGTGCTCACGCTGCTGTTTTCCGACCTGGCGGGGTTTACCGCTGCCAGCGAACACCTGCCGCCCGAGGCTGTGGCACAGACGCTCAACGCCTACTTCTCGCGTATGACACACACCGTGCACCTACACGGCGGCACGCTGGACAAGTTCATTGGCGACGCCGTCATGGCGTTCTGGAACGCGCCCTTGCCGGAACCAGCCCATGCCGAGCGCGCGCTGGCCTGCGCCCAGGCCATGCAGACCGACATGGTTGCGCTGCGCGACCAGTGGCAAGGCACACCTTTTGCGAATGTGCAGTTGCGTATCGGCCTACACACCGGCGAAGCAGCGGTGGGCCATCTGGGCTCGCATGAACGCTTTACCTATACCGCAGTGGGCGATGCAGTTAACACCGCAGCACGGCTGGAAGGTGCCAACAAGGCCTTTGGCACGGGTATTTTGTTGTCAGGCGCCACGCGCAGTGCCTTGCCTGCTGATGGTGCGGAGCGTGCGCATCTGCTGTGGCTGGATGCGGTGGTGCTAGCCGGGCGCAGTGCAGGCATAGATGTCTACACCCTCTGCGACGATGCGGCCCTGGTCGCCACCAGCTTGACACTGCACGACCATCTGCAGGCGGGCGCGTGGGCATTGGCGCTGCAGTGCTGCTCTGACTGGCAGGCGCATGCCCGCTTGCGTGCACCGCAGTGGGCAGTCCATGCCGAGCAGTTGCGCAGCCGGGTGCAGGCGCTGGCGGATACCGTCACAGACAGTGACACCACTGTGCAGCCGTTTGGTCCAGCTTCCTCCTTTCATGCGCGTGCCTTAGATAAATCCTGACCCTCCCCAAAGACGAAAGGCTTTCCCATGTCTTCACATCCCCTCTTTTGGATGACCCCGGTGGCCCTTGCGCTGGCAAGCTTGGGCAGCCCTTCTGCCTGGGCGCAATGCCCGGGCGCGCCATTGGCTCCAGACGCCGCAGCGGCGCACATTGTGGCACTGGCCGGGCAGGGCCAGACCCGCGCACCGGGGGTGGAGCCCTGGTCGCCTGCCGCGTTGGCGCAGCAATTGCGCGCAGGCGCCGACATGCGCACACTGACGCTCTCATCCGCTGCGCTTCTATTGGCAGACCGGACGCAGATCCGCATGTCGGCCAACGCACAACTGCGCCTGTGCGAATCGCAACCCACGCGCACGCTGCTGGAGCTGTCCGCCGGGCGCCTATGGGCGCGCACCAAGAAGTCCCCCGCCGCGCTGCAGTTGCAAACCCCCGCCGCGTTTGCCGTGGTGCGCGGCACGGATTGGGATGTGGAGGTGGACGCAGCCGGGCGCACCACACTCACCGTGTTGTCGGGAGCTGTAGAACTTTCCAACCCCTACGGTAGCGTGCAACTCGGGCCAGCTGAGCAGGGGTACGCAGAGCCGGGCAAGGCACCCACCAAACGTCTGCTGGTGAGCCCACGCGAGCGCGTGCAGTGGGTGGCCGCCTACCCGGGTGATGCCACACGCTGGGCCGAGTTTCAAAAGGCCGACATCGCCCCTCCACTGGCCGCCGTGCGTGCAGACCTGCGCGCCGGGCAATGGACGCAGGCACGAACCGGGCTGCTGGCGATGGCTGCCAACGGCGATGGCGACGCGGTAGTGGACTTGGTACTGGCTGACCTCGAGGTCTTTGACGGCCAGCTCGACGCTGCCCAGGCCCGCCTGGCACGCGCCTGGCAGCGCACACAGGATGCACGCACGGCGGCACGCCGGGCCGATCTGCTGATGGCATTGGACCGCGGCACCGAGGCGCGCACCTGGCTTGACACCACGCGCACCGTCGCACCAAATGCTGTGGAGCTGCTGCTGGCCGCTGGTGACTGGCAGCGCCTGCAAGGGCAGGGCGACGCCGCGCTCGCGCTGTACCGTCATGCCCTGACCCGCGCCGGAAGCGATACGCAACGTGCCGCCGCGCACTGGGCGCTGGGCCGCGCGTTGCAAGAGCGGGGCGACTTGCGTGCGGCCCGCGCTGCACTGGCGCAGGCGGTAGCACTGGCACCCGAGAGTCCCAGCTACCGCGGGGAACAGGCCACGGCCGCCACCGAGGCACTGCAACTGGCCGAGGCGCGCACAGGTTTTGACGCCGCGCTGGCCCGCGCCGGTGACGACTATGTGAGCCTTGCAGGCGCAGGTCTTCTGGCCCTGAAGCAAGGCGATGCCGTGACCGCACGCACCCAATTGCTCAAGGCCATGGTGATCGAGCCGCGCTACGCCCGAGCGCAGGTCTGGCTGGCGGTGGCCGAATACACGCTGGGTGAGCGCGCCGCCGCGCTGGATTCCTTGGACCGGGCACGCCTGGCCGACCCCAACGATCCGCTACCCTGGCAGATAGAGGCCATGCTGCGCAACGACAGTGGCGACCCCACGCAGGCCATTGCCGCCGCGCGCGAGGCGCTGGTGCGGTTGCCTTATCTCAAATCGCTGAACCCGCTGGCGTCGGACAGCCAGGGCTCCGCCAACCTGGGCAAGGCGCTGGGCGACTTCGGCATGGAACATTGGGCGCGGGCCTATGCCAGTGCGTCCTACTACCCGCTGTGGGCGGGCAGCCACTTCTTTCTGGCCGATCGGTACGAGAGTGACTTCAGCCGCCGCTCCGAGTTGTTCCAGGGCTACTTGACCGACCCCACCGTATTTGGCGCCAGCGACAAACGCGCGCCGCTGCTACTGTCCACCGGCAGCGAATGGTCGGCTGGTCTGAGCGCCGAGCGCAACCCTTTGCGCAACAACGCCACGGCTGATGTAGGGTACCGCGGCTTTGCGGCGGGCAGTGTGCCCGTGGCCTGGCTGGTGCGTGCCAACGATGTGGAGATGTGGCCACGTGAGGGGCCACCATCGTCGCAATACCGGCTGTCATCGCCCGGCGTGGATGTGGCACTCGGCGCTAAGCCCACTGACAGCCTTTCGGTCTTCCTGCTGCATGGCGACACCACACTGCGCTACCGCTTTCCAGATGGCTTGAACTTTGGCAACGGCATCACGTTCACACGCGACGCAGAGACCCGCACACGCCGCACCGATGCCGGTGCATCGTGGCGCTGGTCGGCAAACAGTCAGACCTGGATCAAGGGCCACAGCGGGCGGCAGACCACGGGCCTGGTACTCGACGATGCGCGTTGGGGTCTGCAGGACTACAACTACCAGAGCGACGACAAAGGTTTGTCCCTGCGCCATACCGCGGTGTGGGGCACACACCGCATGAGTGCGGGCTGGGAGCGCGTGGACCGCGACACCGGCAGTGCCATCTCGGACCGGGACGTTTCCTCACCCTTCACCAACACCGAGCGTTACGACATGCCTTGGGTGGCCGGTGAATGGCGCAGCGGCGCTTGGAGCTGGATGGCCGAAGCCTATTGGCCCCGATTCAACGCACAAAAAGGCGACCGATATACCGATTCCGCCACCGGCCAAGACCTGCTTACCCCCAATGAGGAAGGCGCCGAACACAGCCGCAAGCTGTTGCCACGCGTCGGCGCAAGCTTGCGTTTCGGACCCGGCCGCGCGCTGCACTGGGCCTACCAGGAAAGCCTGCGCGCGCCCGGCACGCACACCCTGGCACCTGTGGCCACTGGGGCTATTGCGGTGGACAACCAGTACCAACTGGCGGGCAGCTATGCACGCAAACACGCGTTGCAACTCGACTGGGAACTGGGTGCCACCACCTTTGTGGGCGCCAGCCTGTCAGGCCAGCGCATCAGCAACCTGGTGGCGACTAATGGGCGACTGTTTGCGCAGGATATGGGTGCTCTGTTCGACAACGTGGCCACCATTGCACCCGTGGTGCTCAATGCACAAACCACGCTCAACACCCATGAGTTAACACCGATTTTCGGCCAGGGCGACCTGGCGCAGGCCACTGTGTCCGTCAACCACCTGCTAGGGTCGCACTGGAGCGTGCTGGGCAGCTATGCCTACACTGACTCGCGCAACACCGGTGCGGGTTATGTCGGTAACCTGCTGCCCGGCTTCGCCCGCGATGTGGCCCTGGGCCAGACGACCTGGCGGCACGCGGCTCGCAGCTTTACGTTGCTGCGGGCTACATGGCGTGGCGAGCGTTACACCGACGAAGCCAACACCGCGCAGAGCCCGCCCGGCTGGAGCCTGGCGCTGGGCCACGGCTGGGAATCATCGGACCGGCGTTGGAGCTTTACGGGCACGGTGCAGACGGGGCTGCGCAGTGAGGATAAGCCTACGCTGTGGGCGTTGGTGCGGTACCGGGATTGACGTTGAGGAAATGTGCCGATAGCCCCCGTGAAATATACGTACTACGCTACTGAATATGTAGCGTTTTCCTGACTATGGCGTTTTGCTTGTAAGTCAGAAGATGCCGAAGAAGGCATACCACCGGAAGATTTCTACTGCGGAATGAATAATCCGCTGATGGCACTGGCATATGCGTACTTCGATGAAAGCGGCACCGACGCGAAGTCGCCGGACCTCGTCGTGGCCGGGTACATCTTCTTGGATGAGAACGTCGCGCCCTTCGAGGCCGAATGGAAGGCGATGCTGGAGAAGTACGGCCTGCCGTTCTTTCATGCCGTCGAGTGCATGCACGGCAAAGGCGCATTCAAGCACTTGACGCGCAAAGAGCAAACCGCTGCTCAGACCGAAGCCATTGAGATCATCAAGAAGTACGGAGCGAAAGGCATTGCGCTTTCGATCGATAAGGCCGTCTTCCCCGCAATCGGGCTTCCCGCGCTGTGGAGCACCCCCTACACGTTCCTGTGCGGCCAGGTACTCTACGGTGTGAGGAATTGGGCGGACGCTGTCGGCTTCCATGTTGAAGTCGAGTATGTGTATGAAGCCGGTGCTGACGGGCAGTCGAAAGCCGGCAAGGAAACCGCACATGCTCTCTTGAATGAAGAATCCTTGCCAGTGTTCCGCTATGGAAAGCATCGTCACGCGGCTAAGACTGAGGACGTGGGATTGCAGACCGCCGATCTCCTTGCCTGGCATTGGTTCACGCATAACCGGCGAATCAAGGAAGGCAAGGGCAAGCGGAAGGACTTCCAGAACCTCAAGGGCTTGCGAGTGGACTTTCACCACTATGACGAGCCAGCCATCAAGCTGTGGAATAGTGTGGTCCCTATCATTAAGCCTGCGATGCTGTGGCTGCAGAAATGGCGCCCGCCGACCCACAGTTCCCACTACACGCTTATCGATTCGCTCAACACCAAAGAGGGCTCTGTCGAGTGAAAGCATGGTGAGCGGCATGCGCTCAGGGTTCGGTCATTACTCAATGAACACCGATGCGCGCGCGCCTGCTACCCGCACGCTTCGACACAAGCGCATGTCGGCGCGGGTCGAGCGTGTCCAGACCTCAAGTGGACCTACACTTTAGCCATAGCATCAAACCAAGGGGAACGCATTTGACCTTTGTCGTCACCGAATCCTGCATTCAGTGCAAATACACCGACTGCGTATCGGTCTGCCCCGTGGACTGCTTCCAGGAAGGACCCAACTTCCTGGTTATCCACCCGGTCGACTGCATAGACTGCGCGGTGTGTGTGCCCGAATGCCCGGTGGAAGCCATCTACGCCGACGTCGATCTGCCCGAAAGCCAGAAACACTTTTTAGCCCTGAACGCTGAGATCGTTGCCATTGGCAAGTGGCCTGTCATTACCAAGCAGAAGCCGGCTTTGCCGGAAGCTGAGCATTACAAGACCGTCAAGGACAAGTTGGGGATGCTGGAGCGGGGAGTGGCTGCACTGCCTTAAATACCTATTTAGGGGTTTTTATCGGGTTTCTGAGGCTGTTAACATAAAAATATGCCTATAGCCCCCGTGGGATATGAATAGTACGCTATCAATAGTGAAGCAAACGGTATCCTGGAGGTGGATTTTGACGCGGCTCCATCCTTCAAGGCTTGCCGCTTGAACCCGCCTGGCAAAAGCCGCCGATACGACAGCGACCGCACGCGCTCCCCGTTTCAACCTGCCAAGTCTTCAATTGCCGATGCCGATAGGATGTGAACCTTTTGGGTCATATCAGCGAGCGTTTGCGCAGAGGGTGGTGTCGCCCCAGCAGCCAGACAAGCACCAGCTCCGGCAGCCACTGCTGCGCGAAGGTGCGTATCCCAGCCTGCATCGGGCTGTTGCATGGCGCTGCTCAGGAAACCGGCGAGGCTGCAGTCCCCCGCGCCAATCGTGTCGACCACGGTGATGGCGGGCGGCGTCGCGTGCCAGGTTTGGTTTGCGACATGCAGCGTTGCCCCCTGTGCCCCGCGCGTGTAGAGGACCGTTGCCGTGGGCAGCATGGCACGCAGTTGCAGCAGTGCTGCTTCTGCATCGTGCATGCGGAACAAGCCACATACGTCTTCTTCAGAAACTTTGATCAGATCTGCAATGGCCACCAAGCGTGCCAGGATGGCGTCATAGGACTTGTCCATCACATTGCGAAAATTTGGGTCGTAGCTGATCTTGACGCCGCTTACGCTCAGCCGCTCGGCCAGTTCCACCAAGCGTCCGGTCAGTGGCTGGCGGGCCAGGCTGATGCCGCCAAAATGTGCCCAGCGTACTGTGGCCTCCCAGCCTTGCGGCAGCGTGGTTACGTCGAAGTGCAAATCGGCGCTGTTGTCACCGACGAAGAAGTAAGAGGGCGGTTGTGTTTCATGCACCATCGCCAGCAGCGGCGATTTGGACACGCGTTGCAGGAAGCGCAAATCAAGCCCGGCTTGAGCGCTGGCATTCCAGAGTGCATCACCAAAACAATCCTTGCTGATGGCGCCGCCAAAGGCACTGGCAACACCAAATCCAGCCATGATCTGTGCCACGTTCCACGGGGCACCGCCCGGTACACTTTTCCACGTGTCCGCGCCGGTGCGCAGCATGTCAGTCAGCGCTTCACCAAACGCAATAAAGGTGGGAAGCTTGTTGTTGCTGGTGTTCATGTCTCGGGAACGATAGAACCCATGGCGCGCAAGATATCGAAGCAGGCCCCGATGTTGTGGTAATCGACCTTGCCCGCAGGGCTTTTTTCTCGGGTGTGGTTCAAATTCGCCGGGCCCAGAATGCGAAACCAGGCGCCGTGCTGGTGGTCCACAAAATGTTGCCAGCAATAGGCCCAGATTGTTTCGTACCAGACCCAGTACGCGGGATCACTGGTGCGGATGGCGAGCAGGGCTGCGGCGGCCAGTGATTCGGCCTGCACCCAGTGGTATTTGTCGGCATCACATATGCTGCCATCGGGTGCGAATCCGTAGTGCAGGCCGCCGTGTTGGGCGTCCCATGCTGTGTTCACGCCAGCGTTGAAGAGTTCAATAGCCCGCGGCACATGCCAAGCGGCAGGGGCGTAGGTATCGAGCTGCAGCAGCAGCTTGGCCCATTCGGTCAGATGGCCGCTCTGGTAACCCCAGGGCCTGAAGATATTGGACTTGTCGTGCAGGTTGTAGTCCCAGTCGACCGACCAATCGTGATGGTAGTGCTCCCACACCAGGCCGTTAGCTAGCGCGGCTTGGCGGCAGGTGATGTTGTGTGCCAGGCATTCGGCGCGCTCGATGTAACGTGTTTCGCCCGTCGCCGCATAGGCGGCAATCATCGCTTCGCAGGCATGCATATTGGCATTCTGGCCCCGGTAGGGTGCCAGCGTCCAGTCCGGTGTGGCTTCATCGGCATAGAGGCCCGCAGCGGGCTCCCAGAAGTGTTTTTCGGCCAGCTCAAAGGTCTGAGCCAACCAGCCACGCGCGGGCTCGACGCCACAGGTGCTTGCATGGGCATACGCGAGCATCACAAAGGCTATGCCGTAGCAGTGGCGGGTTCCGTCCAGCACTGCGGCCTTGCCTTCATGCCAGTCAATCATCCAGGCATAACCACCGGTGTCCGGATCGCGAAAGGCGTTGCGCAGAAAGTCCACCGCGTGGCGCACACCAGCTTGGTAGTGGGCCGCACCGGTGAGCCTGTACAGCATGGAATGCGTGATGACAAAACGTGTGGCGTTGACGAGGTGGCGCGTGCGATGGTCGAACACCGTGCCATCATCCAGGTAGTAGTGGTACATGCCGCCACTGGCGTCAAGTGCTCTCGGGTTATAGAAGACCATGACCCAGCTGGCATGCTCGCGCAGGAAAGCCGCTGAGCGGAAATCGGGCGCGGAGGGTGTTGTCATGGGGGCAGGTTGCCGAAGCGCAAGTTAAATGCGGACACCGGTGCCCGCATCGAACCAGCTGACATGGTCCGCCGCCACTTGCAGGCCGACACTGTCACCGGCCTTCACGCGGGTCTGGGCCGAGACCCGCACCGTGACGTCGCCGGCACCGGTCTTGACGACGACGTAGGTGTCGGCTCCGGTAGGTTCGACCACGCTGACCGCGCCGCGCCAGGGGACATCGTCAACCAGAGACAAGTGTTCGGGGCGCACACCCATCAGCACATTGCCAGCCCGCGGTGCGGCCATGGGCAATTGTGTGAAAGCAATCTCGAAGTTGTTGTTGCCCTGTGCCGCGCCGTTGTGGCCTGGGACCAGGTTCATGGTGGGGGAGCCAATAAAACTGGCCACGTAGGTGTTCGCGGGGCGGTTGTAGATTTCGTCCGGTGTGCCCAGTTGTTGCAGCACGCCGCCCTTCATAACGGCGATGCGCGAGCCCAGCGTCATGGCCTCGATCTGGTCGTGGGTCACATATACGCTGGTGATGCCGCTGAGCTGGTGCAGGCGCTTGATTTCTGCGCGCATCTCGACGCGCAGCTTGGCGTCCAGGTTGCTCAGTGGTTCATCAAACAAGAAGATCTGTGGCTGGCGTGCCAGCGCCCGGCCCATGGCGACGCGTTGGCGTTGCCCGCCGGAGAGTTGTGCGGGGCGGCGGTCCAGCAGCGGTTCGATTTGCAGCATGGCCGCCACTTCGCGGATGCGCTGGTCGCGCTGGGCCTTGGGCACCTTGCGCATCTCCAGCGCGAAGCCGATGTTGTCGTACACGTTCATCGTGGGGTACAGCGCATAACTCTGGAACACCATCGCAATGTCGCGCTGGGCCGGTGCCACACCAATGACATCTTTGCCGCCAATACGCACCTGGCCTTCGGTGGGCTCTTCCAGCCCGGCAATGATGTTGAGTAGTGTCGATTTGCCGCAACCGCTGGGGCCGACCAGTATCAAAAACTCTCCGGGTTGCACGTCGATATCTATGCGCTGCAGTACCTCAATGGCTTTCTCGCCCTTGCCAAAAGCTTTGCGTACGCCTGAAATTTGAAGAGAAGCTGCCATTTTTGTGTGTTGCGATGAATTGATAGAAGACTGCTGCATGCCTAGCCCTTCACAGCACCGGCTGTGAGTCCCTTGACGAAATACTGGCCGGCCAGGATGTAGACCAGCATCGTGGGCAGGCCGGCAATCAGCGCGGCGGCCATGTCCACGTTGTAACTTTTGACGCTGCTGGTGGTGTTGGCCATGTTGTTCAGGCCGACTGTGATGGGTTTGCTGTCGGCGCCGCTGAAAGCCACGCCGAACAAAAAGTCGTTCCAGATATTGGTGAACTGCCAGATCAAAGTGACCATCAGGATCGGTACAGACATAGGCACAACGATGCGGATGAAGATGCGCCAGAAGCCGGCACCGTCGATGCGCGCGGCATTGACCAGTTCTTTGGGAATGGCGGTGTAGTAATTGCGGAAGAACAAGGTGGTGCCCGCAAGGCCCGCGATGCAGTGCACCAGAATCAAGCCGGCGAGTGAGCTGGACAATCCCAGGTAGCCCAGCACCTGGCTCATGGGCAGCAGCACCACCTGGAAGGGCATGAACACGCCAAACAGCATGAAGCCAAACAGCAGCTCGCTGCCCCGGAACCTCCACATGCTCAGCACATAACCGTTGATCGCGCCCCAGGCAGTCGAGATCAACACGGCAGGCACGGCGATGGCGACCGAGTTCATGAAGTAAGGCTGTAGGCCACGGCAGTCCACGCCCGTGCAGGCCGTAGACCAGGCTGACAGCCACGACTCGACGTTCAAACTGTGTGGCAGGCTCAGCAGGTTACCCGTTCGGATTTGCTCAGCATCTTTGAACGATGTGGCCAGCATCACATACAACGGGGCCAGGAAGAAACACGCGGCCAGCAGCAAGGTGCCGTAGATCAAAACGCGTGAGAGGTATTTGGCAGTCATGGGTGGGTGGTCCAAAAGCGAATTAGCGGTCGTGCGGCTTGGCACGCAGCTCGCTGTAGAGGTAGGGGACAACGATGGCGGCCACGGTGGCCAGCATCATGGTGGCGCTGGCGGCACCCAAGCCGATTTGTCCACGGGTAAAGCTCATCACGTACATGAAGGTTGCAGGTACGTCGGTGGCGTAGCCGGGGCCGCCGGAAGTCAACGCCATGACCAGATCGAAACTCTTGATGGACAGGTGCGACAACACCAGCACGGTCGAGAACACCACGGGCCGCAGGATCGGCAGGATGATGCGCCAGTAAATGCGGGGCAGCGATGCGCCGTCGATCTGCGCGGCCTTGATGATGCTGTCGTCAATGCCGCGCAGGCCCGCCAGCGATAGTGCCATTGCAAACCCGGCGGATTGCCAGATGCCTGCGATAACGACACAGTAAATGGCCGTGTCGGATTGCACCAGCCAGTCAAACTGGAAGCTGGCCCAGCCCAGGTCGTGCATCAATTTTTCCAGTCCCAGACTGGGGTTCAAAATCCATTTCCAGGCGGTGCCGGTCACGATAAAGGACAGGGCCATGGGATACAGGTAGACGGTGCGCAGCACGCCTTCAAAGCGTACTTTTTGATCCAGAAATATGGCCATGCCCATGCCAAGCGCCATGGAGCCGCCGACATACAACACGCTGAACAGGCCCAGGTTCTTCAGGGCGACATACCAGCGGTCGGAACCCCACAACTTGGCGTACTGGTCCAAGCCCACGAAGACTTCGTAGTTGGGCAGCATGTTCGAGCCGGTGACCGACAACACGGCGTTCCAGATCATGAAGCCGTAGATGAATGCAAAGCCGATCACGAAGCCGGGCGCAATCACCAGTTTGGGAAGAATATTTTCAAAAGTTTTCATGAAAAAAACGACGGTCGCGAGACCGCCGTATAAACGCCTAACCCCCGAGAAAACCTAAATTACTTGAGCCGCCGGACCGCCCACACGCAGTGGGCGACCGAGAGGGCTACATTCACCACCAGATCTCGTACTGCACGCCCGCTACGGTGCGCGATGTCTTGCCACCGGCGCCAAAGGTGCTGGCATTGGCTGCAGCCGCTGCGTCGTTCCAGTTTGACATGGTCACATACAGACGCAATTCTGGACGGCTGTAGAAATCTGGTCCAACCGACAGTGTGGGTGCAATCGTCAGCTTGTCCAGCCGTTGGTCCGGGCCATTGCCGGTGCGGGTGGTCGTTGCGGCATCGACCAGCAGCTTGAAGTTCTTGGAGAACGCGTAAGAAATACGGCCACCGATGGAGGTGTCCTTGGTTTCCACGCCGGTCTTGTCGTCCTTGTTGGTCTGGTAAGACAACACGGTCTGGCCACCAAAGGCACCCAGTTGCCAGCTCAGCGAGTCGGCGATACGTGTGACCTGCTTGCCGGCCGATACACCGTCAATGCCTTCAAACTCACCGTCGATGCGGGCGTGGCCGTTGGAGGTCTGCAGGAACAGGGCGTTGTTCAAACCCTTGACCAGGAAGTCGGACTGGTTATGCACCAGCGAGATGCCGGAACCATTGCTGGTATGGGCCAGGCCGGTGCCGTTGACGGCTGTCATCAACACGCGGAGTTTGCCGCCGGGGTTGGTGGCAATGTTGGAGATGTCGGCGTTGAAACGTGTGGCTTCGACACCCTTGACCGATGCTTGGTCGAACTTGTCGGCAGTGAACAGACCCAGGCCCAGCTTGGCGCCGCCAATCGGGATGTCGGTTACACCGGCACCCTGGTTGTCACCGTAGTTCAGCAAGATGTAGTCGAGGATGTGGATGTCTTGCAAACGTAGGCGGCGCTGACCGACCCAGAACTTGGCCTCTGGCGCAAAACCCAGGCCGCTGACTTCCACAAAGGCCTGCTCGGTGCCGACATTGCCGCTGCCCCACTTGGCCGGCATGTACTGCACCTTGTAGTTGGCGCCTGCTGTTTTGAAGGTCTTGATCAAGTCGATCTCGATGCCGTTGTCGCCTTCGTTGCCCAAGCGGTAGCCCTGCATGTCGCCGCCAAGCTGGAAGCGGCCTTTGACGCCGTCCGAGGTGCTGAACACCGGGCCGCCACGGGAGTAGCCGTGGAACTCAAAAGTGCCGTCGTCAGCCTGCGCGCCGCTAGCGCACAAGGCAGCAGCCAGTGCAATGGTGCTGATGGAGAAAATGTTTTTCATGATGGGTTGTTGTTAAATTTTGGATAAAAGCATCCCCAGGGGACGGCCCGCGCCGTCCCTCAGAGTTGTCTGCCGGGTGGGTTTGTCTTACTTGGTGGCTGCTGCGGCTACCAGGCGTTTTTGCCCTTCGGCTACAGAGATCTTGTCGTCGTTCCAGAACTGGCTGACCACGTCCTTGATCGCGCCTTCGACGGCGGGCTTGATGGCCATGCCGTGTGCCACGGAGGGTTGCAGGCTGCCGGTCTTGGCGGTTTCCACAAAGTCCTTGCTGGAGAGCTTGGCGCAGTCGTCAAACTTGTCGAGTTTCATGTTCAGGCGAACGGGGATGGAGCCCTTGTTCAGGTTGAACACTTCCTGGAACTCGGGTCCCATGATGGCTGCGGCCAGATCACCCTGGGCCTTTTGGGAGTCCGCGGATTTGAGTTTGAACATCGCAAACGAATCCACATTGAAGGTGTAGGCGTTGGCTGTGCCAGGCGCGGCTGCGCACAAAAAGTCTTTGCCCGGTACCTTGCCTGCAGCCAGGAACTCGCCCTTGGCCCAGTCACCCATGAACTGGAAGCCGGCTTCGCCCTTCATGACCATGGCGGTGGCCAGGTTCCAGTCGCGGCCGGGGGAGGCTGCGTCGGTATAGGCCTTGATCTTGCGGAAAGTCTCCAGCGTCTTGGTCATGGTGTCGCTGCTCAGGGCCTTGGGGTCCAGGGACACCAGCGCCTCGTGGTAGAACTTCACACCGCCAATGCCCAGCGCGACGGACTCAAAGGTCGTGAAGTCTTGCCAGTTCTGGCCACCATGTGCCACAGCAATCAGGCCAGCTTTCTTGATCTTGTCGGCAGCGGCAAAGAATTCGTCATACGTCCTGGGCATGCCCGCCACGCCAGCTTTCTTCAGCACCTCGGGGTTGGCCCAGACGAAGTTCACGCGGTGCACATTCACCGGTGCGGCCACAAAGTTGCCTTTGTACTTCATGCCATCGGCAACGACTTTGGGCAGCAGGCTGTCCCACTTTTCGGCTTTGGCAACAGCATCCAGATTTGCCAAAACGCCTTCAGCAGCCCATTCCTGGATGGCAGGGCCCTTGATCTGGGCAGCGGCCGGGGGGTTGCCCGATACGACACGGCTTTTCAGCAGCGTAGCGGCGTTGTCGCCACCACCGCCGGCGACCGCAAAGTCTTTCCACACATGGCCCTTGGCCTGCATGATCTTCTTCAGTTCGGCGACGGATTTGGCCTCGCCACCGGAGGTCCAGTAGTGCAGCACTTCCACTTCACCGGCCTGCACCGCAGCACCCGCAGCCAGGGCCAACACGGCCAGCGACAGGCCCGTCAGGCGCATACGTGAAACTTTCAACATGTCGTCTCCTTGTGTGCTCATCTGGCGTCTAGGCCACGAGCGGGGTTGAATCCAAAGAACACCGTTGTTCTCGAATTAATTAATTGTTAATTAATATTTAATATTGGGACATAGGACTAACCCTAGGCGCGCAAAAAAGCCACACACGTGGCGGTGGTGGCTGAGCGCAGCAGTGGGATGTTAGCCAGATGCGGTGTGTGTGCCGCAATCGCGCGTGCCTGCAGTGCAGGCTGGCTGAGGGGAAGCCTTAAGCCAAATTGCCCTATAGCCCCCGAGGAATATAACTATGTCGCTATCAAAGTGATAGTGAATCGCCTTAGACCCGTGCCAGGCCGTCCAGATTGCGGATCACCACGTGGCGGCGTTCCACGGTCAGCAGGTGTTGCTGTTGCAGTTCGGTAAAGGTGCGGCTAACGGTCTCTAGTGTCATGCCCAAAAAACTGCCTATTTCACCGCGCGTCATCTTCAGGTTGAATTCCACCGGTGAGTAACCGCGCGCACTGAGGCGCTGTGACTGACTCAACAAGAATGCAGCGAGGCGCTGGGCCGAATTGCGTCCGCCCAGCAACAACACGTGACCGTTGCTGCGCACGATCTCGCGGCTGATCAGGCGCATTACGCTGGCTTGCACCCCGTCGACGGTGGCGGAGAGTTCGCTGAGGTGGGCATAGGACAGGGTCGATACCTCAGAGTCCTCCAGCGCCGTGGCGCTGCTGGCGTGGTGGCCTTCGCCAACGCCATCCAGACCAAGGAGCTCGCCCGTCATGTAGAAGTTGCCAACCTGTTCGCAACCATCGCCCAGCGCCAGGGTGGACTTGAAGGACCCGCTTTGCACCGCATACAGATACTGCAAAGGCTCGCCTTCCCGGTACAGCACTTCGCCGTGGCGTATCTTTCGCCGACGCGCCATCAGCTTGATGACCCTGGCCGTGTCCGAACCCGTGGGGCAGGGCGCGGGCAGGGGGGGGCGCACAAGGAGGTCCGGGTATTCCTGCCACAAGGTCTGCGCCATACCGGTGATGGGCAATGCTGCAGCGGGGCGTGTTTGGTCTAGCGCGAAGTTCATGCTCATGCGATTCCTTAATCGCAAGCCCTCGCCGTTGCACACACGCTGAAGCCGGGCTGTCAGACTTGCTGCAAGCGACTGTAGGTGCGCGGGAAGGAATGCTCCGTGCGCCATCGCACGCAGCCTACGTTAAGTCTGGTCGCAGCCTCAATCCACCCGCGCACCCGATACCTTGACCACCTGCGCCCACTTCTTGTGTTCGCTGTCGATCAGCACTGCAAACTGTGCCGGGGTGTTGCCACTGGGTATGGCACCTTGTAACAGCATCTTCTCGTTGATGGCCGGGTTGCTGAGCGCACGCGCCACTTCCTGTTGGACACGGTTCACCACATCGGGCGGCGTGCCGGCCGGCGCCAGCAGGCCAAACCAGCTGGTGGCCTCAAAGCCTTTGAGCCCTGCTGCTTCTTCAATGGTGGGGGCATCGGGCAGGGCGGCCGAACGTGTGCTGCTGGTCAGCGCCAGCGCCTTGATCTTGCCGCCCTTTATGAGTTGCATGGCCGACGGCAGGTTGTCAAACATCACGTCTACCTGTCCACTCACCAGGTCCAGTAGCGCCGGGCCCGAACCACGGTAGGGGATGTGGGTCATGAAGGTGCCGGTCTGGCTTTTGAACAACTCGCCGGCCAGGTGGATGGACGTGCCGTTGCCGCTGGACGCCATATTGAGCTTGCCGGGGCGCGACTTCACAAGCTTGATGAAGTCCTGCACCGAGTTGATGTTGTTGGCCTTGGCCAGTTCGGCATTAACCACCATCACATTGGGCACGCTGGCCACCAACGTGACGGGTGCAAAGTCCTTGATGGGGTCATAAGGCAGCTTGGGGTACAGCGCACGGTTGATGCCGTGGGTGCCCACCGTGCCCATCAGCAGCGTGTAACCATCGGGTGCGGATTTGGCCACGGCCTCCGCACCCAGGTTGCCACCGGCACCGGCCTTGTTCTCCACGACAAACTGCTGGCCAAACACCCGGGACAATTCCGGTGCAACGGCCCGCGCCAGAATGTCGGTGGTGCCGCCGGGTGCAAAGGGCACGACGATGCGCACCGGCTTGTTGGGCCATGTGCCCTGTGCATGGGCACCCAGGCTGAAGAGGCCCCACAAGGCCGCCGCACTGGCGAGTACAACTATTCTTCGGTTGGAACGCATGGGGGCCATGGCTGTCTCCTGTGTTGTGTGTATGTTTGTGGTTCATCATAACGATCGGACCTGTGTGATCATCGGGCCATGAACCTCGACTGGAACAACCCCTACCCATCTGCCCGCTCCGCCGTCTTGGGGCGCAACGTGGTCAGCACCTCACAACCCCTGGCCGCCCAGGCCGGCATACGCATGCTGCAAGCGGGCGGCAACGCGGTGGACGCCGCGCTTGCCGCCGCCATGGCCTTGACGGTGGTCGAGCCCACTGGCTGTGGCCTGGGCAGCGATGCCTTTGCCATCGTGTGGGACGGCAAGGAGCTGCATGGTCTCAACGCCTCGGGCCGCTCGCCCGCAGCGTGGAATGCAGACCGGTTCAAAGCTCACTCTGCCATGCCGGACAAGGGCTGGGACACGGTGACGGTGCCCGGCGCGGTGTCGGCCTGGGCCGCGCTGTCGCGCCGCTTCGGCCGTCTGCCCTTTGCCGATCTGGCGGCGCCTGCCATCGATTACGCGCGCAACGGTTTTCCGGTGTCACCCACCATTGCCCGCCAGTGGGCGCTGGGTGCTGCGCGACTGGGCGACCAGCCGGGGTTCGCCGAATGTTTTATGCCCCAGGGGCGCACACCGCAGGCCAGCGAAACGTTCCGCAGCGAAGCCCATGCGCGCACGCTGGAGGCCATTGCCGATACCCAAGGAGAAGCGTTTTACCGCGGACCATTGGCGCAGGCCATGGCTGCGCACGCCAAGGCTTGCGGTGGTGTGATGACGCAAGACGATCTGGCTGGTCACAGCGTGGACTGGTGTGGCACGCTGGCCCAGCCGTTTGCGGGTTCCATCGTGCACGAGATACCGCCCAACGGCCAGGGTATTGCAGCGCTGATGGCACTTGGCATGCTCGAAGCCTTAGGCTTGGGCAAGCAGCCCGTGGACCATGTGGACACCGTGCATTGCGCCATCGAAGCCATGAAACTGGCACTGGCAGACCTTGACCACTACAACGCCGACCCCGCTGCCATGCGTGTTGCACCCAGTGCGTTGTTGGACGCCGGGTATCTGGCCGATCGTGCCCGCATGATTGATCCGCAGCGGGCAGGTGACCCCAGTTATGGTGCCCCCAAGCCGGGCGGCACAGTGTATGTAGCCGCGGCGGATGCATCCGGCATGATGGTCTCGTTCATCCAGTCCAACTACATGGGTTTTGGCTCGGGTGTGGTTGTGCCGGGCACAGGCATCAGCCTGCAAAACCGCGGCAACGGGTTTTCGCTACAACCGGGTCATGCCAATGAGGTCGGGGCGGGCAAGCGTCCGTCGCACACCATCATTCCCGCGTTTGCGATGCACGCCGACGGCACGCCGCAGATGGCCTTTGGTGTGATGGGTGGCCCCATGCAGTCGCAGGGCCATCTGCAGATGGCTTTGCGGGTGTTGCACTACGGTCAGAACCCACAGGCAGCTGCCGATGCACCACGCTGGCGTGTGACCGGTGGCCGCGGTGTGGTTGTTGAGCCCAGCTTTGACCCGGATGTTGTGTGTGCGTTGGCTGCGCGTGGCCATGCGGTGCAGGTAGAGGGTGGGGACGGCGTCTTTGCCTTTGGTGGTGCACAGCTCATTCTGAAGGCGGGCAATGCGTACATCGCCGGTTCAGACCCGCGCAAGGATGGACAGGCCGTGGCGTATTAATGCACTTCGATTGCCCTAACACACTCGCGACATCGAAAATCCGTGGTTCTCACCGCTGCCTAAAAACAAGGCACGGTCTGCAAGACCAAGCCTGGCGCGGCTTTCGGGGCTTGTGAACACTGTTATCCACAACCTAGCCCACAGTAGTCCGGGGCAAGTTTATTTTGTTTGAAAGCGGTTTCCACAGTTGGCTAAACTTGTCGGATGAGCAAAACCACACCTCCGAAAAGCGCTGCCAAAACCCCCTCGACACGCGACCAGGGGCCGGTGACCATCGAAATGGTGGCGCAGTTGGCGGGCGTGTCGCCCAGCACCATCTCCCGCATCCTCAACGGCACGGCCGTCGTCAGTGAGCTCAAACAACAGGCCGTCAAGGATGCCATTGCCAAGCTGGGGTACGTTCCCAACCCGGTGGCCCGGGGCCTGGCCGGTGGGCGCACCTACAGCATTGGTGTCATCACGCAGACCATTGACAGTCCGTTTTATGGCACGTCCTTGCGCGGCATTGAAGAAGAACTCGACCCGGTGGGCTACAACCCGCTGTTCGTCAGCGCGCACTGGGACGCGGCGAGCGAGGCGCGCTGTATCGACGTGTTGCGCTCACGCAGGGTGGACGGCATCATCGTGCTGACAGGGCGCCTCTCCGACCAGGCATTAAAGGCCTGCGCCAAGCATCTGCCGGTGGTGGTGACTGGGCGCACGCTGAAGGGCCCCGGGCTGTTTTCACTGGACTTCGACAACTTCGCGGGCGGGCAAATGGCCACCGAACATCTGATCGAGCTGGGGCACCGCCGCATTGCGCTGATCACCGGTGACCCGGAGCACCCCGACTCGAACGAGCGTATGCGGGGCTACCGCGCTGCATTGGACAAGGCTGGCATACGCTATGACCCGGCACTGGTGATCGAAGGGGACTACAACGAGGGGAGTGGACTGCGTGCCGCGGAGCGCTTGATCGAAGGCGGGCTGTCGTTCACGGCCATCTTTGCCGCCAATGACCAGATGGCGTCTGGCGCCGTGTTGGGCATGCACCGCAAGGGCGTGCGGGTTCCGCAGGATGTGTCGATTGTGGGCTTTGACGACCTGCCCACGTCGCCCTATGCCGTGCCACCGCTGAGCACCATCCACCAATCGTCCTACGAGCAGGGGCGGCTGTCGGCCCAAGCCATGCTGCAGTTGCTGGCCGGCACCCGGCCTACTGTCACCGTTCCGCTGCCACGGCTGATCGCGCGTGAATCGACCATGCGGCTGTCTGGCAAAAGCAACACAAAACCGACTTTCTAAGGCCGCGCGGCGCAGATATAGGGTTAGCCCCAAGTTGACACTTGAAAGCGATTTCAACGATCATGAAAGCGCTTTCAAAAATCAGTCTTTAAATGAAAACGCATCAGAGGCTGACGATTTAGCTTTGACCATATCCGCTCGCTTCATCCATAAAAATCTGGAGACATTGAATGAATAAATCACCCTCGCCGCTGCGCATGCGCAATGGGCGCCCACTGTTCCGCCTGGGAACGCTTGCCGCGGCTTGCGCGTTGCTGATGGCAGAGTCGGGCGGTGCCTATGCCCAACAGGCCGCGGCTGCGTCGCCGGCTGCCGCAGACACGGGCGCGCTGCAAACCGTGACGGTGACCGGCATCCGCGCCAGCCTGAATTCGGCGATGAACCTAAAGCGCGACGGCCAGGGTGTGGTGGACGGCATCAATGCTGAAGAGATCGGCAAGTTCCCAGACACCAATCTGGCGGAATCTCTGCAGCGCATCAGCGGTGTGTCCATCGACCGCTCCAATGGTGAAGGCGCCCGTATCACGGTACGCGGTGTTGGCCCTGACTTCAACATGGTGCTGCTCAATGGACGTCAAATGCCAGCGTCCTCCCTACATGGTGGCAACACCGCGCCTTCCTCGCGTGCGTTCGACTTCGCCAACCTGGCATCCGAGTCAGTGTCGGGTATCGAGGTGTATAAGACCAGCCGTGCAAGTACGCCCACCGGGGGTATTGGTGCCACCGTCAACATCAAGACCGCGCGTCCATTGGGCAACCCGAACGTGGCCAGCGTTGGTTTCAAGGAGGTGGTCGACACTTCCAACACCAACTTGCCAAGCCACCTGCAGGGCAAGAACCTAACGCCTGAATACTCGGGTATCTACAGCCACAAGTCTGAGGACGGCAAATTCGGCATCGCCATCAGTGCCAGCCACCAGGAGCGTAGCTCGGGTTACAACCAAGCGGGCGTACCCAATGGCTGGCGCGCCGTTACACCGTCAGATGGGGACTGGGGCGGTGCCGGATCCAAGGCACCAACGGGTTTTGACGTGTACTCTGTGCCGCAGAACCCAAACTACTCGATGACAAGTGTTCAGCGCCAGCGCGACAACGGTCAGCTGACCTTGCAATACGCACCCACAAGCGACATCAAGACAACGCTGGACTACACCTACTCTCAGAACAAACAGCAATCGCGTCGCAATGACTTGGGTGTGTGGATGGGTTTTGGGGGGGCGGTGACGGGGGCTACCTTTACGCCCGGAAACGTCACGGGTCCTTCGCTTTACACCGAAGCCTATGACAGGCCAGGCGACATTGCTATGGGTGCGGCGGAGTTCGCTACCAAGAGTGAGAACAGGTCTCTGGGCTTTAATGTGGAGTGGAAAGTGTCCGACCGGCTCAAACTGGAAGTCGATGCACATCGCTCCACTGCGGAGTCCAATCCGGATAGTCCCTATGGCTCTGGAGCTGTTTTAGGCGGTGCCCAGTTCACGCGTACGGGTGCCTCGATTGATTTCAGCGACAAATTCCCCGTTATCAGCATTAGCGGTGGTGATGTCGATCCTTCCAAGATGTTGGTCACAGGTTCTGTCTTCCACAACAGCCACCAGCGCTCACAGGTGGAACAATTTCAAGTCAAAGGTGATTTTGAGTTGAACGAGTCATCCGGCCTGAAGTTTGGGGTGGGCACCACCAAGGTGGACAACCGTTCTGCCTATGCCTTTATGCAACAAGATTCTTGGGGCGGTGTGGGTACGCCGGCCAACTACGCCGACAGCACTTGGCGCAAAGACACACTGCGCCAGTACTTCTCCAAGATCAGCGGTAGCGGTAGCCCCGCATTGTTTAACCAGATCCTGTTTGGGGACTTCGCTTCGCTGCGTAACCAGGCTATTGCGGTAACGGGCAGACCCGATTGGTATGTTGCTCCCACAGAGTACACAACCGATCGCCTGACCACCGAAAAATCGATGAGCGGCTTTTTGCAATACAACAAAGACTTCGATACGGCCATGCCCATGCATGTTGCCGTGGGCTATCGCTACGAGAAGACCGATGTTGTGTCCTCCGCGTTGGTGCCTTCTGCAACCGGCATCACTTGGCAGGCAAACAACGAATACACGGTTCTCTTCGGCAAGCCAGGGTACACCACGCAGGAAGGCAGCTATAGCTACCTTTTGCCAAGCGTTGACTTTGATGTGGACCTCTCCAAGAACCTGAAGTTCCGGGCAAGCTACGGAGAATCCATCGGCCGCCCGACCTGGGACGCTATTCAGGGCGGACAAACGCTGGATCAGTTGGCACGTGTTAATGGTGGTACTGGGGCGTCTGGCAACCCGAACCTGAAGCCCTTGAAGTCCAAGAACATCGACTTGTCGCTGGAGTACTACTACGACAAGGGCAGTTTTGCATCGGTGGGGTATTTCACCAAGAGCATCGAGAACTACGTTGGCAGCGGTAGGACCACATCCACTCCGTTCAATTTGCGCACGCCTGCGAATGGACTGTGGTGGAACGAAGCGGTCTCTAAGGGCGGGTGCACCAATGGCGACGTCACCTGCATACGCAACTACATTCTCTTAAACAAGAATGGCCAAGGTGGTGTTGTGCGCGGCGCAGATGACGCCAGCGGGAATTTGACGGGCACCATCCCTGGTCAGCCAGGTGACCCGATTGCGCCGTTCTCTATCACCGTACCGACCAATGATCGCGCCGACAAATTATCCGGTTGGGAGTTCAACCTGCAGCACATGTTTGGCAACAGTGGTTTTGGCACCTCCGTCAACTACACCAAGGTCAGCTCGGGTCTGAAGTTTGACAACGCCAGCACCGTACGGCAGTCCGCGCTGGTGGGTGTCGGCGACTCCGCCAACCTGGTGTTTTTCTACGAAAACAACAAATGGACTGCGCGTGCTGCGTACAACTGGCGCGCAGAGTTCCTGGCAGCCACGAACGACAATGCTGATGGCCAGTCGAATCCCATGTACACCGAAGCATATGGACAGCTGGACATGAGCGTTGGATACAAGTGGGACGACCGACTGTCCTTGCAGTTCGAAGCGATCAATCTGAACGACGGCATCCAGCGTTTGCATGGTCGCACCGGTACTCAGGTGAACTACGTGTCCCAGACTGGACCACGCTACATGTTCGGATTGCGGTATAAGTTCTGATGGTGCACGGCCATTGCAGCCTGAGCTGCAATGGCCCGAAAATGAGAAAGCAACAAAAACAAGAGGCGCTATGTCCAACCCTGAATTGCTGAACAACCTTGACCACAAAGACCTGCGAGTCATTACTGCTCATGGTGCGCAGTACGGCGACAACGTGATGACCGCGTTGACCTTTGCGCAGGAGTTCCGCAATCTTCAAGCACACTATCCGATAGTCTTCTTCAAGAGTGACGACGGCTGCACTTTCCAGTCAGTTGCATTGCTCGGGTTTCAGGCTGACGAAAACCTGTTCTTGGGCCATAACGGCTGGGACGCTGCCTATGTGCCGCTGACCATTGCACGCCAGCCGTTTTTGATTGGAAACGTCAATGGTGAGATGTTGCTGCACGTGGACATGGATAGCCCTAGGGTCTGCGGAACCGAAGGGGAACATGTATTTTTGGAGTTCGGTGGCAATTCTGAATTTCTGGAAAAAATGAGTTCCATCTTGGGGGCTATTCACGATGGCAGGAACCTGGAGCCGGCGTTCAGTGCGGCATTGCAGGAGTTCAATTTGTTGGAATCATTTGTGTTTGATCTGGAACTGATGGATGGCTCCCAGAATCGGTTAGCCGGCTTTTACACCATCAATGAGGAGCGACTCGGCGCGCTGGACGGGAAGGCGCTGGAGAAACTGAGCCGCGCCGGTTTTTTGCAGCCCATCTACATGGCAATCGCTTCGCTGTCAAACCTAAGCGCGCTCGCAGAGCGCAAGCGTAGCGCCCATGCTGCCCAAAGCTAAAGCGATGCGTACGCTTGCGGGTCTTTCCCCGCAAGCGCTTCCCGGCGATATCCTTCGCTCCACCGAACCCATGGTGCTTGAGGGGTTGGTGGGCTCTTGGCCTATGGTTCAGGCGGCGCAAAAGTCCTTGCCGTTGGCTGTGGACTACCTGCGTCGGTTCTATCGCGGTGCTCATGTGGATGCATTTTTGGGTGCGCCTGAGCATGGTGGAAGTTTTTCTTACAACGACGATATTTCGGGTTTCAACTTTCACACCGAGCGACTCAGGCTGGACACGGTGCTCGATGCAATTGAGCGTTATGCGCCGGATGGGAAACCACCGGCGATCTATGTCGGATCGGCAACGGTTGAAACCTGCCTGCCGGGTTTCGTGGCAGAAAACGATGTGGATTTGGGCGATCGCGATCCACTGGTCAGCATATGGATTGGCAACCGCACGCGTATTCCCGCGCACTACGACATACCCGATAACTTAGCCTGTGTTGCTGCTGGTCGCCGGCGCTTCACGCTATTTCCCCCAGAGGCCCTTGAAAATCTGTACGTTGGTCCGCTGGACTTCACTCCGGCTGGCCAACCCGTCAGCATGGTTGATTTTTCCAACCCGGATTTGAAGCGATTCCCCAAGTTTGCAAAAGCCATGGAATCAGCCCAAGTGGCGGAACTTGGCCCCGGTGACGCCATTTTTATCCCGAGCATGTGGTGGCATCGTGTCGAATCCTTAGACAGCTTCAATGTCTTGGTTAACTACTGGTGGCGCCAGTCACCCGACTACATGGACCAGCCCATGAACGCCCTGATGTTGGCACTCCTGAGCGTGCGCGACTTACCCAAGGAACAGCGGGAGGCGTGGGCCAATATTTTCAGCCACTACGTTTTTCACCCTAGTGAACAGACTACGAGCCACATACCGGAGCACGCTCGCCGGATATTAGGACCGATGGACGCCGATGTGGCACGCATGCTTAGGGCACAAATTCTAAAAAAATTGAATCGTTGACAGGAGTAAGAAATTGGAAACTTTAGTACCGACAGACACAAGTCACCAACGAGTGAAGCGCGTTGTCATCGCGGGCGGGGGTACTGCTGGTTGGATGGTTGCCGCGCTCTTGTCCAAGACGTTGGGAAAGTCACTCGATATCAGACTGATCGAGTCAGATGAAATTGGCACGGTGGGTGTTGGCGAGGCGACGATCCCCATGCTGCAGACCTTCCATGAGCTGCTGGAAGTCAATGAGCAGGAATTCATGGCCGCTACGCAGGCCACATTCAAGCTAGGCATTAGTTTTGAAAATTGGCGCAACGTTGATGAAAACTATTTTCACTCGTTTGGGACCACTGGCACAGACCACTGGACAGCGGGCTTTCAGCACTTCTGGCATAAGGGGCGTGAGCGCAACCTGGCCGGTGACTACGGTGACTATTGCCTGGAGCTGAAAGCGGCGCTGCAGAGCCGGTTTGCGCACTTGCCGCGCAATAGCCTGAACTACGCCTTCCATTTGGACGCGTCTTTGTATGCGAAGTTCTTGCGCAAGTTCAGTGAGGGCTTTGGCGTCCAGCGTTTTGAAGGAAAGATTGTGGAGGTGAAGACCACCGCAGTCAGTGGCGACATTCAATCCATCAAACTAGATTCGGGCGCAGAAATCGAAGGCGATTTATTCATTGATTGCACGGGTTTTCGCGGTTTGCTGATCGGAGAAACTTTAAAGGTTGGGTACGAAGACTGGTCACACTGGTTGTTCAACGACAGCGCAATTGCGGTTCAGACCCAATCGGTTGGTGATGCCCTACCGTACACCCGTTCCATTGCCCGTGCGTGCGGCTGGCAGTGGCGCATACCTTTGCAGAACCGTGTTGGCAATGGCCTGGTATACAGCAGCCGCTATACCGAAGACGAGCAGGCCAGGGAAACCTTGCTGTCGCACGTCGACGGAGCAACGTTGACCCAACCAAGGGTTTTGAAATTCCGGCCCGGCCAGCGGCACAGGACGTGGTACAAAAACTGCGTTGCCATAGGCTTGTCCAGTGGATTCATTGAACCCCTGGAGTCCACCAGTATTCACTTGATTCAACGCGGCATCATCCGCCTGATGCAACTGTTTCCGACGCAGGGGGTCTGCCAGTCTGATGTTGATGAATTCAACCAGCAAGCGCGAGTGGAGATTGAGCACATACGCGATTTCATCATTTGCCACTACCACGTTACGAACCGAAACGACTCTCCGTATTGGAACGCCTGCCGCAACATGGAGGTGCCGGCAACGCTGCAGCACCGTATCGACCTGTTCCGCGAAACTGGCCGCGTCTTCAGGGTTCCCAACGAGCTGTTCGCAGAGAACTCCTGGATCCAGGTGATGATGGGGCAGGGCATCCTGCCCAAGCAGCACCACCAGTCTGCGGACCTGATGGGTGACGCCGAGCTGTCCCGCTTTCTGGACGGTATCAAGTCCAGCATTGACAGGACAGTGGCGCAACTACCCACACACCAGGCCTACTTTCAGAAATATTGCGCCGCGGCCAAGGTATGACGATGCACGACTTTTATGAACCATCTGGCTTCAACCGTCGCACGGTATTGGCCACTGGTGCGCTCGCCGCAGCGGGCGTACACGCAAAAGCGCCTGTTGTGCTCAACGTGGCAGCCTTTCCCTTGGTGGATGAAATTGCCCGCGCCGCACTGCCGCTGTGGCGCAAGCTGCACCCCGATGTTGACGTGCGGATCCAGACCCGGCAGTACCAGGACCACCACACGGCGATGACAACGGCGTTGTCCACATCCGGCAATTTGCCTGATGTCATGACGCTGGAGGCCAGCTTTCTGGGGCGTTTCTCGCAAGGTGGCGGGCTGGAGGATCTGTCGCGCGATCCCTTTTTCATAGCGCGCTTCCAAGACCGCATGGTGCCTTTCGCCTACCAGCAGGCTACCAACAGCAGGGGTGCTGTAGTCGGCATGCCAACCGACATCGGTCCAGGCACCTTGCTGTACCGCAAGGACATTCTTGAGCGTGCGGGTGTTGCCGAAGAAGATTTGACCCGGTCCTGGGACAGTTATGTAGCTGCGGGTGTGCGCATCAAAGCTAAAACCGGCGCCTACCTGATTGGCACGGTGCAAAGTATCAAAGACATCTTGATCCGCTCAGGCATTAAACCCGGCGAAGGCCAGTACTTTGACAAAGACTCGAATGTACTGGTCACCTCCGACCGTTTTGTGCGTGCCTTTGAAGTGGCCCGCGAGGCACGCAGCCATAAGCTCGATGCACGCACCACGGCATGGTCCAACGAATGGTCCGAGGGGTTTAAACGCGGCACTGTGGCGACAGAGGTGACGGGTGCGTGGATGGTTGGGCAACTCAGCAACTGGGTGGCCCCCAAAACCGCGGGCTTGTGGCGCGCTGCTGCGCTGCCAGAAGGATCTACCGTGTCCTATGGCGGCTCGTTTTATTCCATACCGCGTCGTTCTGACCCGGCACGCAAGGCGCTGGCCTGGGAGTTCATCCAGTTTATGACTTTAAACTGCGACCGCCAGTTGGAGGCCTTCACCAAATACGATGCGTTCCCGGCGCTGCTCGATGCCCACAACGCGCCGTTTTTTGAGGAGCCGCTGGAGTTTCTGGGCGGGCAAAAGGCGCGCATGTTGTGGCGTGATGCCGCCCGCAAGATCACGGCAGTCCAAGTCCACAAGCAAAGCCCGTTTGCAGACGAAGTCATCAATACCGAGTTGGACAAGGTGATGCTCAACGGCAAGAACATTCGTACCGCCTTGAGCGATGCGCAACGTTTGCTGGAACAACGTGCACACCGTTAGAAACTGCTGAAAGAAACCATGGCACGACTCTCTTCATTGTCCATCTGCCTTGCGGCGCTGGTCCTCGCCGCTTGTAGTGGTGCGGGTAGCAACTCCCCTGCAAGACCTACCGAATCCACAACTACCCCAATCATGACAACAATGCCCGCCACGCTGACCTTGCCTTCCGACCACGTACTGGTCTGGTCCGACGAGTTTGCAAACGATGGTTTGCCGGATGCGACCAAGTGGGTCCACGAAACCGGCCGCAACAAAGAAGGCTGGTACAACAACGAAAAGCAGTACTACAGCGGCCCGCGTTTGGACAATGCGCGGGTCCACGACGGCGTATTGACCATTACCGCCCGCAAGGAAGCCCGCTCGGACCAGGCCGATTGGGGAGGGCAAGCGTACTCGTCGACCCGCTTGGCAACGGTGGGCAAGAAGGACTGGACCTACGGTTTTTTTGATATCCGCGCCAAACTGCCGTGTGGCAAAGGTACCTGGCCTGCGATCTGGATGGTGGGCAGCCAGGGAGCATGGCCGGCAGGTGGTGAGCTCGACATCATGGAGTGGGTTGGCAGCAAGCCTGAGCGCATGTTCAGCACCGTGCACACCACGTCGGGCAGCGGCGGCAACGGCAAAGGCGCGGACACCGCTATTGCAGATGCCTGCAACACTTTCCACAACTACCAGATGTACTGGACAGCCCAGCAGGTCATTTTTGCAGTTGATGGGAAGGTCCACTTCGTCTACAAAAATCCAGGTACGGGTGTGGATGCCTGGCCGTTTGACGCCCCGCAATTCCTGATCCTCAATATTGCGATCGGAGGTGACCTGGGCGGCGAGGTGGACGACGCTATTTTTCCGGTCCAGATGGATGTTGAATACGTCCGGATTTATCAAAAAACACGGTAATATGACAGCGTTGTCATGTTGCTAATTTCTGGCTTAAGAGAACTACAAAAAGTAACGGAGACAAAACCATGTCAAATGCCCAACTGTCGGTTGTATTTTTTATACAGATGTTTGTGGTTCTTGCCGCCTGCCGCTGGGTGGGTTGGTTTGGCTCCAAGTATTTGCACCAGCCACAGGTTGTAGGGGAAATGATTGCTGGCGTGTTGCTTGGCCCAACCCTCTTTGGTTTGTTGGCGCCCGAATGGCACCAGATGTTATTTCCCAAGGAATCCATCACCGTGCTGTATGTCGGTGCGCAACTGGGCGTTGGCCTCTATATGTTTCTGGTGGGCCTGGGGTTTCGCACCGATCAATTCAAAGCCAACGCAGGAGCGGCAGCGGCGGTGTCGATATCGGGCATGGCGGCGCCTTTTTTGGTTGCTGTCTTGATCACCCCTTGGCTGATGACCGTGCCGGGCTTGTTCTCCGCAACCGCGACCCAGTTCAATGCAACGCTCTTCATGGGCGCGGCGATAGCAATCACCGCCTTCCCCATGCTGGCACGCATCATCCACGAGCGCGGTTTGAGCAATTCCAAGCTGGGTACTTTGTCACTGTCGGCCGGTGCTATTGATGATGCGGGCGCCTGGTGCGTGCTGGCCATCGTACTGGCCAGCTTTGGTGCCGGCGCCGAACTGGCAGTCAAAACCATTGTTGGAGGCATCATCTTCGCTGCTGTGTTGTTGCTGTTGGGCCCACGCCTGCTTGCTCCCCTGGGTCGAAAGGTGGAGCGCGAAGGTAAGCTCAGCCCGGCGACCCTGTCGATTGCGCTGATGGCGTTTATGCTCAGTGCATTCATCGCCGACGGCATTGGTCTGCATGCGGTGTTTGGGGGTTTTCTGCTGGGCACGGTTATGCCCCGCGGGCTGTTCGCAACGGAGTTGCGAAAGCAACTTGAGCCATTTGCCGTGGTCGTGCTCTTGCCCATGTTTTTCACGTTCTCCGGCCTCAATACACAGCTCACCATGATCAATAACCCTGAGCTGGTACTGATTGCGCTGGCTGTCCTGGTGGGTTCCATCGTCGCCAAAGGCGGCGCCTGTTACCTGGCAGCGCGGTTGTGCGGTCAGGACAATCGCACTGCCCTGGGCATCGGTGCGCTGATGAATGCACGCGGCTTGATGGAACTGATCATTATCAATATCGGTCTGCAAAAAGGTGTCATTGGCACAGGCCTGTTCTCCATGCTGGTCCTGATGGCCATAGTTACCACGCTGATGGCCTCGCCGGCATTTGAATGGGTGTACGGCAGAAAAGCCCGCGAAACGGGAGAGTTGGAATCACTGGACGGGATTGCCGCGGCCAAGGCCTAGGCTGCAGGCGTGGCGTGTTGAGCGTTGTGTCTCGCCTCAAGGCTGCCTTCGTGGCGGTCATTGCCAGCGTAATCGCTGTAGCTGCGGCAGCACAATCCAGCGTGCCACCGCTGGTTTGGCCCAACAAGGCCCTCGCTGCCGTCAGCCTGGCGTATGACGATGCGCTCGACTCACAGCTCGACATTGCAGTCCCCGCTCTGAATCGACATGGCCTGAAGGCCAGTTTTTATCTCACCTTGGGCAGTGACACCGTGCGTAAACGCCTGGTGGCCTGGAGGAGGGTGGCAGCCCAAGGCCATGAGTTGGGCAACCACACGCTGTTCCACCAGTGTTCTCGCTCGGCACCCGACCGGAGCTGGGTAAACGCGGACAACGATTTAGACACCATCAGCGCAGCACAACTGGTGGCGCAGGTTCGGTTGGGCAACACCATGTTGCATGCCATGGACGGCCAGGTGGCGCGCACTTTTGCCGCGCCCTGTGGTGACTTGAAGGCATCCGGCCAGCCTTATCTACAGGCTTTGCAAGAAGATTTTGTTGCGATGAAGTCTGCGTTTGGAGGCGTCGCGCCCTACATGCAAACACTTGACCCTTATGCGGTGGGGGTGGAAGTGGTGTCAGACGTCAGCGGCAGCCAACTTATTGCGCTCGTGCAGAAAGCCGCGGCGGTGGGCACCATGGTCAACATCACCTTTCATGGCGTGGGCGGTGACTACCTGGCCGTGTCCCGCGAGGCGCACGAAGAACTGCTGCGCTACCTGGCAAGCCACCGTGACATTTACTGGACCGACACCTTCCTGCGCATCATGCAATATGTCAAGGCGCAGCGCTTAATGAAGAAACCCTTCAGCCCACCACAAAAGTCGCAATAGCTCTTGCGGGTATGCTGACCGCGCAATGAGAATCCTGCGCGCGCAGCGTAAAGGCAATGGCTTTCTCTGTGCGGTTCATCACCACTGCGGCTATGCGCCCGTCTGGGTTTATAAAAGCCGTTGCTTCCAGATCCTGACTGCTCGCGGCACACAACACCCGGTGCGCGCCAGGCTGGATGAAACGGCTGAAATGTCCAATGTAGGCAAACGAGCTCTGGTACATCAGGCTACCCGTAGCGCTGTCGGCGTGTATGGGTGCGCTGCACAGGTTGCCTACATGGTTGGGCCCGCCGGTTTCATCCAGCAGCAAGTTCCAGTCGATCCACCCTGTGGTCCACCGGTTCAGGTCGTTGATCATGGAGCGTGCGTAGCGTTCACCCAATGCCCAAGAGCCATGGTGCGGACCGCCTTCCTGGCAGCCCTCGGTGAAGAGCAGTGCCTTGTCGGGCCAGGCATCATGCACCAGTTGCACGTGGTCGAAATGGTCCTCGCCATACCAGTGAAAGCCACATCCCCACACGTACTGCGCGGCTTTCGGGTCGGAGTACACCACGCTGGCACGCTCCACCATCAGATCGCGGTTGTGATCCCAGATGACGATTTTGATATGTCCCAGCCCGGCGTTGGCCAGCGCGGGTCCCAGGTGGTCCCGAACAAAATCGCGTTCTTCTTCGGCGGTGTAAATGCAGGAGTCCCATCGCTGGGTGGCCATAGGCTCGTTCTGTACCGATACGCCCCACACCGGCACGCCTTCGGCCTCATATTCGCGTATGAAGCGTACAAAGCACTGCGCCCATGTGGCGGCGTATGCGGGAAGGAGTTTTCCGCCGTTGTTCATCTGGCCGTTGGACTTCATCCATGCTGGTGGACTCCACGGTGACACCAGCAATTGCAACGGCCGCGCGGACACCTTTTGGGCTGCCTTGATGAAAGGCAGCAGGGTCTCACGGTCACGGTCTATCGTGAAGTGCTCTAGCGCCACATCTCCCGCCACGTCGGCATGGGCGTAATTGCCCAAGGCAAAGTCACAGCTGTTCATGTGCACGCGGCACAGGCTGTAGCGGTGGCCCAGCGTAGGGTGAAAGTAGTCGCGCAGCACTTGGTCTGCCTGCGCAGAGGGCAGGGCTTTCCAGCTTACCGCAGCGGCCTCGGTGAACGCACCGCCAAAACCCAACAGTTCCTGGAATTTTCGGCCAGGGTTTACCAATACATGGGGCAGATCCAGTGGCGCCGGCGTGGAGTTGTCCAGTCCTAAGTGGGGTTGCGCTGTGAGCCGTAACCCAGTGTCTTTGGCCGTTAAAAAATGCTGAACAGGGATGCTGGTTGCAGAGTGAGACATGGGTGATGTGCCAAAAAGTCCGCGGCTTACGGGGCGGCCAGCAGAAGCCCTTGTGCATCAAAAGCCAGGGATTTGGCGGTAGCGCTGGTCGTGAGTCCGACCGTTTGCCCCGCGGCAAGCACACCTTCACTGCTCGCAACCTTGGCGATCAACAGTGTTGCAATACCCTCCACACGCAGGTGCACCATCAGCGCGTCACCCAATTGTTCGACCAGCTCGACCGTAGCATGAACGCCTTCTTCGGGCAGACCCACGCCCACATGCTCGGGGCGGATGCCCACCCGGTGTGCGTCGGTATGCAGCCCTGTGGTCAGACGCGCCCACAGTTCCAGGTGTGCAGCTGCCGCTTTGCCAGCTTCAGGGCGGTCGATGAAGTTGATGCGGGGTGAGCCTATGAAGCCGGCCACAAACTCGTTGGCGGGGCGGTTGTACAGATCCATTGGGCCGCCAATCTGCTCGATCTTGCCCTGGTTAAACACTGCAATGCGGTCACCCATGGTCATCGCCTCTACCTGGTCGTGGGTGACATAAATCATCGTTGTGCGCAACTCTTTGTGCAGGCGTGACAGCTCGATGCGCATGTTCACACGCAGGGCTGCATCCAGGTTGGACAGTGGTTCGTCAAACAGAAACACCTTGGGTTTACGCACGATGGCTCGGCCAATCGCCACCCGCTGGCGTTGACCACCGGAGAGTTCTTTGGGGTAGCGCTCCAACAGGTCGGTAATGCGCAAAATATCCGCCGCGCGGCCCACCTGCTCGTTGCGCTGCGCTTTAGAGACACCGGCCATCTTCAGTGCAAAGCCCATGTTCTCCGCCACAGTCATGTGGGGGTAGAGCGCGTAGCTCTGGAACACCATCGCGGCGCCGCGATCCGCGGGGCGCAGGTCGTTGGCGCGTTGGCCGTCGATCAGCAGGTCACCGCCGGTGATATCTTCCAGCCCGGCAATCATGCGCAACGTGGTGGATTTGCCGCAGCCCGAGGGGCCAACGAAGACCAGGAATTCCCCCTCCCGGACGTCCAGGTCGATGCCCCGTATAACCTCGATCTTGTCGTAGCTTTTGCGGATAGCCCGCAGTGAAACCTGGCCCATGGTGGTCGTGTCCTTGTCGGAAATTAGCGGTATTCAGCGGGCCTGTGCGCGCAACGATTCGGTTTGGCACAGGAAATCCCGGTACCAGCGCGCACTGTCCTTGAGGGTACGGACCTGGGTGCCGTAGTCCACATGCACGATACCGAAGCGCTTCTCATAACCTGACGCCCATTCGAAGTTGTCCATCAGACTCCACACCATATAACCCTGCATGCGCACACCCTGGCGCATGGCATCTGCGACCGCTGCAATGTGCTGCTGTATGTAGCGGGTGCGGGCCTGGTCGTGCACACGTCCGCCTTCCAGCACATCCTTGAAGGCACCGCCGTTTTCCGTCACGTACAGGGGTGGTACGGCATAGTCGCGGTGCATGCGCACCAGGAGTTCGGTGAGCCCTTCGGGGTAGACCTCCCAGCCCATGTCCGTTATTTCCAGGCCGGTGGACTCTGCTTTCCAGGATTGGTCGGCGCTGACGACGGAGCGTGAGTAGTAGTTCACACCCAAAAAGTCTATGGGTACGGCAATGTTCTGCAAGTCACCCGTCTCGATCGTCGGCGCATCTGCGCCCAGATGGTCCAGCACATCCTGCGGATAGTGTCCTTTGAACAAAGGGTCCATGTACCAGCGCAGCAGGCGACCATCTTCCAATTGGGCTTTTGATGTGTCGGCATCGCTTGCGGTGGCAGGGTGCATGGGCGACAGATTGAGCACGATGCCCAACGTGGCCTGGCTGCCCTGTGCCCGTAGCGCCTGCACCGCTAGGCCGTGGCTTAACAACAGGTGGTGCGACACCTGGGCTGCGGTTGCGCGGCTTTTGATGCCTGGCGCAAACACGCCGGTTTCGTGCCCCAGCACGGCCACCACCCAGGGCTCGTTGTGCGTGGCTATGGATGCGAGGCGGTCGCCCATGCGGGCATGGATGCCTTCGGCATACTCCACGAAACGGTGCACCGTGTCGCGGTGTGCCCAACCGCCTTTGGCTTGCAACGCATCGGGCAGGTCCCAGTGGTTCAGCGTGAGGTAAGGTTTGATGCGGCGCTCCAGCAAGCCATCGACCAAGCGTTCGTAAAAGTCCAGACCCTTGTCATTCCAGGCTCCATCTCCGGTGGGGCGCACCCGTGGCCACGCAATGGAGAAGCGGTAGGCGTCCACCCCCAGGTTGGCAATCATGGCCAGGTCGGACGCCCAGCGCGCATAGTGTTGACATGCGATGTCGCCATTGCTGTTGTCGGCAATCACGCCGGGTTGGCGGCAAAAGCTGTCCCAGATAGAAGAACCTTTGCCATCCTGCGCGGCGGCCCCCTCGATCTGGAATGCGCTGGTCGCAACGCCCCATACAAAGTGATCTGGAAACTGGGATTTACTGAGGGTGAACGTGGTCATGGATTCGTACTAAGGGAATGGAGTGATCGCGTGCTGCGCACGGCTACTTGACAGCACCCACCGTCAAGCCGGATATGAGCTGTTTGGAGGAAATAACAAAAAGGATGATTAGCGGCAGCGTGGCAATGGCAGAACCCGTCATCAGCGCCCCCCATTCGGTATCCACAGGGCTTTGCAAGCTGCGCAAGGCCAGGGGCAGGGTGTACATGTCGGGCGAGCGCATCACGATCAGCGGGCCGATGAAGTTGTTCCACGATGCAATGAAGGTGATCAAGCCCAGCGTGCCCAACGCAGGCTTGAGCAGTGGCAACACGATGCGCCAGTAGATGCCCAGCTCACTGCAGCCGTCCATACGGGCGGCCTCTACCAGCTCGCGCGGGATGGACGATGTAACGAATTGCCGCATCAAAAAGATGCCGAATGCACTGGCCGCACCGGGGATGTACAGCGCTCGCGGCTGGTCGATCCATCCCAGCATGTCCATGATCATGAAGGTCGGAATCATGTTCATGAACGACGGCAATAGCATGGTGCCCATGACCAGGCCGAAGAAAATATTCTTGAAGCGAAAGTTGAACATCGCAAACGCATACCCGCCCATAGAGCAGAACAGCAGCGTCAGCGCGGTGGAGGCCAACGCCACATACACACTCCAGCCCAGGTTGCGCCAGAAGGCGATTTTCTTGGTCAGGATGGCCAGGTTGTTGAAGAAGTCATCGCCGAAAAACATGGGCGGCGGCAGGCTGAAAATTTCAGTGCGCGACTGCGTCGCAAACACGAACATGAAATAGAAGGGCGCCAGCATGAACAACATGCCGATGCCAACCACACAGTAGGCGGCCCAGGGGGCGAGACGTTGGGTTTTCATTGGGTGTGGCGTGTGGAGTTCATTGACCGCGCTGGCGGAAAGCGCGGTTGGTCACCCAGGTCAGCAGGGCCACCACCACAAACAACAACCACGACATGGCGCTGGCAGCGCCGAAGTCATTGAAGTCAAAAGCCATGCGGTATAGGTACACTGCGGTGGTCATGCCCGCCTGGTCCGATCCGCCTTTGCCGCCCGTGAGGATGAAGGGTTCTTCAAACAACTGCAGGCCACCAATCACACTCAGCGTCACACCAAAAAACATCATCGGCTTGAGACTGGGCAGCGTGATGTACCAGAACTTCTGGAAACGTCCCGCGCCATCCATCGTTGCGGCTTCATAGATATCAGGCGGTATGGTCTGCAGCGCCGCCAGGTACAGCACCAGGTTGAAGCCCACATAACGCCAGAACACGATGAGGGCGATCGCGGGTTTGATGTTGTCTGGCTGGTTCAGCCAGTCGATGGGTGTGCCGGGTATGAACCAACCTAGAACAGGCGTGTGGTGCAGCATTTGCAACGCCACGTTGATCAGGCCAAAGTCGGTGGAAAACAGCGAGCTGAACAGAATCGCAATTGCCACCGACGAGGTGATGTAGGGCATGAAATAAGCCCCGACCACACCGTTGCGCGACCGCCGGAACGATGTATGAATGAAGTAGGCCAGCGGAATGGCCACCACATGCTGCGGAACACCCGACACCAGTGCCAGCCAGGCAGTGTTTTTCAGTGACTTCCAGAACCACTCGTCCTGCAAGGCAAACGCGAAATTCTCCAAGCCCACAAAACGCATCGCATCCAGGCCACTGGTCGGCTCCCAGGACTGGAAGGCCAGGTACATGGAAAATCCCAACGGGAACAGCCCAAACACCAGGAAAAGGATCACGAAGGGACTCAGGAGCACAAAGGGCGCCCAGCCCGGTGACAAACGCAGCCGTGCGGGTAGCTTCATGGATATGTTCCCTGTGCGAACCGGTCGCCGTGTGCTGGCCAATGAGGCATGTTTTGATTGTGGATTAGGTTGCTTTGAAAGCGCTTTCACAAATGTAGCATTGGGTACCACCCGTGTCACCTAGGGTATCTACCCGGTTGAAGCAAGCTGCCATTTTGCTGCAAAATGAAAGCGCTTTCACGCACAGTCGAAAGCAGAGGTTGGATAAACGTTTTGATCGGGGGTGAGGCCAGAACAGCTTGGGCTGTCTGGCCTCTTTTTTTGTGCCGATGCCCGGAGGCTGGTAAATCGGCTTGCAGGCGAATGCCTATACGACAGGCGGATCGTCCGCTGCAGGTTTCTCGCGCTTCCAGAACAAATCCAGCAATGGCTTCACACTGGTTCCGTGCAGCAGAATGGACAAGGTAACCACCACCAGCGTGAACTGGATAAGTTGCAGCGCCAGATTTTCAGGCAGCCCATGTTGTATGGCAAACACCAGGTAGTAGATGGAGCCCACCCCGCGCACGCCGAACCACGCTGACAACCCGCGGATTTTCCATGGCGTGCTGGTGCCCGCCAGGCCAATCAGCACACTCAGCGGGCGTGCCACGACAAACAGGAAAACGCTCAGCCCCACAGCGGCCCAGGTCCAGGAGCTCAGGAAGAGCGTCCCCCCGATCAAGATGACCAATAACATCTCGGACAGGCGCTCCAGATGCTCCTTGAACACCAGTGACTCTTCACTCACGGTGGGCAGCGGCTCGGCGTCGTTCCTCTTCGCATCCACTCTCGCAAGACCTTGCTCGGTCTGGCGCAATGCAACCGCGGCAAAAAACACAGCCAAAAATCCCCACGCATCCACCAGCACACACAGGCCGTAGACAACACCTATCAGGCCTAGTCCCAGAAAATCGTCCATCAGCGCATGTTTGGGCGAACTGCGTCGTAGGGTCCAGCCTAGGCGCGCCAACGCAACACCGCCCAACACACCAATGGCTATGGCCCCAACCGTGGCCCACAACACTTCCATTAACACCCATCGCATTCCGTTTTCGCCCAGGTCGTGCAGGCCCAGCAGCCCCAGGCCCAGCATCACAAAGGGGAAAGCACTGCCATCATTCATGCCGGCTTCGCAGGTCAGCGTAAAGCGCAACTGATCCCGGTCACCGGGGTGGCGGATTTGCACGTCGGTAGCCAGCACGGGATCAGTGGGCGCGAGTATGGCTCCCAACAACACACCCGCGCCCAGTGGCAGGCCCAGCACCAGTACGGCAAATGCGGCCACCATTGCCACGGTCAGTCCCATCGACACGGTGGCCAGCAGAATGGGCGCGCGCCAGCGAGCAAAGGTGAAGCTGCCCGGCATTTTTACGCCGGCAGAAAACAGCGATATCAAAACCACCACTTCCGTCAGAACCTCCAGTAGGGCGGACTGTTTCAGCGGGTTGAAATGGAACAGGTTCAGCCCACTGGGCCCAACCAGCATGCCCACTCCCAGGTAGATGATGGCCGGTGTGACCGGCAAGCGCGCGATCAGGCCCGCTGTCAGGCCACGCAATAGCAGCAGGCCGCCTATCAATACGAACCACTGCGGATTAGTCATGGCATATGCCTTTGTTTTTGTCGGGTGGACAGGTGGTAACGCCCCAGCCGTTCAGGCGGGTCAGCAGCGCATCCAGACCGTCGGGTTGCTCTGGGCGGTCTGCGCGGCCCATCAGCAAATAACCTCGTGGCGCCTGTGTGGTGCTGTCAGGTGCACACATGGCCTTCCACAGTCGCTCCACAGGCACCCAGTGCGGCGGGTACTTGAAGCGCGCCACGTCCAGTACTAGCACGTGGTCCGAGGGCGCATGCCATGCGGCCAGGGGTGAGAAGTGGCCGGTTCCAGTCTGGTCCAGTGTGGCGCGGTCGTAATTGGCCACCATGAACGGTCCGGCCGGGGCGCGCACAGACGACAACAGGGCCTGTCTGAACGTCGGCAAGCCCTCGGGTTGTGCGTGCTGCAATTGCACGGCGGCGCCATTGCACTGGGCAAGGCAACCCACTTCGCCCAGTGTCAAACCCTCGGCGGCGGCCAGTTCCAGCGACTTGCAGCAGATCAATAACTCTTCGCCAAAAAAACGCCAAGGCCCTTTCCATACCCGTCCCGGGTCGATCTCCAGCGCATTGAGCACCGTGACCAGGGTGCCAAAACCGCACCAGGCGGGCTCGGCCTGTGTGTGCAGATGGGACACCAGTGGAAAAAACGCCGCCGCATCACCCGCTGCCATGGCGCTGGCCAGCATGTCGCGCCCTATGGGGCTGCTGAAAGCGATCAGGTCGTCGGGCAGGGGGCGGCGGTGGAACGTGGTCATGGTGGACTATGCGCCAACTTTGCATTGATGTCGTCCACGTCCGGTGCGTCAAACACCGTGTTGTGGTTGTCGGTCAGCGGCCCGCCACCGGGCAGCACATTGCCGTCGGTGTCATAGCCCACGGCTTTGAATTTCCATATGCTGCCAATCCGCTTGAGATTACCCACATGCAAGCCATCCGGCAGGTGCACGCCGTACACATTGGTGTTGACAGCGCGAAGCGAGAGCGGGTGCACGGGTGCTGAAACCATCTGCGTGAACGTTCAATGGGCTGCGCTTAATGGGTGATGAATTCGTAGACCACTTCTTCGCTTTCGACCATGTCCAGAATATCGTTCAGCGCGTCGTTGTCTTCGGTGCTGCTCCAGGTGTCTTCGGGGTCGCTGGCAAACAGCGGCTCAATGGCCAGATCCAGGTATTGGTCGTTGGGCAGCTTGAGAACTTGCCCGCCTTCGGAGGTGGTGGAGAGCTCCCAATCGTCGGGTACGGACATTTCGAGTTGGATAGTGACTTTGAGTTTCTTCATGGTGTTACTTTGAGTAGTGAGGCGGCGAGGTTAACCCAATCGCAGCCTGTACCATGCCACAAACCTCAGAGAAAGCCTGTATGGCAACCCACGCTTTACCCACTGTTCTGATCCAGACCCTGCGCATAGACCCCGCCCAGCACCCGCGCGGGCAGGCACACCTGAGTGCGGCCAGCGGCCTGGTTCTGGTGCGCCAACGCCTGTATGTGGTGGCGGACGATGAGCTGCATCTGGGCATGTTCGACGAGCCCACGGCCAGCCAGGCTGACGGGGTAGAGGGCAGTGACCCTGAGCACCCGACGGGCTCCCTGCTGCGCCTGCTGGAAGGCGATTTGCCCCAGGACAAGGGCAAACGCAAAAAAACCAAACCCGATTTTGAGAGCCTGGTGCATCTGCCGCCATTGCCGGGCTGCCCAGCGGGTGCATTGCTGGCGCTGGGCTCGGGCTCCAAGACCAACCGTGAAACCGGCGTGTTGATCGCCCTGGACGTGCAGGGCCAGCCCAATGGCCGCATGGCAACAGTGGATCTGGCTGCGCTGTATGCACCACTGCGCAAACGGTTTGCAGACCTGAATATCGAAGGTGCCTTGTTGGTCAGTGGCGAACTGTTGCTGCTGCAACGTGGCAACAAGGGCCAAGCGCTGAATGCCTGCATACGGTTTGACTGGAACCTGATGGCCCCATGGCTGGCCGGTGTGCAAACGCAGGCACCCGCGGCCAAGAGTGTGCAACTGCTGGATTTGGGCAGCGTGGGTGATGTGCCGCTGGGCTTTACCGATGGCGCGGCGCTGCACGGTGGTGCCTGGGCCTTCAGCGCGGTGGCCGAGAACACCGACAACAGTTACCTGGACGGCGCCTGTGTCGGCTCTGCCATTGGTACCGTGGGCGCCGACGGCAACCTGCAAAGCCTGCACCTGCTGGAAGGCGCGCCCAAGGTTGAAGGCCTTGCCGTGTTGGCCGAGGCGGGCGGCGGCTGGGTCTGCACGCTGGTCACCGACCCCGATGACCCCAGCGTGGCCGCACAGCTGCTGCAGGTGCGGCTGCCATTCTGAGACCTTGCGGGACAGACCGCAGCGAAGCAAGCTCTGTCCTCAAATAGTCAAGGGTGTTCTTACTTGGGTGGTGGCAGGTACCAGGGCTTGTTGTCAAACGCACTGCCAAATTCAAACTTCTCACCCACACGCGGCACCACCACCTGTGCGCCCTTGGTCTTGGCTGCGGCCAGTGTGCGCACCACGGGTTCGGCCCAGTCGTGGTAGGCCAGGTTGAAGGTCGCCCAATGCACCGGCAGCATGGTTTGTGCCCCCAGATCTTCGTGGGCTTGTACGGCCGACTCCGGCCCCATGTGGATGTCCATCCACGTATCGCCATAGGCGCCCACCTTGATCAGCGCCAGCCCGGGCGCACCCAGCCGTTCGCGTATGGCCTTGAAGTGGCCCGCATAACCGGTGTCGCCGCTGAAGTAGACCGAGTGGGTGGGGCCCTTGACCATCCAGGACGCCCACAGTGTGGAGTTGTTCATGCTGGTGCGCCCCGAGTAATGTCGGGCCGGCGTGCAGTGGATGACTACGCCTTTGATGGTGGCCTGTTCCCACCAGTCCATCTCGTGGATTTGCGCGGACGGAACCTGCCAGCGCTCCAGATGGGCGCCTATCCCCAAGCCCACATAAAAGTGGGTGCCACCCTGCGCCAAATGGCGGATGGTGTCCATGTCCAAATGGTCAAAGTGGTCGTGTGAAATCACCACGGCGTCGATAGCCTTCCACTGCGCCAACGGCAGTGGGGCAGGGTGCAGCCGTGCCGGCCCCATGAACTGGAACGGTGAGGTGCGTTGCGACAACACGGGGTCGGTCAGTATGCGCACACCGTCCATCTCTACCAGCACGCTGGCATGGCCCAGCCACCAGGACCGCAGGCCGGGTGCCGCGGGTTTGCCCAGATCATCGGCGGACATTTTTATCACTGGCACTTCGAACGTGGGCTCGCGCACCTGGTCGCCCAGGTAGTCATGCAGCTCGCGCTGCAGCGACATATTGCTGACATACGGCGGCGTGTTTTCAAAGCGGCCGTTGTGGAACTGTTTGGACTGCTGCATGCGTGCCAGCCGTGCACCTTCGGCCGTGCCACCAAAGCTGGGCATGCGAAACACCAGCCAGGTTGCCAAGGCGAGCACCAGGGCCAGCAGCATGATGACCACCGCGATTTTTTTCAGCCGTTTCATGGAAACACCTCTCAGAAAATCCGTTCTGCCTCAACCCGCCGCCTCAGGCCCCCGGTGCCGGTAGACGTGGGCCTGCCCCTGGCGAAACGGGATCGTGCTTTCGTGCTGCGCTCCCAAACGCTCGGCCACCGCTATTGAGGCCGGGTTGTTGGTGGCTACCACGCTGATCGCCGTGGTCCAGCCAAAGTGTTCGTACGCTGCCTGCAGTGCACGCTTGGCGGCCTCGGTTGCATACCCTTTGCCGTGCTGGCCCGGGACCAGCGCCCAGGTGATTTCAGGCTCGGACCAGCCCTCAGGAAACCACAGCCCTGCTATGCCGACAAAGTGGCCGCTGGTCTTCTCTTCCAGCGCCCAGGGCCCAAAGCCGCGCAGCACCCAATGGCCGGAGTACACCGCAAACTTGCGCCATGCTTCGTCGCGCCCACACGGACCGCCATAACTAGCGGATACCGGGTCCGCAAAGAATGCAGCCATGGGCTCAAAGTCGTCTTGTGTGAAGGCGCGCAGCACCAGGCGCTCTGAAGTGAAACGGGGTATGGCCGGGGTCATGGTGTCCAGTGCCGGGTGCCTATTAGTAAAAAGTGCCTCTAGCCCCCGAGATTAATCACTAATGTGCTATGAAAGTTATAGTAAACGCGTGGATGACCAATATATCAGCCCGCCACCCAGCCCAGTGCTGCCACCGGTGGCAGGTCTCTGGACACGCAGTACCAGTTTTCACCGGCGTCCGCGCTGATCCACAGGCCGCCGGTGGTGGAGGACATGGCCAGTGTCTGCCGGTCTGGCGCCAGCTCCAGGCTGTGGCGGTAGACAAGGTGGTAGGCGTCTTGTTGTGGCAGGCCGTTGCCAAAGGTCTTGAAGGTCTTGCCGCCATCGTCTGTGCGGTTGACGACCATTTTTCCGTCCAACGGATAGCGGTGTGTGTCGGCCTGCGCCGGTACAAACCAGGCGCGCAGCGGGTCTACCGGGTCGCAGGCCACCGCAAAACCAAAACCCGATGGCTTGGGCGCGGCGATGCCTTCCCAGAGCTGACCGCCATTGGTGGAGCGGTACAGGCCGCAGTGGTGCTGCACCCACAACACTTCGGGCTGGGCGGTGCACTGCACCATGCGGTGCGGGTCTTGTGTATTGGGGTCTTGTTCGCTATCCGCAGGCAGGTAGTCGGCGCGCATGCCTTCGGCGGTCAGGCTCCACGAAGCTCCGCCATCGGTTGTTTGCCACACGCCGCCACACGAGATGGCCAGGCTGATGTGTTTCGGGTTGCGCGGGTCCACCAGCACGGAGTGCATGCCGGGGTAGTCATTGCCACCGCCAAACCAGCCCAGGCGCTTGGGGTGTTCCCACAATGCGGTGTTCAGCGTCCAGCTTTGGCCGCCATCTTCCGATTTGAATAATCCTGCCGGCATACAACCGGCCCACAAGGTACCGGGTTGGGCGCCAGAACCGGGGGTCAGGCTCCACAACATTTCCACATTCCAGGGGGTGGGGTCCTCAGCCAGGGGGCCTTCCGTGGGTTTTGTTGGGAAGGCGGGCGCGGTGATTTCGGTCCAGTTGGCGCCCTGGTCCGTGCTTTTGCGCAGCTTCACGCCGAAGTGGCCCATGCGCAGCGCGGCATACCAGGTGCCATCACGCGGGTCGGCCAATACCTGGCTCACCGGGTCGCCGGCAAAGTGGTGGGCGGCAACGGCCCATTGCGTGCCCTGGCCACGCACGACGAACAGGCCCTTGCGGGTGGCTACTAACAGTGTTTGCATAGGTTTGATCTCCTGCTAAAGACTTATCCACCAGTGAGAGCTTGAATGACGAGAACGGTGTCACCAGACGCCAGTTCCTGGTCCAGCTTCTGCCGGTTCCGTACCATGGTTTTGTTAATGAAAACGGCCACGTGTTTGCGGATATGGCCCTGGTCGTCCAGCACGTAGTGGCGCAGTTCGGGGGGAGCTGCTGCCAATGCGCTGTCGAGCACCGCGCGCAGACTGCCGGGCGCCACGCTCTGCGGCCCGCACTGTACGTGGCGGCGCAGGCTGGCCGCAAATTCCACATTCACCATGGGGCTCCTCCCGTTCGGACTGCGCAGTATCGCAATGGCTGCTGCCATTGGCAAGCCGTGCGGCCCATCACACCAGGGGCAGGGCGGTGCTGCTCTTGATCTGCTCCATCGAGAAGGCAGACGACACGCCCGCCAGATCCACCAGGCTGATCAGCTTTTTGTAGAAGCGGTCGTAACCCTCGATGCTGGAAGCGGCCACCTTCAGCAGGTAGTCCACGTCACCGCTCATGCGGTGGAATTCCTGCACCTCGGGCAGTGTGCTGACCACGGCGGCAAAACGGGCCAACCATTTCTCATCATGCTGGCCGGCGCGGATGCTGACAAACACGGTGACGGGCAGGCCGACCTTGTGCCGGTTGACCACCGCCACACGCCGCTCGATGAAGCCATCGTCCTCCAGCCGTTTGACGCGTTTCCAGCAGGGTGTGCTGGATAGCCCCACCTGCGCGCCCAGTTGCGCCATGGACAGTGTGGCGTCGCGCTGCAGGGCATCCAGTATCTGCATATCGAGTCTGTCTAGCATACTGTTCTACCAATCGTTGAAATTTGGATATTTTGTTCTATATTGTCCCCGTATTGGGTGAAATTTGGAATGCTTTTATCGCCCGGACTTTCTACACTTTGGGCCACGCCAACCGACTCTGTTCACCCCGACCATGCCCCATTCCCTGTACCTCGATTCCAACGCCACAACCCATGTGTTGCCCGCCGCCATAACCGCCGCAACCCGTGCCATGCGTGAGCAGTTTGGCAACCCCAGCAGCAGCCATTCCACTGGCATCGTGGCCAGGGCCCTTTTGGACCAGACCCGTGCCACTGCGGCGCAGGTCTTGGGCGCGGGTGACGGGCATGTGCTGTTCACAAGCGGCGCCACCGAGGGCATCCAGACCGCCGTGTTATCGGCCCTGCGTGCGATAGGGCCGCGTGGTGCAGGGCAGGGCAGTCGTTTGCTGGTGTACGGCGCCACAGAACACAAGGCCGTGCCACAGGCGCTGGAGCATTGGAACCACGTGTTGGCCCTGGGGCTGGAGCTGAGAGCCCTGCCAGTAGACAGCGAGGGCCAGCACGACCTGCAGACATTGGCCGACTGGTTGCCCCACACTGCCCTGTTGTGCACGATGGCCGCGAACAACGAGACCGGCGTCATCACCAACCTGGCCGCCATTGAGGAGATGCTGGTCCAGTCCCAGAGCCAAGCCCTGTGGCTGGTGGATGGTGTGCAAGCCCTTGGCAAGATGGACCTGGACCTGCAACACAGCCGCATAGACTACGCGCCGTTCTCCGGCCACAAGCTGTATGCCCCCAAAGGCATTGGCATGCTGTATGTGCGCCGCGGCGCGCCGTTCACGCCCTTGATGGCTGGCGGCGGGCAAGAAGGCGGCCTGCGCAGCGGCACAGAGAACATGCCCGGCATCGCCGCACTGGGAGCCGTGCTGGATGCCCTGCAGCAGGGCGACACCTTTGCCAGCCATGCCACGTTGCGTGGTTACCGCGACCAGTTGGAACGCAGCCTGCGCAGCGCCTTTCCGGCCATCGTCTTCAACGTGCCGTTGGAGCACAGCCTGCCCACTACGTTGAACTTCTCGGTGCCCGGCATCAGCAGCAAAACCATGCTGGATGTGTTGGATGCGGCTGGTTTGCGTGTCAGTGCCGGCAGTGCCTGCAGTGCGGCCAAGGCAGCGCCCAGTTATGTGCTGGAAGCCATGGGTCTGCCCGCGTGGCGCACCACATCAGCCGTGCGTTTGTCGATAGGGCCCTTGGCCGGCGCACAACTGATCACCAATGCCTGTGCCGCAATTTCCCGCTGCGGCCAGGCCTTGCTGGCACTGCACAACGGTGACGACGGCGCAACGCAAGGCGGCATACCTGCGCTGGACCTGCCCTGTAGCGAAGAAGAGGCAGCCGCCATGACCCTGCATTGGGAAGCCTTGGGCGCCTTTCTCGCCCAACATCCCAAGACCCGCCTGCTGGATGTGCGCGAGGCAGCAGAGCACCACGCCAGCCGCGGCATGCGCTATGGAACACTCGCCGCCATCAACGTTCCCTTGAGCACCATGTCCGCGTTGCCCGCGATCTGGCTGCAATCTCAGACAGAGCCAGTGGTGATGGTGTGCCGCAGCGGCAAACGCAGCCTGAAGGCCGCACAGTGGTTGCGCAGCCAGGGGCTTGCACAGGTGCGGCATTTGCACGGTGGCCTGGCGCTGCGGCCCGTTTCCGCAAGTACCGCCTTAACACAGTCGCCAGCCGACGAAATCGCCCATCCCACAACCGCTTAAAAACAAGGCACGGTCTGGGCAGCCAAGCCTGGCGCGGTTTTGGCGGCTTGTGAACACTGTTATCCACAACCTAGCCCACAGAGGACAAGGGTAAGTATTTTTCAAGTCTTTTATTGCTTGCGGCTCACGGGAGCGTGAAATCAAAGGTATAGACATGTTGCCCGTCGGTGACCTGAATTGCCATCTGCCCCGTTAACCCCGTCAACGCATCCATACCTGAATCGGGCACCACCTGCACCGTCAGTTGTGGTGTACCCCGGTTCATGACGCCGGTGTGCATCAGCACAAAGCTGCCTTGTTTGCCCAGCAGCGTGCCGGTTACACGCTCCATGGCCACGTATCCGGCCGAGCCTTTGACCTCTGTCATGGCAGCCAGCATTTCGCCAAGGCTGGTGGCGTTCAGGTCGCCGTGAAAGGTTTTGTTCAGCGTCTGGCGGCCCAGCTTGGCCGACTCGATGCCGGCGCTAGCGGCCTGGGGTGTGAGTTGGACATCGAAACTTCCGGTGACGTGGTGTTGTTGCATGTGCTGCTCTTTCTATGGAAGGGGTTGTGTGGTGATTGATGGGCCGCTAAGTGCCGCACTGTACAGACACAGCAGTTTGCACAGCGTATATTGGCCCAATGCAAACCCACCACCATCGCCCCCACCACCGCAGCGACCTCGTTCGCATTGCCATCCAGGCCATGACCGAGCGTGGTCTGTTGCCCGAGTTCTCGCAACGTGTGGAGCAGCAACTGGCCACCATCACCGGCCCCGGCGCAGACAACGACCCCGCCATCCACGACCTGACCGCATTGTTGTGGTGCTCCATTGACAATGACGACTCGATGGACCTGGACCAGCTCACCACGTCCGAGGCCCTGCCCAACGGCAGCGTGCGCCTGTGGGTAGCGATTGCCGATGTGGATGCACTAGTGCCGCAGGGCACACCCATTGACCACCATGCCGGCACCAACACCACCTCGGTCTACACCTCGGCCCGCATCTTCCCCATGCTGCCCGAGCGCCTGTCCACCGACCTGACCTCACTCAACGCGCAGCAGGACCGCCTGGCCATGGTGACCGAGATGGTGTTCAACGCCGACGCTTCATTGGCTGGCTCCACCATCTACCGCGCCAAGGTGCGCAACCAGGCCAAGCTGGCCTACGACGCGGTCAGTGCCTGGCTCGATGGCAAAGGCGACCTGCCCGCCGCGGCCACCGCCGTGCCAGGGCTGGACGCGCAGCTGCGCACGCAGGATGCGCTGGCCCAGCAACTGCGGGCTCGCCGCTACGGTGAAGGTTCGCTGGAGTTTGAAAGCTTTCAGCCGCGTGTCACCTTTGACGGTGAACGTGTGGCCGACATCCACCTGCAGGTGCACAACCGTGCCCGCCAGCTGATTGAAGAGGTGATGATCGCCACCAACACTTGCACTGCACGTTATCTGGCGGGGCAGGGGGTGGCCTCGTTGCGCCGCGTGGTGCGTTCACCCGAACGCTGGCTGCGCATTGTGGGCGTGGCCAAAGAGTATGGCGAGGTATTGCCGGCCGAACCCAACTCCAAGGCCCTGGAAAATTTTCTGGCCAAACGCCGCCGGGCCGACCCGCTGCGTTTTCCCGATCTGTCGCTGGTGATTGTCAAACTGATGGGCCGCGGAGAATATGTGCTGGAGTCACCCGGTGCCGAGGCCATCGGGCACTTCGGCCTGGCGGTCAATGACTACACACACTCCACCGCACCCAACCGGCGCTTCCCGGACCTGATCACCGCGCGCCTGCTCAAGGCCGCGTTGGCCAGGCGGCCCGCACCCTATTCCGATGCCGAGCTGGATGCGTTGGCCGTGCACTGCACACGCCAGGAAGATGCTGCGCAAAAGGTGGAGCGCCACATGCGCAAGTCCGAGGCGGCGCTGTTGCTGGAGTCGCGTATAGGCCAACGCTTTGACGCCATCGTCACCGGCCATGCGGCCGACGGCGTGTGGGTCCGCCTGCTGAATCCGCCTGCAGAGGGCAAGGTGATCCGCGGCGCCAACGCACTGCGGGTGGGCGACAAGGTACAGGTCAAGCTGGTGGCAACCAATGTCGAACACGGCTTTATAGACTTTGAACAAACCGGGCTGTAGCCCCCGTGTAATCTGATTGAGTCGCTATAAAAAACGAAGTAAACCACCATGCAAGTCACCGTTTACAGCACCCGCCTCTACGACCGCCAGGCGCTGGAGCGCACCCAGGGCTTCGGCGGCCACAGCTTTAATTTCTTGGAGGCACGGCTGGATGCCAGCACCGTGGCCACGGCTGCGGGCGCTGATGCCGTGTGTGGTTTTGTCAACGACCAGCTGGACCGCACGGTGCTGCAAGGCTTGCAAGCCTTGGGTGTTCGCCTTGTGGTGCTGCGCTGTGCGGGCTTCAATCAGGTGGACGTGGCAGCTGCGCAAGAGCTGGGCATAGCCGTGGGCCGTGTGCCCGAGTATTCACCCTACGCCGTGGCCGAACACACACTGGCCTTGCTGCTGACGCTGAACCGCAAAATCCACCGCGCCTACGCCCGCGTGCGTGAGGGCAACTTTGCGCTGGATGGCCTGCTGGGTTTTGATGTGCACGGCCGCACCGTGGGGGTGGTGGGCACAGGCCGCATTGGCGAAACCTTTTGCCGCCTGATGACCGGGTTTGGCTGCACACTGCTGGCGGCAGACCCCACACCCAACCCGCAGTGTGTGGCCATGGGTGTGCAATACGTGCCGCTGCCCGAGCTGCTGGCGCGCAGCGATGTGGTCAGCCTGCACTGCCCGCTGACACCCCAAACCCACCACCTGATCAATTCCGCCGCCTTTGCCAGCATGAAGCGCGGCGCCATGCTGCTCAACACCAGCCGCGGCGCGGTGGTCGACACCCAGGCCGCCATTGCGGCGCTCAAGGCCGGCACGCTGGGCAGCCTGGGGCTGGATGTGTACGAGGAGGAGGGTGGCCTGTTCTTCCGCGACCTGTCTGGCGCCGGCATTCAGGATGACGTGTTTGCCCGCCTGCTGACCTTCCCCAATGTGCTGGTAACCGGGCACCAGGGCTTTTTTACCGAAGATGCGCTGGCGGCAATTGCCAGCACCACGCTGGGCAATCTGGATGCCTTTGTGGCGACGGGCAAGCCGCTGTACCCGGTGCCGGTTTAGCGCCTGGCAGGGATCCTGTTCCTCTTTGCTGGTAACGGGCGTGTCTGGTAGATATAAATATAGATATTGACGAATATTGCTAGTTCGATAAAATCTATATTTATAAAATATGCCAAAACAAGCCTTAGCCCTGTCCAAGCTGCCCCCGCAAACCCAACGTGCGCTGGAAGCCTTGGGCTCGCACCTGGCGGTTGCGCGGGTGCGCCGCAAGGAATCTTTGGCAACCCGTGCCAAACGCGTGGGGGTATCTATCCCCACACTGATGCGCATGGAGTCTGGCGACCCGGCCGTATCCATTGGTATCTACGCCACGGCCTTGTGGCTCATTGGCCGTGATGGGGAGCTGGCACGCATTGCGTCGCCCGAATTTGACAAGGGCGCGCTGGAGCTCGATATCCAGCAAGCCATCGACCTGGGCAAGGCCCGCTCCAAGGCGGCGCACAAAACCAGAGCTGCGGCCAAGGCGCCGGCGGCTCAAAAATCTGTGGAAAAGTAGGGCTCGCCATGTCCACAAAGCCAACCCAGCAACAGTCTCCCGACAAGCTCTATGCCTGGATGTTGCTGGACCCGCAGCATCCACAACTCATTGGCGAGATCATCCGGCAAACCAATGGTGATGTGGGCCTGTACTACGACCAGACCTGGCTGAAAACCGGCTTTGCGCTGAGTGACGACATGCCGCTGGTCGAGCAAACTTTCACGCCCGTGCACCGCAACGGCCGTCTGCCCGGCGCACCCGGCGCGCTGGACGATGCCCGCCCCGACCGCTGGGGTGAAAAAGTGATTCGGTATTTGTACAAGCCTGGCGCATCGGTGTTTGACAACCTGTACTTTGCTGGCGACGAACGTTTTGGCGCCATCGGCGTGTGCCCATCCAACAATGCGTACACGCCATTTCTGCAGCGAACGTTGCCGCGTCTGGAGGACGCTGCTGACCTTAATACAGCGGTACAGATCATCGAGTCGGGCGAGGGCGAGCTACAGGCACAGCAGCGCGCCTTGATTGGCGCTGGCGGAAGCCTGGGCGGCGCCAAGCCCAAAGCCGCCATTGCCATAGATGGTGAAGAGTGGGTGCTGAAGTTCTTCAACGCAGAGCCCTTCGATCTGCCTTTGGTCGAACACGCCACGATGACGCTGGCGCAACAGGCGGGCATGCAGGTTGCACACACCCTGCCCATTCCGCTGGGCGCCGAGCACGCACTGGCCGTCAAACGCTTCGACCGCGCGGGGGGCAAACGTGTGCACAGCATCTCAGCCTGCACGTTGCTGCGTTCTGAAGTGCCCGACGGCATGGACCCCGAATTTGGCTACCCGCAACTGGCCCGCGCATTGCGGCGTGCTGCTGATCCGCGCACGCTGGACGCGCAGTTGCAGGAGCTTTTCAGGCGCATGGTCTTCAACATCCTGGTCGCCAACACTGATGACCATGAAAAAAACCACGCCCTGCTGTGCCACACCCACGGTCGCACGATGAAGCTGGAGCTAAGCCCCGCGTACGACGTAGCGCCCACCGGATCGGGCGCGTTGGCCCATCAGTTCATGGTGTCTGAGACCAGTCGCGAGCCCAGCTTGGCAGAGGCCATGGGCGGGGCTGAATCCTTTAACCTGTCCCCGCTGGATGCTGCCAATACTGTTGCCAGCATCATCGCCGTGGTGAATGGATGGCAGGCACACTTTCGGGCGCTGGGCGTGACCGAATCCGACATTGTGGAAGTAGCGGCATTGATCGATGCGCCAGACTTACTGGCGCAGCGGCAGTCATTCGACGTGGGTGTTTACCGGGGTAGCGTCAAGCCGCGGCGAAAACCTGGGACCGGCGCCAAGGTGTTTCGTTAGCTTTGCAGCCCCGCCGCCTGCTTGGCATGTAGCTTGGCTGCGATGTATTCACCGTGGGTCACGTGCAGCAGGCCGGCCACTTTGCTGATCACGTGGTTCTCATGGGCGTCCAGGTGTCCATCGGCGTAGGCGACTTGCCACATGTATTCCACCACCTGGATTTTCTGGGCTTGTGTGAACTGCTCGTTCATGGCGCTGGTGTAGCGGAAGTAATCATTGCTGTCCCTGGCACTGTGCTCCGCTTTGGCCAGCAGTTGCTGCAATTCGTCGTCGGTCAGTGCAAACTTGTGGCGCAGTGCAGCCACGGCGGCGGAGCGTTCGGTGGAGCTGCTGTTGGCATCCGAACGCATGACCTCGACCAACAGCATGGCCGTTGCCAGTTGCAGGCCATGTGCCTCGTTGAAGGCCGGCGATGGGTCGCCTGCGGTGGGGTTGAAGAATTGGGCGAGCAGGTTTTTGATGGGGCTGAGCATAAGGTCTGGGGTAGTACTTCAATCATCCAGCACGCTGGCAATCAGTGCGATGCCAATGGACCATAGGTCCACTTCGGCCGTTGTGTCTTTGCTGGTGAACAGCCTGCCGGTCTGGGCTTGCTGCTCGCGCTTGGCCTGTTGGTTGTCGCGCTCCAGCATGATGAGCGCGTCTGCAATATCCGGCGTCTTCTCGGAAGGGTGGGCCGCGCCCTTGCCGGCATGTGCATAGCCTTCGAGCGCCTTCTCCACGGCCTTGGGGTCCAGCAACGAGAAGGCCGAGCGGCAGTGCGGGCAGGCCGCGTCTTTACGGATGTCCACCGGGGCACCGCAGCTGGTGCAATGGATCACTGCCACGCGTTTGGCAATGTCTTCGATCTCGGGCCGGGTCAGCTGGCGCACAAAGCCTTTTTCCACCATGAATGACGAAAAAGGGCTGAAGCGCCCGTGCCCGTTGCCGCAGCGGTAGGTGATGTAGCGCCCACTGCGCACCAGGTCAAAACCCTGTGTCAAACCACCACGGCAACGCGGGCAATCCAGGTCGTTGGACAGAGGATGGTGAGCGTCCCCACGATGCTCATGCAATAGGCGAAACAGTTCAGCCACTGCTGCCGGCGTCAACTTCAGGTTCTCTTGCGGGTCAAACCACATCCCCTGGCATTGGAAGCACAGGTCCAGCTCGACGGTATGGCCATGGTTACCGGGCAGTGCATGCATATGCATGGGGGCGCGGCAGGAAGGGCAGGTGGTGGTGGAATGCGACATGACGCTATCCTACTGCCCTTCATCCCACCCGACCGTAGGAGTCTTTCCCCCATGTATATCGGTGAACTTGCCAAACGCGCTGGCGCCACGCCCAAGGCCATTCGCCTGTACGAATCCCTGGGCCTATTGGGCAGCGTGACCCGCATGGGAGCCTACCGGGTCTACAACGACAAACATGTGACACAGGTGCGTCTCATCAAACAGGCCCAGGCCATGGGTTTCAAGCTGGCGGACGTGGGCGCATCCATGGACGGCGGCAAGGTGGAACCCAACTGGGCCACCATGGCAGAGCAGGTGGACCAGCGCCGAGCAGAGATTGCGTTGGAGATAAAACGCCTGCAGCAGTTGGACCTGCAGTTGCAGGAAATCAACATCGAGATCCGTGCCTGCGCCGAACTGGCTTGACTCTGCCCTTGAGGGCAGACTTATGGTCGGGGTTCCTTATCCACAGAGCCCAATCTTTCATGTCTGTCACAAGCAATTCCCACAACGTACTTGTCATCCTGGGCCATGGGTCCAACACCAGCTTCAGCGCGGCCGTGGCCGACACCTATGCCCAGGCCGCGCAGGCTGCAGGTCACACGGTGCGTGTGCTGCGCCTAGGCGACCTGCGGTTTGACGCGCTGCTACATGGCAGCAACCCCCATAAGCAGGCGTTGGAGCCTGACCTGCTGGCCGCGCAAGACAACATTCTGTGGGCGCAGCATATTGCGTGGGTGTTTCCGGTGTGGTGGGGCAGTGTGCCCGCATTGCTAAAAGGCTTTTTAGACCGCGCTTTTACCTCGGGCTGGGCCTACAAGTTCAACAAGGGTTCATCCTTCCCGGTGCCCTTGCTCAAAGGCCGCACTGCACACCTGCTCGTGCCCATGGACACACCACCCTGGTACTACCGCTGGGTCTACCGCATGCCGGCTATCCACCAGATGCGCAAGACGACGTTGGCGTTTTGCGGCATTCGCCCGACCAAGACTTTGATGCTGGGGCCGATCATTCACTCCACGGCGGAACAGCGTGGGAACTGGCTGCAGAAGGCAGGGGCTATGGGGGCCGCGCTGTAGTTGTTACGTGGTGGGGTAAATCGCTTATGGGTGATCAGGCCAGAGCGACGCTGGCGGTGTCTTCAACATCAACCGTAATCCGGTTCTGCTCCACATGTTCGTTGAATTCCGTGAGGGGAATAGCGGTCAACCCGGCGGCGCCGTTCTCTTCCATCCAACTCAGCGTGGCGCTATCGGGCGCCAGTTCTACTTCTACCGGGCCCTGCGGAATCTCTATCGGCGCACCGTCACCGGGGCGGTATGTCACATGGTCATCATTGATGGTGGCATATTGGGTCATGGCAGCTCTCCTGAGGTGTTGTTTTGGGGCGAATGGTGCATGGCTGCACCACTGAATTCCATTAAACGCTGCGGATTGCGTACCGATCTGTGGGGCAGCGCACGGAAGACCTGCTCTTCTTCTCTTGCTAATTGCGAGCTTTCAGCGTAATGCGCTTTTGCTTCACGTATTCGTTGTATTGGATCAGTGGAATGGCAGCCGAACCGGCGGTGTCGTTCTCGTCCGTCCAGCTCAGCGTGGCGCTGTCGGCTGACAGTTCAATCTCCACCGGGCCTTGCGGAATCACGATGGCTGCGCCGTCGCCGGGGGTGTAGGTTACGTGGTCGTTGATCGTGGCGTGCTGGGTGGTCATGCTGGGCTCCTAAACGGCCATTACATGCCAGGCATGTGTTTTGGTCTGTCGGATAGCGCACGTGTGTCAGCGCCGCCGCAGCCGATCCACCACCCACCACACCACGCCGCCCACCACCGCAAGCGCCAGGCAGAGCACATGTAATGCGTCAATGGAAATGAGAGCATGCAATGGCCTGGAAAGGTCGAACGGAGAGAACGGAAACACATCCACATGCATCACGCTGTCGATGAGCACATGGCTGTAGGTGCCGATAAACGCACTGCCGAACGACACACGCCAGCTGATAGGCAAGTGGCGCGGTTCGCGCAACACGCGCAGGCCCCATTCCCCCAGGTGTTTGCCAGTCGCACCACTCAGCAAGCCTACCAAGGTCGCGCCAAGCAGTGTGTGTGAAAAACCATGCAGCTCTACCAGTCCGGTTGTCATCGCCAGCAGCGGCTGCAGATCGATGACGATCTGTGACCAGCCAAACACCATCAACGAGAATTTTCTTTGCATGACGGCTTTGACCGCCAGGCCGGGGCCCATGTGCAGGGGGGTGAAAGGCATAGCTACTCTTTTTCAAAAACGCAACTTTAAGTTACCCAGCGCCGCCACCGCCGCCTCAATCTCCGCCGGCTGCAGTGCCGCATAACCCAGCAGCCAGCCATCTGCGGCGCTGGGCTGGCTGTACAGGTTGCTGAGGCTGGGTGTGGCGATGCCCAGTGCGGCGGCTTGGCGGGTCAGGATAGCCTCGCTGCCCGGTGGCAGAGTCACGCTGAGCTGCAAACCACCCGTGCTGTTCAGTGGCCGGGCCCAGGGCAACTGGCGTTGGATCAGGTCCAGCAGCAGGTCACGCCGGCTGCGGTAGAGCTGGCGGATCAGCCGCAGGTGGGCGGCAAAGTGGCCTTGCGCCATGAAGTCGGCTGTGACCGCCTGCGCCAGTTGGGCCACATGGCCGTCGTACACGCTGCGAGCCGTCACCATGGGTTGCACTAGGGCCTCGGGCAGCACGGCGTAGGCGATGCGCAGCGAGGGGAACAGCGTCTTGGAGAAGGTACCGACGTAGATGACCCGCCCACCACCGTCCAGGCCCTGTAGGCTGGGTGTGGGGCGACCGTCGTAGAGGAATTCACTGTCGTAGTCGTCTTCCACCATCCAGCAGCCCTGGCGCTGCGCGTAGTCCACCAAGGCCATGCGCCGCTGCAGGCTCAGCGTATGGCCGGTGGGGTATTGGTGGGTGGGTGTGAGATAGATCAGCCGCGGGGCGGGCAGGCTGAAATCGGGCACCAGGCCGTGTGCATCCACCGGCAGCGGCACCAGCTGTGCGCCGCTGGCGGCAAAGGCGGTGCGCGCGCCGCGGTAGCCGGGGTCTTCCATCCACACGCGGTCACCGGGGTCCAGCAGCAGGGTGGCCAGCAGTTGCAGCGCCTGCTGCGAACTGGTCAATACCAGCACCTGCGCAGCCGTGCAGCGCACGCCGCGTGAGCTGACCAGGTACTGCGCGATGGACTCACGCAGGTCTTCACGGCCCTGCGGGTCGCCATACCGCATCAGCGCCTCGGGGCTGTGGCGCAAGCGCTTGGTGGTCAGCTGGCGCCATAGCGTGTGCGGAAAGGCCCGTAAATCCGGGCTGCCCGCGGCAAAGGCCTGCAGGCGCATCGGCTCCATACAACCGCCGGTGTCGACCATGCCTTGGCCTCGGCGGGATAACAGGGCCGTGTGCGCCAGTGCTCGGCCAGTTGTGGTGCGCCGCCGTGTGGGTGCTGCGGCGGTCTCCGCCTGCAGTGCTACAAAGCTGCCTTGGCCGGTGCGGCGCACGACATAACCCTCGGCCTCCAGCTGTGCATAAGCGGCCTCCACTGTCACACGGGACAGGGCCAGGTCTTGCGCCAGCACCCGTGTGGCGGGCAGGCGAGCGCCCTGGGCCAGCGTGCCCTGGCGCATGGCATCGCGCAGCGCGGCACACAGGCGCTCGCGCAGGCCCATGCCGGGGCGGGCGGTGGCGTCCATCAGCCCCATCCACAAAGTGGGTTGCGCAGCCTTCATTGGTCTTATTGGTGTTGGTAAATTGGTATCAATGATAAGTCCACCGCCTTTTACACTGCATCCATGGCCGCAAGGCTTCCTGATTCAACTTAACAACCGGAGGTCTTCACCATGACAACAACCACCGCCCCATCCCAAGTGCTTGCCTTCGCACCCGCCAGCCCAGCCCAAACGGCTGATTACATGCGCCACAAACTCAGCTTCCACGCCGACGCCTGGGACGTGGCCGAAGACTTGCGCAACAGCGTTGACGCCCTGGTGGTGGTCGACACCCGCTCGCCCGAGCTGTACGCCAAAGGCCATGTGCCCGGCGCCATCAACTTCCCGCACCGCCTGATGGACGCAGCCAGCACAGCCGCGCTGGACCGTAGCAAGGTCTATGTGACCTACTGCGACGGCATAGGCTGCAACGGCTCCACCAAGGGCGCCTACAAGCTGGCCGCACTGGGCCTGACCGTGAAGGAAATGCTGGGCGGCCTGGACTTCTGGCAGCGCGACGGCCAGCCGGTTGCGACCGGCAGCGCACCCGGCGCCATGCCGGCGGACGCCCCCGCTATAGAGTGCGCGTGTTAGCAACCGCAGGCTGCAGCGCGGTGACTGCATTGGTGGTGCGCGCTGCCTTGCCCGCAGATGCCGCCACGCTGGCCCCGCTGTGCGCAGACCATGCGGCGTATGAGCGTCTGCCCTACAGCGCAGACGGCCACGCACTGCGCTTGCACATGGCGTTGGCCAGCGGGCAACTGCATGCGTGGCTGCTGGAAGAGCAGGGCGGCGGCGGCGCAGTGGGCTACGCCAGCGCCACGCTGGATTTCGCTACGCTGACTGGTCAGCGCTTTGCGCATATGGACTGCCTGTACCTGGCCCAAGCCGCCCGCGGCCAAGGCGGCGGACAGATGCTGATGCAGACGGTGCAGGCCTTTGCGCGTGCCCAGGGCTGCAGCACGCTGCAATGGCAGACGCCAGACTGGAATGTGGATGCCATACGCTTTTATGCGCGCCTGGGGGCGACTGCCAGCGCAAAGCAGCGGTACACGCTGGCGCTGGAGGCTTGTAAATGAAATATGCCGCTAGCCCCCGTGGAAAGGGTATTGTCTGCTACTAAAAGGGTAGCGTTGCTGAATGGAGCTCGGCTAGCTGGGCGCATTGGTAGTATCAAGCACATGACCCCACCCAAGCATCCCGGACTTCCGTCCAAACCCGCTGCCGCCTGGATCTGCGCCGCAGCCGTGCTGACCACCCTGGCCTGCCCATCCGCCCACGCCATACAAGACTGCGAATTCCAGGGCCAACACATCAACACCAGTGATGGCTCCCAGACTGCCGGCAAGACCGGCATGGTGCGCTGCAAGGACCGCAGCAGCGGCCTGCTGGAGCGTGAATATGAGCTGCGCGACGGCAAGAGCGTGGGCCTGAGCCGCTACTTCCGCGACGGAACACTGGTCAAGGAATTCACCATCACCGCCAACGGCCCGCACGAAGGCCCTGAGCGTGAATGGGCCACCAATGGCCAGCTGGTGCTGGAGTTCACCAACGTGAATGGCAACCCCCGCGGCCTGCGCCGCCAGTGGTTTGCAGATGGCAAGCAGCGCAAGGTCGAATGGGTGGCTGGCAATGACGGGGCGAGCCAACGCGAAGGCGCCGTTGCGGAGTACCACGCCACCGGCCAACTGGCCAGCCTGCGCTGCGGCCCCAAGCCGCTGCTGGCCCCGCATGTGAACGATGCCAAGCTGTGCGGCTTTGACGGCGTGCCGTCCACCGTCAACCTCCATTCCCACAAGGGCGACTTGCGCAGCACCATCGTGCTGATGGCAGGTATCGAGCAAAAAAACACCACCTTCTTTGCCAATGGCAAGCCCGAGCTGGAAGAAGAGCTGCTGCCCGGCGGCATGCAAAAACGCGAAACGTCTTACTACGCGGAGGGCGGTGGCAAGCGGCGCGAAAGGCTGTGGGACGTATCCGCCGGCCGCCCGGCACTGCTGCTGCGCGAGGCCGACTTCCACACCAGTGGCACCCTGGTGGCCGAACGCCAGTACCAGGTGGTGGACACCAGCAGTGGCCGCAAACGCAGCCGCCTGGCCGCCGAGTCACGCTTCTACCTGAACGGCCAGCCGCAGCAGAAGGATGTCTACACGCTGGAGGGCGCTGCCGAGCTGCGTGACACCCAGCGCTACACCGACCAGGGCAAGCCCAAGACACAAGGCCGCTTTGCGCTGGAAGGCCGCTACGGCGAACGTCCGGTGGGTGTGCACCAGACTTTCTTTGCCAACGGCAGATTAGCGCAGGAAGACACGTTTGATGCCAAGGGCAAGATCACCCGCCAGAAGGTGTGGGACGAATCCGGCAGGCTGGTTAGTGATGACGAGCTGTTTGAAGACGGCTCGCGCAAGGCGTATTCGAAGTAGTCAATAAAGGTGAACGACGATGGGTTTTCAAGAATTGATGAAGAAACTGATGGCACCCAAAACTGTGCCAGCACCCCAAGTTCCCACGCAGCGACCGCACTACGTTGACGATTCCATCGACGATTACGGCTACTACACGGTTCGCGGGGAAGCGTTTAACAAAGTGTATGTACTGTGGTATCCAGCCAAGACCCTAGAGGACGTGCAAGTATTGGCCGTTGCGCCGGAATCGTTTTTGGCCAATTTGGATAACCGCAGCGGCTACGTGCGTGAGTTTTGCCTGCGTGGGCTAGCGCTTCACGACTGGAAGGAGGCTTTCAAACCCACACTACAACGACTCAACGACTATGTGCCAGGTAACCGGGCGCTGGCGTTGCAATTGACACTGAAGTGGTTGGCCGAGATACCCGTCGCTGCTGTGGTTGACGCGCTTCCTGAACTCAGTGCCATCACCGCACAAAGCCGTGTGGACCATGCGGCCGTACATGCGGCGGTAGAGCGCAGCCTTGAAGCAGAGGAAGGGCACGACGCGTTGGTTGCCGGCCTGATGCATCAACACGCGAAGGTCCGGCGGGCATGCTGGACGCGGTGCCTGCGGAAGTTTGCCTGGACCGGCCCGGAACGGATAGAAGTGGCTATGCGCTGCGGTGACCCCGGTATTGCAACCAGCGTTGAGCCAGATGTGTATGCCCTGCCAGACGACGCACTGATTGCTTGGTTTCAAAAAACTCACCTAGTGCGAGCCATGCCCCTGCGGCGCGCGTTCTTTGTCGCCCTGCGACGCAAAGAGCTGATTGACACAGAGACCTTGGTTGAGCGCGCTCTGTGGGACCGCTCGTATGCGATACGCTGGTTGGCGCGCCACTGGAGTAAGGACAGCAAACAAGAATTGGTCCCTGCCTATCGCCGCGTATTGAATGAACAAAGCACTCCCCGGTTAAAACGCTATGCGCTCGAAGGCTTGGGCCAGATCGGTCAGGCCGACACCATAGATTGCCTTCAAACTGCACTGCAGGATCCAAACCCTTCGCTGCGCAAGGCTGCTGTAGATGCGCTGTGCAACTTTGCGTCGACAACACGGTACGAATTTTTGACACGGGCGCTGAGCGATGGTGACATGTCCGTGGTGCGCAAGTGCTTTGAGCTGTCACTTAAAACTAGCGACCATTTGGCCTATGAGGACTTGCTGCCCATTGCCCAGGCGCGCGGCCATGAACTTGATTTCTTTGTCCACCTTATCGATTACGCAGGTCATGTATCGATTTGGTTGGGCATTCATTTGGTGTCATTGACCCGTTTTGCAGAGGCAGACATGCAAACGCAGTTGAAGCCGCATGTCGATGCTTTCTTGGACCAATGGGGCCGTCGGCAAATTTACTCCCCAGCCAGCAAGAAGCAATGGGCAGACGTGTGTGCCTGGTTACCTTACGAAACCCTCGATTCAGGGTCCCTGTTGCGCTTTGCCTTGGAGGGTGAAGCAAAGCGTATCAAGACAAGGGGGTGAGAGTGAAATGTACCTTTAGCCCCCGTAGAGTAAGCCCATTTAGCTACTAAAAAGGTAGCTACTTGGTGGTTCCCAGGCGGGGCAAATTGCCTCAACTTGCAAGCAACTCAAAACCGCCCAGCGCCTGCGCCCGCCCATTCAGGATCGCATCCACCCGGTGCCAGCCGGGGTAGTGTTTGCGGGTGGTCATCTCGGCCAGAGAAATGGTCTTGCCCACTCGCTGCGTCTCGTGCGCAGCCAAGTCCAAGGTCTTGAGCTTGAGCTTGAGCACTTTCGCGCTGCTCTTGCCGTTGGCCTTGACGTAGTGCACCGCAAAATTCACCAGCACCCGCTGTGGCTGGGCAGTGTTGTTGGCCACATCAAAAGCCACTGCCAGCTGGCCTCCGATGGAGGCGCGCGGTGGCGTGATGCTGGGCTGGCTAATGGCTGCATCGGCCGACGCGCCAAAACCCAGCGCCGCCAGCGCGCCGGGCTCACCCCGTTTGACGGCCGAGCGCAGCGCGTGCTGCACGATCCAGCGCCGCTCTGGTGTGGCGTCACGCAACCAGGTGTTGGCCGTAGCGGCCAATACGTCCGGGTGGTCCTTGCCGATGTCGTTCAGGTTGTTGGCTACCGAGCGCCGCACGTACAGCGCTGGGTCGTCCTTCAGCCGTTCCAGCAGGGCCAGCACCGGTGCCGGGTCGCGCTGGAATGCGGGCAGGCGTGACGCCCAGGGCAGGCGAGGCCGGGTGCCCTCCGACACCAGCCGGCGCACGTGTTCGCTGGGGTCAGTCGCCCACTCGGCCAGCCTTTCCAGCGTGGCCTCGGTGTGTTTTTGCAGAAAGGGCCGGATGCTGAATTCCGCGGTGAAGCGCTGGGTAAGCGTGTGCTGCGCCTGCATGGACAACTCAAAGTGCCCCAGCCCAAATTCAGACACGAACACCGTGTGCGGCAAAAACAGAAACGAGGCCAGCGACAAGCCCGGCGCCCGCCCGTGCGGCTGGTCGGTGGACGCCAGCAAGATACGCAGCGCTTCACCATAGTCAGCCGGCAAATGCCGGTGCAGGGCGCGTGCAATGTGTTTGCCGCGCGGCATCAGCGCCAGGGCTTCATATCCCGTGAGGGCGTCGTGCAAGAAGGCCTCCACATCAAAACGCGGATGCACCGCCGCGACCATGCGGGCGATGGCCTGGGGCACGTCGGGGCCGTACTGGGCAATAAGGGGTTCAGCCATGCGCCGCCTTCCATGCATCAAAGCCACCCCGCAGCGGGTAGGCGTTGCGGTAGCCGAGCTTCTGCAGGTTTTGCGCTGCTTGCACCGCGCCTGCATCTTGTGGGCAGGCGCAAATCGTCACGATGGGGTAGTCCTTGTCGACACCTGCCAACGAGCGCGCCAGCGCGGTGTATTCGGTGAGGTGGGCGTTGGGGATGAAGCCGGTGTCTGTCGCCAGGCTGTGGCTGCGCAGGTCGATGATGTGGGGCGGGCGCGGGCCGGCCAGTGCTTGGGTGAACGCATCCATGTCTATGTGCTGCATGGCGGCCAGCCGCTCGAACCGGACCTTTTGCCAGTACTTCCAGGCTATCACCAGCACCACCAACGCAGCGCCGATCAGGGCGAGGTGGATGCCATGCGCCGTCATCCACGCCAGTGCGCCCTCAATCTGCGCCTGAAAGGCATAGCCTGCCAGCAAGGCCATGCCCGCCCACAAGCCCGCGCCGATGGCAGACGCCATAAAGAATGAAGATGGCGCCATGCCCAAGGCCCCTGCAACCGGTGGCGCTACCGTGGCAAAGCCGGGTATGAACTTGCCAAACACTAGCGACCAAACGCCCCATTTGGTAAAGCGCGCCTCGGTCTGATTGACACAGGAGCTGGGGTTGAGGGACATCCTGCACAACAATGCCAGCACCCGGTAGCCAAACTTGCGGCCTGCTGCGTACCAGATCCAGTCTGCAATCAAGGATGCCAACACCGCCGCCAGCAGCATGGTCGATAGTGCAAACAAGCCGGTGGACTGGCTGGCTGCCAGCACCATGGTCGGTACGGAGGGCACGGGCAGGCCAAGCTGTTGCAGCAGTACGTTGACGAAGACCAGCAAGTTGCTGTCTTGCTGCAGAAGTTGGGTGATCCAGGTGCTGTCCATAACTTAGGTTTTACACCATTGGCTCAAGCTTGCCACACACCAAATCCCGCCGAGCGCAGGTCGATGCCGATGTCGATCTCCTTGTCCACCGCGTCTTTGTAGGTCATGGGGTTGAACCCCTCGTACAGATCGGGCAGCAGGCGCAGGCCGTAGTGCTGCACATAGCTGTTGGACTGGATGCCAGCCTTGTGTTTGTCGAAACGCACGTCCGGGTCCAGGCCCGTCATGCCCACATACACACAGGGCTTGCCATCGATGTAACTGGGGTTGTTCTTGCGAAAGCGTGGCTCCAGCAGCACGTCTTTGGATAGTTCGACCACGTAGACGTGGTGATGCTTGCGGCGGGGCATGGTGCTAACGCAGCCGGCCGCCCCAATAGTTGGGTTTTCGGTGTTGGTGCGCAATTGCCAGCACCAGCACATCCGTTCCGTCTTGTGTATAGACGACGCTGTAGGAAAAGCGCTTGAGCCGGCAACGTCGGATTTCGGGTGTCAATGGGTGCCACGCCGCTGGAAATTGATCCACCAGCTTAAATACCTTGAGTGTTTCGATCAGAAACGCATCACCAAGTCCCGGTGCCTGTTCTGCATACCAAGCAATCGCCTCATCCAGTTCCACCTGCGCGGGCTCCAGCAAACGAATGCTCATGTGGCTTTGGAGTTAACCTGGTATTTGGCAGTGACCTCGGACAGGGCCACGGCTTTCAACTCGCCCCGGCGGTAGGCAGCCAGGCGGTCATTGGCTTCCTTGGCCCAGAGTGCGTCCATTGCAGGATCGGGCTCATCCAGGCTGTCCAAAATGCGCTCCACAACCTCCATGCGCTCCTCGGGCGGCAGCTTGACGGCTTGGGCACTCAAGGCTTCGGCATTAGTGGTCATGGCAGTGGCTCCAATGGGCTTAAGAACGAACAAAACACCACTATAGCGCCGTAGGCATCAGCCCCTATCCAGATCGCGGATCAGGCTGATGACCTTGGTCGTGATGATGTCCACCGCCGGCCCGTTGGCGCCGTGCGGCAAGATCACATCGGCATTGCGCTTGGTGGGCTCGATGAACTGCTTGTGCATGGGGCGCACCGTTTCCAGGTACTGGTTGATCACGCTCTCGGCACTGCGCCCGCGCTCGGCCATGTCACGCTGCAGCCGGCGGATAAAGCGCACATCAGCAGCGGTGTCGACAAAAATCTTGAGCGACATCATGTCGCGCAGGTCGGCATCGAACAGCGCGAACAAACCTTCGATCACGATCACCGGCGCGGGCTTGACGGTAATGGTCTTGCTGGAGCGGTTGTCTGCTGCAAAGTCGTACTCGGGCATTTCAATCGCCTGGCCGTTCAGCAGCGCCTGCACATGCTGCACCATCAGCGGCCAGTCAAACGCGGCCGGGTGGTCGTAATTCGTCTTGCGCCGGTCGGGCGGCGACATGTGGGACTGGTCGAGGTAGTAGTCGTCTTGCATCACGACCGCGGCCATTTCCGGGCCGATGGAGGCAAGAACCTCGCGCGTGACGGTGGACTTGCCACTGCCGCTGCCGCCGGCGACGCCGATCACGAAAGGCTTGTTGTGGGGTGGGGTCATGGGGTGTCGGTGTTCAGGCTGGCAGAGGCCACGATTTTACAAGCGGGACGTTTTCCGTTCAGATGTGGCGCATGCCCCGGTAGACTCGGCTCCAACAGCGCATCAACACCGTGAACACTCTAAAACCCGCACCACCCACGCCCCGCATGCTGTACCGCAGCCGATGGAACTTGGCGACATTGGCCATCGGAATCGTGCTTTTGATTGTGGGCTCTTTTTATTACCAGGCGCCGGATTGGGACATCTCCATCAGCCTCATCATGGCCGGGTTTTCTTACCTGTCAGCGGCGTGGTCGCTGCAAGTCATTGTGTTCCGTGTCTGGAAACATTGGCCATTGATGCTGCTGGCAACTTGGTGGACTGTAGACGGGTGTTATGCGCTGTACTGGAGTTTTCAGAACCCCGCGGCGTTGGAGTTGATGCGCGATGTGAACTGGCCCGCTTCGCTAGCCTTGTATTGGGCGTGTGGCTTGGTATGGTCGGTAGACCGATGGAAAGACATTCGTCCACACTAGCCAGCGGCTATTGGCTTAAAGACGGTGCCCCCGAACCCTCCAAGAATTGATGATGCGATTGTGAAAACTCTAGCCATTGCCCTCCTCAGCGTCGCCCTCACGGGCTGCGCGACCCAAAAGTTTGCACCCGTGTTGGTCTCTGGCAAGACCGTCGTATTCCAGGGCCTGATTTATGACAGCGTTGCGAACGAATTCGTGCGTGCTGTCGAGCAGCATGGTGTCAACCGTGTGCTCATTACCTCCGGTGGCGGCCACGTGGCGCCGGCTCTTCGCATGGCGCAAGTCATATACGACCGCGGCATGGATGTTGAGGTCTTTGGTCAGTGTTTTTCTTCGTGTGCGAACTACATCTTTCCCGCGGGCAAGAACAAGTCCATCACCGGCCTGGGCCTGGTGGGCTGGCATGGCAACATGCAACACCTGCTCTACCTGCACCGCACCGGCAAGGCACCTATCACTGGAGCGTGGCTGGAGGAAGTGAACACGCTGGCCGCGCAGGAGGCGGAGTTTTACAAAACCATTGGCGTGGACCCTTTTGTCACCTGGTTTGGAAAACTGCCACCTTACGACGTGCGCGACACCTATTTCCTCGCTCCGCAAGACATGGCCCGCTTCGGCATACGCGACGTGGCCGTGCGCGCGGACTACGCCCAGACAGACCTTGCACCGTACAACGCTGCAGGCTTGGAGAAGGTGCGGTTTCTGGAGGTGCAATGGGAGTCGTTGCGCCCACCGGCGTCAGTGTCTCCCTGATGGCATTTATTTTCAGAAAAGTGAATCCTTTGGTGAAAACCGCGCCTCTAGGTAAGAGTCATTCACTCTTAGACAGGTTTCCACCATGTTTTGCAGCACCTCAGTCTCGGTTCATCTACTGCGCGGCGCCGCCGCCATTGGTCTGATTTTTGCGGCCTACTATGTGAGCAACTATGGTGTCGTATGGTCCGCCATTGCGGGCCTTGGGGCCATCGTGCTGCTACGCGGCTGCCCCATGTGTTGGCTGATGGGTTTGTTTGAAACCATGCGGCGCAAGTAGCGCTCCAGCCAACCCGCCCGGTTTTGCAGGCGGTCCGAGAGGGCCAGCAGCTTAGATTACCAAGTCAGCTTCAGGGTGTAGTTACCAGAACCACCAGAGTAGTACTTGACCCGCACGTACCGGGCGAATGCACTCGCGCCGGTATTGGTAGTCGTTGCAACGTCGATCACGCCAACGTCCTCGTTAGACACAGTCAACTGCGCACCGTTGCTGTCGTAGATGTAGAGATCGTAGTCCTTGGTAGCACCCGGGTTCAGGGTGGCCGTCAGTGTTGCGCCAGCCGGCAGAATCAGCTTGAAGTAGTCCGTGTCGGTCGTGCCGGATAACGATCCATTGACATTGGAAGAAGCCGAGATGGTGTTGGCCGTGGCTGTCGAGTTGTTTGACTCGCTTTCATTCACCGTTGGCAGCGTCACAATGACCCCGGCAATCGCCGCAATAGCGGCCGGCGCGTCTACGATGCCGGTTCCGCATTGGTTGCAGGTGGCCGGAAAGGCGCGCGTACTGTTCTTGAGCGCAGTCTCGATCTGGGTCGGTGTTGCCGTGGGCTTTACGGCGTACATCAGGGCCACTACACCAGCAACGTGGGGTGTAGCCATGGAGGTGCCTTGGTAGTAGACGTAGTTATCCGCACCGGGCGTCGAAGTACCAGCGTTGAGCGTCGACAAAACACCGTTGCTGCTGCCGGAACTCTGGTCCCCTCCGGGTCCAGCCACGTCTATGACGGAGCCGTAATTGGAGTAATAGGCCCGTCCACCGGTCGGCCCAACGGCTGCCACGGTGATAACGCCCGCGCAGTTGGCCGGGTTGCTGTTGGAGGCGTTCCGGTTCTCGTTACCGGCTGCCACCACGAGAGTGGTGTTGCGCGAGCGGGCGCTGTTGATGGCATTTTGCGTCGTGTTGTCGCACGCACCATTGCCGCCCAGACTCATGTTGATCACTTTGGCTGGCGTGGCGTTGGCGGGCAGACCCGGCACCGTGCCGCCGGAGGCCCAGATCATGCCGTCGGCAATATCAGACGTGTAGCCGCCGCAGCGACCCAGCACACGCACGGGTTGCACCTTGGCGCCAAAGGCCACGCCGATCACGCCCATGTTGTTATTTCCGGCAGCAGCAACGATGCCCGCGACGTGGGTGCCATGCCAACTGGAGTTGCGGGCGGGCTTGCCGGCTCCACATTGGTCGGCAGTGGACCAATCACCCGGATCGGAGGGATCGCCGTCGCGCGCGGTGCCGTCGTTTGAAATGAAGGTGTCCGCAATCATGTCGTAGCCGGTTACGGTCTGCCCCGCCAGATCAGCGTGTGGGCGTATCCCGGTGTCCAGCACCGCGACCACAACGCCCGTTCCGGTGGTGGTGTCCCAAGCCGTATTGGCACGAATACCGCCAGCGCCACCCTGCATGCCCCACAGGCTGCTGTACTGGGTGTCGTTGGGGGTCATCATGGGATACATCATGCGGTCGGGTTCGGCATACTCGATGGAAGGATCTTCTGCCTTCATTTTGGCGGCCAGCGCAACCAGATCATCCACGGGGGCATGGCGATTGAGCTTGATGATCTGAGCGCCCAAACCGTTGATGTGCAGCGTGGTCATGGCGAAGCCTTGCTCGGCAGCCAAACGGTTGCGCACGGCATCCGAGAAACGGCTGGCCGAGGCCTCCCCGGTAGTCATGGCCGAGGGCTCCAGCGCGCCATTGCGGTATTTGACAACCAGGCGGTCGGTGTGGGTGCCTCGAACCTGGGCAAGAACAACAGGTGCCGCATCAAGCGAGGGCACATTGGCATGGGCAACACTTACGACACCGGCAGCAGCCAACACCGACATCAACGCCCTGAGGGGGACCTTCTTCAGCAAAAATATCATGAGAACTCCAGTCAACGAACGAGTGAATCGTGGAGCCACCGGATTGCGACCCCACCGCCTAACCGACCAGGATCTCCAGCCGGTGCTTTGGCGCAAGCCTCGCCTGCGCAGTGGCAGTCTCTCATCGGGGTATATCTCTTGATCCCCGTGATAACCCGCTCGTCACACAGAGTGTTGTTTCACTATTAGTTTTGGTAGTTGCAGAGCCCATCCTGCTGCGCTACACGTAGATGGCACCATGCACCATAGGTCATGCTGCTGTATAGATCGCTTCACGGTTGTGGTTGATGCTGGCCAGCCCGGGCTGCACAAGCTGCCAATTCAGTTCTCATGGGACTAATTGAAATCTTCTCAATCAATCAATCGGCTGTGTAAGGGCCGCGCCCTGGCAACGCCCAAAGTAACCCACGCGTAATGAACGTTGGCCCCATCGTTCTATGGTCTTCGTCCACCACGATTTCCGCGTTGATACTCAAGCTCGGATAGCCCCGAACCATGAGTTTTTTCTCAAAATCAAACATGTCTTGTAGCAAATCAAATTCTTTGGTGTAACGCGGTTCTGGTTTGATTGTTTCGAATGATCCTGTGTATATTTTTACTCTAGCCTTCAGGTCGTTTCGCTTCTTAGCGTAGTCTGATTCAAAAGACCAAATCGAGCGCTTATCAAACCAGAGCGATGGACTGCCTAGCAAATAGGTGTGAAACAGTTCAGGTTTGGTTACCAATGTAAATGCGCCGAACAGCCCGCCATAAGACTGCCCGATGTAGACCTTGCGGCTCATATCAGCTCGGTAATTTTTCGCAATCAACGGGAATACTTGCCGCTCAATGTAATCGCGGTAAACCGCCGCTTGACCGTAGGTTGATGCGGAGTAATGCTTAGGGTTGCGTGCCGCATCCATTAAAGGATTTGTCGGTGTGTAGTCACGACTTCGACTATCGCCCGGAGGCAGGTCCGGCTCGTATGACAATCCCACCAAAATGAACGGTTCAATATTCTGCCCCCTTGCACCGACGAGGCTACCAATACTGCGAATCAACGGGAATGCGTATGGCGTATCGGTCGTAAACACTACAGGCATGGGTTTATCTGCTTGAGCATATGAAGGCGGCAAGTAAACCCACACTTGATACTTGCGCCCCGTGTCATCAGCTGGCAGTTCGTGAACCTCTGTATTCGGCAGTTCAACACGCTTTAGAGCTTTGGTATCTACTGACTTTGGGACGGGCTGTGTCTCGCCTAAGACACTCAAATTGCTGCAACCCACTAAAAAGCTTGCGCATACCAGTAGCGCCAATGGCCGAACAGATTTTTGTGCAAGTTTTTTGACTTTTTTCATTGCGTAGTAGGAACGCAGTGTGCTTGTATCGTTTGTCATACTCCGTACTAAACCTGTGGAAATTTGATATTGGGTGCTGCAACCGCGCCCGTCCACCTATCACTGGCGTACGGCGATGCCATTCTAGCCAGTGGAAATTTCAATCTTCACGTGCGGCAGAAGGCCGCTAATGCCAAGGGGTAAGAGGAAAATTGGCCTGTAGCCCCCGTGCAATATACCCAGGTCGCTACTAAAAGTGTAGCGGCACTATTCTTGTACCATGGCCCAAAAAACAGGGGGAAGAATGAGCCAACCACGCTATAGCGGCAAGTTGAAGAAGTGGAATGCCGAACGCGGCTTTGGCTTCATCGTGGCAGATGGCGGCGGGCAAGACATCTTTGTCCACATCTCCGCCTTTGCACGCGACGGTCGCCAGCCTACTGAGGGCGAAATGCTGACGTTTGACGTGGAGCCGGATCGCAATGGCAAGCGCAGCGCCGTGCGCGTGCGTAGACCGGGCGATGCACAAGGGGATCTTGCGGCACCACGGCACCCGTTGCGGCTCAGCAAATCGGGCGCAGACAACACCAGCCCATTGGGCAAGGTTGTAAGTGCGGCATTGGTTTGCGCGTTGCTGTGGTTTGGCTACAACCAGTACGCATCGCGCGCAGCCAAGTACGAATCGGTGTTGCCGGCTCCCCCTGCAGCCCTTTCGCCCGCCGCGCAGCCCGCGTCGCCAGATTTCAAATGCGACGGGCGCAACATGTGCAGTCAGATGACCTCTTGCCGCGAGGCGACGCTGTTCCTGCAAAACTGCCCCGGTATGCAAATGGATGGCAATGGGGACGGTGTGCCGTGTGAACAGCAGTGGTGCACAAAATAGTGCGATGCACTTCTTGATCACAACATAAAGAGGATTACCACTGCCATGATTCACCGAGAACGGCTCACCGCGTCCATCGACGGAGACTTCGTCGTCTTTCTCATCGGCATGCGTTTCAACAGTTGGTGGAAGGTGCACCGGTGGCTACCCGCAGCACAGGCCATGCCGCGCATGCTGGCGGAACTGCAGGCCAATCCGGAGCTGGGCATGCTCGGCGGCGAAATGTGGTTTGGCCGCACCACCATACTCGTGCAGTACTGGCGGTCCATGGACCAACTGATGGCCTACGCCACCAACCGCGATGCCGCCCATCTGCCTGCGTGGAAGTCTTTCAACCAGTCGGTTGCCAAGAGTGGTGATGTTGGCGTGTGGCACGAGACCTACTCGGTGTCACCCGGCACCTACGAAAACATCTACGTCAACATGCCGCCATTCGGTTTGGGAAAGGTGGGCACGCTCAAGCCCGCCGCAGGCTCGCTCAGTACGGCGCAGGGCAGAGTAAAGGGCAGTGGCCTGTAGCGAGCGGAGAATAGCGCCATGCTCTACTTGAAATGCACCGGCATCGTTCAAAAAGCCCTGGATTTGCCCAAGACACTTCTGGCTGAACCAGTGCCCACCTCGGCCCCGTTGGGCAACTGGTACGTCAATCGGTTCGACCTAGGGCGGCGCAAGGCACACGTTTTCATGAGTGAGACGACCTTGCTGTCTTTCATCCTGCTTCAAGGTAAAACACCCGTGACGACCGAAACGCTCCCCGCCATGATGCTGGCGGGGCTGGCGCAGCTTTTGCAAATGCGCGGGATTGGCGAGGATGCAATTGAGCGGGCGATGGTGCATTACCAAGAAGGGTTGTTTGCCAAAACCGATAGTCGAGCGGACCTGGGTTCGCTCAACGATTTGGTCCAGCGGTACCAATGGGTGGTTGAGTTCGGCGGCGGATTGGACAGGTGCGATCTCACGCGCATCATCATGGGTACCAATGAAATGCCGCAGCGCAGACTGGGCTGGCGCACTTCTTGGGACGTGACGCAGAGCAAATTGCAATTACCCAACTGAATGCACTACGCCGTCGTATTGATTGCGGCCCAAGCCAATCAGTTCATTGCTAGCAATGACTGCGTAGAGGCCTATATGCAAAATTGGCCCCTAGCCCCCGTGCAATATGCCTAGGTAGCTACGAAAAGCGTAGCAAATCAAATCTTGTACCATGGCGAAAAGCAAGGGAGAGTTCGCCATGGCCACCAACACCAACCAGAAGCTAGCCGTCCTGATCGACGCCGACAACGCGCAGGCATCCGTCATCCAGGAGCTGCTGGCCGAAGTGTCGCGCTACGGCACGGCCACCATCAAGCGGGCGTATGGCGACTGGACCACTACCAACCTCAAGGGCTGGAAGGAAGTGCTGCACACCATGGCGATCCAACCCATTCAGCAGTTCAGCTACACCAGCGGCAAGAACGCGACCGATTCCGCACTGATCATCGACGCCATGGACGTGCTGCACACCGGCAGCGTGGGCGGGTTTTGCCTGGTCTCCAGCGACAGCGACTTCACCCGCCTGGCCACCCGCATCCGCGAGGCGGGGCTGGTGGTCTATGGCTTTGGCGAACGCAAAACGCCCGAGTCCTTTGTGACGGCATGCGACAAGTTCATCTACACCGAAATCTTGCGCACCGAGCCCGAAGAAGCCAAACCTGGTCAAGTGCCACTGGCCGAGCTACCCAAACTGCCCAAGCTCAAGCCCCTGCTGGTGAATGCGCTGAACGCTATCGCGTGAGGATGGCTGGACCACGCGTGCCCCGCTCGGAGGCCAGATCACCCGCAGTTACCCTTCGTTCGATCCGCGCAACTGTCAGGTCGAGATTCTTTGAGGTAATCTCAAATAGTGTTCGGTATTACGCGTCCATCGCAACGCGGCATACCCAGCGATGAGGCGATGTCCAATCCAACGAGGATCCACTGTCGGCCTCAAATCTTTTTGATTGCTCAACAGCAGTTGTCCCATGTAAGTTATCCATTGGGAGTTAGTGACAAAGCGGCTTCCGTAGCCGTGGAATGATCTTCCGCTTTCAAACCAAACGAAGCCGTAAAAAGTTTCCGCGTCAAGAAATGAGCGAAGCTTTTCCAAATGCGCTTTTGACCCAGTGGACATGTCGACCATTGGAAGATGGCGAGGAACGCCATCATTGCATTGGACGATCGAATGTATGGCCAAGTTTTGCTTAGGCGGACAGTCGTTAATAAGTCGAGAGATGAGATCAATATCTAGAAAATCTACGCGCGAGACTTCAATAGCTGTTCGCTCGTCGACCATAGATTGCGGGCGATACGTGTAGTAACTCAGCGTCAACTGTTCTACGTTGGGCTCCCGCGCAATGACGGAATGCAAATGCCAGTAAGGGTGGGCTTCTTCGGGACGCATTTTTAGTCAGCCTTAATGCCGGAGAGCCATTGAAAGCTCGATAAGGCAAAGTCATCTGTCATGCCTGAAATGAAGTCTGTTACCAAGTGTGCTCTCAGGTTCCACTCAACAAGTCTCTTATTTGATGCACTTCTACCCGCGTCACGATCGTTCAAGTTGCGCGCATGCGAATATGCCTTGATGTGTTTTTCAGGAAATAAACTGAGCAATTTCTTCTCAAAAAGTACATTCTTGTTTCTATTGGATGGGTCAAGTGCCTCATCAAATTTCTCCTGACTGCATCTTATTAGGACACCGAAATGGTCGAGAAGTCCGCGAATTGCAGAGAGCCCCACCAATTCTGTTCGCTGGACGGTGTGGTGCTGATACACATGAGTTCGGCAAAATTGTTTGAGCATTTCCAGAATGTGCCCGCCAGCACTTTTTTCGATAATCAACCCTTGGCAAGATCCATCAAGGATCTCTGTGTGCTGATCGCAATACCTGTTGCACGCAATATTCGTGAGCAATCTTGATAAATTGGTTCTGAAGTTCGTGAAAGCGGCACTATTTTTTTGTTGAGATTTCTTCGACGCAGTCTCTAAGATGTTTCCAATTTTTACAGCATCATTAGTCTTCAAATAGTCAAATTCCGCACTATCGGTTTGCCACAAGTTGAGTAGTTCTTGGAAGACATGACTTTCCTTGAGAAGTCCCTTTTCTATTGAGTCTTCCAAGTCACTAATGCAGTAAGCGATGTCGTCTGCAGCTTCCATAACGTAGGCCAGTGGGAAGCGTTGAGGATTCTGTATGTCGTACCCAAAGTGCGCCCATATCGTCTCTACCTGCTTTCTCTCCGTTTCGAAATATCCTGCTTTTCTTTGAAAAGGCCTGTTTTTTACAGTAGCTGGATCAAATCTTGGAGAGCGAATGTATTTAAGGTATGAGGCTAAGGATGTGTAGGTAAGGTTCAGGCCGTATTCGTCGTCTTTCCATTGCAATAGCGCCGCTATCCGCAGTCCTTGACAATTCCCATCAAATTCTAGAAAGTCAGCTAACGCATTTTGTATCTCAGCTGGTACCGGGTCTTCAGGCTTTTTCGGTGGGAGATTTGCTGCTAGTCGAAGGTACTCCGCTCCATTCTCTAGAAACCACTGCGTAATTGCGGCCTCACCAAAATGCCCAAATGGCGGATTGCCCAAATCGTGCATTAGGCAGGCTACTTCAACAAAGGTTATGAATGCGCGGCCTTGAACAACGTCAATTTGTCCGTTTTCAGCGAGGAGGCGCTCGACGATCTGATCCGACAAAAATCGACCCACCTGTGCAACTTCGAGGGAATGGGTCAATCGGCTTCTTACGGCCGCATTTGCTTCTAAGGAAAAAACTTGCGCTTTCTGTTGAAGTCGTCTGAATGGCGCTGAAAAAACTATTCGGGACCGATCACTTTCAGATTCCAGTACCAAATTGCGCCCCGGCGTTTCTGTTTCGCGCCCTCTAGTTGTCTTCAAGAGGGTGGAGTACATATTGGACATCGTGAACTTTCAAATTGAATTTGTTTGATGAATCGCTGTTGACTATTTTTCCCAACTATCCTTCAAGCTCGCCGCCAAGTTAAACACCGGCTTGCCGCTTTGGGCGTCGTCGACGTGATACGCAACAAAGTCCCCAAGCCGTCAAAACAGGAGCTTCTGGCCAACGCCGCGATCTTCGCCAGCCACTTTTCGCTGTCGCGTACCCAGCGAACTTCTCACACCGCTCCTCCGCGTCCAGCGAGTCACCAAGCCGCGAGAGAAAGACTCCGTCTTGCGCAGCGTCTTTGTCGAAGTGCTGCATAGTGGTGAGCTCTTTGAAACAGAAGTCAAGGATAGATTGAGGTTGCATTGAGGGCAAGGTTTAGTTCTTCAAATTGAACTTGAGCACCTCTTCAAATACACGATTTCTAGCTCTTGCATCTGTAATCAGCGCTGCGGCGGGCATCACATACATATGCAGAGGAATGTCAATGTTCGTGCCAATGAGGAAGTCGTTGTAGACCACACGTTCTGTCAGAGAAAAAACATCCTTGAAACCTGTCTGTTTCATGTCTTTGTGGAATTCGTCGTCGATTTCGACGATGGAGAATGCAAATACCTCTCTGACTGTTGGAATCTTGTCGCTAAGTGCGCCTGCATAGAGTCGACACTGCATTAACGCTTTATTGTTCTCAAAAATATCAGCGCCTGGTTTCTTGAACTCAATGATCACCAGTTTGTTTGGTTGATTTTTGTCGTCTTTCGAAAAGAAGGCGGCAACGTCAGGCCGTCTCTGCTGCTTGCTTTCAACATCCTCCCCAACAGCTTGAATAATCTTCGCTAGAGTCTCGTCGCTGTAGATGCTGGAATACGACAAAAACTTGTCGTCCACAAGCCAGACATTGTTTTCTCGAATCTCCGAGCCACTGCTCTTTTTGGGAAGAATGGCATTGTGAATAGCCTCTTCCGCGCTACTGGACGGCATATTTGCAAGTGAGTCGATCATCAGCGCCCGATGGACGATATATCTTGCCAGGTCTTCACTCGCAAGGTGCGACATGTCATCCAGAGAAACATGAATTCCCGTTTCAAGGCAATTGACAAGTCGATCTTCTTCTCGTGCCAGCTGAGCTCTGTAGGTTCGCACCACCTCCTCTGCGTCGAGGAGGGCGGCACTACCTCCTAGCGAATCGATCTTAATGAACGGGTAGTATTTTTTCAGCTTTTCAATATTGCTTGCCTTGAACTCATCAATGTCGCCCTCTGCCGTTTCGTCGATCATCGCCATGCATTCTTCTTGAAGTCGAGGCATGAGTTTTTCCCGACTAATAGGAGATGCCAGATCGGTATCGTCATCAGTCTTTGGCAGTTCAAGTCGTTGTCGCTCCATGTTTGAGCGACTGTTGAAGTATGAAGACGTAACAAAAATCAAATGCCTGCATATGTCAAAGCGACGACTGATGACGTACTCTTCGATGCAAAGGTCGTCGGCACACAGCATTGCTACGATGCCTTTTTTAGGAGGCTCATCTCTGAATAAGTAGCACTTGAATTGTTCACCTTCAAGTTCGAACTCTCTCTCTGCAAGTGCCTTGATATTCTCTCCCGAAAACTCAAAATATTCGTCGAATGGTTGTCTTGAGTTGTGAGTGAATTTCAGAGTAATGCTTTGTCCTTGCTGGAACTTTAGAAAGAGCAGCAATCGAAGATCATCACATATTGAGTTGACTAGCTTTGCAATTTGAGTATTGATCTTTTCCTTCAGTTCCATCAGAACAATACTGGTGCTAGGAGACCCAGAGATTGCCGTCTTCTTGACATCCTCCAGTTTAAATTCGGGCGTATACGCGAATTGAACAAGGGCATCTGGCAATTGACTTCGAATGTCAACGCGTCCGGCGTACTTCAGAAAAGACAAACGTCCGACGCCTTTCCCGCCAATGTCGTCTTTATGGCTTGTGCAAATCTCATCGAAACACAGAAGATTTTCATCGGTGAAGCCTTCTCCATCATCGACAAGAGTGATCTTTTCTAAGACTCTTCTTTCCCCGGTGCCGACGAAGAGCTCTCCTTCCCTGTCGGAGAAGGCTAGATCGACAGAAATGAACTTTCCCCCGGCATGTATTGCGTTCGTCAACGCTTCACGAATCACATCGCGTGCAGTTACTCCGCCTCGATAGTGTTCAGCGATGAATTTTCTAAGATTGATTTTTGCCATCGAACTGTCCGCCCTCTCTGAATAGACGAGCCATGACGTCCGATAAAGTGGCTCGTATCGAAATGCTTAGAACCTCGGCTGATGTGGGTTGTGTGGGGCCACTACTTCCCCCAACTATCCTTCAACCCCACCGCCAAGTTAAACACCGGCTTGGACCCCGTCACATGATCCACGCGATCCGCCACAAAGTAACCATGCCGCTCAAACTGAAACTTTTGATCAGGTAGTGCATTGGCCAACGAAGGCTCAACAATCGCGGTGATGACCTTCAGGCTGTTCGGGTTCAGGCTCTCGATGAAGTCCTTGCCGCCCGCATCGGGCTGTGCGTCCAAAAACAGGCGGTCGTACATGCGCACTTCGGCATTCACGCCGTTGGCCACGCCCACCCAGGTGATTGCGGCTTTCACCTTCACCAGGTCGCTGCCGGGGGTGCCGCTCTTGGTGTCGGGCACCAGAGTGGCCAGCACGTCGGTGATGACGCCGTCTATATCTTTCACGCAGCCGGTGCATTCGATGACGTAGCCGCCCTTCAGGCGCACCTTGTTGCCGGGGAACAAGCGCTTGTAGCCCTTGGGTGGCACTTCTTCAAAATCTTCGCGCTCTATCCACACCTCTTTGCCAATCGTGAAGTGGCGTGGGGGTGGTGGCTCCGTGCCCTCCGCGACGCCTTGTGTCGCTTCATGTGCATGGTGGGGCAGGGCGGGCTGGGTGCAGGGCTCCAGGTGGCCGGCGCCCATCACGTCGTCCCAATTGGTCAGGATGAGTTTGACCGGGTTCAGCACGGCAAAGCCGCGGTGGGCCTTGGCCTCCAGGTCTTCGCGCAGGCAGCCTTCCAGCGTGCTGTAGTCGATCCAGCTATCGCTCTTGGTCACACCAATACGTTCGGCAAACATTTGCAGGCTGGCAGGCGTGTAGCCACGGCGGCGCAGGCCGACTATGGTGGGCATGCGGGGGTCGTCCCAGCCGTTGACCTTGTGGTCGTACACCAGTTGCGCCAGCTTGCGTTTGCTGGTGATCACGTAGGTGAGGTTGAGCCGCGCAAATTCATATTGGCGCGGGGGCGGGCTGTTCAGCAGGCCGCCTTCTGTCAGGCGTTCCAGCAGCCAGTCGTAAAACGGGCGTTGGTCTTCAAATTCCAGCGTGCACAGGCTGTGGGTGATCTGCTCCAGCGCGTCTTCAATGGGGTGCGCGTAGGTGTACATGGGGTAGATGCACCAGGCATCACCCGTGTTGTGGTGGGTGGCGCGGCGTATGCGGTAGATGGCCGGGTCGCGCATATTGATGTTGGGGCTGGCCATGTCGATCTTGGCGCGCAGCACCATCGATCCATCCTCATGCCTGCCGTCGCGCATTTCGCGGAAGATCTGCAGGTTCTCGGCCGGGGTGCGGCTGCGGAATGGGCTGTCTGTGCCGGGCTTGCCAAAGTCGCCCCGGTTGATGCGCATTTGCTCTGCGGTTTGTTCGTCCACATAGGCAAAGCCGGCGCCGATCAGGTATTCGGCGGCCTGGTACATGAAGTCAAAGTAGTCGCTGGCCTGGTAGGGCTCGGCATTGACGTCGCCGTTCCAATCGAAGCCCAGCCATTTGATGGCATCGCGGATGGAGTTGACGTATTCCAGGTCTTCTTTTTCGGGGTTGGTGTCGTCAAAGCGCAGGTGGCACACGCCGTCGTAGTCGCGCGCCAGGCCAAAGTTGATACAGATGCTCTTGGCGTGGCCTACGTGCAGGTAGCCATTGGGCTCGGGCGGGAAACGGGTGCGGATTTTGGCGGGGTCTGGCTGGCCCTTGGCGTGGTGTGCAGCGTCGCCGGGGCTACCGGCCCAGCGGCGCTGGGCGTAGGTGCCGTTGTCCAGATCGTTCTGGATGATCTGGCGCAGAAAATTGCTGGGTTTGGTGACTTCTGTGGGGGTGGGGATGCTCATTCGCCCGATTTTAGGCGTGCTGCACCTTTAAGTCGGCCCAAATGGGCGTTAGTTCGGTCTTTTCTGGCTCGCTTAGGCTTTCTGCCAACAACATGCATTCACGTTGCAGCTCAAACAGGCGCAAACGCAGTTCGGCCCAGGCCAGGTCCATCTCAAAGTGGTCTTGCGGCGTCAGCTGCTCGGGGGCCAGACCCCACACGCCCAGGGCATTCCATGCGGTGCGCAACCGGGCCAGCCGGTCTTCGGCCAGCAGCACTATTGCCGAGCGCTCTTTGCTGCCGGTGGGGGATTGCAGGGCTTCGGTGGTCAGGCGGGCTTTTTCCAGCGTGGCATTGATGTGTTGCAGGGCGTCGGCCGGCACGCGGATGTTGGTGGGGATCTTCTCCCGGGCATCCCGCGCCATGTTGAACACCACACTGCTGTAGCGCGATGGAAACTCACCCGGCACCACCCGCAGCGCAAAGCTGGCCCTAAACAGCGGCGCGGTGGGAGACTGCGACACCCCCATGGTGGTTTCTACCGCGGCCAGCAGCATGCCCAGCGGCGAGATGTCTTCGCCATGCAGGCGGGCGGGGTAGCCAGAGCCGTTTGCCCGCTCGTGGTGTTCGCCCACGGCGCGGCACAGGGTGGTGGGGTAATCGGTGGTGGCTTCCAGCAGCAGTTGGGCAATGCGGGGGTGGGCCATCATGTGTTTGTGGCCCATCAGGTCCAGCGGTTCGTCGGCGTCCAGGTATTGCGGTTGTATGTAGGCCTCGCCAATGTCATGCAGCAGGCCACCCAGCATGGCCAGGCGCACATCTACCGGCAAACTTTGGGCCTGTGCCATGCCACCGGCCAGGGCCATGGCTTGCACAGCATGCTCCAGCGCGCCTGGTCGGGTGGCCATGGCAGTGGTCAATAGAAGCTGTGCCACCGAGTGCAGGGGGATTTGTTTGAGCTGCTTCTCCAGCAACTGCGCATAGGGGCGCAATGCGTAGGCCATGCTGCGGTCACTGGCCAGAAAATCTTTCAGGTGCTCCATCAACGAGAAGTGGGTGACGCCGTCTTCGGCCATCAGGCAGGCTTCTATGGGGTGGAGCAGCTTGCGCTCCAGCAGGCGCTGCTGCAGTGCGGCTGATACGGGCAGACCCTTGGCCCAGAGCTTGAGGCCGCGCACATCCACAATGTCTTGGGATGCAACGATGGAATAGGTCTCGCTGGCCTGGATGATGGCGGCCAGAAAGTCCGGGTTGGCCTGCGAATCGCCGGGGGCGAAGTTGACCGCTTCAGCGATTGCTGTTTGTTGTGCTTGCATGAACCCACACTCCTGTAGAGAGCCAGAGTTTGCAGTTTCGTACATGTAACCACTTTTTTACACACCGTTCAGCGCGGTGGGGCCGCCGCCCGTCCGCCGCGTGCATAAAAAAAGGGCACACCCTGTTGGGTGCGCCCTTTTTAGCTCAGGCAACCGGGGTTGCCAATGCAAGGTGACTATTAGCGAATAACAGCCAGCTTGGTCAGCTTGCCGCCCTTGACGGTTTGAATCGTCAAAGCGCCATTTTCGATGTCGCCTTTTTTGTCAAATGTGATCTTTCCTGTCACACCTTCGTAGTCTTTGGTAGCTGCGAGCACTGGCAGGTATTTTGCGGGATCTGACGACCCAGCTTTGACCATGGCAGCCACCATAATTTTCACGCCGTCATACACATAGGGCGCGTAGACCTGCACATCAGTGTTGAATTTGGCTTTGAATTTGGCCTTGAAATCGGCTTGGACTTTTTCGTACTTGCTGCCCGCTTCAACGCCACCCGCTTCTGCGCAATAGACCTGGTTGTCAGCAATGGCGTCGCCACCCAGCTTGATCAATTCTGTGGAGCAGATACCGTCGCCGCCCATGAACTTGGCGTTAATACCCAAGGATTTCATCTGGCGCAACATTGGGCCTGCAACAGCGTCCATACCGCCGAAGAACACGATGTCAGCCTTCTTGCCCTTGATGGTGGTCAAGATGGAGTTGAAGTCGGTTGCCTTGTCGGTGGTAAATTCTTTTGCCACCACGGTACCGCCAGCGGCTTCCACTGCCTTGGCGAACTCTTGTGCCACACCTTGGCCGTACGCGGTGCGGTCATCAATCACGGCGATGGCCTTGCCCTTAAGTTCCTTGACTGCATAACGGCCCAGTGTGCCACCCAGCATGTCATCATCAGCGACCAGACGGAAAGCCGTCTTGAATCCTTGACGTGTGTACTTTGCATTGGTAGCGGAAGGAGACACTTGGGGGATGCCAGCGTCGCTGTAAATGCGCGAAGCGGGGATGGTGGTACCGGAATTCAAGTGACCGATCACGCCAGAAACCTTGGCATCAACCAGCTTTTGAGCCACTGCAGTGCCTTGTTTTGGATCAGCAGCGTCATCTTCAGTCATCAGCTTCAGGGTGACCTTGGTGCCGCCGATGGTGACGCCGGCTGCATTCAGTTCTTCCACGGCCATCTTGGCGCCGTTTTCATTGTCCTTACCCAAGTGGGCGATGGCGCCGCTGGTTGGGCCCACGTGGGCGATGGTGACAACGGCTTGTGCCATGACAGAGCCGGATGCCAGTGCAATAACTGCAGCAGCAACGATATTCAACTTCGACAACATAAATTCTCCAGTAGTAAGAGTGTGAACACACAGAGTGTCACTGCCCACACGATAGCGCATCTAAAACGCCCAACGCATAGGGATGCTACCAATATTGCATCTTTATTGAAATGGCTAATGAACTATAAGCATTGCTTCTTCTGAAAGGCGGTCTGCACGCCCCGACATGCGGCGCAGGCGCACGTTTTGCGGGCGCATGTCACCGACATGGGGCGGGGCAGCCCATGGCAACCTACTTATTCGAGCAGGGTCGCCGCGAAGGCGTTGACAGCGTCCACACCGGTGGGCAGTGTGGTGTAGGGCAGTTCTTCCCGGTCCAGCAGCTCCAGCATGCCGCGGTCTATGGCGCGGGCCTGCTCTTCAACCTGAAAACGACCGGTGCGTATGTATTTACGCTCACTGCGGGCCACCACGATATTGACGTTGTTGCACTGCTTGTACCAGTCCAGTATGTGGGCGCGGGTCTTGGCAATGTCGCAGATGTTGTCCAGGTAGTTCTCGTTGTAGTACAGCAGCTGGGGTAAGGAGCATTCGGTGATCAAGAACTGCACTTGCCCGTCCAGCAGGCTCAGCATCTGGTACTGGCGCTGGGCGATGAAGTACTGGTTCTTGAGCACTTCAAAGTTCTGTTGCCACACCAGCGACTTGGCAAAGTCGGGTATGACCTCTACCGTCTTTTCACGCAGCTTCAGGTACAGCACGATGGCTGACGTGATGACCGATTTTTCACACCCCGGGCCGCCTATGACGTTGATGACCTGCGTTGGGTAGAGCCGCATCTTGGTCTCGGGCAGGTGGTTTGCAACCGAGGTGTATTGGATCGCCATGGGTCGTGTCTCGTGGAAGCCGCGAAGCGTCCATCGTACCGGCCTTACATCGCCTTGAACAGGTGGGCGTAAAGGCGGCTTACGACAAACTTCTCTTTGAGCCCTCGCAGCGTGAGGGATGCCTTGCCGGCTTCGTCGCGGGTGACTCCCTCAATGGCCAGTGCACGCACGATGGTGCCGCGGTGGATCTGCCAGAACACGGTGGTGTCGATCTGCTCCTGCAGTTCTTTGAGTGGTGTGCGTATCAGGTATTCACGCTCGGCGGTCAGCACCCGCACGTATTTGTCGGCGGCTTCAAAACACAAGACATCGGCAACCGGCACCATGCGTATGCCATTGCCCACGCTGGCCTGTATGACGGTAAGCGGCGGCGCGGGTGCGGCAGCGGCCGGGGCCGTGGGGCTGGCGAGCAAGCCACGCAGCTGCCCCAGGGTTGCTTCAAAATCGATAGCGGACTGTGTAGGTTTGGCGAGGGCTAGCTGCAGTTTTTCTATAGTCTTCTGCAGGCGCACGGCCTGCACGGGCTTGAGCAGGTAGTCCATGGCCTGGGCCTCGAAGGCCTGCACGGCGTACTGGTCGTAGGCGGTCACAAACACCAGTTGCGGGAAGGGGCGTGCACCCGGGCCGGCGGTGGGCCATTGCTCGGCTAGCTCGGTGGCCGCGTCCAGCCCGCTCATGCCGGGCATGCGGATATCGAAGAACAATACGTCGGGCTGCAGGGCCAGTGCCTGGCGCACGGCGCTGGAGCCATCACCTACGGTGGCGACGACCGTGAGCGCGGGCCAAGCGCAGGCCAGTTCGGCTTGAAGGGACTGGGCCAGCAGGTGTTCGTCTTCGGCGATCAGCGCCGTGGGCGTTGTGGTTGTCATGGCTCAGGCCTTCTGGGGGGCAGACAAGGGCAGGTACAGCAAGGTGGTGGTGCCCTGGCCGGGGGTGGAGGTTTGTTCTACCCGACCCAGGTTTTCGTAGGCGGCGGCTAGGCGTTCGTGCACCTGGGCCAGGCCAAAGCCGCTGGATGACGGCCCCGTGGTATCGAAACCCACACCGGTGTCGCTGACCTCCAGGCTCAGCATGTTGTTGCCAGCACGCCGGGCCCGCACGGTGATGGTGCCGCCATCCACCTTGGGCTCCAGGCCGTGTTTGATGCTGTTTTCCACGAGCGGCTGCAGCAGCAGCGCTGGCACGTTCTCGCCGGCCAGGTCGGCAGGCAAGTCCAGCTCGTAGTGCAGGCGTGGGCCCATGCGCACGGTCATCAGCTCCAGGTAGTCGCGCAGGCGGTCAAATTCCAGTTGCAGAGCATGGTTGCTGGCGCGAGATGCACTGAGCGTGGCGCGCAGATAGGCCACCATACGGTCCAGCATGTCCTGTGCGCGGTGGGGGTCCAGGGCAATCAACACGCGCAGATTGGCCAACGTGTTGAACAACATGTGGGGCTCCAGCTGTGTCTCCAGCAGCTTCAGGCGCGACTCAGCGGCAAGGTGTTTGGCCTCTGCAACCTTTTGTTCCAGGTGGGCGTGTTTGTGCCGGCTGTAGAAGTAGTGGGTGATGGTGACGCCGACCGCAAGTGTGAACATGCCCGAGAACATCAAAGCCTTGCGTGAGGCGTTGGCCCAGGTGGACCGGTCTAACCACCAGTCTCCCAACGAGATACCCAGCGCAAAACCCGTGGCGATGGCTGCCAGCGGAAACAACATGCCCCAAAGACCTGTTGGCCAACCGGTCTCACTGTTGGGTGTCACGACGTGGCGCCCGAAGTCAATCAGAGCCCATGTGCTACAGCCAATCGCCATGGAGTAGACCAAGGGGATTTCGTAGGACCGGTCGGGTCGGAAAGCGTATTGGATGGCGGCTATGCCCAGGCAAAAGGCCAGCGTTTGCAACAGGGCCTGCAGCTTCTCTATCCAGAAGATTTTCATGGTTGGTTGCGCCGGTCTTGCGCGCGCTGCAGGCGCTCACGCTCTTTTTCTACCATGCGTTCACGCAGGGAGCCACCGGCACCCAGAAGCCAGACAGATGCGCCATGCAGCGCCAGCCCGAGGCCCCAGGCCAGAAAAGGTTTGATGGACCACGGCCGGTCACCAAAGCCGTAATGCGACAGCGAAAACACAAACAGGTTGACGATGACGAACACCGCCGCATGGAAGAACCAGCCCAGCTTGGCGCCTGCCCGTTTGCGGGCCAGGCGGTCTATATCCTCCGCACTCAGCGGGGTGTTGTAGGTGTATTTGTCAGACATGGAGGGGTTGCCCTGCGAACACGTGGCGCTGGATCAGCGGTGATATGCGGTAACGGTCTTCACCGTAGCTGGCGCCCAGGTGGGTCAATACCGTGTGGATGGCGGGCAGGCCAATAACATCTGCCCAGGCCAGCGGGCCCTTGGGGTAGTTCACGCCCAAGCGCATGGCAGCATCGGCCGCAGCGGCGGAACACACGCCCTGGTAAACGGCATCGGCGGCTTCGTTGGCCAGCATGGCCACGGTGCGCATGACAGCCAGGCCAGGCACATCGGCCAGGCGAGAGACCTGTATGCCCGCGGCTTGCAGCAGGCCAATGGCAGCGTCCGCTGCATCTGGGGCGCACTGCGCGGCGCTGGCCATGGCCAGTCGGGTCGCGCTGCGGTAGTCCAACGCCAAGTCGACCAGCACCACGTTGGACAAACCTGTGTTTGCCGCGCGTTGGGTGGCCGTGCGGCCATCGGTGACAAACAGCATTGCGCCGTTGACCTGGGCTACACGACCATCCACGGATGGGCTGTGTTCAAACGGGACTGCGGCTTGTGCCAGGCGTTCCGCCAGAGCCTTCGCCACTTCGGAGTCTCCACACAGCGTGATGCCGCTCGGCACCGCCCGCGGGCCTTCCGAGCGTGGTGGGGGTTTGCTTGCGCCCTCGCGGTAGTCAAAAAACCCGCGGCCACTCTTTTTGCCCAGGAAGCCGGCGTCCAGCAGTTCCTTTTGCACCAGAGAGGGCAGAAAACGCGGGTCGTTGTAGAAGGCGTTCCACACCGAGCAGGTGACGGCGTAGTTCACGTCGTGGCCAATCATGTCCATCAGCTCAAACGGCCCCATGCGAAAGCCACCGGCCTCGCGCATCACGGCGTCGATGGTTGCGCAGTCGGCCGCACCCTCGGTCAGCAGGCGCAGGGCCTCACCATAGTAGGGCCGGGCGACGCGGTTGACGATAAAACCGGGTGTGGACTTGGCATGCACTGCGGTCTTGCCCCAGGCGGTGGCGGTGGCAAACAAAGTGGCTGCCACAGAGGGGTCGGTGGCCAGACCCGAGACGATTTCCACCAGCGCCATCACCGGTGCCGGGTTGAAGAAGTGCAGCCCCGCCAGGCGCTGCGGGTGCTTGAGCGCTGCGCCTATGGCCGTGACCGAGATGGATGAGGTGTTGGTACCAAAGATGCAGTCATTACCAACGATGTTTTCCAGCTCGGCGTACAGGTTTTGTTTGGCCTGCAGGTTTTCAACAATGGCTTCTATCACCAGACTGGCACCGGCCAGGTCCGACAACTGCCGCACCGCTACCAAATTGGCGCTGGCCTGGGCGGCCCGCTCGGGGCTCAGTTTGCCCTTGTCTGCCAGTTTGGTGATCTGGATGCGGATGGTCTGAATGGCTGCATCGGCAGCTCCGGGCCGGTTGTCCAGCAGTTGCACCGTGTGGCCGGCCACTGCGGCCACCTGGGCAATGCCGGCTCCCATGGCACCCGCTCCTATGACGGCGATGGTGGATTGGGGTGGGAGCGGTGCGGTCACGGTGGGCGTCCTTGTGCAATGGGTTGAAGGCGACGCAATAGTACCGGGTATCGGTGGGGGGTTCAGGACTGCAAAGTCTTTTGCGCAACAAGGTTGGACTGGGCCAACGCCACACGCCAGAGTTGTGTGGCACGGGCCAGAAACACGCCGCTGAACGCACCGTACAACAAGCCTATGGCCAACGCAAAGCCGCCGTTATGGGCCAGCGCAGGTTGCATGGCGATGCTGACACCCACGGCGTACTTGGTGAAGAAAATACCCATGAACAAGGCCAGCGGCACTGCGCTACCCGGCAGCTGGAAGCTGCGGCGCGTCGCGTCATACTGGATTTGGGTCCAGTTGCGCAATTGGAAGTTAAGGGTGAAGGCCAGCGTGGCGCCGGCCAGCCAGGTCAGCAAGGCTTGGGGCGTATCGCCAAAGGCCGAGGTCACGCCATACAGCGATAGGCAAGTCATGGCCAGGGGCATGATGGTGATGCGGTTCAAGCTAACGCGACGGGGTAGCATTTGCTTCAGACCCAGCCACACGAGGGCAACGAACAAAGCGAAAACCCATTTGGGTGTGTTGGTCAGAATTTGCATGAACATGGCGTGTCTCCTTGGGGCTGGGTTGGTTGATGGCTGGACTTTGCCAGCGCCAAACCCAATGGAGAATCGTCTTGCGACGTTATCGCCGGTACGCGCCGCCAAGTGCCTTTAGGCGGCGCGAAAAGGTACTGCTTAGTACCTGACTACGCTGCGGTAGATCAGCTTGGTATTGCCTTCGGCCGGTACAGTGACCTTCCAGACCGCGGTGTTGCTGGAGCCCTTGGTGTGGGGCTGGCTGCTGGACAGCACCTGCCAGTCGCCGGGCATGGGTTCCTGCACAGTCACAACCACGGGCTCTTTCTTGGCGTTTTTCAGCACGATCTCGTAAGCGCTCTCAAACACATAGTTGTATTTGCTGTTGCCACTGAGTTTTTTGAAGTCTGTCTGTTTTTTGTCGGCGGTCACGTCAAACGCATCACCCAGCTTCAGGCGCACGGTCTCGTTCTTGGGCGTGTGGTCCACCCGGTCTTCACCGACGAACTGGGCGTTGCCAGCCTTGTCCCTCTTATAGACCCGGATGATGCCCTTGGGCAGGGGCATGCCCAACTGGGCACTTTCCTTGTTTTCAAACTCGACAAACACGCCAACCTTGATCTTCTGGCCTAGGTCGCCATGGCTGGCCTGGTAGTAATAGTCGTTGCCTTGCAGCAGCAACTCCTTGCGTGCTGGCACGCCGGAGGCCGACAACAGGGACACCTGTTTGGTCTGGTTCTCGGCAATCGTGGTGGGACGGGTCAGTGTGTACAGGTGGTATTCAAACAACGACTCTTCCACCATCTCTTTGCGCTTTTCCCTCATGGGCGCGGCCGCCATGGCCATATTGCGTGTAGCGCCTTGCATGTCTTGTGCGACCTGGTTCACATCACCGGCCACCAGTTGCAGCTTGGCATTGCGGTAGGTGGCGCCGCTGGTATTGGTCAGCGTGACCCAGCCAGAGATGTCGAGTTTGTCTTCATTGGCATTGAGTTCGACCACATAGTCGGCCTTCCAGGCCAGGCCGCCGGTCAGGTAGCTCAGCTCCAGGTCTTGCTGCTGGGCGCCAGCATTGTCCAGCGCCATGACCAGGGTGGGGCGGTCTCGCAGGTTGGCCGGCACGTCGCTGTAAACGATGCGCCCGGGGATTCCGGTCTCGATACGGTCGCCAATCTTCAGCACCACGCCGTTGTTGGCGGATAACACCTGGGCCTGTTCAGTCGTCTCTTGCCCGGTGGCCACATTGGTGCGGATGATGCTCACGTTGCGGCCCACATACTTTTCCAGCAGTTTTTGCGGCGTCAGCAGATCAAAGTCGAAGTTTTGCTCCATCACCGAGATGCTGCCCGGCGCATTTGTGCTGCGCAACAGCGCGGTTTCGGGCCGCATGCGGGCGCTGACGTCACGGAAGGCCAAATTGGATGCGCCGCGTTTGAGTTGTATCTTGCGCTGGTCTTTGACCAAAGCCAGGTTTTCGTTGTAGATGGTGACAGCCACTTCCTGCTGGTCAGCCAGTGTGCTGCGCTGCTCTTCCGTCTGTGCGTGGGCCAGGGTGGAGGCTCCGGCGATAAGGGTCAGCGTGAACAGGGAGGCGCAAAGGGTTCTGTGCATAGAGGTTTTTGGTCCATGTGGGTAGTGGAGAATAGGGCTCTGACTGTATGCCAAGCCCCGATGCGCTGCAATTGCAGTTGTAACTGCTACTAATATATGAGCATACTATTCATATTTCACGGGGGCTACGGCCATTTTTGCTTAAGGAGTTGTGTTGGATATTGCATTGCTGATCAAAGCCGCTGTCATGGGTGTTGTGGAGGGCTTTACAGAGTTTTTACCCATTTCCAGCACCGGCCACCTGATCTTGGCGGGTGAACTGCTGAATTTTCTCGATCACGACAAGCGACAGGTGTTTGAAATCTCGATTCAGACCGGCGCCATCTTTGCCGTGATCCTGGTGTATTGGCAAAAGATTCGCTCCACGTTGCTTGCGCTGCCCACCGAGGTGCAGGCGCGCAAATTTGCACTGAACGTGGTGATTGGTTTTCTTCCGGCCGTGGTGCTGGGGCTGCTGTTTGGCAAGGTCATCAAGGCCCACCTGTTTACCCCGGTGGTGGTGGCTACCACCTTCATCGTGGGCGGCTTCATCATCCTGTGGGCCGAAAAACGCCAGGCCGCCGGCGGTACGGCGGTGCGCGTGCTGGAGGCCGACGACATGGACTGGAAGGACGCGCTAAAAGTGGGTCTGGTGCAGTGCCTGGCCATGGTGCCCGGTACCAGCCGCAGCGGGGCCACCATCATTGGCGGCATGCTGCTGGGCCTGTCGCGCAAGGCAGCGACCGATTTTTCTTTTTACCTGGCGATTCCCACACTGATTGGCGCTGGCGTGTACAGCCTGTACAAGGACCGCGCCTTGCTGTCGCTGGCCGATGTACCCATGTTTGCAGTCGGCCTGCTGTTTTCATTCATCAGCGCCTGGCTGTGCATACGCTGGTTGCTGCGCTACATCGCCAGCCACAGCTTTGTGCCGTTTGCCTGGTACCGAATTGTTTTTGGAATCGTGGTGCTGGTGACGGCGCAGATGGGCTGGGTCCGCTGGGCGGCTTGAATTTTCCGTTCGCCTGCGCCGGGGGTTACCCCTCCTTATCTGTCATTCCGGACCTGATCCGGGATCCATGCCACATGCTCCACTGCACTGGCCCGCGCTGCATGGATTGCGGGTCAAGCCCGCAATGACAAATTCAGCTGACTCAGCCCATCAGGTTGCGCAGGGACGCCTCGATGGCGGCTGCCGTCGTCATAGGCTTTTCCATCGGAAACAGGTGGCTGCCGTCGAGCATCATGATGCGGCCTTTGGTGACTTTTTCAGTCATCGCCATGCCCACCTGTTTCATCTCGGCCGACTGGCGCCCGCCTATGAAGGCGACGGGGCACCTGAGCGGGTGCCGTTTGAGCAGCGCTTCCAGGTTGTGCGGCAGGGTGTTGTAAATCGCGGTTTCCACATCGCGGTCAAAACTGAGCAGGCGCTGATACTCGCCTTCGCCCTGCGCGTCGTATGTGCCGTGCTCGATGTAATCAAGGAGCACCTGTTCGTCCCAGCGCGCAAAAGCCTTCTTGCTGCGGAAATGCGCAAGCACCTCGTCCAGCCCCAGCCATTGGTGCTTGCGTTTGCGGCTGATGGCCCCTGGCGAGATGGAGCCCACCAGCTGCGCCCGTTTTGCCATGCTAAGCGCTGCGGCGCGCCAGCCGCCGAGGATGGGTGAGTCGATCAGCAACACGCCGCGCACCGGCTGACCGCCCAGCACCGGGTTGCGGGCCGCGCACATCAGGCTCAGAAATCCGCCTAGAGAATGGCCCACCAGAAAAGCCGCCTGGCCGGATTTTTCAACCTGCTCGCTGCTGAAATCGGCCAGTTGCTGCACCAGGTGTGGCCAGTTGCTGGTGACAGGATAACGCGGGTCGTGGCCGAATTTTTCAATCGCCCTGACCTGAAAGCCGCGCGCTTTCAGGCTCTGGAACAACACGCCATAGGTGCTGGCGGGAAAGCTGTTGCCGTGGGAAAAAACGATGAGGGGTTTAGGTGAAAGGGGCACGAGGTCTCAGGCTTTAGCGTGAAGTGAATGAACAGTTTCGATTGTCATCCCGGACTTGATCCGGGATCCATGGATTGCGGATCAGGTCCGCAATGACAGACAGGGTGAACCAGATCACCCTGTCTGCTGCTAAATCAGTTTTTCTTCAGGCGAGCTTATTTTTCTCAAGGGTTGGTTGCGTGTCAGCGGCGTCAATAATGGA
>JAYSZJ010000100.1:0-14442 GCA_043738115.1 Rhodoferax sp. | reverse complement strand
GAACGTCTGGTCGGCTGCCATGGCAAGGGTTTGTTGTTTCATCTGGATCTAACGAGTCAATCCTCTGGGGCGTGGACCTTAATCAGCACATCCTTAACGATGAATGCAAAGCGTAGAAGAGGCATGTGTAAGACTTAACAAAAAAATGGTCGGCATAGACTGGACGATAGCCAGACCCTTTAAACCATCAGCGCCACAGCGCCCGCGAACGTAAAAAATGCCGCTGCGGTAGACAGCAGAATGATGCGCGCAATACGCCCGTTGTCCGCCCCAAACCGCTCGGCCAGCAAGGACACATTGCTGGCGCTGGGCAACGCGGCAAGCAACACCAGCACGGTCAGCGCAAAGCGGTCCAGCGGCACTCCCAGTTGAATCGCTCCGGCGCCCACCAGCAACACCAACAAAGGGTGCAACAGCAGTTTGATGGCCGCTACCGGCACCACCTCCAGCCAGTGCACGGCGTGTGTTTCACCGGCGCGCGCGCGTATGTGTGAGCGGGCCAGCACCGCGCCGATGGTGAACAGGGCCACGGGTGAGGCCGCATCGGCCAGCAAGCCCACGGTTTGCACCACCGGCCGGGGAAATTCCAGTTGTAGGGCCGACACCAGCGCCCCTAGCAGGATGGCCCAAGGCATGGGGTTGGTAGCCACACCTTTGAGCGCATTGCGTGCGGCCGCGCCGGCCGAGGACGCTGTGCCGCCCTGGCTGCCCAGGCGGGAGAGCGCAATACACAGCGAGGTGGTGACCACCATGTCCACCAGGATCGTGACGATGGCAGGCCCCGCCGCTTTGGGGCCCAACAGCGCCACCAGCAGGGGCACACCCATGAAACCGGTATTGGGAAAGGCGCCGACCAGTGCGCCAAAGGCTGCATCGTTCCAACCAATACGCCCGTGCCGGGTGACCGCCACGACAAACCCCACCATCACCAGCGCACACAACAGGTAGGTCAGCGCCACGCTGGGGTCCAACAACTGGGCGATGGGGGTGGTCGCGCCAAAGCGGTACAGCATGCACGGCAGAGCGAAATACAACACAAAGGCGTTCAGACCCGGAATGGCGGGCAGCGGCAACATGCCGCGGTGGGCGGCGACGTAACCACACAGTACCAGCGCAAAAAACGGGAAGGTGACGGTAAGAATTTGCAGCACGCGCCCATTGTCCGGTATTTTGCAGGGGTTGCTGGGCCTCCGTTTGGCGACATTCACTACTATTTTCATAGCAATCCAGGCACATTTTACGGGGGCTAGAGGCCATTTTCACCAATAACCACTCAAATCGATGCCGGATAAGGGTGGGAATCCGCCTGTTTGCTCCAAGGGTCCGCCCGGTAAGATGGTGCGCTTGTCTGCCTGTAAAGCCTGAATGTCTGCCTCCCCCTCTTCCCACTCCTCTCCGATGGCCCACGGCCTGAATGTGGCCCAGCAGGAGGCTGTCAACTACATGCATGGTCCCTGCCTGGTGCTGGCCGGGGCCGGATCCGGCAAAACCCGGGTTATCACCCACAAGATCGGCGCGCTGATGCATGCCGGCATGCCGCCGCAAAAAATCGCCGCCATCACTTTCACCAACAAGGCGGCAGCCGAAATGCGCGAGCGCGCCAAGGGCCTGATTGGCCGGGCGGCCAAGGACGTGGTGGTGTGCACCTTTCACGCCCTGGGCGTGCGCATGCTGCGTTTAGACGGCGCGGTGCTGGGCCTGAAACCGCAGTTCAGCATCCTGGACAGCGATGACGTGACCAGCATCCTGAAAGACGCCGGCGGCAGCACCGATGTCGCCACGGCACGCCAGTGGCAGTGGACCATCAGCGCGTGGAAGAGCGCCGGCCTGAATGCCGAGCAGGCATTGGCCCAGGCGGCCGACGACAACGAACGGGTCACCGCGGTGGTGATGGGGCGCTACGAAGAGCGGCTCACCGCCTACCAGAGCGTGGATTTCGACGACCTGATAAGCCTGCCGCTCAAGCTGCTGCGTGACCATGAAGCCGTGCGCCAGAAGTGGCAAAGCATGATGGGCCACGTGTTGGTTGACGAATACCAGGACACGAATGCCACGCAATACGAGGTGTTGAAGCTGCTGGTGGGTGGCAGGCCTGCCGACGAGGCGCGTTTTACCGCCGTGGGCGACGACGACCAGTCCATTTACGGTTGGCGCGGCGCCACGCTGGACAATTTGAAAAAACTGCCGGTGGATTTCCCCGCGCTGAAGGTCATCAAGCTGGAGCAAAACTACCGCTCCACCAGCGCCATCCTGCGCGCCGCCAATAACGTCATCGGCCCGAATCCCAAACTGTTTCCGAAGACTTTGTTTTCCGAACTGGGCGAAGGTGAACCGGTGCGCGTCGTGGACGCCGACAACGAGGAACACGAGGCTGAACGCGCTGTGGCCCGCATCCAGAGCCTGCGCGCCGATGGTCTGCCAGTTCAGGGCAAGCAGTACAAGGAGTTCCGCGACTTTGCCGTGCTGTACCGCGCCAACCACCAGGCCAAACCGTTCGAGAAGGCTCTGCGCAAAGCCGGTATTCCGTACAAGGTGTCGGGTGGCCAGAGTTTTTTTGACCGTGCCGAGATCCGCGACCTGTGCGCCTGGTTTCGGCTGTGGGCCAACAACGATGACGACCCGGCATTTGTGCGCGCCGTGACCACCCCCAAGCGCGGCATAGGCCACACCACGCTGGGCACGCTGGGCGTGTTTGCCAGCCAGTACAAGCTCAGCCTGTTCGAGGCCTTGTTTGCCAGTTCGCTGAGTGCGGTGCTGTCGACCAAGGCCGTGGGCAGCCTGCACGAATTCGGCCGGTATATCAACGACCTGCAGTACCGCGCCAAACATACCGAGGGGGCTGCGGCCGCCAAGACCTTCATGATGGATTGGCTCAAGGAGATTGGTTACGAGCAGCACCTGGTGGATGGCGAGGACAGTGAAAAAGTGGCCGCCGCCAAGTGGGGCAATGTGCTGGAGTTTTGCGACTGGATGGCGCAGCGCTGCGGGGGTGAACTGGACGACACGGCCGGCGTGACCACGCAACGCGAGGTCAAGAACCTGCTGGAGGTGGCGCAGACCATTGCGCTGCTGTCTACCATCAGCGAGCGGGAGAAGGACCAGGACGTGGTCACGCTGTCCACGCTGCACGCCTCCAAGGGCCTTGAGTGGCCCCACGTGCTGCTGGTGGGCGTGACCGAGGGCATGCTGCCCTTCAAGCTGGGTGATGGTGCCGATTCACTGGGTGGGTCTGAGCGGGCCCATGAGTCCGCCAACGAGGACATGGCCCAGCGCCTCCAGGAAGAGCGCCGGCTCATGTATGTGGGCATCACCCGTGCCCAGCGCAGCCTAGCGGTCAGCTGGACACGGCGGCGCAAAAAGGGACGAGAGATGGTTGCTGCACTGCCCAGCCGCTTTATTGCCGAGATGGGGCTGGACCAGGCGACGGTGCGGGAGGACCCGCGGGAGAAATTGAAGGCTCTGCGGGCGGAGTTTGCGGCAAAGGCGCTGAATTCAGCAGCGGCTGCAGCGCAAGTGCGATAACCTGATAGCGGGATGTCTTACCGCTGGGGCACCTTCAGCGCAGCACGTCCCAGCCGGTGCGCGACATGACCGAGTCCGAGAAGCCGGAGCCGCCCTTGGGTTCAGCGACGCCAAACTGCGCGTCGTGGATTTCCGCCAGCAACATCATGGCATCGGCAGCGTCCTGGTTAAAGCCCATACGTGCATTGCCCATGCCATCACCACCGGCGAGTATCAGTTTGGAAATGTAGTCGCTGCATTCTTTGTAGCCCCACAGCGTGCGAATAGTGTTGGCAATACGGTGGTGGTGCAGCTCAACGGTGGACAACGCGTCTTCCCTGCGCTGCTCCAGCGTACGTGCCTCGCGCGACAGGGAGATATCTTGCTCGGTTGGAATGTCATCCTGCAGCCCCATGGGAGCGGTGTTTTGAAAGGATGCATCGATCGTGGGCAGCGCGCTGAATTTGGAGTCCTGCTCGGCGACCGCGTCTTCCCACAAGCCCCAGGCGGTGTTGGGATCATCTTCCACAACTTCCAGCCCCCGCGAATCCACCGCTTCGGGCGGACCGTTCGGCTTCTTACCTTTACCCAGAAAACCATTAAACATGGCATTTCTCCAGAATTTCCGGCAATGCTACTCCAGCCGACGGTTCTTTGCTACCTTAAGCGCTCCTCAAACGAGGTTAAGGTTCCGATTAAGAAAGCCAGATAGCAAAAAGCCCGTCACTGGGACGGGCTTTTACATAAACTGGAGCGGGAAAAGAGGCTCGAACTCTCGACCTATACCTTGGCAAGGTATCGCTCTACCAACTGAGCTATTCCCGCATGTGACCACCGGGGTGGTCAAAATAAAAACCTATTCAAGAATAAGTTTCTAAATTTGGTGGCCTGGGGCGGAATCGAACCACCGACACAAGGATTTTCAATCCTCTGCTCTACCGACTGAGCTACCGGGCCTGAGCCATAAATTATAGCATGAAGATTTTGCCGTTTTAGACACTAGCTATCAAATTCCGTTACGTTTGCCTCGCGTGAGGTCCACGCCCAGTTGTTTGAGCTTGCGGTACAAATGGGTCCGCTCCAGGCCAGTTTTCTCGGCAACACGGGTCATGGACCCGTTTTCTCGTGCCAAGTGGTACTCAAAATAGGCTTTTTCAAACTCATCTCTAGCCTCGCGCAGGGGTTTGTCCAGCACAAAATTCTGGGTGGCCTGCAGCCCCGCCTCCACCGACGCCACCGCAATGGGTGGGGCGAAGGCCGACGCAGTCTCGAGTGTGGCAAGCAGGGGCCGCGCCGCGACCGGTGGCAAGGACTTGTGCAGGTTGCTGCGCGCCAATCCCTGCTCCACGGCCTTAAGCAGCTTTTGCAAGGTAATGGGTTTCTCGAGAAAAGCCAACGCACCGATCTTGGTCGCCTCGACCGCAGTATCAATCGTGGCGTGCCCGCTCATCATGATCACCGGCATGGTGAGCAGCCCATTGGAAGACCACTCCTTGAGCAGCGTGACACCATCAGTGTCGGGCATCCAGATGTCGAGCAACACCAGGTCGGGGCGCTCGCGCGCGCGGGCAGAGCGAGCTTGCGCGGCATTTTCTGCAAGCTCGACGTTATGGCCCTCGTCGTTCAAAATTTCCCAGAGCAAATCCCGAATGCCGTGCTCATCATCAACAACCAGAATATTTGCCATGGTGTTTGCGTTGTCTCTTTCTTCGCTATATGCCGCGTCAAGCCGACGCGTTTCCGTCGGCCGCCAATGATAACGATACTTGCGCACCTACCACGCTACCGTCTGTAACACGGTTCACGATATCGATGCGCGAGCCGTGTTCGTCTGCAATTTTCTTGACCACTGCCAAGCCCAGACCGGTGCCCTTGGCCTTGGTGGTGACGTAGGGCTCAAACGCGCGCTTCAAGATGTGCTCCGGGAAGCCCCCCCCACAATCCAGGACGCTGAGGCGTACACGGCCCGCTGCCCGCTGGTACTGGGTGCGAACCAGCACACTGCGGTCTAGACCTGCCGCGGCGGCGGTCGATTCACTGGCGTCCTGCGCATTTTGAAGCAGGTTATGGATGACCTGGCGCAACTGTTGCGCATCGCCCATTACCCGGGGAGATTCGTCGTCCAGTTCCGCGTGCACGGGCACATTCTGCCCCCCACCCTCGTACAGATGCAAAACATCCAGCACCAGCGCATTCAGGTCCACTGGTTTCAGTTCGGCAGCGGGCAGGCGAGCGTAGTCGCGGAAATCGTTCACCAAGCGTTTCATGGCGTCCACCTGGTCCACGATGGTTTTGACCGATTTGGTCAGCACCGCCTGTTCGGTTGCGCCCACTTTGCCAGACAACTTCATCTCCAGACGCTCGGCTGACAGCTGGATCGGTGTCAGTGGATTTTTGATTTCGTGCGCCAGCCGGCGGGCCACTTCGCCCCAGGCCTGCGCCCGTTGTGCCGACACGATGTCCGAAATATCGTCAAACACCAGGAGCCGACTGTTGCCCGGCAGCTCGGCACCCCGCGCTACCAGCGTCAGTGTGCGGTCAAACGGTCCATGCAGGGACGCCGCGCCCCCACCGCCCAGCTCAAACGACTTCTGCCAGTGGTCCAGGCCCTGCTCGTTGCGTTGCACCAGAAAGTCTGCGAACTGGGCCTGCACCGCTTGGCCAAAGTCCTGCAGCCCATCTATGGCCGCCAAGGATTGGCCCTCAAAGTCGGCCAACGAAACTTTGAGGATGCGTGCAGCCCCCGGGTTAGACGATCGGATCCCCCCCTGTGCATCCAGCACGATGACACCGGCTGTCAGATTATCCAGAATGGTTTGCAGGTTCGCGCGTGCTGCGTCCACCTGCGACATGCTTTGCTGCACCGCCTGGCGCGCATCGGCCAATTGCTCCGTCATGGAGGCGAAGGCACGCGTCAGCCCCCCTAGCTCATCCTTGCCGCTCATTGCCAATTTGGGGGTCAGATCGCCGGCCGCCACCTGGCTCACGCCCTCGGCCAGCATTAACAGGGGGCGTGCGATCTGGTCGCCCAGAATCACCGCCAACAGAACCGCCGCAAAGACCGCCAAGAACAGAGTCAGAAACAAGGTCCCAAGGTACATGCGCTGCAGGCCGGCACGGCTTAAGGCGAGTTTCTGGTACTCGCGATTGGCGCCTTCAACAGCCAAAGCGTTGGCCACCAGATTGGGAGGCAATACCCTGGAGACCAACAGGAATCTGCCTTCTGGCGCCAGCCCTAATACGGAACTCGACAAGGGGACCAGCACCTTGACCCGCACGCTTCCCGGGTTTATAGCCGCCGCGTCGTCCAGGCCCTCGATCCAGGACAGCGCACGGTCCGCTCGAGCGGCGCGGAACTGCGACGGCGTCGGTTTGTCAGGCGTCAACTGAAAGCGGGACTGCCCGGCACTCGCCAGCAACTTGCCGGAAGCACTCCAGACCGTAACGTCTGCGGCGCTCAGTTGCTCGACCAGGCGGTCCAGAGTCAGCCCTACCGCCACATCTGCTGTTTCCGAAACCTGTGCCGCAGCTGTGCGGGACTTCGCAGCAAGGTCGTTGGACAGCGTATCCAAGGTCACACGCCCCAGGTTCAAGCCTGCCTCCAGTGCGCCCTCAACCTTGACATCAAACCAGGTCTCAATGGAACGGGACACAAACTGGTAAGACACGCCGAACACCAGCAGTCCGGGCGCTACGCCGACCAGCGCAAAAATGGTGGCCAGCTTGAGCAATAAGCGGCTTCCGAAACGGCCCTGGCGCAGGCGCACGAACAGGCGGTAGCCAACCCACACAATAGCGCTGAACAACAATGAAGCCACCACCACGTTCACAATGAACAGGCGCGCGTAGTTGCGCTCGTCCAGTTCGCGGTTGTTGGTGGCCTGCGTCAACAGGTAGAGTAGGACCAGGCCAATAACGACCATGGCTACGGCGCCTGCCGCAACGGTCCAGCGCAGGGCCGGGGAACTCCGCAAAGTCGGCGCCGGCTCGCTGTCGCGGAAGTCGCCCTTCATTTGACGAGCGCGAGCGTCAGCGTAGTGCTCGTAGATGCGGCCAAATCCCAGTCGGACTGGCCCAAGGCACCAATCTGGAAGGGCCGGGGCAATTGGCTCAGATCAAGCTTGAAACTGAAGTTCACCTTGTACTTCAGCCCACTTTCCAGGTCAGCGGTGTCAGCAATCTTCCAGCGCGATACACGTTTGATGGCGGACAACGCGTCCTCCAACGTGTCAAAACTCGGATTCAACGCCAAGCCCACACCGGCCTCACGGCCTGCAGCCGCGTTGACATTGAGGCGCCAGCGACGCGTCAGGGGCTGGTAGGCCAGACGCATCTGCCGCTGCACGGAGGCCAGCTTCTTGTCGTACCAGTACCACCGCTCCCGTAAGACCGTAGCCTCGGTTACAAAAAACATGGGGATGCCCTTGAGCAGGGCCTCTTCCACCGCGGGCGGAAGCTCAAATAACACTTGCGCCGAGACCAGGACCTCGTCCTCCAGACGCTCAACCTGGTATTGCGATATTTCGGTCGCAATCTGGGCCTGGCATACACCTGCGAGTGCAACGAAGACCCATATGCATAGCTGGCGCAGGGCCCGATCAGGCCATCTGTTTTTGCAGCAACGCGAAATAAAAGCCATCGTGGTCACGAGGTCCATTGTCCGGGACAGCATCCGCTTTTGCGACATTTCGCGGCATTAAATGGCCTGGTGACGGTATCAACACGGCGTCGGTGTTGTGTGTGAGAAACGTTTGGACCTGCCCATCACCTTCCGCCAAAAACAGCGAACAGGTGCAGTACAGCAGGCGCCCCCCGGGACGCAGCAAACCCCACAGCGCTTGCAACATACGCTTCTGGATGGCGGCCAATTGGGCAATATCGGATTCCCGCCGTAACCAGCGCACGTCCGGATGGCGGCGCACAATGCCCGAAGCGGTGCATGGTGCGTCTAACAGGATGGCGTCGAAGGCCTGACCATCCCACCAATCCTGAGGGCGGGCGGCATCGGCTGTCACTACCTGGGCTTGCAGCCCCAGGCGTGCGAGGTTCTGGGTGATGCGCTCGGTGCGGCTAGCATCAATTTCCAGCGCCAGAACCTGTGCATCCACCAACTCCAGCAGATGCCCGGTTTTGCCGCCCGGTGCTGCGCAGGCGTCCAAAATGCGCAAACCCCGGTCCTGTGACAACCCCGCCAGCAGTAGCGGTACGGCCATTTGCGCGGCAGTATCCTGCACGGACACCACGCCTTGGCCAAAACCAGGCAGGCGCTGCACGCCTACCGGATGGTCTAGCACGATGGTGGCGCCAGCCGTTCCCTGCGCAGCAATGCCGGCCTGGGACAACGCCGCCAAATAGTCTTCGGTTGTGGTTTTTCTGACATTGACCCGCAGGGTCATGGGCGCGTGGCGATTAGCGGCGATAAGGATGTCACGCCAGTGCGTGGGCCGCTCTTTTTGCAGGCGCTTGATCCACCAGCCGGGATGGTTCCAGACTGCGACCGGATCGGCATCGGTGTGGGCGACCAAGCTATCCCGTTCACGCAGGAATCGGCGCAGGCAGGCGTTCAGGAAGTTGGCTTGTGCGTGGGTGCCAGCGCCACGTTTGGCCGCCTCAACCGCCTGGTTAACCAGGGTGAAGGCATCGTAAGGCGCTTCTGATTCATTCCAGGCCAATGCCAAAGCCACACATAGGAGTGCGTCGGCCGCCGGTGGCGGCAGCTTGTTGGCCAGTGCCTTGCGCAAGGCCTGGGCCCTACCCAGATTGCGCCATACATGGAAGGCCAAGGCCTGCACTCCAGGTCGCAACTCGGACGCCACGTTTTCAATCGCGGCCGTACCGGATGCGCCCTCGCGCACGGCCTGGATCACTGATGCAGTCGCGCTGAGTTGGCGCCACAGAGGGATCTGTTCGTCTGGAGAATTCATCGTGTTCTTAGAGCATGCTGCCCGGTTTGAATCCCATGGCGCCGGCGACCAGACGTGCCGGAAATTGCGCCAAAGCTTCGTTGTATTGGGTCAGTATCTGGTTGAAGCCACCACGTGCGGTTTCGACACGTTGGGTGACCGCGTCCCACTGCGTGCGCATGGTGGCAGGCACCACCGGCCCCGCCAAATCGGGCGGCGCCTCGTTTAAGTTCCGCCAGGCGGTCTGCACGGCATCAAAGGCCTGGCCCAAGCGCGCCGGAGCTTCATCACGCAGGGCGCTGGCACCGGTTTCCTTCAAGGCGTCTTCAAAAACCTGCAGCGCAGACAGCAGACACGCCCAGTCATCCGTTGACTTGTCCTGCGTGGAGGCGTGCAGGTGGACCGCAGCCCCGTGGGCCAGATCCTCGCGCACAAGCTCTGCATAAAGACGCATATGTTTTTCCACCGAGCCCAGGGCGCTCAAGCCGCGTGCCCTTATGCGCATCAGCCGGTTGTACAAACCAACGCTCCAAAAGATGCACAGTGCCAGCGCCCCCGACAACAACAACGAACCGTTCATGGCACTCCAACATAAAAAAAGCCCCAAGCCCCCGTGAAGTGGACTTGAGGCGCTACGTTTAATGTAGCAGTGCGAACTTACTCGCCAGCAACGCCTTCGCTGCCCTGTGGCTCGGCTACCGCCTCGGCATCCCCCGCCAATTCAGCGGCTTCAGCTTCCGCAATGGCACGGCGCTCGGCGTCGTCCATGTTTTCGCGGACCTTGCGTGCCTCGTGGTACGCCAAGCCTGTACCGGCTGGAATCAGGCGACCGACGATCACGTTTTCCTTCAGACCGCGCAGCTCGTCGCGCTTGCCCATGATGGCAGCTTCGGTCAACACGCGGGTCGTTTCCTGGAAGGAAGCCGCGCTGATGAAGCTGTCGGTGGACAAGGACGCCTTGGTGATACCCAGCAGCAGGTTGGTGAAGGTGACCGGAATCTTACCTTCTGCCCGAAGTGCATCGTTGGTGTTGAGCATTTCGGAACGCTCAACCTGTTCACCGTTGATGTAGTTGGAGTCGCCCGCGTTCTCGACCACCACACGGCGCAGCATCTGGCGAACAATCACTTCAATGTGTTTGTCGTTGATCTTCACGCCCTGCAAGCGGTACACGTCCTGCACTTCGTCCACGATGTAGCGTGCCAGCTCTTCGGAACCCAGCAAACGCAGGATGTCCTGTGGGTCGGCCGGGCCGTCCACCACGGACTCGCCCTTGTTGACCACCTGGCCTTCGTGCACCAGCATGTTCTTTTCCTTGGGCACCAGGTCTTCCCAGACCTTGCCATCGGGATCGGTAATCTGCAGGCGAATCTTGCCCTTGGTTTCCTTCCCAAAGGACACGGTACCCGTAATCTCGGCTAGCGTGCCCTTGTCCTTGGGTGTACGCGCTTCGAACAGCTCGGCAACCCGTGGCAGACCACCGGTAATGTCGCGGGTCTTCTGGCCTTCGATCGGGATACGGGCCAGCACTTCGCCGGGGCCCACATCCTGACCGTCACGCACCTGGATCAGCGAACCGACGGGGAAGCCAATCGTTACCGAGTGGTCGGTTCCGGGAATCTTGACTTCGTTGCCGGTCGCATCGATCAGCTTGACCTGTGGGCGAACCACCTTGGTCGCACCACGGCGCTTGGGATCGATAACCACCATGGTGGACAAACCGGTCACTTCGTCGACCTGCTTGGCAACCGTCAGACCTTCTTCCACATTCTCGAAATGCGCCTTGCCGGCGAATTCAGTAATGATGGGGCGGGTCAGCGGATCCCAATTGGCCAGAATGGCTCCGGCCTTGATGGTCTGGTCGGCCTTGACGGTCAACACCGCGCCATACGGCACCTTGTGGCGCTCGCGCTCACGGCCATGCTCATCATGGATGATGATTTCGCCGGAACGGGCGATCACAACCAGTTCTTTCTTGCTGTTGGTCACATAGCGCATCGTGGCGTTGAAGCCGATGGCACCGTTGGACTTGGCCTCCACGCTGGAGGCGATGGCAGCACGGGATGCCGCTCCACCAATGTGGAAGGTACGCATCGTCAGCTGGGTACCGGGTTCACCGATGGACTGCGCAGCGATCACACCGACAGCTTCGCCGCCGTTGATCAGACCACCACGACCCAGATCGCGGCCGTAACACTTGGCGCAGATGCCGAAGCGGGTTTCGCAGGTCAGTGCAGTGCGCACTTTGACTTCATCCACACCGGCAACTTCCAGTTCGTCGATCAGGTCTTCGTCCAGCATGGCGCCGGCAGTTGCCAGCACCAAACGGTTCTCTGGGTGCAACACATCTTCAGCCGCAGTACGGCCCAGGATACGGTCACGCAGGGACTCAATCACTTCACCGCCTTCAACAATGGCACGCATCAGGTAACCACCGTGTGTGCCGCAATCTTGCTCGGTGACGACCAAATCTTGCGTCACGTCGACCAGACGACGGGTCAGGTAACCGGAGTTCGCTGTTTTCAACGCCGTATCGGCCAGACCCTTACGGGCACCGTGGGTGGAGATGAAGTACTCCAACACGTTCAGACCTTCGCGGAAGTTCGCGGTAATCGGTGTCTCGATGATGGAGCCGTCAGGCTTGGCCATCAGACCCCGCATACCAGCCACCTGGCGGATCTGGGCTGCAGAACCGCGGGCGCCAGAGTCGGCCATCATATAGATGGAGTTGAAGGATTCCTGCTGAACCTGGTTGCCATGGCGGTCAGTGACCGTTTCCTTGGACAACTTGGCCATCATGACCTTGGACACTTCGTCACCCGACTTGCCCCAGATATCCACCACCTTGTTGTAGCGTTCGCCAGAGGTCACCAGACCGGACACATACTGCTGTTCGATCTCTTTGACTTCCTTCTGGGCACGGGCAATGATGCCGTGCTTCTCTTGCGGCACCAACATGTCATCTATACAGATGGAGATACCAGCACGTGTCGCCAGGCGGAAACCGGCTTGCAGCAGCTTGTCGGCAAACACCACGGTCTCTTTCAATCCGCACTTGCGGAAGGACACATTGATCAGCTTGGAGATTTCTTTCTTCTTCAACGCCTTGTTGATGTTGGAGAAAGGCAGGCCCTTGGGCAGAATTTCCGACAGCAGTGCGCGACCGGCTGTGGTTTCCCACAGCTTGGTCGAAGCGATGAATTCGCCGGTTTCCTTGTCCTTGGTGTACTCGGTCAAACGCACATTGATGCTGGCGTTCAGTTCGACTTCACCCGCATCGAACGCACGCTGCACTTCACCGGTATCGGCAAAGATCAGACCTTCGCCCTTGCCGTTGATGCGTTCCCGGGTCGTGTAGTACAGACCCAGCACCACGTCTTGCGACGGAACAATGGAAGGCTCGCCGTTGGCGGGGAACAACACGTTGTTGGAGGCCAGCATCAGTGTGCGGGCTTCCATTTGTGCTTCCACCGACAAAGGCACGTGAACGGCCATCTGGTCACCGTCGAAGTCGGCATTAAACGCCGCGCAAACGAGTGGGTGCAACTGGATGGCCTTGCCTTCGATCAGGATAGGTTCGAACGCCTGGATACCCAAACGGTGCAGCGTAGGCGCACGGTTCAGCATCACGGGGTGCTCTTTGATGACCTCTTCCAAGATATCCCACACGACGGGTGTGCCGGATTCCACTTCCTTCTTGGCCGCCTTGATGGTGGTCGCAATGCCCATGGCTTCCAGGCGCGCGAAGATGAAAGGCTTGAACAATTCCAAGGCCATCAATTTCGGCAGACCGCACTGGTGCAGTTTGAGCGTTGGGCCAACGGTAATCACGGAACGACCGGAGTAATCGACGCGTTTACCCAGCAAATTCTGGCGGAAACGACCGGATTTACCCTTGATCATGTCGGCCAAGGATTTCAGGGCGCGCTTGTTGGCACCTGTCATGGCCTTGCCGCGACGGCCGTTGTCCAGCAAGCTGTCGACGGCTTCTTGCAACATACGCTTTTCATTGCGCGCAATGATTTCCGGTGCCTTCAATTCCAGCAAACGGCGCAGACGGCTGTTGCGGTTGATGACGCGACGGTACAGATCGTTCAGATCGGAGGTCGCAAAACGGCCGCCGTCCAGTGGCACCAGCGGACGCAGGTCCGGTGGCAACACAGGCAACACGTCCAACACCATCCACTCGGGCTTGATACCAGATTTCTTGAACGCTTCCAGAACCTTCAAACGCTTGGCGTTTTTCTTGATCTTCAGCTCAGAACCGGTCAGGTCGTTGCGCAGCTTCTCGATCGAACCTTCGATATCGATGCTTTGCAGCAGGTCCTTGATGCCTTCAGCGCCCATCTTGGCCTGGAACTCGTCGCCGTATTCCTTGAACTTGGCGTCGAAATCATCTTCGGACATGATGCTGAATTTCTTCAGCGGGGTCATGCCGGGGTCGGTGACGACATATGCTTCAAAGTACAACACGCGTTCGATATCACGCAGTGTCATGTCCAGCACCAGGCCCAAACGGCTGGGCAGGGACTTCAGGAACCAGATGTGGGCGCACGGTGCGGCCAGGTCAATGTGGCCCATGCGTTCACGCCGCACTTTGGTCTGGGTCACTTCGACGCCGCATTTTTCGCAGATCACGCCACGGTGCTTGAGGCGTTTGTATTTGCCGCACAGGCACTCGTAGTCCTTGATCGGGCCGAAGATCTTGGCGCAGAACAGGCCGTCACGCTCGGGTTTGAAGGTGCGGTAGTTGATCGTCTCCGGTTTTTTGACCTCGCCGAACGACCACGAACGGATCTTCTCCGGCGAAGCCAGGCCGATCTTGATCGCGTCGAAATGTTCGTCGGGGGTGAACTGCTTGAAAAGGTCGAGTAGTCCCTTCATGCGTATCTCCTTAGTTGCGCTCGAGTTCGATATCGATCCCGAGTGAGCGAATCTCTTTGACCAGGACGTTGAACGACTCCGGCATGCCGGCTTCGATCGAGTGCTCGCCCTTGACGATGCTTTCGTAGACCTTGGTGCGGCCGTTTACGTCGTC
>JAYSZJ010000099.1:0-3100 GCA_043738115.1 Rhodoferax sp. | reverse complement strand
CGGTCCAATTTCGATTTCAGATTTCAGAACCCGAAACCCACGCTCAATATCAGCCAAGGACTTGTAGCGCTTTACCACCTCTTCTGGGCTCAAGTCGGGGGTGTTGGTCACCAGCAGCAACTTGCCATCCATCAGCCGAGCATGCGTGAGCGCTCGCTCGTCAATACCGTAGGTAAACAGCTCACTTTGCAGATCCACCTTGATGATGCGCGAGAGATGGGCCTCGCACACCTCGCGGTAGAAGCGCGCGCGGGCGCCGCCATCGGAGAGTTTGCGTCCGCGTCCTTTTTTGCCAGCGTCTTGGTCATCGAGCTTGCCACTCCATTGCTGCGCCTGTTTTTGCAATTGTGCAATGCGTGTGTCACGCTTGGCAGTTGCCTCCTTTGCCACCAACGGGTCATGCGCGACGATCAGGCGCAGCTTGTTCCAGGCGGTCTCACCCAACACTTCTTTTTCCGCCTTGGCGCACTGCTGCGAGTGCAGCGGCTCCAAGAGTTCAACGAAGTCACCGTAGCGCCTGCCCGGTACTGCCAGAATGAATTCCAGCACCCCCCCGGCGGGCAATGTGATGGTTTGCAAATCGGCCAGGTTGTCGGTCGACAACAGGCCTCGGTCCGCCACCGCGATGACGCGCTTGATGGGAAACTGTTTGACGATTCTTTGGATGACGCCCTTCAGTGTGGTGACCTCGGCCGTATTGCCGTCAAACACCTCGTGGTACAGAGGCAAGCCTTCAGCGGTTTGCACCACGCCGAGCATGACCTGACGGGCCACCACGCCTTCTTTGGACATGCCGAATTTGCGCACGTCATCTTCCTGCTCAGACAGCCCGGCAGTGCGAATGGTGGTCATGTCGTAGAACACCACAGCCAGGTCTTGATCGACCAAGGGGCGCAACAAGCCGGCCATCACGCCGTCGACTGCATCCTTGTGCTCCACCAAGGCATCCATGGCGCGCAGCAAGTGCTGATGGTCAATCGACTCAAGGGCGAGCCCTGGCAAAGTTACCGTCTGCAGCCAACGCAATACACCGAGTTTGGAATCCGGGTCGCACAAGCGGTTGAGCACCATGACGCGGATCAGGGCCTCAACGTCAATGGCGTGGCGGGTGCGACGAAAGACTTGGCGCAAGCGATCAAAGCCCAGCGAGTTCCACAGTTCGGTAAGTGCCCAAACATTGCCAAAGTCGCGTGCCGCCTCGAAGCTCACGCTCGGCGCTGCCGGTGGTGCGACCGGAGTTTGGCCGGTCACACGCAGCAGCCCGGAGATCACTGAGTTTAGATCGGTGCTGATCTGGTCAAGACGCCCCAAAGAGGCCACCGTGCGTTGCTTAGGTCGTCCGGCTTCGTCGCGGAATGCCTCAACGAGCTGAACGTATTCGTTGGGGCCGCGGCGGGTTAGCTTGATAAACACGCCATTACTATAGCATGGACAATTCAAGCGCAATATAACAATATTCGATCAACATCGCGCCATTACAATAATTTGCGTATTAGGCTTCTAAGTGCTTGATTTCATTGGAGTCACAGGGAGTTTCTTGACTGCAACTGTCGAACCCGGGCGGACATGGTGCACGAGCGCTTGCGGATCGGAAATTTGAAATAACAGCCGAAATGGTGTCGAATTTAAGCAGCCTGCACATTGCCCCGCAAAACCTGCGCTTGCGCTTTGTATCCGCAGGTAACGCGACTTATAGCTGCGACATGACTGGAAAAAGGCCTGCAGAATCAGTGCGTGCCGAAGATCGGAACGCCAGCAGTTGTAGCTGCCTTCGCCAGATTGACATCCAACGTTGCTAGAGGCAGCCCTGTACGCTGCGCTAATTCCAAATAAGCGGCATCGTAGGCCGACAGCTTATAGCGCCTCGCGAGATTCAATGTATCGCCCAAAGCGTGTGTTGCAGTCGCCTGATCGGTCACTAAGTTGAGCCGCCCAATGAGTGCGATGAAGCGTTGCGAGTCCGCTTCGGTCACAACACCCTTGGACTCGACCTTGGCGACAACGTTGGCTGCTTCCAGTGCAAACAGTGAAGGCACAACGGCTTGCGACTCCTTTAGCGCCTTCAGAGTCACCGCGGCATAATCCACGCCTGCCAGATTGGTTTCGGGCACTAGCCAAAGCATCGCCACAGAAGCATCCAGAACAAAACTCATGCCCGGCCCTCATCTATGAGCGCTTTGAGATCGACACCGCCCACCGGTTTACGAGAGCGCATGAAGGACAGCATTTCATCGACGGCTGCAATGGCATCCGTGTGCTTGTTTCCTTGCGCCGGCAACAAATCGGCCACGGCTTCACCCCGCAATGTGATGGTGTAGCGATTGCCAGCCTGGATGCCACGCAACAACTCCGGCAACTTCGTCTTCGCCTCGTATGATCCAACTTCGATGTTCACGAACTACTCCTTTCGAGATGTGTAGACCAGTATATAGACTAGTCCACACAAGTCAAGTTATGGCCAGTCGAACCAGCAAGCGTTTCGCCCCAACCATCTTTTGCACAAAACAGCAAAAAATCGGGTTCGCTATGCCCGCACAATTCCGACCTCAGCGACTGGCGCTGCAGGTATTGCACAGCCACGGGCTACGCGCACCCTGGACCCACAGCCGCTTTCTTCAAGCCTTGGTCTAGAGTCAGCGGAGGCTTCCAGTCCAGCAAGCGCCGGGTTTTTTCGATATCCACCTGCAAAGTCCCGCACAGGCGCTGGGCCACATCCTGCTTGCCCACCATCGCTGCTGCCAGTTTCAGCCAACTGGCAGGCACAGGAATCAATCGCGCCGGGCGGCCCATGGCCTGGCCCATGCGGCGCAACAATTCCGTGGTCGAAACATCTTCGCCATCGGAGACCAGAAAGGTCTGATTGGCTGCGGCCGGATGCGTGAGGCACGTCACGATCAAATCGACCAGGTTGTCCAGCGCCACCAGACTGCGTTGGTTATGAATGGCGCCCAGTGGCAAGGGCACGCCGCGTCGCAGCCAGCGCATCATGGCGGCAAAGTTGGCCTTGACTTCTGGGCCATATACCAGAGGCGCGCGGATGTTAACCACTTCTATGCCGGTTTGGCCTGCAATTTCGCGCAACCCATTCTCGGCCTCCATC
>JAYSZJ010000098.1:0-67854 GCA_043738115.1 Rhodoferax sp. | reverse complement strand
TAGACGACATTCAAGTAGATGTCGAAAATACGAAAAACTACCCGGTGCTTCACATTGAGTGCCGGTTTGAGTTCGACCCATGTAAGAGAAGTTCCATCTCCCATGAAAAGACCGCTCTTATCTTCTAACCCATGGCACTCAATGTGAAGCACCGGGTAGTTTTTCGTATTTTCGACATCTACTTGAATGTCGTCTATTGCCTTCAACAACTCTGTTGCCGATCGTGCCTCTTTCAATTCAACACTCACGCCGCAATTGAACTTTGCGATGGATTCAATTGCGTCACGAAGTTGGCGCCCAGTTGGCGGTTCATTCGAACCAAGTGACTGGATGATGATAATTTTTGAGAGGATGATGTTGGCCATGGCGGTTCCAAAGTAAGCTTTCCCCGAAAGACGCGCTCGAAGGGATGTGCAAATGGGGCTCCAGTATCAAGTCCGAATGCCTGACAGCATCCCGCACTGGCTCAAATTTACATCGACGTCAACTCACAATTGCACACTTGACCGTTGTACGCAGGATCTTTTCACCTTGATCACAACCGAGCGACAGTGCCGGCATGCTTCCGCGCATCCAGCCGAATGGGCGAGTAAACTGAAAGCACCCCATCCAGAGCCGGCTCAAAGCACATTTGCCAGCATGCACTCAAAACTCGGGTACAAAAAGGAAGCGATAGACCTATGAAACCTTTGTTGCTCATCACCGCATCCCTGGCCGCCCTCCTGTGCGCCCCCTCCCAAGCCCAAACCATCAAATGCACCGCCCCCGACGGCAAGGTGACCTACAGCAATGTCGTGTGCCCTGTCAGCACCCAGTCCGTAAAGCCCGTGGACACCACTGGCAACACGGTGGATGGTTCCGGCTTACGTGAGCAAGCCCAAAAGGACAAGGCCGACGCTGCGCAAGCCCAAGCCACGGAGCGTGAACGCGCGGCGTTTGAGGCGGGCAGTCGCCAGCAGGCGCAAGCCCAGGCTGCCGCCGCTGCGAAGCAAGATGCGCAGAAGGCCCAGGGTGACGAGGCCGCCTACTCCAACTGCACGCGCGATGTAGAGCGCCAGTCCGTCACAGAAGACGTCCGCGCCGAGCTGTTGGCGGCGTGCCGCACGGCGGGTGCTAGCCAGCGCCAGAGCGGGATGTCGGATGCTGCGCTGCGCGAATGTGTGCGCAGCGTGGAGCGCACGGGCGCGTACCCTAAGGACAAGGCGCGCCAGATCGCGCTGTGCCATGGGGCGGACGTGCTGCCCGAGCCGCCTGTTGTAGTGCTGCGCCCCAGCGTGCGGACCATGGGGCCACCGCGTATCACCACCTGCAGCGGCAACCAGTGCTCGGACGACGCGGGCCAGCGTTATTTCAAGCAACAGGGTACCGGGCTGGTGCGTGAAGACGGCAAAGCTTGCCAACTCGCCGTGGGCAATACGGTGCGCTGCCCCTGAGTTTTGCTACTTTATTGATAGCGATATAAGTCGATTTCTCGGGGGCTATAGGCCGATTTTCCTTAAAGGCCCTGCTGCAGGGCCTGGCGACGCCTGGCAATGAGGATTAAGCCAGGGCGCGCACGTAGTACGATGTTCACACGGCCCAACAATCCACCGTAGGAACCAGCCCCCATGCCAGCTGCGGCCCACATCCCTCCACACCAACCCGTGGGTGCCACATGGCGCCAGGGCATGGTGCTACTGGTCGTGTTGTGCACCGGATTTGCGCTCACTTTTTTAGCGGGCCGAAGCCTGCAGCAATACGAAGCGCTGCGTTTGCAAGAGCAAAAGGCGGCTGCCACCCAAGCGGTCGTCAGTGCTTTCGAGTTAGAACTCACGCGCACTGTAGAAGCCATTCGCAATGCGGGCTTGATGGTGGAATCCAACCCGAACCTCACCCGGGACGAGTTTGACCGATACATGCGCCGGTTCGTGGCCAACCAATTGAGCGTTAACCTGGTCGAGTGGCAACCCATTGTGCCGGCGGCGCAACTGGCCCGGTTTGAGGCAGATGCCCAGGCCGCCGGCACAAGCGACTTCCGTGTGGTGCAACCGGATGCCCGCGGCAAAGCTTGGGAGCGGGTTTCCGGGCGGGACGAATATGTGCCTGTGCGTTTCGCATGGCCCGCAGACTACCGGACGGAGGGGCTGGACATGAGTTTCAGCCCGGAGCGCATGGCCTCCAAGCGTGAGTCCCAGCGTAGCCGCTTGCCCGTGGCCTCTGGCATTTTTCCGTTCATGAAAGGCGGCATGGTCGATTCTGGCGCCAAGGCCGTAGCGATCTCCACTGCGGTCTTTGACAAAGACGACAGGGCCTTGGGCTTTGTAGCCGCAGTCGTTGACTTGGCCACGCTGTTTCAACGGGCGGTGCGGGTCGCTGACGCCGCCCAGCTCGACGTGCTGGTGTACGGCGCGGGCGCCAAATCGGCCGAACCCTTCTACACGTGGATGGGGGACGGGTCAGATTGGAAGGCTGGCGACAACCCCATCGGCAAACGCACCGCGGGCGACTCGGTGGCCACGGTGTATTTCGGGCAACAGCCGTGGCAGGTGGTACTGCACGCCCGTCCCGCGTTTTACGCAGCCCTGCCCGTGCAAATTGCACCGTTGGCCTATGGGGTCGGTGCGGCATTGACGCTCTTGCTTGCATTTGTCGTGGCACTGCATTTGAGAACAAACAAGCAATTGATGCGCGAGGTCTCCTCACGCGCCGCGGTGGATGTCGCGCTGCAGCGCCGCCAGGCGATGCTCGAACGTACCGAAAGCACAGCGCACATCGCGAGCTTTGAATGGGATATTGATTCCAACAAAGTGACTTGGTCTGCAGAGATGTTCAAAATCTTTGGGCGCGACCCAACCATGGCCGAACCCAACCTTGAAGGTCAGGCCGATCTGTATACCCCGGAATCCACAAAAGTTCTCTATGCGGCCGTCAACGAAGCAGTCGCCAACGGTACGCCGTACACACTGGAGCTCACAGCGGTCCAAACCAGCGGAGCAAAGCGTACTTGCCTTGTAAAAGGTTTTCCAGAGCGTGACGCAGGTGGTCGTGTGGTGCGGGTGACGGGCCTAGTGCAAGACGTCACCGATCAAAAGCGGCATGAACAATTGGTGCAGTTCCGCAGCAAAACACTGGAGATGCTGGCTGCAGGTGCCCCGCTGGCGACCTTGCTCGAAGCGATTGTTTTGGGCGCTGAACAACTGCACCCAGCCATGCTCTGCAGCATTGTGCTGCTGGATGCAGATGGCCGCCACATCGCAAAAAGTGTCGCCCCAAGCTTGCCGGACAGCTACAACGCGGCCCTGCAAGGGCTGGCCATCGGACTTGGCGCCGGGTCCTGCGGCACAGCAGCATTTCTGGGTGAACGGGTTATCGTGGCCGACATCGCGACCCACCCCTACTGGTCACCCTACCAGGAGCTCGCAGCCGCAGCAGGATTGGCAGCCTGCTGGTCGCAACCGATCAGCGGTGGCAGTGGCAAGGTCCTGGGAACGTTTGCCATTTACCACCACACACCGAACACGCCAAGTGAAGCCGATATTGAATTGATCGAGCAAGCCGCCAACATCTCAAGCCTGGCAATAGAACGCCATCGGGCCCAGGAAAAGCTGTCGTTGGCAGCGGGTGTTTTCACACATGCGCTTGAGGGCATCATGATTACCGAGCCCGATGGCACCATCATTGATGTCAATGACGCCTTTACCCACATTACGGGGTTTACGCGTACCGAGGCGGTGGGCCAAAAACCCCACATCCTTAACTCCGGGCGGCACGACCGGGCGTTTTACAAATCGATGTGGGACGCCCTGACGCTCCAGGGCCACTGGAGCGGAGAGGTGTGGAATCGGCGTAAAGACGGCAGGGTGTTTGCCGAGCTTTTGACAATCAGTGCGGTGCGCGACGAACAGGGCATTACGCAGCAGTATGTGGCGCTGTTTTCGGACATCACGACGATCAAGGACCAGCAGAGCCAGCTCGAGCACATGGCCCACTTCGATGCCCTGACCCACCTGCCCAACCGCCTTTTATTGTCCGACCGACTGCACCAAGCCATGGCCCAAGCCCAACGGCGCGGTCAACAGCTGGCGGTGGCGTACCTGGACTTGGATGGCTTCAAAAGCGTGAACGACACGTATGGGCATGCGGCGGGGGACCAACTTTTGCTTGCGCTGTCCAGCGCCATGAAAGATGCCCTGCGGGAGGGTGACACCTTGGCCCGCATCGGCGGCGACGAGTTTGTTGCACTTTTCATAGACCTTGACAGCCCGCAAAGCAGTATTCCGCTACTGCATCGATTGCTCGCGGCCGCCAGCAAGCTGGTACAGGTGGATGGGGCCACCATGCAGGTGTCCACCAGTATCGGCGTCACCTACTATCCGCAGACCACAGAGGTCGCTGCGGACCAACTGTTGCGACAAGCTGACTTGGCTATGTACCAGGCCAAGGTGGAAGGCAAAAACCGCTACAAGATTTTCGACATGGAAGTGGATGGGCATGTCCGCGATCACCATGGAAGTATTGCCGCCATGCGCATGGCTCTGGAGCGGCAGGAATTTGTCCTGTACTACCAGCCCAAAGTGAACATGCACACCGGCCAGCTGGTCGGCGCCGAGGCGCTGATCCGTTGGCAACACCCCGAGCGCGGGCTGCTGGCCCCAGGTCTGTTCCTGCCTGCAATAGAAACCGACCCCTTGGGCATCGCAGTGGGCGAATGGGTATTGGAGAGTGCGCTGCGGCAGGTAGAGGCATGGCACGCAGATAAGCTGGACATTGGCATCAGTGTGAACGTGGGCGCATTCCAATTGCAACAAGCCGGGTTCTCAGATCGAATTCGCGCCGCCCTGGAAAAACATCCCAGCGTGTCACCGGCGTGCCTTCAGCTCGAAGTGCTTGAAACCAGCGAACTGAAGGACATGGAGAAAGTATCACTATGCCTGCAGGAGTGCGCTGCCATGGGGGTAAGCTTTGCGCTGGACGATTTTGGTACGGGGTACTCGCCCCTGACGTATCTCAAAAAGTTGCGGGTCGCAGCACTCAAAATTGACCGCAGCTTTGTGAACGACATGCTGGTCGATCCTGACGACATGACCATCGTGCAGGCTGTCATTGGTTTGGCTGGCGCTTTTAAGCGTGAGGTCATCGCGGAGGGAGTCGAGACCGTAGCCCAGGGCAGTGCGTTGTTGGCCCTTGGCTGCACCATCGCGCAAGGCTTCGTTATTGCGCGCCCTATGCCCGCCGACGCCTTCTTGTTGTGGGCAGCGCAGTGGAAACCAGCGCCCGAGTGGAGTGCGGCAAGCACTCCTCCCCCGCGGCAATAAATGCTACGCTATTGATAGCGCATTAGTCATATTTCACAGGGGCTAGAGGCCAATTTCGCTTAAGACTGCCCCGCACCCGGCGTGGCACATGCACTGCTCACTTGCCCACCCTGCTTCTGCGCCGCGCCACCTGGGGCCGCAGCCAGCGCCTTTTGCCCGTCCACCGTCAGCCACCAGGCCGAGCCAGCGTGCGGCTTGCCCAGGTGCAGGGGCTCGCCCATGCAGGGGGTGGTGATGTTCACGCCCTGGGCCTTGGCCAGCGCGGTGATGCGGTCAAAGGGTTCGTGCCAGGTGTGCATGGCCAAATCGAACGTGCCGTTATGGATGGGCAGCATCCAGTTGCCACGCAGGTCCAGGTGGGCTTGCAGCGTCTCTTCGGGTTGCATGTGCACGTAGGGCCATTGCTTGTCGTAGGCGCCGGTTTCCATCAGCGTCAAATCAAACGGGCCGAGCTTGTCGCCAATCGCTTTGAAGCCGTCGAAGTAACCCGTGTCACCGCTGAAAAAGATGCGCATGCCACCGCCTTTGTCCTTGTCGCCGGTGTAGATGGCCCACGAGCTCCACAGCGTCTGGTTGCGGTCGCGCAGGCCGCGGCCGGAGAAGTGTTGCGCAGGGGTGGACACAAACTCCACACCTCCCACCTTGGTGGACTGCCACCAGTCCAGCTGCTGCACCTTGGCGGGGTCCACGCCCCAGGCGATCATGCGGTCGCCCACACCCAACGGTGTCAAAAAGACTTCGGTCTTCGCGGCCAGGCGGCGGATGGCGTCTTCGTCCAGGTGGTCGTAATGGTCGTGCGACAGGATGATGCCCTTGATGGGCGGCAGGTCTTCAATGCTGATGGGCGGCGCGTGGAAACGCTTGGGACCCAGCCACTGGAAGGGCGATGCGCGGTCGGCGAACACGGGGTCGGTCAGCCAGAAGACGCCGTTCAGCTTCATCAAAATGGTGGAGTGGCCCATGCGGAACACGGTGCCGTCTTGTGCGGCCAGCAGTTGGGCGCGGGTGATGGTTTGCACCGGAATGTCGCCCTCGGGCACGGTGTGTTTGGGCTTGTCGAACGCAAATTTCCAGGCGATACGCAGCGATGTGAGCAGGCCGCCCGCGTCTTGCGGTTCGGGCTTCACATTGCGGTAGGTGCTGCCGTTGGCTTGCGGCGAGGTGGCTTGGGGTGTGGTGGGCGGTGACTCAATCAGCGCGCAGGATGACATGGCGAATGCTCCGGTCAGTAAAACAGCGAGGGTGCGTAAGGTGTGTTTCATTGGGGTGAAATCAAAAAGTTGCACTGCACAGTGTAGTTTTAATTTTCAAAAAAGTAAACCCACCGGTGTAAAATTTATCCATGTCTGCCTTCCCCGCTCCTGATACCCCCCCAAAAGACCGCCTGACGGACCGCAAACGTCTGGCTATCGTCCAAGCGGCGATAGACGAATTCCGGACCCACGGCTTTGGCGCCACCAGCATGGACCGCATCGCCGCCACGGCGGGCGTATCCAAACGCACGGTGTACAACCACTTCCCCAGCAAAGAGGCGCTGTTTGCCGAGATCTTGGTCCAGTTGTGGGAGAGCAGCGCGGCGCAGGTGGACCTGGCCTACCAGGCCGAGCGGCCATTGCGCGACCAATTGCTGGAGCTGATGTGGCAAAAGATGCGCATGTTGTGTGACACCAGTTTTCTCGACCTGGCCCGAGTGGCCATTGCCGAGACCATCCATTCCCCCGAGCGGGCGCAGGAGATGGTGGCCCGCCTCGGTGCCCGTGAAGAAGGGGTGACGCTGTGGCTGCGCGCCGCGGCGGCAGACGGCAAGCTGAAGCTGCCCGACCCGGTGTTTGCCGCGCACCAGTTGCAAGGCCTGGTGAAGAATTTTGCGTTCTGGCCGCAGATCACGATGGGCCAACCGACATTGCCACCGGCCGTTCAGAAGCAGGTGGTGGAGTCGGCGGTGGATATGTTTTTAGCTTGTTATTCCTGAGTGTTTGGCTGAACGCCCGTCTTCGCGTCGGGGCCGGTGCGCCACTCCCCCGGAGTCATGCCGAACCAGCGCCGCGCCGCACGGCTGATGCTGCTGGCGTCGTGGTAACCCAGGCGCTGGGCGGCGGCTTCCAGACTCAGGCCCTGCTGCAATAGAGCCGCCAGCGCGTCGCGGCGCATGCCATCGACCAGATTCGCCCAGCTCGTGCCCTCCTCCTTCAACGCACGCTGCAGGCTGCGCACGCCCATGCCCAGTGCGGCAGCCAAGTCTTCTATGCCCGTTACAACATCACCCCGGTTGGCCAGCCACTGCACGGCAAAGCTGGACGCATACCCCACCTGCGGCAGGCTGGCCAATTGGCGGTCCGCCACCTCGCAGTGCATACGGCACAACTCGGCATCGGCCTGCGGCAGTGGAGCCTGCAGGTCTGCCTTGGCATAGGTGATGGCATTGGCATCCGCACCAAACTGCGGGGTGATGCCAAAGCTCTGCACGTAGCGCTGCACATCGCCCAGCGCAGCATGGCGAAAGGACACCGCCAGCGGCACAAACGCGCGGCCCGCCAGCCACAGCGCCTGGCGCACCATGCCGGCCAAGAGCGCCTCTACCTGCTGCGGCAGTATGCGCACCTTCAGCGTTTGTTCGGTGTGAACCAGCTTCACATCGCCATTGGCTTGCGGGTGGGCGGCCAGCGTGCCGGATTCACTGACCAGGCGCTGGTAACGCAGCATGACACCAACGGCCTGCTCCAGCGACGCACAGCTCATCGTGGCCAGACCCAAAACACGAAAGGTGTTGGGCTTCATCGCCTCGCCCACCTGCAGGCCCAGCAACGGATCACCGGTGAGAGCCAGCGCGCGGTCCCACACCAGGCGCGAAATGCCTACGCCAACGCGACCATTGGCTTGCGCCACATCTGCAGCATTCACCGGCAAGCCTTGCAACACGGCATCGGCGCTGACGCCTTGGGCCTCTACGGTGGCGAGCAACGTGCGGATGTAGGCGGAGGAGACGGTGCGGGGGTCAAGCATGCGCGACCTTAAGAAGATTGGCGCGAAATGTCAATGCAATGGCCGGTGCGGGTCAATGCCAGAAACGGGTGTTTCCAGAACAATGACCGAGACCTACAAAAACAAAGATGGAGACCGCATGCAGGAACACAAATTAGAAAACGAAATCTTCATCCGCCGCCCACCCGCCGCGGTGTATGGCTATGTGACGCAACCCTGGCGCTGGCACGAGTGGCACCCGGCATCGGAATCCGCCACGCCCAGCCCCCATGCGCTGGTGGCCGGCGACCACTTTGAAGAAGAGGTCAGCATGCGGCCCATTGCCTGGCTGCCCTGGCGCAAGCGCAGCCACCTGCATTGGACCGTCATCCATACCGCGTCACCGCTCGTGTGGGAAGTGCACGGCACCTCGCCCACCATCGATGTCAAGGTGCGCTACCAGATGGACGCGGTCCAGGGCACACGCTTTCGGCGAACCTTCCACTTCACGGTCAAGAACTGGATGCGTTTTGTGGACCGCAGCGTGGTGCTGCCACGCATGCGGGCGCAGTCGGCGGTGGCGCTGAGCAACCTGAAGCGCAAGCTGGAAGAGGCTGCCGTATGAATGCGCTGCCCGCCTCCATGTCGCCCGCATTGGCAGCCTACCGCGCGGAGTACCGGCAGCAGTTCATCAAACCTAGCTACAGGGGCTGGCTGCATTTTGCGTTCACCGTTTGCATGGCCAGCAGCATCATTGCCTTCTGCGCGCTGCAGCTCAACGCGGTCACGCGCTGGGAATGGTTGGCGCTGCCGCTGACCTTTGTCTACTGCAACCTGGCGGAATACTTTGGCCACCGCGGCCCCATGCACCACCTGCGCCCGGGCTTGCGCATGGTGTACGAGCGGCATTCCAAACAACATCACCGCTTTTTCACCGAGCGCGAGATGGCGTTTGAGAGTTCACGTGATTTCAAGGTGGTGCTGTTCCCGCCCGTGCTGGTGACGTTTTTCCTGCTGGTGTTTGGTACACCGGTGGCATTTCTGTTGGCGTGGCTGACAACACCCAATGTGGGTTATTTGTTTGCACTGATGGCCACGGCGTATTTCTTGAATTACGAGCTGCTGCACTTTGCCTACCACCTGCCCCACACACACTGGGTCTCGCGCCTGCCCGGCATGCACGTGTTGCGCCGCCTGCACACCGCGCACCACGACCAGGCGCTGATGGCGCACCACAACTTCAACATCAGCTACCCGCTGATGGACTGGGTGTTTGGCACCCTGCACAGCGGCAAAAAGTAGTGGCCGAGGAGCCTGGGTGGCAGAGCGTTTTGCGCAGGTCAAGGAGGAGCCCGCAAAGCGGGCGGGGGACACGGAGCAAAACGCTCTGCCACCCAGGCTCCGCCTCACACTCATGCAGTGGGCGCTGACAACGTACCCCGCACCAGCGTGGTCAGTGTTTCGCGCAGGAAGGATTCGAAATCGATCTGGAAAAACTGCAACTCCGGGTTGTTGGCCATGACGCGCACCATCACCGGTGGCGGGTTCGACAACTGTGCCAAACTGATAACCAGCGCATGTAATTGCAGCATCAGCGTGATGGCCTGCTCTGCAGACAGTCCGGGCAGCTTGCTGCACAGCGGCTCGCAGGCCTGCGCCAGCAGGTCGCGCAAAAACAGCTTGAAGTCGCGTGCGGACACCTCGTCTATCTTGGGCTCTATGACCGTGTGCAGCAGTACCAGCAGGCGCTGCAGCGTGGGGCGCTGGGCCACGCTGCGCGCTATTGCCGCGGGCACTGCATCGAGCGGCTGGCGCGCGCGCAAGCGCTTGAGTGTCGCAACCAAGTCTTGCTGCCACAGCAGCAACTCCGCGCGCACCAGCTCCAGAAACAGTGCCTCCTTGGTGGCGAAGTAGATATAGGCCGTGCCCTTGGCCACGCCCGCGGCCTCGGCCACACGGGCGATAGTGACGGCGTCGAAGTCGGCATCGGCAAACAAGCGCGTCGCGGCCTCGACCAGATGCGCGCGCCGCAGGTCTTTGTCCTCCGCGCTGCGGGCGCGTTGCTGGCTGATGGTCTTTTTGGCGGCGCTGCGCATCAGGTGGAAAACCTCATGTGGCAAATATCATGTGACAAAAGGCAGCGCACGTTGGCGTTTGCCGGTCAGCGCAAACAACGCACCCGCCACGGCCGGAGCCAGCGGTGGCACACCGGGCTCGCCCACCCCAGCGGGTGCACGGGTGCTGGGCACTATCCAGGTCTCCACGACCGGCGCCTGGGCCAGTTGCACCATGGGGTAGTCGCCAAAATTGCTTTGCTGCACGGCGCCGTCCTTGATGTCGATGCGGCTGTGCAGCGCGGCGGTCAGCGCAAAGATGACGGCGCTTTCCATCTGCTGCGCCACGGTGTTGGGGTTGATGACGGTGCCGCAGTCCACGGCGCAGACCACGCGGTGCACACGCGGCTTGCCATCCTGCAACGACACTTCGGCCACTTCAGCGACGATGGAGCCAAAGGACTCGTGCAGCGCAATGCCGCGCGCCAGGCCTTCGGGTAGCGGGCTACCCCACCCGGCCTTGTCGGCGGCCAGGTTCAGCACGGCAAGATAACGGGGTGCGTCTTTCAGCAAGGCACGGCGAAAGGCCAGCGGGTCTTGTTTGGTCTCGGCAGCCAGCTCGTCCATGAAGCCTTCGGAAAAGAAGGCGTTGTGTGAATGCCCGACGGAGCGCCAAAAGCCCACCGGCACATCCATGCGGGTCGCCACGTGTGACATGTGCTGGTCGGCAAAACCGTAGGGCAGGTCAAACAAGCCCTCGGCCGTGGTCTTGTCCGGCGTGTCCACTGGCCCCGACAAGGCCGGCAGGCCACGGGCCATCCAGCGCGGGGTGATGGCATCACCCGCCGACTTGATGCGCAAGCTGGTGACGGCACCTTCTGCATCGATGGCCGCGTGCAGGCTGGCCACGTGCATGGGCCGGTAGAAGTCGTGGGTCGTGTCCTGCTCGCGCGACCAGCCCAGTTGCACCGGTTTGCCAGCGCAGGCCATCGCCACGCGCACGGCCTGGCCTACGTGGTCCACCTCCAACCGGCGGCCAAAGCCACCGCCCAAGAGCGTGGTGTGCAGCGTGACTTTGTCTTCTGACACACCAGCCACTTTGGCGGCGATGGCGCGCGCCATGTCGGGCACCTGGGTGGGCGCCCATACCTCGACCCTGCCGTCTTTGACCTGGGCCGTGCAATTCATCGGCTCCATCGTGGCGTGGGCCAGGTAGGGGGCACGGTAAATGGCCTCGACCACCTTGGCAGCGCCGAACTCGGCCTTGACGGTGGAGCCTACTTTATGGAAAACAAAGCCCTCTTCGGTCTTGATCGCTTCGAGCAATTTGGCTTCAATGGCTTGGGTGTCCAACGGCCCGGCTGCGCGCTGTTGCCAGGTGGCGACCACGGCGTCGGCACCCTGGCGTGCGTGCCACGTGGTCTTGCCCACCACCGCAAAGCCGGCGGTCGATCCGGCGAAAGATTCCAGCGGTAACACCTGCTGCACACCGGGCACTGCCAGCGCGGCCTTGGTGTCAAGACTGCCAACGGTACCGCCCAGCATGGCCGCCATGCGGGCCTGCGCATACAACATGCCGGGCGGGCGCACGTCCAGCCCAAACTGCGCTGTGCCATTGGTCTTGGCGGGTATGTCGCTGCGCGGCACGGGCTTGCCGATCAGCGTCCAGTCTTTGCGGTCTTTCACCACCACATTTGCGGGCGTGCTGCCAGCAGCACCCTTGGCAAAGGTGCCGTAGTGGCCGCTCTGGCCCGAGGCGTGGGACACCACACCGTCCTTCACCCGCAGCTCGCCCACGGGCAGCTTCCACTGCGCGGCGGCTGAGCCCAGCAAGCTGGCACGCGCGGTAGCCGCGGCCATGCGCAACGGCTCCCAGGCATCGGCCATCGTGGACGAGCCACCAGTGACGCTGATTCCCAACTCGCGCGCAACCTTGCCCACCAGCCATTCACCGACCTTGACGGCGGTGGTCTTGTGGCCCTCTTCGGTGTTGAGCGGATGGAACGGCAGGCTGCTTACAAACATGGAGACATTGCCGTACACGGCATGCGGGCCGGCCTGCTCCAAGCGCACGCGGGCCAGCGGCACATCCAGCTCTTCGGCTACCAGCATGGCCAGCGCGGTGTAGACGCCCTGGCCCATTTCAGCACGCGGCATGGCCATGACCACGCTGCCATCGGCGGCGATCTTGATCCAGCCGTTCAGCGCCACGTCGCCCTGCGTGGGCAGCATCATGTCCGGCGTGCCCAGGCGCGAGCGCGCGGGCAACACGCCCCAGCCCACGACCAATGCGCCGGTGGCACCCAGCGCGCTCAGTATCCACGTGCGGCGCTTCATGCTGTCACTCCGGTAGTTGCAGGAGCTGTGCTGGTGTTGCCGGCCGCGCGGTGGATGGCGGCGCGCACACGCTGGTAGGTGCCGCAGCGGCAGATGTTGCTCATCGCCGCGTCGATGTCGGCATCGGTGGGCTTGGGCTTGCTCTCCAAGAGCGCGGCGGCGGCCATCAACATGCCGCTCTGGCAGTAGCCGCATTGGGGCACTTGCTCCGCAATCCAGGCGGCTTGCAGCGCGTGGGGCTTGTCGGCCGTGCCCAGGGATTCGATGGTGCGAATAGGCTTGCCCTCCACCGCCGACACGGGGAACACACAGGAGCGCACGGCCTCACCACCGATGTGTACGGTGCAGGCACCACAGGCGGCAATGCCGCAGCCGAACTTGGTGCCGGTCATGTTGAGCGTGTCACGCAGCACCCACAGGAGCGGCATAGCGGGGTCGGCATCCACCTGGACGGGTTTGCCGTTGATGTTCAATTCCATGGGTTCTCCTGGGGGTATTAGGTGACTGGTGGTCAGATAATAGGTGAACCTGGTTCAGTTGGGAAGTAGGGTTTTCGGCGATAGAGGCTTGTAGTCTGGCGCAGGCAGGGCTGGGTCCCTGCGCAGTCGGCGCTTAAACGCTACATATTCCGTAGCGGCTAAGACATATTCCACGGGGGCTAGAGGCCGATTTTCCATAAGTACCCCGTTCGCCGGCCCACGATCCGGAGTGGTGAGACGCCCGCCCTAACGCACCCTAACGCGCCGTACTGCGTAGCGTGCGACTGAGCAAAATGACCGGGATCAAGCCCACCAGCACCAATGCCAGGCAGGGCAAAGCGGCCTCGCCCAGGCGCTCGTCGCGTGCCAATTGGTAGGCCACGACGGCCAGCGTGTCGCTGTTGAAGGGGCGCAGCACCAGCGTGGCGGGCAGCTCTTTCATCACATCCACAAACACCAGCAGGCCCGCAGCCGCCACCGAACGGCGTAACAGCGGCCAGTGCACACGCACCAGCGTTTGTGCGCCCGTGGCACCCAACATCCGGGCCGAATCATCCAGGCTGGTGGGCAGGCGCGCATAACCGCTTTGCAGCGACTGCAAGGCCACGGCACAAAAGCGCACCAAGTAGGCCCACACAATGCCGACCGCCGTGGCCGTGACCCAGTAGCCGACTTGCCAATCCGGCGCCCAGGCCTGCAGCCAGCCTACCGGCAGCAGCAGGCCCACCACGACCACGGCGCCTGGTATCGCGTAACCCATGCCGGCAACCTGGGCCGCGCCGCGCACCGCCCAGTGGCCGCTGCGCCGCACCTGAAAAGCCAGCGCCAGCGCCACGCCCACGGCCAGCACAGCAGTGATGCTGGCCAGGCGCACGCTGTTGAACGCCCATTCACCAAAACGTGCCCAGGGCAGGCCCGCCCAGTCGGCCAGCAGTGGGCGCAGCATGAACAGCACCGGCAGTACAAAACCTATCAGGATGGGCGTGGCACACAGCAGCCAGGCCCATATGCGCCGGCGCCCCAGCAGTGGCACGGCCTGGGCGTCGCTGGTGTTGGACCGTGCGCCCTTGGTCACCGCAAAACGCATGCGATGCTGGGCGCGGTATTCCAGGCCCAGCAGCAGCGCCACAAACACCAGCAGCATGGTGGCCAACTGTGCCGCGGCAATGCGGTTGTCCATGGACAACCAAGCCTTGTAAATACCAGCGGTAAAGGTCTGGATGCCAAAGTAGCTGGCCACGCCAAAGTCAGCCAGCGTCTCCATCAGTGCCAGCGCAATACCGGCCGCCACTGCGGGCCGGGCCAACGGTAAGGCCACCTCGCGCACGCGCCGACGCAGGGGCGCACCCATCAGGCGGGCGGCCTCCATCAGGTGCACGGCGCGTTCGCCCAAGGCCGTGCGTGCCAGTAGGTAGACATAGGGGTAGAGCGCAAAGGTGAACACCCAGGCGGCGCCGACTACGTTGCGCACCTCGGGGAACATTCGGCCCTCGGCACCTAACGCGGCGCGCAAGCCGTTTTGCAGCGGGCCACTGAACTGCAGAAAGTCGGTATACGCATAGGCCACCACATAGGCCGGCATGGCCAGCGGCAGCAGCAGGGCCCACTCAAATATGCGCCGACCCGGAAACTCAAACAGCGTCACCGCCGCCGCGGTGGACAGCCCCACCACCGCCACACCCACGGTCACCATCAGGCACAGCTGCACGGTGGTCCACAAATAATCGGGCAGCACGGTGGCCGCCATTTCGCGCAGGATGTCGGTGGCCTGGCCCGTTGCCGCGCCCATCGGCAGCCACGCGCCCAGCACGGACAGCACGGGCAGCATCAGTGCAGCTACCAGCAATAGCAGTATCCAGCGGGACAGAAATGGAGAGGACAAGGAAGAAGAAGGAGCGAAGGCGAGGGACCGAGAGGGATCAGGCGGCCACATGTGCCGGCCGGCCCTAAGCTAAATGAGAATTGTAATCATCTAAAATCAAAAACATGTTCCTGAACCTCACGCACCTGCAAGTCCAATACCCCGGCAGATCCCGGGCTGCCGTGCAGGATGTGTCGCTGGGCCTGCGGGCGGGCGACATTGGTGTGTTGATTGGCCCCTCGGGCTGTGGCAAGACCACCCTTCTGCGCGCCGTGGCCGGGCTGGAGCCGGTCAGCGGTGGTGAGATCCAGTTGGCCGGCAACACCGTCAGCAGCGCACAGACCCACGTGCCGGCAGAAAAACGCCGCATCGGCATGGTGTTCCAGGATTACGCCTTATTCCCCCACCTGGACGTGGGCCGCAACGTGGCCTTTGGCATCCACGACTGGCCGGCCGCAGAACGCAAGGCCCGCGTGGCAGAGGTGCTGGAATGGGTGGGCCTCAGTGACGCACTGAAACGCCACCCGCATGAGCTGTCGGGCGGGCAACAGCAGCGTGTTGCACTGGCCCGCGCGCTGGCGCCCCGGCCGCAATTGTTATTACTGGACGAGCCCTTCTCCAACCTGGACGTGGACCTGCGCGAACGCCTAGCCCACGAGGTGCGCGGCATTTTGAAAGCCGCCGGTGCAACGGCATTGTTTGTGACCCATGACCAGCTGGAAGCCTTTGCCATTGGCGACATGATTGGTGTCATGCACGAAGGCGCGCTGCACCAGTGGGAAGACGCCTATTCCCTGTACCACCGCCCGGCCACGCGTTTTGTCGCCGAATTTATCGGCCACGGCGTGTTTGCGCCGGCCACGCTGGTGGAGGTGGATGGCCAGGTGGCGGTGCAAACCGCGCTGGGCGACCTGACCGATGTAGCCGAATGCCCGCTTCCATCCGCTTACCCGCAGGGCGAATGTGATGTGCTGCTGCGCGCCGATGACATCGTGCACGACGACGATGCGCCGGTGAAGGCCGAGATTGTGCGCAAGTCATTCCGCGGCTCCGAGTTTTTGTACACACTGCGCCTGGCCAGCGGCCAGACCGTGCAGGCCCATGTGCCTAGCCACCATGACCACCGCCTGGGTGAGTGGATTGGCATCCGCACCGAGGTGGACCACGTGGTGACGTTTAAGCGCGAGGGCTCGTTGCCTTTGGCTGTGACAACCGGTCCGCCGGCAGCACCAAGACGAATTGCCTGAAGTCAGCAGCTACCACAGCACGAATGGACATAGGCTTGCTTTCGATGACAAGCCTAACAATCAGCGGGCGGCGCCGGCTTCGGCCAGCACCACTGCCCTAACACCATCAACTACCTGCGCCATGCGCCGATAGTCCAAACGCTGCGGCGTATCGTCCGGTGTGTGGTAAGCCATGTTGCGGTAAAAAGCGGTGTCCGTCACCATCATGCCGACGAAGCCCTCGCTCCAATAGTTGCGGTGGTCGGAGAAATCCACACCAACGACAAAACCCGGGGCATTGATCGAACGCACCGGCAGACTGTTGGCCGATTGCATGGCAGCCTTGACACGCCGCGCCGTCTTACCGTCTTCGTAGTAGCCGACCAGCGCGATGAAGTTTCCGACCGTCGGATAGATCCAGCTGAGTAGACGCACGGGGTAATCCTGGCTGCCTGGCACGTCACTGAAGTAACCGATGCACTCCAGCGACAGCATCAACGAAGCACGTTTCCCCGATCGCTTCATCGCCTTGGCGTGGATCGCGCTGCCCATAAACTGAGAGCCGAAATACGGCGGCTCTTCCAGTGTGTACGCGACCAGTTCCACTTTTTGTTTGAGGTCAACGCTTTTGAGCAAACGCGCCAACTCCAGCAGACCCGCGACGCCGCTGGCATTGTCATCGGCGCCGGGCTGCTTTCCTGCGACATCGTAGTGGGCGCCAATTACTAACACGTCGGTTGTTTCAGGACCCATCGACACCAGCAAATTGCGATAGGCCTGGCCGCGCGCGACAAATTCCTGCCTGACAACCTTAAAACCCAGTTGCGCTAATTCACCTTCTATGTAATCGGCCGCACGATGCAATTGAGTGGGGTTGTCAGAGGAGCGATTCGGAAAATCAAGGGCCAATTTGCGGACGTGCCGCTCAAGGCCCGCGCTCGACGCGTTAGGTAGGGCAGATGCGGACACCGGGGGCGGCGCGATGGTCACAAAAGGTTGCGTGACCCGATACCACGCAAACGCCAATGTCATCACCAGCGAACACAGGACCACCAAGCCGATCACATCCCGTCGATTGAATCGCATCATCAAAGCTCCACTTCACAGTTAGGACAGACGGTTGCTGCCCACGAAACTCAGCCTGGTGGCAGGTTGGACGAAGTAGATTCGACGCCACATCAGGAGCTTGATCGTAGTTTTGCGATGGTCTCGCGCAGGTCCGCCGCCCAGGCCCGGCGGCCACGCCCCTGCGCCAGCTCCGGCGTGCCAAACTGCACAACCGCCACCACGTTGTCTGCGCACAGCGTGCGCCACAGCGATTGCCACAAGGTGTCATCACCCACATAACAGGGCGCAAAACTAATCTGCCCGCTGACCGCATCCATAAACCGCAGCGCCACCGGCTGCACAGGCGCATCGGCCGAGATGGCGGCCTGCAGCAGGTTGGCATGGAAGGGCAATAACGTGGAACCGTCCCCGGTCGTGCCTTCGGGAAAGATCGCCAACACATCGCCATCGCGCAGGCACTGTGCCATCTGGTGCACCACACGCATGGCGTCGCGGCGGGATTCACGGGTGATGTACAGCGTGTCGGCCGCATTGGCCAAGGTGGAGATCAGGGGCCAGCGCCCGATCTCGTCTTTGGACACAAAGCGGCAATGGCGCGTGGCGTGCATGACCACGATGTCGGCCCAGGAGATGTGATTGGCCACCAGCAGCATCGGGCCGTGCGCGGGCGGGCTGCCTTTGACCACCAGTTGAATGCCCAGGCAATCCAGCGCAGCGCGGGCCCAGGCCTGGACCCGAGCATGTTTCTGCAACATGGTCAGGCGCGGAAGCAGGGTGTAGATGGTCCAGATACCACCTAATAAGTGCAGCGTAAACCGCAGCAAGCGCCCGCAGGCGCGCAAACGCCGCATCATGGCTGACTGGCCCGGCTATGCGGCTTGGTAGGCAAGGTGTCCGCCCACAAAGGTGGCGCGCACGCGGCCTGGCAGTTCGTAGCCGCCAAAGGGGGTGTGCTGACCCTGGCTGCGCAGCGCAGAGCCTTCGACCGTCCACGCGGCTTGGGGGTCTAATACACAAATATCCGCTGCGCCGCCCACCACCAGGCGCCCGGCGCTGGATGCGAAGGCACCAAAGGCAGAGCCCACCACGCTGGCCGGGCGATGCGTCACCGCACCTAAAGCCTGCTCCAGCGGAACGCCGCTGTCTTGTGCCCATTTGAGCGCCAGACTGAGCAGCAGCTCCAGGCCGGTGGCACCGGGCTCGGCTTCCGCGAAAGGCAGCGCCTTGCCGTCTTCCTTGACCGGTGTGTGGTCGGACACCAGCGCGTCGATCGTGCCATCCGCCAGACCGGCGCGCAGCGCATCACGGTCACGTTGCTGGCGTAGCGGCGGGGTCAGGCGCATGCGGCTGTCGAAGTAGCCCATGTCCATATCGGTCAGGTGCAGCGAGTTGATGCTGACATCGCAGGTGATGGGCAACCCCTCAGCCTTGGCCTGGCGCACCAGGGCCACACCGGCCGCGCTGCTGATGCGGCACAGGTGCACACGTGCTAGTGTGGAGCGCACCAGTTCGAAAATAGTGTGCAGCGCAATCGTCTCGGCCGCGACCGGAATGCCGGAGAGCCCCATGCGCGTGGCCAGCGGGCCGCTTGCCGCCACGCCCTTGCCCAGGTACAGCTCTTGCGGACGCAGCCACACCGTGTAGCCAAAGGTGCTGGCATATTGCAGCGCGCGCAGCGTGGCCTGTGTGTTGGCCATGGGCACCTCGGCCTGGCTAAAGCCAATACAACCGGCTTGTGTGAGGTGCAGCATTTCGGTCAGCACTTCACCTTCCAAGTTCCGGGTCAGCGCGCCCAGTGGGAACAGGCGAGCCTGCTTCAGCAACTCGGCGCGGTGGCGCAGCATTTCAACCAGTCCGGCTTCATCCAGCACGGGTTCGGTGTCGGGTGGGCAGACTACGCTGGTGACACCGCCGGCCACTGCTGCCGCCATCTCCGAGGCCAGCATGCCGGCATGCTCTTGCCCCGGCTCGCGCAGCCGCACAGCCAGGTCGACCAGGCCGGGCATCACGATGCAGCCGGTGGCGTCTATGGTGGTGTCGGGTGTGAAATCGGTTGCTACGTTATTAATAGCAACAATGTCAGCGCCGACGAGGGCTACATCGGCGTTTTGCTTAAGGCCACTGGCGGGATCGATGACCTGGCCGCCTTTGATCAGTATTTTCTTGGACATCATTTGCTGCCTCGGGAATCGGCTTCGTTGCCAGCCACTATGCTCATCACCGCCATACGCACGGCGATGCCAAAGGTCACCTGCGGCAGGATCACGCTTTGTTTGCCGTCGACCACGGCGGAGTCAATCTCCACACCGCGGTTGATGGGGCCAGGGTGCATGACGATGGCGTCCGGCTTGGCCAGTTGCAGCTTCTCGGGCGTGAGGCCAAAGCTCTTGAAGAACTCGTGCATGGAGGGCAGCAGCGCGCCGCTCATGCGCTCGTTTTGCAAACGCAGCATGATGATGACGTCGCAGTCCTTGATGCCCTCTTCCAGCGTGTGGCAGACGCGAACGCCCATGTGGGACAGGTCGGACGGGATCAGCGTCTTGGGGCCGACGACCCGCACCTCGGCGCAGCCCAACGTGGTCAGCGCGTGGATATCGGAGCGGGCCACACGCGAGTGCAACACGTCGCCAACTATCGCCACGGTGAGGTTGGAGAAATCTTTCTTGAAGTGCCGGATCGTGAACATGTCCAGCAGGCCCTGCGTGGGGTGTGCGTGGCGGCCGTCGCCGGCGTTGATGACATGCACATGGGGCGCCACATGCTGGGCGATCAGGTAGGGCGCGCCGGATTCGCTGTGGCGCACAACGAACATGTCGGCCGCCATGGCGCTGAGATTGGCGATGGTGTCCAGCAGCGATTCGCCCTTGGAGGCGCTAGAGCGTGCAATGTCCAGGTTGATGACGTCGGCCGACAGGCGCTTGGCTGCGATCTCGAACGTGGTGCGGGTGCGGGTGCTGTTCTCGAAGAACAGGTTGAACACGCTTTTGCCGCGCAACAACGGGACCTTCTTTACTTCGCGGTCATTGACCGAGACGAAGTTGGCTGCGGTGTCGAGGATGTGGACCAGTGTGGCCTTGGGCAGGCCTTCGACCGACAGCAGGTGGACGAGTTCGCCGTGTTTGTTGAGTTGGGGGTTGCGTTTGTAGAGCATGGTCATCGTGCTTTTACATCGAAGGTGAAGACGCCGGTTTCGCTGCGAGCCAAGGCTAGAGATTGGTTGGCTGCGAGGGACACTCGCGATGCGGCAAAGTCCGCCTGGATTGGCAACTCACGCCCTCCTCTATCGACCAACACCGCCAGTTTGACACTGGCCGGGCGGCCGTAGTCGAAGAGCTCGTTGATGACGGCGCGTATCGTGCGGCCGGTGTAGAGCACGTCGTCCAGGATCAGGATGTCGGCGCCGTTCACGTCAAATGGCAGCACAGTTTGGCCGCCGCTGGAGAGGCCGCGTTGGGCGAAATCGTCGCGGTGCATGGCGGATGAAATCTTGCCTGCGTCGCCTTCCAATTTCATGTCTTGCTGCAGGCGCTCGGCCAGCCAGGCGCCGCCCGATGTGATGCCGACCAATCGCGTGTTGGCACCGCTGATCTGTTGCACACCGCGTAGTAGCTCTTTGTATAAGGCTTCCGCATCCAATGCCAAAGTACTCACGGCAAACTCCTCAAAAACTGTTCCAAAATAATGCAGGCCGATGCGGCATCGGCGTCTTTGGCGCCGGAGGCCAAGGCCTCGGTCGTGCTGTAGCGTTCATCCACTTCAAACACTTGCAGCTTGAAGCGTCCGTGCAACTGGCGGCCAAATTTTTGTGCACGTGCCGTGTTCTCATGCGGCGCGCCGTCGGGGTGGTAGGGCACGCCGATGACCAGTGCATCGGGCTGCCATTCCTTCAAATGCTTTTCGATCAGCGCAAATCGTGCGTCGCCTTCGGCCTTGACGGTGCCGACCGATGTAGCAGTGCGCATCATGCGGTTGCCCACGGCCACGCCGGTGCGTTTCATCCCAAAATCGATGGCCAAAAAGGTGTTCAGTGTCGGCGACACAGCCGCGGACGCAGCTGGTGTGGTGTCGCTCATGCGTGGCCCACCTGGTTGGAGATCATCCAGGCCTGCAGGCCCAGCAAGGCCAGGGCCTTGTCGTAGCGTTCTTCGACCGGGGTGTCGAAAATGACAGACTGGTCGGCATCCACCGTGAGCCAGCTGTTTTCACCCAGCTCCGTTTCCAACTGCCCCTCGCCCCAGGCCGAATAGCCCAGCGACACCAACACGCGGCGTGGGCCTGAGCCGCTGGACAGTGCTTCGAGCACGTCTTTGGACGTAGTCATTTCCAAGCCGCCGGGGATACTCAACGTAGAAGCATACAAAGACTGCTCGGGTTTGTTGCCTTCGGAAAATATGGGGTCGTGCAGTACAAAACCGCGTTCCGTCTGCACCGGGCCGCCCTGGAACACGGGTTTGTCGGTCAGGTCCTGGCGTTGCAGCGGCAGATCAATCTTGCCAAAAAGGGCCTGCATCTTCAACTCAGCCGGCTTGTTGATGACCAGACCGAGGGCGCCACGCGGCGTGTGTTCGCACACGTAGACCACACTTTTGGAAAACATCGCGTCTTCCAGTCCGGGCATGGCAATCAAAAAATGGTTTGTGAGATTGATGGGTGCAGAATCGCCGGACATGACTTGATTTTAGCGGTACCCATGCACAAAGAATTTGACATCGGATTAGTTTGGTTTCGCCGCGATTTGCGCGTGCACGACAATGCAGCGCTTTGCGATGCACTGCAGCGCTGCAAGCAGGTGCACTGCGTTTTTGTGTTGGACCGTGCCATTCTGGACGACTTGCCTCGCGCCGACCGGCGGGTGGAATTTATTCGTGAAACGCTGGTGGAGCTGGACGCCGGCTTGCGCCAGCTGGCGGGCAAGCCGCATGCGGGCCTGATTGTTCTGCACGCCATGGCGACCGAGGCCATACCGGCGGTGACCGGGGCTTTGGGCGTAAATGCGGTTTTTGCGGCGCACGACTACGAGCCCCAAGCCATAGCCCGAGACCATGCGGTAGAGTCCGCCCTGCGCGCGCAAGGTGTGGCCTTGATGACGATCAAGGACCACGTCATTTTCGAGCGCCGGGAAGTACTGACGCAGAGTGGCACCCCGTATGGCGTGTTCACACCATACAAGCGGGCCTGGCTGGCGCGCCTAGGTGAAGTGCCGCCCGCGCAACAAACCTGTGCGCCTTTTGTAAAGGTGCTGGCAGAACGACCGGCCGCCTATGTGCGCAACGTTCCTAGTCTGGAGAGTTTGGGTTTCGAGGCCACCAACATCAGGACACTTGGCATAAGCCCCGGCGAAAAAGCGGCCACCAAGCTGGTGGAAGATTTTTGGCCGCGCATGGACCGGTACGGTGAAACGCGGGATTTCCCCGCAGTCAAAGGCCCCAGCTATCTGAGCGTACACCTGCGTTTTGGCACGGTGTCGATCCGCCAGTTGGTGGGGCTGGCCCTGCAGCGCCACCTGGGTGGAAGCACGGGAGCATCGGTGTGGTTAGGCGAATTGATCTGGCGGGACTTTTATTTCCAGGTATTGGCCAATTTTCCGCACGTCGTGCATAACGCTTTCAAGCCCGAATACGATGCCATTCAATGGGAGCACGGCGAGCATGCGCAGGCCTTGTTCGCAGCCTGGTGCCAGGGCGCTACAGGCTATCCACTGGTAGACGCAGCGATGGCCCAGCTCAACCAGACAGGTTATATGCACAACCGCCTGCGCATGGTGACGGGCAGCTTTTTGGTCAAACACCTGGGGCTGGACTGGCGCTGGGGCGAGCGGTATTTTGCGGAGAAGCTAAACGACTTTGATCTGGCGGCCAACAACGGGGGCTGGCAATGGGTCAGCTCCAGCGGTTGTGATGCACAACCGTACTTTCGCATCTTCAATCCCATCAACCAAAGCGAGAAATTTGACGCTCAGGGCAAGTTCATCAAACGGTATCTGCCACAACTTGCGGGATTTAACGCCAAGCAAATCCACGCACCGTGGAAGTTGGGCGCTTTGGAACTGGCGGCGGCGGGTGTGGAGTTGGGCAAGAGCTACCCGCGCCCCATCGTAGACCACGCAGAAGCCCGTGCGTTGACGCTGCAACGCTACGGGGTGGTTAAGAAAAGCTAGTCGGCGCCGGGCCGCTCTTCAGCGGCCACAGGGTTAGTGTCTAAACTGCGACTCCGGCTGCGCAGTAGCTACGTACCAAACCAAGCAACTCGTCTTCAGAGTAGGGCTTGCCGAGGTAGTGGTCCACGCCAAGTTCCTTGGCGTGTTCGCGGTGTTTGCCAGCGATACGGGACGTGATCATGATGATGGGCAGATCACGCAGCTTGGCGTCGCCACGGATGTTGCGGGCCAAGTCGAAGCCGTCCATACGCGGCATTTCAATATCGGACAACACCACGGTTGGTTTTTCTTCCTGGAGCTTTTCCAGCGCATCCAAACCATCCGAAGCCAAGGCCACACGGTAACCTTCGCGTTTGAGCAAGCGTTGGGTCACACGGCGCACGGTGATGGAGTCATCAACCACCAGAATCAAGGGCACCTGGTTGACTGCGCCCACCAGCGTTTGTTTCGGTGCCGCCACATTGCCACTGGTTTCAGCGGCCTGCGCTATTTCGACCGACTTGTACAACGCACGGGCCTGGTCGCCGTACACCGCCGCCAGTGCCACCGGGTTGTAAATCAACGCCACCGCGCCAGAGGCCAGCACCGACACACCAGCCAAGCCGGGCAACTGCGCCAACTGAGGGCCCAAGTTCTTGACCACAACTTCTCGGTTGCCCAAGATTTCATCTACGTGCAGGGCCAAGCGTTGGCCCGCACTACGGAAGACAGCGACAGAACGCGTCTTGGTCTGAGGCTCGGTGCTCTGCGCAGACACCTGCAGCAAAGCGCCCGCCCAGAAGAAGGGCAGTATCTGTCCAGCCATGTCAAAACCGTCACGCTGGTACGCCTGCTCCAGCACGGCAGCAGGAGTGCGCAGCACTGTTTCAACCAGGCCGGATGGCACACCAATGGTGAACTCCCCCACGCGCAGCATCACAACCTGCGTCACTGCGGTGGTCAACGGCAAAATGACTTTGAAGGTGGTTCCGCGACCCGGCTCGGTGGCGGTTTCAATACGGCCACCCAAAGCGTTGACCTCCGATCGCACCACGTCCATACCAATGCCGCGGCCCGACAACTCGGTGACCTTGTCAGCGGTGGAGAAACCAGGCGTAAATATAAGATTGGCGGCGTCGCCGTCACTCAATGTCTCGTCTGCAGACAACACACCATTGGCAATGGCCTTGGCGCGGATCTTGTCCAAGTGCAAACCACCGCCATCGTCACTGAAAGAAACCGATACGTCATTGCTTTCCTGGTTGACGTGAATGGTGATGGTGCCTACGGCGGCTTTGCCAGCAGACACACGGTCAGCCGCACTTTCGACGCCGTGCGCAACGGAATTGCGCAACATGTGTTCAAACGCGGGGCCCATGCGATCCAACACACCACGGTCCATTTCAATGGAGCCGCCGGTAATGTCCAGCTTGACCTGTTTGCCAGAATCCTTGGCGGCCTGCCGGACCACACCATACAGACGATCAGAAATGCTTTCGAACTCGACCATGCGCGTACGCAACAAATCACGTTGCAGTTCACGCGCCTGGCGGCCCTGGGCGATCAGATCGTCCTCGGCCCCTTCAATGGAGCGCTGCAGATTGCGCTGCACCGTGGCCACGTCGTGCACCGACTCGGCCATCATGCGGGTTAATTCCTGCACGCGGGTGAAGCGGTCGAACTCCAGTGGGTCGAATGATTGTGCGGAGTCCTTGGTCTGAGCCAAACGCGATTGCATTTGCGACTCGGATTGCAGTTCAATGTCGCGCAACTGGTTGCGCAGGCGCTCCAAATTGCCGGTCAGGTCGGTCAGAGAGGAACGCAGTTGGGTCAGTCGTGCTTCCATGCGGGCGCGAGAGATCATCACCTCGCCAGCCTGGTTGACCAGACGATCCAACAGTTGTGAACGCACGCGCACCGAATGGTGGGCGGTCTGACGCACTGCGGTAACGGCCAAGCCGCGTGGTGCCACCCGAACTGGCGCGGCTACGGGTGGCGCTGCGCCAGGCACAGCGTCCGGCACGGCGACCGCAACAGCAGCGACCTCGGCTGCTGGCACTTCCACGACCACAGGCGCACCACCCAAGGCACTGAATGTGGCCTGCAGCGCGTCAAAACGTGTCAGCAACGGCTCTAACTGAACCGACTGGATCTGGTCGGTACCGATCTGCTCGATGCTCGACTCCATGCGGTGGGACATTTCCCCTAAACGCATGGCACCGGCCAAACGGGCGCTGCCCTTGAGCGTGTGCAATACGCGCAGGACCTCGTTGCGGGCTTTCAGGTTGTCAGGTGTTCCCACCCACAGGCGCAGTGCTGTGCCAAGTTGCGGCATCAGTTCGATGGCCTCTTCCTCGAAGATCGGGAACAGGTCGTCGTCCAGACTGTCGCGGGCATCGATTTCATCGTCATCTTCGGCCTGCGCAATATTGAGCGGCGCAGCGACCACCGACAAGGGCGCTGGTGCAGGTACATTGACGGGCTCCAATACGACGGCAGGAGCCTCAACAACAGCTTCGACCGGAGTGGCTTCGATCGCAGCTTGGACTTCTGGTACCTCAAAATCGGGCAGAGCCAGATCGTCATCCAGGGTGTCTGCAACAGAGTCTATGGTTGCTGCGGGGAACTCGGTCTCAATGATGGTTTGCAGTGCCGCCAATACGGCCGCATCCGACTCCTTCAGGAACCCGGCTGCGAATTGGTGCAGCAGGCGGCGAATGTCTTCCGCTGCGCTGGAGAACACTTCGGCCTGTTCGGGCGTGCCCTGGCGGTGCAATTGCACATGCTGCAAGGCTTGTTCCAGCGCGCGCGCCATATCCGACAAAGCCGCAAAACCGACCGTGGCCGAGCTGCCCAGCAGTGAATGGGCCAGCGACACCAGAGAATCCGGCAGCGGCTTTTGCAGCTCCATGGCCCATTCGCTGAGTTCAACCTGCAAGCGCCGTGACCATTCATCGGCCTCGTTCAGGTATACGTTGTACAGCGGAATGCTCAGGCGCAGATGACCAATGACCTTGACCTGTTCATCAATTTCTTCGGCCACCACCACGGGCGCCTCGCCCGCTGTCAGCACTTCCGGTACAGCAAGCTCCAGTTCGTCGACGGGCGCCTCCAGAACAGGTTCTTGCGCTTCGGGCTCGGCCACAGGGTCTGGCTCAACCAGCAGGGGCTCGACCGCGAAGGTGTCTTCGACCAATTCGGGTGCAGGCTCAACCTGTGGTTCCGTGGCGTGTACTTGTGGTTCTGCCAGTTCCGCATCCAGGAGGTCATAACCATCCTGTTGTGCAATGGTTTCGACTGCAGGGGCGATGTGCTCGGCAGCCGCTTCGAACACCGGTACAGGCTCTTCCACCGCTGTGGGCAGAGGCAGTTCTTCGTGAGCGGGTTCGGGCTTGGCAGCACCGGACAGATCACCAAAGTCGAAGTCACCAAAGTCCACCTCGGTGACCTCGGTTGCGCCTTGGTACGCCTTCTCGGACTCGGACTTGCCTTCTTGCGGGAAGGCCTGGGTATTCTCAAAACCAAACGTTTGGGTCGATACAAAATCGGGCCTGGCATCCTCTTCGGCCGGTGCGACTTCCGGTTCCGCTTGCGCGGGGGCCTCGGCCGCTGCAGGCACATCTGCTACTTCGACCGGGGCGACCACCTCGGGCACGGAAACGACGGGCGGAGCTGCTGCTGCCGCGGCGGCTGGTGTGATCAGCGGAATCCAGACGCCGTTCAAACGCAATGAGTCGGAGGATTTGCGGAAGTCTTGTGCATTCCACAGTCCGGCGCTGTGGTTGGCAATATCGTCTACCCAGCGGCCAAAGGCCTGCATGGCCGTACTGGCAGCGGTGATCAGATCTGCACTGGCGGGACGCTGTTCGGCCAGCCAGTTGTTGAACAACTGCTCAAAGGACCATGCAGCCTCACCAAACTCATTGAGCCCCACCATGCGGGAGCTGCCCTTGAGTGTGTGGAACGCCCGTCGCAATGTTGTCTGGTCTGCAAGGTTGGACGGGTCTTCAACCAAGGCAGTGACCGCAGCCAAGCCGTTTTGAACGACTTCGCGCGCTTCCTCCAGGAAAATATCAATCAGCTCGGCTTCGTCGTCCGAAAGGTCGTCCACCGGCTGAACCGCCGGCACCGGCGGTGGCGGCGGAGCGACGGGAGCCACCACCAAGGTCTGCGTCTTTTCGAACACAGGCTCTACAACGGGTAAGGGCTCGGGTGCAACTACTGCGGGCGCCACCACCGGCTCTTCAACCACTTCATCAGGTGTACGTTCACGGCCCATCAGGGGCTTGAATTCACCCAGGTCTTCGTCATAAACAAACAGCTTTTTGGCCAGTGCACGCTGGTAACTCAGCATGTCGATCAGGAAGCCCATCGCGCCCAGGCTATTGCCCAGCTTTTCGAAAATGCCACGCCGGGCGGTCGCTTCGTCGATGTCGTCCACCAGGAACTGCTCGACGCTGGCGCGCATACGCAGCGCGGCCAATGATGGCTGATCGAGACCCAGCACCGAAAACACGCCACGCATTTGCGCCAGTTGGCTGGGAACTTCGCGCAGTGGCGCCTTGTCCTGCGGATTCCTGAAAAACTGGTCCAGTGACTTCTCAACTTCCGCCAAGGTGGTGCGCAATTCATCGACCACGCTGCCCATGGTTTGGCGATCGCTGACACGGCGGTACAGCTCTTCCATCCAGGCCTCCATAGGCTCGGGTTGTCCACCGGAACTGACATGCTCCAGGCGCACCGCCAAACGAGCACCACGTTCGGCCATGCTGGATTCCGTCGGGTCCAGATCGTCGTAAGCGGCCTCCAGGTACAGGATGGCCGTGGCGACCTCCATCGCAACCGGGGCAACTGGGGCTGCGCCCGACCGCACCGTGGTATCAATCGCGCGTGTCAACGCCCGGCCTAGTTCACCACTTTCAGGGTGCAACTTGACCACTGACTCTGCAACGGCAGCAAACTGCTCCGTGACGACCTTCAAGCGGTTGGTATCACCGCCGGCAAGGGCCGACCAGGTTTCTGCAGCCGTGGCAATACGCTTGCGTGCCAGCACCATCAGCGCTGGATCAAAACGACCAAACTGCTCTGTCTCGTACTGAACCGGCTTGCTGCGTTCCAAACCATAGGCTGTACGCACAGCCTGCAACGCCGGAGCGCTCTGCCCAGCGGCGGGCACAGACAGCGAGCAAAAGAAAACCAGATCGTGTGCCAGTCGGTCAGAGATCGCGAGGTCTCCCCGGGAAAGCGAGGTGTACTGGCGCAATACCCGCGATGCAGCACGCTTGGTATAGACATCGTCGGGGCAAAGCCCCAATGCGACACCCTCAAAAAATGCCGAACAAATGGCCCAAAACGTACGCGGCTCCATCTGCTCCTGGCTGGCCGCCAAAGCCGCGCATAAATCGCTCATGCGCCGCGCAGACTTGGAGTCTCCGGTTCGCATGACCCGCAACACGGCCTGGTCCATTTGGCCACGCAGAGCGGTGGTAAATGACTGGGGCTCTACGCCTGACTGCAAAGGCACATTCAACCAGCGCCATTCGACCGGCCAAAGATCAGCGGGGTGTGCCCCCTCACCGCCCACCAGCTCCAAGACCGCTTGGTACTGGGGAAACAGCGCAACTGAGGATGCGGTCTTGCCTTTGAGCACGCCTTCCAGATACTCGGTCAGCGCAAAACTGGCGCGCTCGACCCGGTTGGCTGCATCTTCGCTGCACAGCTCGGGCCGTTGGACAAACTTCTGGGCCAAGCCTTCCATGGCGCGCAGCATCTTGGCTGGCGCACCCAATCCCACCATTTCCAGAGCACCCACCGCCTGGTGCAGTTGCTGGCGTGCGATGCGCAGGTGACTGGCATCCAGCTCAGACAGATTGGAACCACGGGCCAATTCAGCGTCTCGAACGAAACGGCGCAAAGCCTTGGTCGCACCGTCCAGGGACTTGCGCAGCTCGTCCAGCACCCAGGCCAATGGGCCAAGATCACTGACCGCCAGTTCATTGGCGCCGGGAGCGGCAGAATTCGATGACATGGGTTCGGGCTCTCCTGGGATCTCTATTCGGATGGGACGCGCGTGGGTCCGCTATCAGCTAATTTTGAAACGCGACACCGACTGGCGCAGCTCTTCCGCCATGCGGGAGAGTTCACGCACCTGTGTCGCCGTAACCCGGGTACCTTCACCCGTTTGTTCGGTCACCGCAAAAATGTGCTGAATGTTTTCGGCCACAACGTTGGCCAAGCCAGCTTCGCGGGACGCCGAGTTCGAGATCTGCTCAATCAAATCCGCAACCTGGCGCGACACGCGGTCAATCTCGGTCAGCGCGGTACCTGCGTTATCGGACAGTTTGGCCCCTTCAACCACACCCTGTGTGGAGCGTTCCATAGCGCCGATGGCATCCTGGGTATCCGTCTGAATCGCCTTCACCAGCGCAGAAATCTGGCGCGTCGCGTCGGCAGAACGCTCCGCCAGTCGCTGCACTTCTTCCGCAACCACCGAGAAGCCGCGGCCGGCTTCACCGGCTGAGGCCGCTTGGATAGCGGCGTTCAGCGCCAAAACGTTGGTCTGCTCGGTAATGTCCGAAATCAGCTCGGTAATTTCACCAATCTCCTGAGACGACTCACCGAGGCGCTTGATGCGCTTGGAGGTTTCCTGGATCTGGTCACGAATGGAGTTCATACCGCCGATCGCATCCTGCACGGCTTTCAGGCCGGACTCTGCAGCCAACAGGGATTGGCGCGCTACCGTCGCAGACTCTTGCGCTTGGGTGGACACCTCGTTAATACGACCCGCCATATCCACCACCGAGCGACCGGTTTCGCGAATTTCGTGCAGTTGCTCGTTGGAGGCCGCCAGCAGTTCGGTGGACGTGGCATCCACATCAGACGTAGTTTGTGCAACCCGAGCCGCCGTGTTTTGCACGTTGGACACCAGGGAGCGCAACTCTTCCACCGTGTAGTTCACCGAGTCAGCAATCGCGCCGGTAATGTCTTCGGTAACCGTGGCTTCCTGGGTCAAATCCCCTTCAGCCACTGTCTGCAATTCGTTCATCAACCGCAAAATAGCGGCCTGGTTGGCATCGTTGACGCGCTTGGCCTCGTGCTCCTGGCGCTCGGCTTCCACTCGCTGGTCCTCCGCAACCACCTGGCGACGGCGGCTGTCTTGCAGCTGCACATAAGACAAACCACCCGCGCAAGTCAGCGCGAAAATGGCCGACAAAATCAGCACGGCCAAAGGACCACCGCCGATACCCGTTTGGGTAGACAGTGCGGCCTGCACCTCTTCGAGGTTGCGGCGCAGCGGTTCGCTGTCCGCAATAATCGCGTCTTGCGCTTCACGGGCTGACACCAGACCCTGCAAATTGCCCAAAATCGCGCTGGCCTGGACCCGCGTTTCTTCGTACATCTTGATCAGAGCGTCGAGTTGCTCACGTGTAGCTGCGTCCTTCGATGCGACCAGACGCAATTCCTGGCTGCCCGCCAACAGGCCCTGGGAAATTTCCTTGAAGGTATTCAAATCCTTGCCCAGCAGGAACACCGCTTCAGGGCTCACGCCTTCAGCCGTCAAGAACTCATTGGACGATTTACCAATACGCTGGGTCAACATCACCAACTGACCCACGGCGGAGATTTCGACCGACGGCGCATTTTGCTGCAGTTTCATCGCCAGGATGGCTTCGGCAATTTCCAACAAGTCAGAGGACTGACGGTTGATCAGACGCAACGCAGAACCAATTTGGGTCAGGATTTTTTGCTGTCCCATAACCGCCTTGGCACTCTTTTCGGCACGGTCCACCAAAGGCATGATCTTTTCGAGTTCGCGGGCATAACCGGCACCCAATGGCTTCAACCGTAGCTCGTTGTCACCATCCTGCAGACCGCGGGTGGACTTGGACAAAACACCAGCGCTGTCGGACACGTCAGGAAAGGCCTGCGCACTGCCCACCACAGCCTGGGACACCGACTTGGCGAGACGTTGCGACTGCATCAGGGCCTGACCCGTAGCACCCAGCTGCTGCGCCACTTTTTCCGATTGGTTCAGCGCATACACACCAACACCGACCAGCAACACAAGGGCAATACCCAGCAACACAAACAAAGTGCGCTGCTGCTGAACAACGGTGCGACTTCCCAGCCCTGGCACGGACACCAGATCACCGGCATCCGGTTTTTGCGCCAGACCTTCGTCGACTACTTCTTTGCTGGGCGCTCCCCCAAGTCGGAGACCCATCGGCGCGTCTTCTTCCTGCATCGTTTCTCCACCTGCCGCACTCGACAAGTCTTCCGGCATGGCCAGACTCAGGCGCGAATCCATCTCGGATTCCGATGGTTTTTTAGTGAAAATATTTTTAAATTTATCGACGACGGACATGGTGAAACCTTACGGAAGGGTCTAAGCGCTGATACTCAAGAATTGAGGGGTTTGGGACAGGATACGCAAATCGATTTCTTGCCATTGCTCGCCAGCCGAGTCAAAGAACTGATTTCCGTAGTACGCCGGGGCGCCAGGGTCAGCCGCTGATGAAGATGTAAACGCATCTCCTCCGCGCAGACCCAGCAGACCATCGACCTGCAAGGCGCAATTGACTTCCAGCGCAACGTTCAGGGTTACCACGCTCAAATCCTGTGACGGCGGTTCAGCGCGCACACCGCCCGTATCGCCAGCTATAAAGGCCGCCAGATCAACAACACCGTACAACCCGCCACGGATGTTGATGACGCCACGAAACCAGTCACGGGCATAGGGCACCGGCTGCAAACTGGTCAGCGGAAAAATCTCCCCGGACTGCCCCAACGGGAACAGCAGATTTCGCCCCCCCACACGCAGGGCAAGCCAAGCTACCGACATACCCTCGGTACGGGCAGCCTGCAGACGACTGGCGAGTCGAGATTGGAGTTCTCTAAGTGCTTCGCGATTTGCCATGGGACAGCGAAATCAACCCAGTGCTTTGATCTTGGCGAACAACTCGGCAGCATCGACCGGCTTGGTGATGTAGTCACGTGCGCCCTGGCGCATGCCCCACACTCGGTCGGTCTCCAGATTTTTGCTCGTGCAAATAAAGATAGGGATATCGGTGTACTCGGGCGTACGGTTGATGGCACGGGTCAACTGGAAGCCGTTTTGCCCCGGCATCACCACGTCCATCAGGATCAAATCCGGTTTTTCTTCGGTCAGGCGCTTGAACGCCTCGTCTGCGTTCTCTGCAGAGCGCACGGTGTAGCCGTTTTTTTGCAGCAGATCTGTCAGAAACATGATCTCGGTTTTTGAATCGTCAACGATTAGTACTTTATGTATTGCCATCAATTAGCTCCTTGCATAACGGTCCCAAATTGCCGCACCGCTTGCAACAACTGATCTTTTGTAAAAGGTTTTGTCAAATAGTCTTCCGCACCCACCATGCGGCCACGGGCCTTGTCGAACACCCCGTCTTTGGACGATAACATCACCACAGGCACGCTCGAATACTTCTGATTGCGCTTGATGATCGCGCAGGTTTGGTAGCCATCCAGACGCGGCATCAGGATGTCGCAAAAGATGAGTTGTGGCTGGTAATCATTGACTTTGGCCAAGGCGTCAAAACCGTCCTCAGCCAGCATCACATCGTGACCGCCCTGCTTGAGAAAAATTTCCGCACTTCGGCGAATCGTGTTGCTGTCGTCGATAACCAGAACTCTGACAGTGGATGCTGCGTTACTCAAAAGGCGTTGCTCCTGGTTATGTTATGAATGGTTGTAGAGAGACATGGTACGTTCGTTCTCGCCTTGCACAATCTCAAATCTGCACCATTTCAAAATCCTCCTTGCGTGCGCCACACTCGGGACAGGTCCAGTTCATCGGCACATCCGCCCAATGGGTACCGGGAGCAAGTCCATGATCCGCGGCACCAGCCGCCTCGTCATAAATCCAGCCGCAAATCAGGCACATCCATGTTTTAGTATCACTCACAGCTTAAAGGGCCTTCGAATAGAATGCAAGGATTGTATCGAAGCGGCATTGGCAAAACGCCCGTGATCCGCCAAAGTACGCCATTCTGTCTGATGACAAACCCTAAGACAGGTCCCCGCATGCCGACACCTCCTTCCCTCACACTTGAACCCGAAACAGAGGACGAAGGACCTGCTGCCTGCGTCATGGTATTCAACGCCAACGACCCCAGTGGCGCCGGCGGCATCACCGCCGACATCACGGCCATCGCATCGGTCGGCGCCCACGCGCTACCGGTCATCACTGGCGCCTATGCCAGAGACACCGCAGAGGTATACGACCACTTCTGCATGGACGATGAGGCAGTCACCGAACAGGCCCGAGCCATCCTGGAAGACGTGCCAGTGCAGGTCATCAAGGTCGGGTTTGTGGGCTCTCCCGAGAACCTGAGCGCAATTGCCGAACTGGCCTCCGACTACTCCGACATCCCGCTGGTGGCCTATATGCCGGACCTGTCCTGGTGGCAAGAAGACCAGATTGACCTGTACCAGGACGCCTTCAACGAGCTCTTGCTGCCATTGACCACCGTGTTGGTTGGAAACCACAGCACGCTGAGCCGATGGCTGTTGCCGGACTGGAGCGCGGAGCGCAGCCCGTCGGCCCGCGACATCGCCCGCGCAGCCGATGCCTTTGGCGTGCCCTACACATTGGTCACCGGCATCCCGTTGCCCGACCAGTTCATCGACAACGCGCTGTGCAGCCCCACCGCGGTGCTGTGCAGCAACAAGTTTGAACGTTTCGAAGCTGTGTTTTCGGGCGCGGGTGACACGTTATCGGCCGCGCTGGCGGCGCTGATTGCCAGCGAGACCGAACTGACCGAGTCAGCCACCGAAGCCCTGAGCTACCTGGACCGGTGCCTTGAGAGCGGCTTTAGGCCCGGCATGGGCAATGTGCTGCCCGACCGCCTGTTCTGGGCCCACCCGGAAACCGACGACGAAGAGCCGCAAGAATCCTCTTTTGAAATTTCGCCCAATGACACACGACACTGACCGCAACCTGCAACTCTTCCAACGCGCCCAAAAAGTCATCCCTGGCGGCGTCAATTCCCCGGTCCGCGCCTTCAAGGCAGTCGGCGGCACACCGCGTTTTGTATCCCGCGCCCAGGGCGCCCATTTCTGGGACGCCAACGGCCAACGCTATATAGATTACATAGGCTCCTGGGGTCCTATGATCCTGGGACACGGCCATCCCGCCGTGGTGGAAGCGGTGCAAAAGGCGGCTCTGAACGGCTTTTCGTTCGGCGCCCCGACCGAGCGGGAAGTCGAACTGGCGGAAGAAATCCTGAGCCTGGTACCCAGCATGGACATGGTGCGCCTGGTCAGCAGCGGCACCGAGGCCGGCATGAGCGCCATCCGCCTGGCCCGCGGCGCCACCGGCCGTAGCAAGATTTTAAAGTTCGAAGGCTGTTACCACGGCCACGCCGATGCGCTCCTGGTCAAGGCTGGCTCGGGCCTGGCCACCTTCGGCAACCCCACCAGCGCAGGCGTGCCGGCCGAAGTGGTGCAGCACACGCTGGTGCTGGAGTACAACAACGTCCAGCAACTGGAAGAGGCCTTTGCACTGCATGGGCCCGAGCTGGCCTGCCTGATGATCGAGCCGATTGCCGGCAACATGAACTTTGTGCGCGCGTCCGTGCCCTTTATGCAGCGCTGCCGAGAGCTGTGCACGCAGCACGGCGCTTTGTTTGTGTTTGACGAAGTGATGACCGGATTCCGCGTGGGCCTGGGTAGCGCCCAGGGCGTGTACGCCAAATCCATCCCTGGCTTTGAACCCGACATCACCGTGCTGGGCAAGGTCATAGGCGGCGGCATGCCGTTGGCGGCCTTTGGTGGCAAACGCGCCGTCATGGAAATGCTGGCGCCGCTGGGCCCGGTCTACCAGGCCGGCACCCTGTCCGGCAATCCGGTGGCCACCGCCTGCGGCCTGGCCACGCTGCGCGAGATCCGCAAACCCGGGTTCTACGAAGCGCTGGGCGCCAAGACGCAGAAGCTGATGGCCGGCTTAAAGGGCGCAGCCGACAAGGCCGGCGTGCCTTTCAGTGTGGACAGCGAAGGCGGCATGTTCGGCTTCTTCCTGTTTGATACCCTGCCGCAGAACTACGCCAAGGTCATGACCACCGACAACAAGCGTTTCAACACGCTATTCCACGGCATGCTGGAGCGCGGCGTGTACTTTGCGCCGGCCCTGTATGAGGCGGGTTTCGTCAGCGCTGCGCACACGGATGCGGATCTGGCGGAGACCGTCGCCGCTGCTGAAGTGGTATTTAAATTGCTATAAATTTTAGAGCTATTACGAGCTGCCCGACGGGGCTAGCGGCTTGTTTTGCTTATGGCGATGTCTGGGATCGGGTGTGCGAGCGCCTCGTGCGCGGCGAACAGCGGGGTTAGACAAACCCCATCAGACGCAAAATCCAGCCAGCGAGAAGCACCACGAACCCAGCGCGCCACGCATCGGCGCCTATGCGCCAGCGCTGCACGCGTTGCCCACTCCATGCCTCTACGCCTAGCTGCACCGAATGCGCGGCCGCCAGCGCCAGCAGCACCATCAGTCCGGGATTGAGCTGCCAGGCCGCCAAGAAATTGCCATCCGCCAGGGCCGCACAGGCTCGCGTTCCGCCACACAGCGGACACGGCAAACCCGTCACATGCTGAAAGCCGCACAAGGGCAAGTCGCCCAGCGACAGCACAGCGGGCGCGCCCACCAAGGCCAGCGGCCAGGCCAGTGTCAGCGCGGAGCGCCACTGGCGCTCCGGTGGGCTGAGCAGGTCGGCGCCGATGTTGGCCGTATTAGGCAAGGGTAATGGCGACTGGCGGGTCACCGCCGTCGGTCATTTGTTTGGCCATGTGGTAACTACCGATGAAAGCGATGGGCAGCGTAAGGATGATGCCGACGCCGCACAGCAGGCCGCCCAGGGAGCCGATGATGGCCAGCACCAGGCCGCAGAAAAATGCGCTTAACAGGTTGGCTTTGACTGCGTCAAAGGCCCGCGAGATGGCTTTGATTCCGTCCTTCTCGCCCACTGCCACCAGATAGGTCGCCACGGGCACCAGAGCCATGATCAACAAACCGGGGATGACACACAGCATGAAACCGATACCAACGATGATGCTGGACAGCAGCACGGCTAGCAGTGCGGGCACAAAATCGTCAAAGCCCTTGAACACGTCGGCAATCTCGGCCTTGGTGCCTTCGTCTTCGCGCTTGATCATGCGCATATAACCCACCATCATGGGGCCGGTCAGCAAACCAGCGGTTGCACCGCCCACGATGCCGATCAACAGAGAGGTCACGATGTGGGTGACCGGGTCTTTCTTCAAACCATTGATGCCAGCAGAAACGCAGGTACCGATATCGGGAGCAGCCATGTTTACACCTCTCTCTTGATTGAACAGGGGGTTGGAAACGGCCATGCTAACACCACGAAATGGCGTTTGTACGAAAGTCGCATGCAAGCAACCCAAGAATTCGCTACAAAAGCGATAGCTGCCCAGATAGATTGCATGGGGGCTAGCACCCTATTTGGCACAACCCCGGGTTGGGTAGGTCGCAGTGGGCCTGCCCCCGCCAAATGGGGACAAGCCAACCCAGGTCAGTGCCGGAAGTGGCGCACGCCGCTGAACACCATGGATACACCGCGCTCGTTGGCGGCATCTATCACTTCCTGGTCGCGCATGGAGCCGCCGGGCTGGATGATGCAGGTGGCGCCATGGTCCACGACGACGTCCAGGCCGTCACGGAACGGGAAGAAGGCGTCGCTGGCGACCACGGTGCCGGCCAATGACAGATTGGCGTGGCCGGCCTTGATGGATGCGATGCGGGCGGAGTCCAGGCGGCTCATCTGGCCGGCGCCCACACCCATGGTCATACCGCTCTTGCAGAAGACGATGGCGTTGGACTTGACGTATTTGGCAACCTTCCACGCAAACAGCAAGTCGTTCAGCTCTTCGGCCGTGGGTTGTTTGGTGGTGACGACCTTCAGGTCGCTCAACGCGAGTTCATGGTTGTCGGCCGTCTGCAGCAGGATGCCGGAACCTATGCGTTTCATGTCGATCGCATTGCGGCCATTGTCCCAATCGGTAGTGCCGCCTTTGGGCAGGTCGATTTGCAGGATGCGCACGTTAACCTTGGTCTTGAAGACTTCCAAGGCCGGGGGCGTGAAGCTGGGAGCCATCAAAACTTCAACAAACTGCTTGGCGATCTGTTGGGCCGCGGCTTCGTCCAGCTCGCAGTTCAGCGCGATGATGCCGCCGAAGGCGGAGGTGGGGTCGGTCTGGAAGGCCTTGCTGTAGGCCTCCAAAGCGTTTGCTCCCACGGCCACGCCGCAGGGGTTGGCGTGTTTGACGATGACACAGGCAGGGGTGTTATCAAAACTCTTCACACATTCCCAGGCCGCGTCGGCATCGGCAATATTGTTGTAGCTTAGTTCCTTGCCTTGCAATTGTTTGGCAGTTACCAGCGAGCCGGGCGCAGGATACAGGTCGCGGTACAGCGCGGCCTGCTGGTGCGAGTTTTCGCCGTAGCGCAGGTCTTGCACCTTGATGAAGCGGCCGTTGGACTGGCCGGCAAACAAATCCAGCTTGGGCGCTTGGTCGCCAGCGGGCACAGACTCACCAATCTTAATAGCCGAGAGGTAGTCGCTGATGGCACCGTCGTATTGGCTGATGCGGTTGAAGGCGGCAATCGACAAACCCAACTTGGTCTTATCGCTGACCTTGCCCTGTGTCTTCAGCTCGGCAATCACGGTGGCGTATTGCGATGCGTCGGTCAACACGGCCACGTCTTTCCAGTTCTTGGCGGCGCTGCGCACCATGGCGGGGCCACCGATGTCGATGTTCTCAATGGCATCTTCCAGCGTGCAGCCGGGCTTGGCCACCGTGGCTTCAAACGGGTACAGGTTCACCACCAGCACGTCGATGGTGTTGATCTGGTGCTCCGCCAACGCGGCCATGTGCGCGGGCACATCGCGGCGCGCCAGCAGACCGCCGTGCACGCGCGGGTGCAGGGTCTTGACACGGCCGTCCAGCATTTCGGGGAAACCTGTCATCTCGGCCACTTCGGTCACCGGCAGGCCTTTGTCAGCCAATAGCTTGGCGGTGCCGCCTGTGGACAGCAGCTTGATGCCTTGCGCATGCAGCGCCTGGGCCAGTTCGACGATGCCGGTTTTGTCGGAGACAGAGATCAGCGCGGTTTGGGGTGCGTTCATGGTGTGGGAAGCGTGCCAGAGTTAAAAATCGGGGAGGCCTGGCAGCGACTCGCCGCACAGAGGCAAGTGGGGTATCAGTCGATCAGCCGGTGTTCCAGCAGCTTCTTGCGCAGGGTGTTGCGGTTCAGGCCCAGCCATTGCGCGGCCTTGGACTGGTTGTGGTCGGCCTGGGCCATGACCACTTCGAGCAGGGGTTTTTCGACCGCCCGCACCAGCATGTCGTGCATGCCGCCGGGTTCGGTGCCGCGCAAGTCTTTGAAGTAGTCTTCCAGGCTAGTGCGCACGCAGTCTTCGATGAGCTTCTTGCTCATGGTGCATATTCCATGGTGTTGTCTCTTCCTGTGATTCCGGCCGTCATCCACTTGTGGGGGATGCGGTCCGTTTGTTCGTTCAAGTCGTCCAAAAAATCCTCTACTGCGGTCACTTGTGCACCGCTGTTGTCCAGCGTGTTCATCTGCGCGCGAAAGGCCTCGCCACCCGGCAGTTCGCGCACATACCAGCCGATGTGTTTGCGTGCCGAGCGCACACCGATGAACTCACCATACAGACTGTAGTGGTCATGCAAATGCTCCACCAGCAGGCCCTTGACCTCGCTGATCAGGGGTGGCGCAAGATGGGTACCGGTCGTCAAAAAATGGTTGATCTCACGGAAGACCCAGGGCCGGCCCTGGGCGGCACGGCCGATCATGATGGCGTCGGCGCCGGTAGCCTGCAACACGGCCTGGGCCTTCTCGGGTGTGGTGATGTCGCCATTAGCCACGACCGGAATCTTGACGGCGGCCTTCACCGCGGCGACCGTTTCGTATTCGGCCTCACCCTTGTAGCCCTGCTCGCGTGTGCGGCCGTGCACGGCCAGCATCTGCACGCCGGCATTCTCAAAGGCGCGCGCCAACACCACGGCGTTTTTGTGGGACTGGCACCAGCCGGTGCGCATCTTCAGGGTTACCGGCACGTTGTGCGGCGCACAGGCGGCGACCACGGCTTCGACAATGGAGAGGGCCAGTGGCTCGTCCTGCATCAGCGCCGAGCCGGCCCATTTGTTGCAGACCTTCTTGGCTGGGCAGCCCATGTTGATGTCGATGATTTGGGCGCCGCGTTCGATGTTGTAGACGGCGGCGTCGGCCATCATCTGGGCCTCGGTGCCGGCGATCTGCACCGCAATCGGGCCGGGCTCACCTGCGTGGTTGGCGCGGCGCGAGGTCTTTAGCGTGTCCCACAAATCACGGCGCGATGTGACCATTTCGCTGACCGCATAACCCGCCCCCAGACGCTTGCACAACTGGCGGAACGGCCGGTCCGTCACACCCGCCATGGGTGCAACAAACAGGGGATTCGCCATAGCGAATTGGCCGATGTGCATGTGAGGTATTTTCTGGAGTTTGGGGTGCGGCCGAGACAACCAGGTTGCGGGCCGGACGCCATTCTAGCTGCTCAAAATTTCAGCAATTGAAATTCATGTGTAAATGTTTCCAGCGGCCCGGTCTGGCGATCGGTACGCCAGCGAACACGGGCGCGGCGGGCCGACGCCCTACACTCGCGGCATGCCGATCTGGATAGAACAATTGCTTACATTGTTGTCGCTGCCCGAATACAGCCTGACAACGGTGTTTGTGGTGTCTTTCATCTCAGCCACGCTGATCCCGCTGGGCTCCGAGCCCGTGGTGTATGGCGTCATCCATCTCCGCCCCGAGATGTTCTGGCCGGTGGTGCTGGTGGCTACCGTCGGCAACACGCTGGGTGGCGCTTTGGACTGGTGGATTGGTTACGGCGCCCACAAGGTCGTCGACAAATACCAGCACTCATCCCACCACACCCGTGCGCTGGATTGGTTGCAAAAATTGGGCCCCAAAGCCTGCCTGCTGGCCTGGTTGCCCTTGGTGGGCGACCCCTTGTGCGCCGTGGCCGGCTGGCTCAAGTTGCCGTTCTGGCCTTGCCTGTTCTACATGGCGATTGGCAAGTTCGCCCGTTATGTGACCATGACGGCGGCAGCGATCGGCGCTTTTTCCCTGTTCTGACTTGCTACTTTTTATATAGCAAGCAAGCCATATCCGACGGGGGCTATAGCCGGATTTTTCTTAAGCGACTCGACTAGGAGCTGAACAGGAAGTTCATCACGTCGCCATCCTTGACAACGTATTCCTTGCCTTCGGCGCGCATCTTGCCCGCATCCTTGGCACCCTGTTCACCCTTGAAGGCGATGTAGTCGTCAAACGCGATGGTCTGGGCGCGGATGTAGCCCTTCTCGAAGTCCGTGTGGATGACGCCGGCCGCCTGCGGACCAGTATCGCCCACATGGATGGTCCAGGCGCGGACCTCTTTTACGCCCGCGGTGAAATAGGTTTGCAGACCCAAGAGTTTGTAGGCCGAGCGGATCAGGCGGTTCAGGCCGGGCTCGGTCTGGCCCAGCTCTTCCAGGAACATCTGGCGGTCCTCGTCGCTCATCTCCGACATCTCGGCTTCCATCTTGGCGCTGATGGCCACCACCGGCGCGTTCTGAGCCGTGGCGTATGCGGTCAGGCGGTCCAGCATGGGGTTGTTCGTGAAACCGTCTTCGGCCACGTTGGCAACAAACATGGCCGGCTTGGCGGTTATGAAGAAAAACTGTTGCAGCAGCGGCAGCTCTTCCTTGGTGAATTCCAGTGTACGCACCGGCTTGGCCAGGTTCAGTGCGGCCTGGCATTTCTCCAGAATGGCGACGAGTTTGATGGATTCCTTGTCGCCCGAACGCGCGGTCTTGGTGACGCGGTGCAGTGCTTTTTCTGCGGCGGCCAGGTCGGCCAGGCACAGTTCGGTCTGGATGACTTCGATATCGGAAATCGGGTCCACCTTGCCGGCCACGTGGATCACGTTGTCGTCTTCAAAGCAGCGCACCACATTGATGGTGGCGTCGGTCTCGCGGATATGGGCCAGAAACTTGTTGCCCAGCCCCTCACCGGTGCTGGCGCCGGCCACCAGGCCAGCGATGTCCACGAACTCGACCACGGCGGGCACGATGCGCTCGGGTTGGACGATATCGGCCAGCTGGGCCATGCGGGAATCCGGGACTTCCACGATGCCCACATTCGGTTCAATCGTGCAAAACGGGTAGTTTTCCGCAGCGATGCCTGCCTTGGTCAGGGCGTTGAACAACGTGGATTTGCCGACGTTGGGTAGGCCTACAATGCCACACTTCAGACTCATAAAAACCTCTAAAAACGGGGGAGACAAGTGTATGCCATCCCTGCTCGTGCGACTGTTGGTGACCGTTTGCTGCCTGTTGGCTGTTTCCAGCCAGGCCGCCGTTCCGTCATCTGGCAGTACTCCAGCAGGTGGTGAAGTCATCGTACTGAACGACCGCGCGTCGTCCTTGCAGATCAGCTCCGATGTCAGCAGTTGGATAGACGAAGGCTCCCACGCCAGCATTGAACAGGTGGTCGCTGGCTTGGCCAAATTCACGCCCCAGCCGGCGCTGACCCGTTACCCATTGAACAAGTTTGACACCTTGTGGATCAGGTTGAAGGTCCAGCGCACGCATGCCTCCACCGCACTCTGGACACTGAACGTGCCGCTGCCGTTTGTGGATGGAGTCACCCTCTACCAAGCAGACGTGCCCGGCCGCTGGACGGCACAAATGGCGGGCGACTTGTTGGCCCAAACCGAATGGCACAAGCGCGGCCTGTACCCCGATTTCGCATTCCAGTTGCCCGACACCGCGCCGCGGGAAATTTACCTGCAGGTCCGCAACTTCAAGCAGCTGGCGGTTCCCATCCGCATCGCATCGGCACCGCAGCGCGAAAGCCAACGCCAACTGGAACTGCTGGGCCTGGGCCTGATGCTGGGTGTGCTGCTAAGTCTGGCTGCATTGTCGATGCTGCGTTACCTGGAGCATCGACAGTCCATAGACGGTTGGGCCGCGCTGTTTGGGCTGTTGATTGCAGCCACCATTGCGCAGATCACCGGGGTGCTGAACGCTTTCTTTTGGGGTGTACTGCCCGAGCTGGGCAACTACGCGTCGCACACCATGCCGGTGCTGGCTGTAGGAAGCACCCTTTTGTTTGTGCGCAATATCTTTGTGCTGCACGTGCACTTTCACCGCTTCGACCGTTTTCTGTCCACCGTGGGATGGGGCACGATTGCCTCGGTGCTCGCCTTTGCGGTGATGGACCGCTTCATTGCCGACCGGGTCTGCGCCATGGTCATGATTTTTGCAACCCTGGTCGGCCTGGGCGCCACTTTTTTGAGCTGGTACAACGGCTCCACCGTGGGCCGCTGGCTGATGCTGGCCCTGCTGCCCCAGTTTTTTGCGTTGACCTATATGCTGGGTGAGACCGTGGGCCTGGTACCGCTGATGTGGCAGATGCGGTATGTGACGTCCATGGGTGTGGCCATCACCATTCCCGTACTGCTGTATGCGCTGAGCCAGCTCACCCATGACCGCCGGGAGCTGGTGGTGCGCGCCAACCACCTGCCCACGCAGGACGCGCTGACCGGGTTGCTGACGCCGGAGGTGTTCCAGACCCATCTGGAGGACGCGGTCCAACGGGCCATAGACCACCGCGAACCCCTGGCCCTGGTCATCGTGCAGGTTACCAACCACGACCACATACGCCAGGCCTACAGTGACACGACGGCTGAGCAGTGCCTGCTGCGGGCCGTCGTCAAGGTGCAGCGCATCCTGCGCGATGTGGACCCCGCAGGCCGGGTCGGCACGGCGCAGTTCGGTCTGCTGATGGAGGGTGTCAACACTCGCCAGGCACTGACAGAGCGCATGGTCAAGCTCGTGGGTTCGGGCCTGATTCCACTGCCCGGGCTGGTGCCCGAGGTCACGCTGCACTTCCAGGCCGCCTGTGTGCTGCTGCACGAGAACCCGGTGCCCCCAGAGCGGGTGCTGGTCGATCTAAGGGACCTGCTGGCAGGCATGTCGCCCAATACCCGGCGCCCTATACGCTTCCTGGAGGCCGCGCCCACACAGGCTTCGGCCATAGAAACCCAGTCCGACGCGGCCTAAGGGTTGTGGGGTGGCTTCTACAATCCCCCAATGACAAGACCGTTTGATATCTGCATCCGTGGCGCGGGCATCGTGGGCCGCACGTTGGCCTTGCATCTGGCCAGCAAACAATTGCGGGTGGCGCTGGTGGCACCCGGCTTGCCCCCGGCGAACCAGGCCCCCGAAGCATTGGCAACGGACGTGCGCGCCTACGCCCTGAGCCTGCCTTCGCGCCAGCTGCTGGAAGCCGTGCGCTGCTGGCCGGATGAACAACACGCCACACCGGTACTCTCCATGCAGGTGCACAGCGACGACGGTGCCCAGGTCGCATTTGACGCCGCCCAAACCCGGACTGACGCTTTGAACTGGATCGTGGATGTGCCGGCACTCGAAGCCCGGTTGGCCGATGCCGTGCGCTTCCAACCCCTGATTGAAGTATTTGACACGCCCCAACCCGCGGCATTGACCGTGGTCTGCGAGGGCAAGTCCAGCCAGTCCCGCGAGGAATGGGGCGTGCAATGGGATGTAACCCCTTACGGCCAGTGGGCGCTGGCGGCCCGCGTGGGCTGCGCGCAGCCGCATGCCCAGGTAGCCCGCCAGTGGTTCAACCACGGCGAAATCCTGGCTTTTTTGCCATTGGGCGGCACGGACGGGAACTTGTGCGCCGTTGTCTGGTCAGTCAGTCCTGAGCGGGCGCAGGCGCTGCAGGCGTCCACCGAAGAGGATTTTTGTCGGGAGCTGGAGTTGGCCAGCCACGGCGCTCTGGGTGCCTGCACCTTGACCAGTGCACGCAAGGTGTGGCCCCTGCAACAGGCATTGGCACGGCGCTGGAGTGGGCTCTCGGCACAGGGTGCATGGGTGTTGGCCGGTGATGCGGCCCACACCGTGCACCCGCTGGCCGGGCAGGGACTCAACATGGGCTTGGCCGATGTAGCCGAGCTGGTGGCCGTGGTCACCGGACGGGCATATTGGCGCAGTGTGGGTGATCCTCGCTTGCTGCGCCAGTATGAACGGGCTCGCAAGGCTGAATTTGCGGTGATGGGGCAGGCCAATGATGTGCTGCAGCAGTTGTTTACCAACCGCCATCCGGCTGTGCAGGCTTTGCGCCACTGGGGCATGGGGCGATTTGAAGCGAGTGGACCGATCAAACAATGGGTTGCGCGGCGCGCCATGGGCGCTAGCGGCAAAACTACAACCGACAAGAGCTGACTGACTATATGAATACCGTACTCAAATCCCTGCTGGCCGTAACGGCTGCTCTGGCCTGTAGCGCCGCCCTGGCACAAGAGGCACTGATCCGTAAAAACATCGCTGAGCGCCTGCCCCAGATCAAGGTGGTGGACGAGGTCACCAAAACTCCAATTCCGGGTGTCTACGAATTGCGTATCAATGGCAGCGAAATTTTTTACACCGATGCAAAGGCCAACTACCTGATCGAGGGCAACATCATCGATGTGCAGGGCAAACGCAACCTGACCGAAGAACGCATCAACAAACTCACCGCCGTCAAGTTTGACGACCTGCCGTTCAAGGATGCCTTCACCATCGTACGTGGGAACGGCAAACGCAAGATCGCGGTATTTGAAGACCCCAACTGCGGCTACTGCAAACGGTTTGAGCGCGATTTGCAAAAGGTGGACAACGTCACCGTCTACATGTTTTTGTACCCCATCCTGGGTGCTGACTCGGTCGAAAAATCCAAGGCCATTTGGTGCGCCAAAGACCAGGCCAAGGCCTGGTTGGATTTCATGGTGCGCGACCAGCCCGTCAACGCCGCAAACTGCGATGCCAATGCCCTGGTGCGCAATGGTGAGTTTGGGCGCAAGTACAAGATCACCGGAACCCCCACCCTGTTCTTCGTGGACGATACGCGCATACCCGGCGCCGCCGATGCCGCACAGATCGAAAAAATGTTGGCAGCTGCCAAGGGCTAAATCACACATCCATGGCAACCACACGCACACAACCCAAACCGACCACATCCCGCTCAGCCGCGACACCCACCATCCACTACCGCGTGGAAGTGGCCAATTTGCAGGCCCACCTGTTTGGCATCACGCTGACCATCACCACGCCCGCCGCCCACCAGGTCTTGCGCCTGCCGGTGTGGATACCCGGCAGCTACCTGGTGCGCGAGTTCGCCAAGAACCTGCAAAACATCAGCTGCCACCAGGGTAAGAAAACACTGACCGCACAGCAGACCGACAAGGCCACCTGGGTCGTGGACTGCGCACCCAACCAGCCCTTGGTCGTACGCTACGAGGTCTATGCCTTTGACAACTCGGTGCGCACCGCGTGGCTGGATGCCACACGTGGATTCTTCAACGGCACCAGCCTCTGCCTGCAGGTGGACGGCCAACAGGACCAACCGCACGCACTGGAACTAGTTGCTACTGAATCCATAGCGAACTGGTCAGTAGCGACGGGGGCTACAGGCCAAAAAGTCACCAGACAAGGTTTTGGAACTTACATCTGCCAAGACTACGACACACTGGTGGACTGCCCGTTTGAGATGGGCCCGTTCTGGAGCGGCAGCTTCACCGCCTGCGGCATACCACACCGTTTTGTGGTCGCCGGCGCGCCAGCCAGCTTCGACGGCGACAAGCTACTGGCCGATACCCAGGCGATCTGTGAAGCGGAAATCCGCTTCTGGCACGGCGACAGCATCAAAAACAATAGCGCCTCGCGCAAGCAGGACGGTGGCTCCAGCCCGATTCCGTTTAAAGAGTATGTTTTCATGCTCAATGCGGTGGGCGACGGCTACGGCGGCCTGGAGCACAAAAACTCCACCGCGCTGATTTGCAAACGGGCCGACCTGCCGCGCATGGCGCGCAACACGCTGGCTCCCACCACCCACAAGCAGCCCGAGGGTTACACCACGCTGCTGGGGCTGATCAGCCACGAGTATTTCCACACCTGGAACGTCAAGCGCTTGCGCCCGGCCGAGCTGGCCACGTATGACTACACACAAGAGAACTACACCGAACTGCTGTGGTTCTTTGAAGGCTTTACCAGTTATTACGACGACCTGCTGCTGCGCCGTGCTGCGCTGATCGACAACGCGACCTACCTCAAGCTGCTGACCAAGACCATCAACGGCGTGGCCCAGGCGCCCGGGCGCAAGGTGCAAAGTGTGGCCCAGGCCAGTTTTGATGCCTGGATCAAGTACTACCGCCAAGACGAAAACACGGCCAACGCCACCATCAGCTACTACACCAAGGGATCGCTGGTCGGCCTGTGCCTGGACCTGACGCTGCGTGCGGAGGGCAAAACCACGTTGGACGCGGTCATGCGCGCGCTGTGGAGTCGCTGCCAGGGCGGGCCCATGAGCGAACAAGACCTGCTGGCCATTCTGGCCCAGCTGGGCGGCCGGTCGTTTGCGCCCGATATCGCCCGCTGGGTGCATGGCACGGCCGATCTGCCATTGGATGCTTTGCTAGAACGCCACGGCATCCAGATCCACCACGAGCCTGACCAGGTGGCCCAGCAACTGGGATTACGTGTCAAGGAAAGCGGTGGCCTGTTCATCCAGCAGGTGCTGCGGGGCGGTGTGGCCGAGAAGGCCGGTTTTGCCAGTGGCGACGAATGGATTGCGGTGCAGCCCACGGGCAGCGACGCCCATGGCGCCTGGCGCCTGCAGTCGCTGGACGACTTCGTACTCTGTGCAGGCAACGCCAAGAAGGTGACTGCCATCGTGTCGCGCGACAAACGTTTGCAAAGCCTGACGTTGACCCTGCCCAAGGCCAGCCAGGCCGTGCGCCTGGCTGTCAAGGACGTGGTGCTGGTCGATGCCTGGCTTGGCCCGCAAGCCACTGTTACCCCCTCCAAATAAAACCTATCGAACGAGGCCCACACCATGAACTACGAATGCATCACCACCCGTACCGAGGGCGAAAAAGTCGGCATCATCACGCTGAACCGCCCCAAACAGCTCAATGCGCTGAACGACCAGCTGATGGACGAGCTGGGCCATGCGCTGAAGGGTTTTGACGCAGACCCGGCAATTGGCTGCATGGTCATCACCGGCAGCGAAAAAGCCTTCGCGGCCGGTGCCGACATCACCGCCATGGCGAATTTCAGCTTTGCCGATGCCTATAAAGGCGACTTCATCACCCGCAATTGGGAGACCATTCGCAGCATCCGCAAGCCAGTGATTGCGGCGGTGAGCGGGTTCGCCCTTGGCGGAGGGTGTGAACTGGCGATGATGTGTGACTTCATCATCGCTGCAGACAATGCCAAATTCGGCCAGCCCGAGATCAAGCTGGGCATCATTCCAGGCGCCGGCGGCACGCAGCGCCTGCCCCGCGCCGTGGGCAAAGCCAAGGCCATGGACCTGGCGCTGACCGGCCGCATGATGGATGCGGTAGAGGCCGAACGCGCCGGCCTGGTGAGCCGCGTCGTGCCATTGGACAAGTTGCAGGAGGAAGCGCTGGGTGCCGCGCTGCAGATTTGTGCCTTCTCACAAATCGCTACTATGGCGGCAAAGGAATCCGTAAATCGCGCATTTGAAAGCACGCTGGCCGATGGCATCGTGTTCGAACGCCGCCTGTTCCATGCGCTGTTCGCCACCGCAGACCAGAAAGAAGGCATGGACGCGTTTGTGAACAAGCGCGCCGCAAACTTTACGCACCAATAATTTTTGGTCTATAATTCTGGGCTCGGTCGTATAGCTCAGTTGGTTAGAGCGCAGCATTCATAATGCTGATGTCGGTGGTTCAAATCCACCTACGACCACCAAGTTCTGTAAAACCCGAAAGACCCGCTATGGCTGTTGCCACAGCGGGTTTTTTCTGGCCCTTAGAATCAGGCCTTCCCAACAGCCTCTGGACATACACCATGAACCGCTGCATCCCTTCATCCACCGCCCCCTGGCGCGCGGCGCTGCTGTCCGCCACCTTGCTGGTGCTGGCTAGCGCAGCCCATGCCCAGGAAGCCGTACGCCCTTTCCCCCCGACGGCCAAACGCGCAACCCTGCATGTTACCTACCCGCCCGACATTCTGTTGAACGGCAAGAATGCACGCCTGTCGCCCGGTGCGCGCATCCGGGGTACAAATAACTTACTGGTGTTGTCGGCCTCGCTGGCGGGTCAGTCCGTGCCGGTGAACTATGTGCTGGACGGCCAAGGCTTGGTGCACGAGGTCTGGTTGCTCAACACTACCGAAGCCCGGCAGTCGAAGAACAGCGTCGAACTGCCGCCGAACTACGTGACGGATGCCAACACTGCCTCCGACGGCATTGGCTCCAGATCCAGCGCCCCGGCGTCCACGGAACCCAAGTAAAACGGTCCGGGCCGCGCCCGGGCGACTGCTCGCAAGCCAAACAGGGCCACAGCCCCTGTGCATATTGCCTATGCAGCTATTGAATTTATAGCAATCCCCAGAGAGGTCCGTATGACCGATAGTAAAAGAGTATTCATCAAAACCTTTGGCTGCCAGATGAACGAGTACGACTCGGACAAGATGGCCGACGTGCTGGGCGCCGCTCAGGGCTACACCCCCACCCAAAATGTGGACGAGGCCGACCTGATTCTGTTCAACACCTGCTCGGTGCGCGAGAAGGCGCAGGAGAAAGTGTTCTCCGACCTGGGCCGCGTGCGCCACTTGGCCAAGAAGGGTGTGCTGATCGGCGTGGGCGGTTGTGTGGCCAGCCAGGAAGGGGCCGAAATCATCAAGCGTGCGCCGTTTGTGGATGTGGTGTTTGGCCCGCAAACCCTGCACCGCCTGCCCGAGATGCTGAACGCACGCAAGGCCTTGAACAAGCCGCAGGTGGACATCAGCTTTCCCGAGATCGAGAAGTTCGACCACCTGCCCCCCGCCAAGGTGGACGGCGCGTCGGCCTTTTGTGTCCATCATGGAAGGTTGCAACAAGTACTGCAGCTACTGTGTGGTGCCCTACACGCGCGGCACCGAAATCAACCGACCGTTTGAAGACGTGCTGGTCGAAGTGGCCGGTCTGGCCGACCAGGGCGTCAAGGAAATCACGCTGCTGGGCCAGAACGTCAACGCCTGGCGAGCACCAATGATCAGCAACACAAGCGTTGCGGCTATGGGCGGCGAGATGGCCGACTTTGCGACCCTGCTGGAGTATGTGGCCGACATCCCCGGCATCGAGCGCATCCGTTACACCACCAGCCATCCCAACGAATTCACACCCTCGCTGATAGCCGCCTACGACAAGATCCCCAAGCTGGTCAGCCACCTGCACCTGCCGGTGCAGCACGGCAGCGACAAAATTTTGATGGCCATGAAACGCGGCTACACCGCCATGGAATACAAGAGCACGGTGCGCAAGATACGCGCCATTCGCCCCGACATGGCGATGAGTTCGGACTTCATCGTCGGCTTCCCCGGCGAGACCGAGGACGACTTCAACAAGATGATGAAGCTGATTGACGATATCGGTTTTGACAACTCATTTAGCTTCATCTTCAGCCCGCGTCCTGGCACACCGGCGGCCAATCTGCACGATGACACGCCTCACGACGTGAAGTTGCGCCGCCTGCAACACCTGCAAGCCGCCATCAATGCCAATATCACCAGTATCTCGGAAAGCCGCCTGAACACGGTGCAGCGCATCCTGGTGGAGGGCGCCAGTAAACGTGATGGGGGTGAACTGATGGGCCGCACCGAGTGCAACCGCGTCGTGAACTTTGCCGGCCAGCCGCGCCTGGTCGGGCAACTGGTGGATGTGAGGATCACCGAGACGCGCAGCTACACCTTGCGGGGCGAGGTGGTTACTAACGAGGCTGTTGCGGCCTGATTTGCTAAGCGCAGATTGGCGCTATAGAAAATATAGCGCCATTCGCACACTCCACGCGGGCTAGGAGTTTGGGTGGCAGAGCGTTCTGCGCAGGTAAAGGAGGAGCCCGCACAGCGGGCGGGGGACACGGAGCAGAACGCTCTGCCGCCCATGTTCCGCGAGGGTCAAATGACTCTCAGAAAGGCATTCCCGGCATGCCCTTCATTCCTTTCATGCCCCCCAGGCGTTTCATCATCTTCATCATGCCGCCGCCGGAGAATTTCTTCATCATGGTTTGCATCTGCTCAAACTCCTTGAGCATGCGGTTGACTTCCTGAACATGCACACCGGCGCCGGCAGCGATGCGGCGCTTGCGCGTGGCCTTGATGAGTTCGGGCTTGCGGCGCTCCATCGGCGTCATGCTGTGGATGATGCCTTCCTTGCGCTTGATGTCTTTCTCGGCCTGGTCCATGTTCACATTGCCAGCCTTGGCCGTCATCGCGGCTGGTAACTTGTCCATCAGGCTGGAGAGCCCGCCCATCTGTTTCATCTGCTGGATCTGGGCCAAGAAGTCGTTCAAGTCGAATCCAACGCCACTCTTGACCTTGGCGGCCAGCTTCTGCGCTGCAGCAACGTCCACACCGGATGTGACCTGCTCCACCAGCGCCAGGATGTCGCCCATGCCCAGAATACGGCCGGCGTGGCGTTCGGCATCGAACACCTCCAGGCCGTCCAGCTTTTCGCTGGTACCGGCAAACTTGATCGGGGCACCGGTGATCTGGCGCACCGACAGTGCCGCTCCGCCGCGTGAATCACCATCCAGCTTGGTCAGGATGATGCCGGTCAGTGGCAGCGCTTCCTTGAAGGCCCGGGCGGTGTTGACCGCGTCCTGGCCCTGCATGGCATCGACAACAAACAAGGTCTCCACCGGGTTCAGCACCGCATGTAAGTCCTTGATCTCGGCCATCAGCGCTTCGTCAATCGCCAGGCGGCCGGCGGTGTCGACCAGCAACACATCGAAGAAATGTTTCTTGGCGTAATCGAGCGCGGCGCGGCCGATGTCGACCGGCTTCTGGTCGGGTGTGCTGGGGAACCATTCGGCGCCGGCCTGGGCAGTCACGGTCTTCAACTGCTCAATCGCCGCGGGGCGGTAGACGTCACCCGACACCGTCAGCACCTTCTTCTTGCGCTTCTCGATCAGGTGTTTGGCCAGCTTGGCTGTGGTCGTGGTCTTGCCGGCACCTTGCAGACCGGCCATCAAAATCACGGCGGGCGGCTGGGCGTTGAGGTTGATCTCGCTGACACCTTCGCCCATGGTGGCGGCCAGCTCCTTGCTGACGATGCTGACCAGCACCTGGCCGGGTTGCAGCGAACCCATGACTTCCTGGCCCAAGGCCTTGTCCTTGACGCGGGCAATGAAGTCCCGCACCACGGGCAGGGCCACGTCGGCCTCCAGCAGGGCCATGCGGACCTCGCGCAACATGTCGGAGACGTTGGCCTCGGTGATGCGGGCCTGGCCTCGCATTTCTTTAACGAGGCGGGATAATTTGTCGGAGAGGGCTGAGGCCATGGATGGGTTACCGGTGCAGAAAGCAAAACGCTAAACTGTACCTATGATTTTAACCAGTGCGTCTCCTGTCAGCCTGATCCTTTCGGTTTTAGCCGCGGCGGCCTATGCCTGGCCCGCTGTTCGCACCACCCAGATCAACGAACAGGGCGCACGGGCGTGGGTGGCGCTGGCCTGGCTGATGCACGGCGCCGTACTGGCGATCACGCTGCTGGGTGAGCGCCCGCACTTCGGTTTTGCGACCGCCATGTCGGTGACCGCATGGCTGGTCGCCGCCGTCTATGCGGTCGAGAGCCAGATATTCCCGCAGCTCCCCACCCGTTGGACGCTGTGTGCCGTGGGCGCGGCGGCCGTGTTGGCGGCCGTCTTCTTCCCGGGCGGCCCTATGCCGGTTACAGCATCAGCCTGGCTGGCGGTTCACCTCGCGTTTGGTGTGGCTTGTTACGGCCTGTTTGGCATCGCCGTGGTACATGCCTGGTTCATGACCAGAGCCGAAGCGCGCATCCGCCATGCTCAGGACCCACACAGTGGTTTGCCGCTGCTAACCCTGGAGCGGCTCACCTACCGTTTTGTTGGCGCCGGATTTGTGTTGCTCAGCGCCACCCTCTTGGCCGGATTTTTGTTCAGCGAATCCTTGTATGGCTACGGCCACGCCTGGCGCTGGGACCACAAGACCGTGTTCTCCAGCCTGGCGTGGCTGACGTTTGCAGGCCTGCTGGTGGGGCGGGCCTTTTTTGGCTGGCGCGGTAAACGTGCCGTCCATGTGTTGTACCTGGGCTCCATCTTTTTGTTGCTGGCCTACGTGGGCGCACGTTTTGTGACGGAGATTGTTTTGGGCCGTACGCCATGAGATTTTTGCTGATTTTTCTCGTCGTGCTGGTGCTGGCCTGGCGCTGGCGTGTCTGGCGCGAAACACGCCTGAAGGGGCGACAGCGGGGCCAGGCGGCCAAACCTGCAACGGTGGGCATGGTCGCCTGCCACGACTGTGGTGTGCATGTGCCAACCGGTGACGCAGTGACCGGGGCCTTGGGCCACTACTGCAGTGCCGCCCACCGATTGAACCAGGAACCCTGAATGGGGCCAACGCAACCCGCCTCGTCGTGGTTTGACCCACACGCGGCCGATGCCCATACCGTCCCAACGGAGGATGCCTATGAAATGGTGCGGCAGTGGCAAGGCTTCATGACCGCACGGCTGGTACTGGGGGGGGTGCTGGTGGCGTTGCAAACCGCCTTGTACGCGACTGGCACCGCCCACAGCAACGCACAGATTGCCATCAGCGGGGCCTACCTGGTGGGTACGCTGGCCAGCAAGTTGTTTGTCAAGCCCCGGCCTCTGGGCCAGTCCTTCAACCGCGTCTGGGGTGCGCTGGTTGGGCTCGATCTGTTGACTTTTTCGGCCTTGCAAATGCTCCAGGCCAACAGCGGCACCACCATCAACTACACACCGCTGTTTGCGCTGCCGATCCTGGTGGCATCGGTGCTCGGATCCCTGCGCCTGGCACTGGGCACGGCGGCCGGCATCACGGTGCTGATGCTGGTGGAAGCCCTGCTGTCCTATCTAAAGGGGCCGACGGATGCCGCACCGTATTTTGCGCAATCCGCACTCAGTGGTGTGGGTTACTTTGCCATTGCCTGGCTGTCCAATCAGCTGTCGATGCGGCTGACACACGAAGGCCAACGTGCGCGCCAAAGTTATCTGGCGGCGACCCTGCAGCGCCAGGTCAACGAGCTAGTTATTGAGTCCCTGCCGGATGGCGTGCTCGTCGTGGATGAACGCGGCAGTGTGCGCGCCGCCAATCCATCGGCGCGGCAACTGCTGGGCTCCCAACAGGCCTTGCGTGCACTGGTTTTTGACTTGAATGATGAAGTGGGGTGGCGCCCCCTGCTGAACCTGACCCGCTTGTGTGTGGGCACCGGCCACAGCCAGGAAGAAGATGTGACCATACGCCACGGCAACGAAGGTCCGCGCAGGGTACACGCCCGCGTCCGACTGGCCGCGCACCAGGGCCAGCCTGGTGGCAGTTTGTGTGTACTGTTTTTGCAAGACCAACGTGAACTCGAAGCCCGGGTGCGCACCGAGAGACTGGCTGGCATGGGGCGTCTGTCCACCGCCGTGGCCCACGAGATACGCAACCCCTTGTCGGCCATCACCCAGGCCAATGCACTGCTGGACGAAGACATCTCCGACCCAAGGCTCAAGAAACTCACCACCATGGTGGCCCAGAACGCAAAACGGCTGGAAAAAATCGTCAACGACATACTGAACATCTCGCGGGTGCAACCCTACGACCCCAGCTACTTGGTGCCCACGGTTCCGCTGGACGCCTCCAGCCACCGCATCTGCAGCGACTGGTCCCTGCAGACCGCAAGCCAGCTGCGTTTAACCCTGCACCCCGGCGACCAGGCGATTGGTGTGCGTTTTGATACCGAACACCTGCGCCGGGTGCTGGTCAATTTGCTGGATAACGCACGCCGCCACACCGAAGACCATGCCGATGCCATCCAGGTCTACCCCGGAGTAACCGACGCCCAACACGCGACCATCTCGATATGGAGTGACTCTGCGCCCATGGACCAATCGGTTGAGCGCCATCTGTTTGAACCCTTCTTCTCATCCGACAGCCGCTCCAGCGGCCTGGGCCTGTACATCTGCAGGGAGCTGTGTGAACGCCATGACGCGTCACTCATCTACCAACGCACCGTGCGCAGCGCACGCGGTCAACCGACGGAGGGGAACGAGTTCGTCGTTACATTCAGGCGTGCAGAATCCCCGGATAATCGGCCATCGGCAGAAACGACCACCACCCCATGGCAACCCACGCTGTACTGAACAACGCCCAGATCCTGGTGATCGACGATGAACCGGATCTGCGCACGCTGTATGAACTTACGCTGCTGCGCGAAGGCTACCGCGTCGACACGGCCGGCAGCGTGCAGGAAGCCTTGCAATTGCTGAACGCGCAGCGTTTTGATGTAGTCATAACCGACATGCGCCTGCCCGATGGCCTGGGCACTGAGATTCTGAGCCACATGAAAACGCAGCACCGCTCGGAGCGCAGCATCGTCATCACGGCGCATGGCTCGGCGGAGAACGCAGTCGAGTCGCTGAAGGCGGGCGCCTTTGACTACCTCACCAAACCGGTGGATCTGAAGCAGTTTCGCACGGCAATAGCGTCGGCGGTACAAGGCACCACCCAAAAATCCGGCCCTGCCCGCCGCGCCACCGACGCCCGGCTGACTGAACCATCAGGGAGCAACGGCCAGGGGCAGCGGGCACTTTCCAGACTGGCCGGTGAATCGGCCGCGATGCGCACTGTCAAAGACCGCATTGTCAAAGTTGCACGCAGCATGGCGCCGGTTTTGATACGGGGCGAATCCGGCACAGGCAAGGAACTGGTGGCCAGCGCCTTGCACGCGACCAGCCACCGCGCAAACGGCCCCTGGGTTGCGGTGAACTGCAGTGCGATTCCCGAAAACCTGCTGGAAACCGAGTTTTTTGGCGCCAAGAAAGGGGCATACACCGGATCGGTGCAAGACCGTGAAGGCTTTTTCCAGGCCGCAAAAGGCGGCACGCTATTTTTGGACGAGATTGGCGATCTGCCGCTGGCCATGCAATCCAAGCTGCTGCGCGCCATACAGGAGCGCTGCGTGCGCCCGGTAGGGTCCAGCCAGGAGGAAATGGTAGACGTTCGTATCGTCAGTGCCACGCACAAGGATTTGCCTGCCGAAGTGTCTGCCGGCCGTTTCCGCCAGGACCTTTTTTACCGGCTCAATGTCATCGACATCGTGATCCCTCCCTTGCGCGAACGCAGCGAGGATCTGCCGGTTTTGTGCAGCGCCTTGCTGGCGCGTATCGCCGAAGAATCCCAAATGCCAGTACCCGAATTGGCGGACGGCACTATCGAACAACTCGCCCTGCTGCCACTGCAGGGCAATGTGCGCGAACTGGAAAATCTGCTGCACCGTGCCGTCGCACTGTGTGATGGCGACACGCTGCGGTTGGATGATTTACAGACCCAGATCACTAGCCCCATACCTTTGACTGCGCCTGCAGCTCCTGAATATGCTCCGCCGTCCGCCCCTGCTGTAGTTTTTTCGCCGACCGACATCACTCTTCCCACCGACCTGCAAAGCCACCTGGACCAGCAAGAGCGGGAGATTCTGGTCAGGAGTCTGAAGGAAACCAATTTCAACCGAACCCTGGCAGCATCGCGCCTGGGCCTGAGTCTGCGCCAGATCCGCTACCGCATCGCCCGCCTGAAGATTGACGCCCCCCGCGACGAAGGTCCCGATGAATGAAGCGCAGGGACCGCGCCCCGACGTGTGGGATGCCGGCAGGTACAAGTTTGCACGCTGGCTGGCGTCCCCAAACTTTGGACCCAGGCCGGCGCAAGCACAGGTAGACCTGATCGTTCTGCATTCCATCAGCTTGCCGCCAGGCGTTTACGGCGGTGGCCATGTGCAAGATCTGTTCACCAACCAATTGGACTGGAGTGCGCACCCCTACTTCAAACAGATAGAGGGGCTGGAGGTTTCTGCCCATTTCTACATACGGCGCAACGGCGAGGTCTGGCAATTTGTCAGCTGCGACGACCGCGCCTGGCATGCGGGTGTGTCCCAGTACCGCGGGCGCAACAATTGCAACAACGACTCCATCGGCATAGAACTCGAGGGCCTGGAGGGGGACACATTTGAAGTCGCGCAGTACGAGGCGCTCGCGGCGCTGTGCCCAGCGATCAGCCTGCATTACCCCATTGCGCACATTGCGGGGCATGAGCACATTGCTCCCGGTCGCAAAACGGATCCCGGTCCCGGCTTGGATTGGACTTTGTTACAAAAATATTTGCAGCAGGAAGATCGGTGTTTTCCCGAGGGCGTGATTAAAAAATCCACCACCTGATATCTGGCCGGCCGCGGTGTCTTGCGCCGTCGATCCTCAATCCTCCCCCAATTCACCACCGAGCCACAGCGCCGCGCCGCGCGGTTTCCGAGACCAAATGCGCCTGCGGGCCGCATGCATATTGGGCCCAAGAAGACACACCACCGACCGGTGGGGTTTTTCACACAGTTCGCCATCTGTCCGTGCGCCCGCAAACCTATCTGGGTCCTCATCGCAGCTTTTTACGGCCTAGTCGCTGACATGCCCGTTTCTGGCCGGGTACACTACCTGTAGTGGCTTGCAAGCACCCTACACCCCATATATAGTGTGCCCTGTCTCTATCGCCGCCTTCGATAAAAACCTGTCGAAGCCGGCCACGGCGCCCTGCCAAGCCCAATAAAAATAGCCATTTAGACGAGGAATCCATGCAATCCGTTTCAAGCACCGCCGCACACGCATCCACCGACATGCTGTCATCCCACAGCGATACGGCAGCCGAAGGTGGCACCGTCAACCACTTGGCCCACTACCAGATCATCCGCCGCAACGGCGCGGTTGTGCCCTTCGAGCCCAACAAGATCGCCGTGGCCATGATGAAGGCCTTCCTGGCCGTGCACGGCACCCAGGGCGCGGCTTCCGCCAGCGTGCGCGAAGTAGTCGAGGCATTGACCCAGCAGGTCATCCGCGCGCTGGTGCGCTCACGCCCAGGCGGTGGCACCTTCCATATTGAAGACGTGCAGGACCACGCTGAGCTTGGACTGATGCGTGGTGGCCACCACGAAATCGCGCGGGCCTATGTGCTGTACCGCGAGCGACGCGCCCAAGAGCGCGCCAAGCAGGTAGCCGAGGTGGCGCCGCCCGCACCCGTGCTACACGCCATCGACAACGGCCAACGCATCGCGCTGGACCTGAACCAGCTCAAGAGCCTGATTGAGACCGCCTGCACCGGCCTCGGTGCCGATGTCAGCGCCGGCCCCATCCTGGCCGAGACCATGCGCAACCTGTACGACGGTGTGCCCATGGACGAGGTCTATAAGGCGTCTATCCTCGCGGCGCGTACGCTGATCGAAAAAGACCCGGATTACACCTACGCCACGGCGCGCCTGCTGTTCCACACGATCTCCCGCGAAGTACTGGGCCGTGATGTGGCACCGGCGGACATGGCACAGGCCTATACCGACTACTTCCCCGGTTTCATCAAACGCGGCGTGAATGCCGAGTTGCTGGACGAACGCCTGATGCAGTTCGACTTGGCGCGCCTGGGCGCGGCCTTGAAGGCCGAGCGCGACATGCAGTTTGATTACCTGGGCCTGCAAACCCTGTATGACCGTTACTTCTTGCACGAAGGCAAGACCCGCATTGAATTGCCACAGGCCTTCTTCATGCGCGTGGCCATGGGCCTGTCGCTGAACGAGATCGACCGCGAAGCCCGTGCCATCGAGTTCTACGAGGTGTTATCGCGCTTCGACTTCATGTCCAGCACGCCCACGCTGTTCAACAGCGGCACGCTGCGCTCACAACTCTCCAGTTGTTACCTGACCACCGTGCCGGACGATCTAGACGGCATTTACGAGTCCATCAAGGAAAACGCCTTGCTGTCCAAATTTGCGGGCGGCCTGGGCAATGACTGGACCCGTGTACGTGCGCTGGGTGCCCATATCAAAGGCACCAATGGTGAGTCGCAAGGCGTCGTGCCATTCCTGAAGGTCGTCAATGACACCGCCGTGGCCGTCAACCAGGGCGGCAAACGCAAAGGCGCGGTCTGCACTTACCTGGAAACCTGGCACCTGGACATTGAAGAATTCCTGGAGCTGCGCAAGAACACCGGTGATGACCGCCGCCGCACCCATGACATGAACACCGCCAACTGGATCCCCGATCTGTTCATGCGCCGCGTCATGGAAAAAGGCACCTGGACACTGTTCTCGCCCAACAATGTGCCCGATCTGCACGACCTGTTTGGCGCCGAGTTCGAGAAGGCCTATGTGGCCTACGAAGAAAAAGCTGCGCGCGGTGAGATCAAGCCTTCCCGCACCATCCAGGCCAGCGACCTGTGGCGCAAGATGCTGACCATGCTGTTCGAAACCGGCCACCCCTGGATCACGTTCAAGGATGCCTGCAATGTGCGTTCACCCCAGCAGCAAGCTGGCGTAGTGCACTCCAGCAACCTGTGCACCGAGATCACGCTGAACACATCCGACACTGAAACGGCAGTCTGCAACCTCGGCTCGGTCAACCTGCGCCAGCATTTGAAAGATGGCAAGCTGGACCACGACAAACTCAAGCGCACCATCGCCACCGCCATGCGTATGCTCGACAACGTCATCGACATCAACTACTACGCTGTCAAGAAGGCACGTGACTCCAATATGCGGCACCGCCCGGTCGGCCTGGGTGTCATGGCCTTCCAGGACAGCCTGTACGAGTTGCGCATCCCGTATGCCAGCGAAACCGCCGTGCAGTTCGCCGACGAATCCATGGAAGCCATCTGTTACTACGCCTACTGGGCGTCGACTGAACTGGCCAAGGAGCGTGGCAAGTATTCCACCTACCGTGGCTCCTTGTGGGACAAGGGTGTGCTGCCACTGGACACGCTGGATATGCTGGCCTCTGCGCGCGGCGGTTATGTGGAAGTGGACCGTTCCTCCACACTGGACTGGAACGCCCTGCGCAACAAGATTGCCCAGGACGGCATGCGCAACTCCAACTGCGTGGCCATCGCACCCACAGCCACCATCTCCAACATCATTGGTGTGGATGCATCCATCGAGCCCAGCTTCGGCAACCTGTCGGTCAAGTCCAACCTGTCGGGCGAATTCACCGTCATCAACGGCTACCTCGTCAAGGACCTGAAACGCCTGGGCCTGTGGGATGACGTGATGGTGATGGACCTGAAACACTTTGACGGATCACTCGGCCCCATCGACCGCGTGCCCGCCGAAGTCAAGCAGCTCTACGCCACCGCGTTCGAGGTCGAAACACAGTGGCTGGTCGAAGCCGCCGCACGCCGCCAGAAGTGGATTGACCAGGCCCAATCGCTGAACATCTACATGGCCGGCGCATCGGGCAAGAAGCTCGACGAGACCTACAAGCTGGCCTGGTTGCGCGGTTTAAAAACCACCTACTACCTGCGCACGATGTCGGCCACACATGCCGAGAAATCGACCGTGACGGCGGGCAAGATGAATGCTGTTTCCTCGGGCAACGATGCCAAAAATTCCATGCGTGCATCGAGCGCACTTGAAGCGGCAGCCGCAGCGGCGCAGATGCAAATGGAGATGGCTACGAACGCAGCAACCGACATCAAATTCTGCGGGGTCGACGATCCAACATGCGAGTCTTGCCAGTAAAAACACAGCAAGCATCACACGTGATGCGATGCTATTGAGCAACACATATTTGCGGTGAAGTGCATGATTACTTTTCATTTCATTTCACTGCTCTCATAATCCGCAGATTGGAATTATTTATGTTGACCTGGGACGAAGAAGTCAAGCCCACACCGCTAGCAAATTTTGCGTTCACGCCGTCGGAAACTCCGACAGTCGAGCGGGCGCAAAGCGCTCCCCCAAAGTCCCCCGTTCCCGTGCGCATGAAGGCGTCAGACAAACGCATCATCAACGGCCAGACCGACGTCAACCAGTTGGTTCCGTTCAAATACAAGTGGGCCTGGGAAAAATATTTGGCCAGTTGCGCCAACCACTGGATGCCGCAAGAGGTCAACATGACCCGCGACATCGCACTGTGGAAAGACCCCAACGGCTTGACCGAAGACGAGCGCCGCATCATCAAGCGCAACCTGGGTTTTTTCGTCACCGCCGATTCGTTGGCCGCGAACAATATCGTGTTGGGAACCTACCGACACATCACCGCACCCGAGTGCCGCCAGTTCCTGTTGCGCCAAGCTTTTGAAGAAGCCATCCACACCCACGCCTACCAGTACATCGTAGAGTCGCTGGGTCTGGACGAGAGCGAAATCTTCAATGCCTACAACGAGGTGCAGTCCATTCGCGACAAGGACCAGTTCCTGATCCCCTTCATCGAAGCGATCATGGATCCGAACTTCCACACCGGCACACCCGAAGCGGACCAGACGCTGTTGAAGTCATTGATCGTGTTTGCGTGCCTGATGGAAGGCCTGTTCTTCTACGTAGGCTTTACACAGATCCTGGCCCTGGGCCGGCAAAACAAGATGACCGGTGCGGCAGAGCAGTACCAATACATCCTGCGCGACGAGTCCATGCACTGCAACTTCGGCATCGACCTGATCAATCAGCTCAAGCTGGAAAACCCACAGCTGTGGACAGCCGAATTCAAGGCTGAAATCAAAGGCCTGTTTGAGACCGCTGTTGAGTTGGAATACCGTTATGCCGAAGACACCATGCCACGCGGCGTGCTGGGCATGAACGCCTCGATGTTTAAAGGCTATCTGCGCTACATCGCCAACCGCCGCGCGACACAAATCGGTTTGGAAGCGCTGTTCCCCAATGAGGAAAACCCATTCCCGTGGATGAGCGAAATGATTGACCTGAAGAAGGAGCGCAACTTCTTCGAGACCCGCGTCATTGAATACCAATCCGGCGGCGCGCTGTCCTGGGACTGATAAACCGTATGTGTTTTCGAATTTCATCTATTCAGCAACAGCCCACAGAGTCTGTGCTGGGTGGGTGTCACCAAGTTCATGTCGCTGGGCAACTGCCCAACCACATGAATCACTTCTTGCAAACAACTGGCAAGAAGTGCTCTTTGTAAATTGATCAAGGAGAAAATCATGGCAACTGCAAAAAAACCGGCCGCAAAGAAGGCCGCTCCCGTAAAGAAAGCTGCACCAGCGAAGAAAGCTGCACCAGCCAAAAAAGTAGCTGCTAAAAAAGCAGCCCCCGCGAAGAAGGCAGCTCCCGCTAAAAAGGTAGCCACCAAGAAAGTAGCTGCGAAGAAGGCTCCCGCCAAAAAAGCAGCTCCCGCCAAAAAGGCAGTTGCTAAAAAGGCAGTTGCTAAAAAGGCTCCGGCTAAAAAAGTAGCCGCTAAGAAAGCAGCCCCAGCGAAGAAGGCAGCTCCTGCTAAAAAGGCAGCAGCCAAAAAGGCCCCCGCTAAAAAAGCAGCAGCCAAAAAGGCTCCTGCTAAAAAAGCAGCCGTAGCCAAGAAGCCAGTCGCTAAAAAGGCAGCCAAAAAGCCGGCTGCGAAGAAAGCCGCGAAAGCACCCGCTGCCAAAGCAGCGACGGCATCCGCTGCGCCTGCTGCTCAGACTACTCTGAACCCGCAGGCCGCTTGGCCGTTCCCAACCGCCAACAAGCCTTAATCAGGTTTTTGATGGTTTCCAAGGCCCGGTACCGCAAGGTCCCGGGCTTTTTTCATGGGTAAAAGGACAACAGGCGGTAACCCGATATTTTTTCCTGGCTTGCACCCTGCTTGATACTCACCGGCACAGAGGCCGATAACTCGGCGCCGGGCTCGATGACCAAGGCCTGCTTGTTGAAGTCCGCGGCTGTGAACACGCGCCGAACAACGGCATGGTCCTGCAAATCTGTGAGGGTCAACTCCACTGCTGGTGTGGCAACCGCGGTCTGCGCAGAGTTCTTGAGCACAAAGCTCAGGCTGTAAATATCGGACCGCACTTTAGAAAACGAAGAGCTGTCAATAACGATGGCCTCAATGTGCCGCAGCGGCGCAATTTTGCAATGCACCAGTTCACACAATGGTTCCAGAAGACGTCTGGCCGAGGGTTCCGTCGCTACGATGCGGTCGCGCTCGTGAACGGCAACCTGCAAGACCAGACTGCCAACCAGGACCACGCACATAAGAGCCAGCGCCGCCCGTACCCAGGGCCGACTCCATGCTCCGGACGACCGCCTCTTGCGCATGAACGAATGCTGGGGTTGTTCCTCTGCCGTGTGCGCGGACTCTTTTATTACAGGCACTGGCTTGGGCGCCGTAACCGATTTGGGCTTGCGAACCGCCACATCCCCACGCCCCAGATTGTCGCGCTGCTCGCGCAAGGTGGCCGCCGGTGCCGCGATTTCCTGGTGCTCGATAAGCAAAGCCCGGGGATTCACTTCCAAAAAGGGCTCGGGCTCGGGAGCTGCGATAGGCTTCTCCGCTGTAGCAGGCGCAACAACGACTGGCTTGGGCACAACGGGCGGAACCGGAACCGGAACCGGAACCGGAACCGGTGCTGGTGCTGGTGCTGGTGGCACCGGCTGTTCAACAGGCGTTTGCTGTGGCTGGGGCGGGACGGGGACGCTTAAAGCCTGGCTGACGGCAGATTGCAAATGGGCATTGGCATCAAAAACTTCATTGCATTGCCCGCAACGCACCCAGCCATCTGACACACGGAGTTGGTCCGGCACGACCTTGAACATCGTGGTGCATACCGGGCATCGGGTTATCAGGCTCATGTCGTCGCCATTGTAGGGACCCGATGGGCACGCCTACAGTGAGGCGGTCATCAGAATCCAGCCGTCTTCGCGGTCAGCCACCACCAGTTGGCAATGCGGTGCGTACGCAGCAATCAGCTCATCGGCCTGGCGCTCCAGAATGCCAGCCAATACCAAGTTGCCACCGGGCGCAACATGTGCACACAACAGTGGGGCCAGTACCTTGAGCGGACTTGCCAGAATATTGGCCAATACCGTCCCGTACACGCCGTCAGCCCGCTCCGGCATGCCGGCAGCCACCACCACGCTGTTGGCAACCGCATTCAGTTCGGTAGCCTGGATGGCGGCCGGATCAATATCGACGGCCATAACGTCGTCCGCCCCAAATTTGGCAGCACCAATCGCCAGGATGCCAGAGCCGCACCCGTAGTCCAGCACCCGGCCCTGCACAGCATGTGTTGCTATCCAGCGCAGGCACATCCGTGTGGTCGGATGTGTTCCGGTGCCAAACGCCAGACCGGGATCCAGTCGAATGATCTGTTTCGCCGCCGCAGGTGGCTCATGCCAGGTGGGAACAATCCAGAACTCCGGCGTGATGTCTACCGGCGTGAACTGCGACTGCGTCAGACGCACCCAGTCCTGCTCGGGCACCTGTGCCATCGCCAATACCTGGCAGCCCTCAAAAAAGTCCTGCGCCTTCAGCAGCTCCGCCGCCTCGCGCGCCAGGGATTCATCAGGGAACAGGGCCGTCACGCGCGAACGCTGCCAGCCATCTTTGGGTGGCGGCATGCCCGGCTCACCAAACAGGGCCTGCTCGGCATCGGTCTGCGCATCTGCATCCTCCACACTGACGCTCACGGCATCCAACGCGTCCAGGGCATCGCTCAGCTGCTCGACCCTGTCTTCAGGGCACATCAGGCTCAGTTCAAACAAGGCCATGGGGATTAACGCTTGCGCTGGTCCAGCCACTGCTCGAGGTAGTGGATGTTGGTGCCACCGTCCATGAACTTGGCGTCCACCATCAGTTCACGGTGCAAGGGGATATTGGTATTGATACCCTCGACCACGGTCTCAGCCAGCGCCGTGCGCATGCGCGCCATAGCCTGTTCCCGCGTGTCGCCGTGCACAATGATCTTGCCCACCATGGAGTCGTAATTGGGCGGCACAAAGTAGTTGGTGTACACGTGTGAATCGACACGCACACCAGGGCCACCCGGTGCATGCCAGGTCGTCACACGGCCAGGCGATGGAATGAACTTGTACGGGTCTTCTGCATTGACCCGGCACTCGATGGCATGACCGCGAATCTCGATCTGGCGCTGGGTAAACGGCAGCTTCTCACCGGCCGCCACCATGATCTGGGTGCGCACGATGTCGATACCGGTGATCATTTCGGTCACCGGATGCTCCACCTGGACCCGTGTGTTCATCTCGATGAAATAAAACTCGCCGTCTTCGTACAAGAACTCAAAGGTTCCTGCACCGCGGTAGCCAATTTTCTTGCAGGCGTTGACACAGCGCTCGCCCACCCGTTCGATCAGCTTGCGGTTAATGCCCGGCGCTGGCGCTTCTTCCAGAATTTTCTGGTGGCGGCGTTGCATGGAGCAATCGCGCTCGCCCAAATACACGGCATTCTTGTGCTTGTCGGCCAGGATCTGGATTTCGATATGCCGTGGGTTCTGGAGAAACTTCTCCATATAAACCGCCGGATTGCCGAAAGCGGCGCCCGCTTCTGCCTTGGTCATGGTCACCGCATTGATCAAGGCCGCCTCGGTGTGGACCACCCGCATGCCGCGCCCACCGCCGCCGCCAGCCGCCTTGATGATGACGGGGTAACCCACCGCCTTGGCAATACGCCGTATCAAGGCCGGGTCATCGGGCAATTCGCCTTCCGAGCCCGGCACGCAGGGCACGCCGGCGCGAATCATGGCCTGCTTGGCAGACACCTTGTCACCCATGATACGAATGGATTCGGGCGTGGGGCCTATGAACTGGAAGCCGCTTTTTTCCACCCGTTCGGCGAAATCGGCGTTTTCACTCAAGAAACCGTAGCCGGGGTGAATGGCCTCGGCATCGGTGACTTCCGCGGCCGAGATGATGGCCGGCACGTTCAGATAACTTTGCGCGGATGGGGCCGGGCCAATACAAACCGCCTCATCGGCCAGTTTGATGTACTTGGCATCGCGGTCGGCTTCGGAATAAACCATCACCGCCTTGATGCCCAGTTCGCGGCAGGCACGCTGGATTCGCAGCGCAATCTCGCCACGGTTGGCGATCAGGATTTTTTTGAACATGGGAATGAATGCTGGGCGCCGGGCTTATTCAATGGTGAACAAAGGCTGGCCGTATTCAACTGCCTGGCCGTTGTCGCACAGAATGCGGGTAATGGTGCCGGACTTGTCGGCCTCAATCTCGTTGAGGATCTTCATGGCCTCAATAATGCAGATGGTCTCGCCTTCCTTGACCACGGAGCCAATTTCCACAAAGGCTTTCGCGCCGGGGGATGAGGAGCGGTAGAAGGTGCCGACCATAGGCGACTTGACCGTGTGGCCAGCTGGCACTTCGGCCGCGGCGGGTGCAGCAACCGCTGCGGGGCCATTGGACGTGGCAGGGGCTGGGCCTTGGGCCTGTTGCGCATAAACGGGGGCTGGCGCGTAGCTATGAACCACGGCACCGCCGCCTTTGACGATCCTGACCTTGCCTTCTGCTTCGGTGATTTCCAGCTCCGAAACATTGGAATCCGATACCAAGTCGATCAGGGTTTTGAGTTTGCGTAAATCCATGTCATCTCCAACAACCGTTATTCAGTAGGGCGCGAATTTACAGCAAAAAAGTACTATTTGTCGATAATTCTTTTTATCCACACGCAACGCCGTCGAAATTCACGCAAAGTGAACGGGCATTCAGGGTGTGATCAGCACTGTAAACCGCACCGGATCTCGGTTTTGGATGTCATTTTAGACTAAGCACCTTGGCAAGATCTTCGGCGTGCAAGCGCCCCATCTTGCGGTACAGCACCTCGCCGTCGGCGCCGAACACGACCGTAAACGGCAGGCCACCCGCAACGTTGCCCAGCCCACGACCCAGCTCAGCCCCAGCCAAGCCGGCCATACCTACCGGAAAGTCCAGCGGCATTTTCTTCAGAAAACCTTGCACAGGGGCCAGTTTATCCACCGCCAATCCCAATACTTGCCAGCCGTTGGTTTTATTTTGGCGGTAAAAGTCGTTGATTAAGGGCAATTCTTCGACACAAGGTGCGCACCAGGTTGCCCAAAAATTCAGCAATAGCGGGCGCCCTTGCAGGGACTGCATGGACAGCTTGCCCCCTTGCGGCGTATCCCACTGCAGGGACCAAAACCCTTGCACGGACTCCGTGGCTGGCGACGCGTCGGGCCCCTGGTTGCGCCACCAGGCAGCGCCCACCCCCAGCAGAGCCGCACCTGCTGCCGTGGCGCCCAAAAGCAGGCGGCGGTTGGGTACCGCGGGGCCAGACGACGGGTTGTTGGGGTCGGAATGCGGCGTAGTCATGGCGCAGCCTCCTGCAGCAAGCTGCGCAGCGCGGCGGCATCCCCCCGCGGCCTCCGACCCCGTGCGTCCGGGCGCAAGGCCCCGCGCAGATCGTCAAAGTCGTACACCAGCAGGTGCAGCCCCACATGTTCACCCAGCGCGGCGCAATAGGCCTGCACGCTGAGTGCGTCCACGGTCTCACCATGAAAACCTGTCACCGAGCGCGGCTCGTAACGCACCTGCATATCAATCAGACCGATTTCTGCCGATTTGGAGTCATCACAAAACAACTGCAGATAAATGTCGGAACGCCGCGTGGCCGTTCCATGCCAGACCGCACCGCCAATATGGGGGCGGAAACGCTCCATGCGTTCCATCCACTCCAATGCCAGCGCACGCAGAGCCCGCAACTCCGCAGGTTGTGTGTCGGCACAAAAAATGGAGATGTATTCTTCCACCGCAGTGTCCAGCTGCGTGTTGTCTGGCAACGCGGTGCGCGCGGGCAAGCCCAGGTGTTTGATGGCACGGCGCTTGGCTGCTGCGTACTCCAGGCCCTCTTCCACGACCATGCGTGCGGCTACTGCGGCCACTTCTTCTTTCAATGCATCCATGGCGGCATTGTGCCCCCGGATGTTTGCCCCGCACTGCATGGCGGATTACACGCTCCATTTTTGATAGCGATACAGGAAGCCTGCACGGGGGCTAGAGGCACAAAACGCATAAGGCCACCCGATAGAATGGGGCCATGCATATTCACATTTTGGGCATTTGCGGTACTTTCATGGGCGGCTTGGCCGCCTTGGTGCGCGAGGCTGGCCACCGGGTCACCGGCTGCGACACCGGCGTCTACCCCCCGATGAGCGACCAGTTGCGCGCGCTGGGTATTGAGTTGATAGAGGGTTACAGCGCCGACCAAATGGCGCTGAAGCCCGACATGTTTGTCATCGGCAACGTGGTCAGCCGCGCCCGACTGGCAGATGGCACACCACGCTACCCACTGATGGAAGCCATCCTGGATGCCGGCGCCGCTTATACCAGTGGCCCGCAATGGCTGGCCGAACACGTGCTGCAAGGCCGCCATGTGCTGGCCGTGGCCGGTACCCATGGCAAAACCACCACCACCGCCATGCTGACCTGGATATTGGAAAGCGCCGGTTTACAGCCAGGCTTCTTAATAGGCGGCGTCCCCCTGAACTTCGGCGTCTCCGCGCGCTTGGGTGGC
>JAYSZJ010000097.1:0-14803 GCA_043738115.1 Rhodoferax sp. | reverse complement strand
GCCGAATGTGGCGTGGCACTACTGGGTGGTCTATGGTCTGCTGTTTGGCGTCGTGCAGTGGGGGGCGGTGTATGCCGGCATTTACTTTGGCCTGTCGGCGGGGCTTGCGTCCCTGGTATTGCAGGTGGCTGTATTTTTCACGATGGCCGGCGGTGTGCTTTTTTTCCGCGAGCGGGTGAACGCGCCCATGCTGCTGGGCACCGCCGTGGCCTTCTCGGGCGTAGCCCTGGTGTTTGCCCATGCCGAGGGGAAGGCCACGGAATGGGGACTGGGCCTGGTGGTCCTGGGCGCGTTGGCATGGGCTGCTGCCAACCTGGTTGTCAAACGCGCCCAGCCTGCGAGCATGTTTGGTTTTATGGTGTGGTCCAGTCTGGTCGCGCCCCTTCCCCTGCTGCTGTTGTCGTATGGCTTTGCGGGACCAGAGCGCATCGCACACTCGCTGGCTGGCATCGATGCGACGGCGGTTTTCTCCATCGTGTTCCAGGTCTACCCCACAACCCTGCTGGGGTATGCGGTGTGGAACGGTCTGCTCAAGAAATATCCGGTCTCCACCGTCGCGCCACTGACCTTGTTTGTGCCAGTATTTGGCATGCTTGGCTCGGTGCTGCTGTTTGGCGAGACACTGCCCGGCTACAAATGGCTGGCCATGGCCTGCATTTTGGCCGGCCTGCTAATCAACCGCTTTGGCGGTGGCTGGTGGCAGCAGTGGCGCGGCCCGCTGCGCGCCTAGACAGATGGCAGGGCCTTGGCCGCCAGCTTGACGGCCTGGGTCAGTCGCTGCGCCGACACGGGCTCACGTGCCCAGTGGTGCCAGTACAGCGGTATGTCCACCGTGCTTCCCGGCAGCATTTCCACCAGCGGCAAGCGGCCCGCACGCGTGGCAAGGTGCAGCTCATGCACCATGCCCCAACCCATGCCACTGGCCAACGCACTCTCGAATGCGTCGACGGCGGGCACGAAGTGGCGCGGGTACTGCGGGGTTTGCAAGCCAAAGTGCTGGTGCAAGAACAGATCTTGCAGGCCGTCCTTGCGGTTGAAAATGACGGCCGGTGTGGCCAGCAGGCGGTGGGGTGATACGGCACCGGTTTTGGTCTGGCATTTGCGAACCAGTGCGGGCGCGCCCACGCAGCGGTAACGCATCACGCCCAGTGGTTCTGCCACGCAGCCGCGCATCGGTGCGGGGTGGGTGCTGACGCAGGCCACCACGTCACCGCTTTTCAGTGCTTCATGCGTGTGCTCCTGGTCGTCAATGACCACATCCAGCAGCAAATGGTGGCGGGCCAGCGTGGGGGCTACACCGGGCAAAAACCAGCTCGACAGCGAATCAGCATTCACCGCCACGCAGAGGCGTTGCCATTGCTTCTCTTTGCCCTGCAGCTTGGCGCCGTCCGCGAGCAAATCGGCCTCCATCAGCCGCAGCTGCTTGATATGGGCCAGTAAGGTCTGACCCGCAACGGTGGGCCGCACCACCTTGCCCCGTACCAGCAGACGCTGGCCCAGCGTGGCCTCCAGGCTTTTGATACGCAGGGACACAGCTGCCAGCGTCAGACTCAAGGCAGTGGCTGCCGGGCCAAAACCACCGTGCTCCAGCACCGCGGCCAGCGCCTCCAGTTGTTTGCCATCCAGCATGGGCTTGCTCCATTGCTTAAATATTTTTAAATTGATCGCAGTTTAATTTAAAAGTATTCTCAGAAACCGATGCGCAAGGCACAGTTCAACCATCGCAACCCACTGACTGATTGTTTCCAACCCATGCCAAGCCTTACCACCCTGATGCCCATGGCACCCGCCTTCAACGCCGGCCTGGCCCTGTGCCTGTCGCTAATCATGGCGCTGGGCGCACAAAACACCCACGTGATACGCATGGGGCTGCAGGGCCAGCATGTGCTGCTGACCGTGGTGCTGTGCATCGTGTCTGATGTAGCGCTGATTGCGCTGGGTGTGTTTGGCGTTGCGCAGTTGGGTGGGCTGTCGCCCACGCTAAAGACCGCCATGATCGGCGGTGGAGCTTTGTTTTTGCTGGTCTATGGCGCGCAGGCGTTTGCCCGGTTTCGCAAGCCCGTTATTGCAGCCGACTCCTTGTCCAACGCCACACCATCCGCAGCGGGCGGCAAACCCTTGACCCGACGCCAGGCCATTTTGGCGGCACTGGCCTTTGCCTGGCTCAACCCCCACGCCTGGCTGGACACAGCGGTGCTGATCGGCTCGGCATCGCTGGCCTGGGGCACACCCGGTAATGCTGCATTTGGTGCGGGCGCCATCGCCGGTTCGGTGATCTGGTTTTGTGGTCTGGGCCTGGCCGTCTTTTGGCTGGGCCAACGGCTGGGCAAGCCGTCCATCTGGCGTGCGCTGGATGGCTTGGTGGCGCTGATGATGTGGGGTACAGCGCTGGTCTTATTGTGGGGCCTGGTGGCTTAGCTGGCGCTGCGCATGCCGTCCAGCATGGCATGCACCAGCGCCCGTGTCTCGGTCAGTGCGTTCTGCGCAGTATCTTCGCTCTGGTGCGCCAGCGCTTCGACCGCACCGTAAAGCAGGCCCAGTATCAGCCGCGCACGCAGCAACACATCGCCAGCAGGCAACATGTCCAGCGACTGCAGCGTACGCACGGTTTGCACCATCGCGCCCAGGCCGTGCCGTTCGCGTATCTCCAGCCAGCCCTGTGCGCCCAGCACTGCGGGGGCGTCGGTCAGGCCGATGCGCCGGCCCTCGGGGCTGAGCCCCGCCTGCAGAAACACGTCAATCGCGGCCATGAAGGCCTGCCAGGCATCTGCACCACCGGCCAGCGCCTGGTTGCGCGCAGCCGCGGTGAGTTTGACCAGCCCTTCATCCAGCTCTTCGGCCACCGCGGCAAACAGCCCTTTCTTGTCGCCAAAGTGGTGGTACAGCGCGCCGGTGGTGACACCCGCCTCGCTGCAGATGGCGCCCAGGGAGGTGGCCTCGTAGCCCAGTTGGCCAAACAACCTGCGCCCCACTGCGCGCAAAGTGGCCTGTGTGGAGGCTGCATTAGTTTTGCGTCCATCCGGCGTGGGTACCACAGGCAAGGCTTCAGCAGTAGCCTCTGACGCTTGCGCCGAAGCCGGTTTTAGGGAAAGATTCTTTGGCTGTCGCATATGTGACTTTAAACCATAACGTAATTATGTATTCTACGAACTTCTCCCATCCTAACCCACTTTCTTAACCAGGACCGCCACCATGCTGCTCGCCGCCAAAGTTCTCGCCGGACTCGTACTCTTTATCCATGTCTATATCTTCCTGCTGGAAACCGTGTTGTTCGATACCCGCGGCCGCAAGGTGTTTGGTTTGAGCAAGGAGCAGGCCGAAGTCATGCGTCCCGCCATGTCCAACCAGGGTTGCTACAACGGATTCTTGGCTGTGGCATTGGCACTGGGCTTCTTGTTGCCCGATGCGGCCACCGGCCGTGCGTTCACGATCTATGGCCTGGGCTGCGTGGCAGTGGCCGGCATCTGGGGCGCGCTCACGGTGCAGGTCCGCATCCTATTTGTGCAAACGGTGCCTGCTGTGTTGGCCCTGGCCGCGCTGTTTCTGGCCTAAACACGCTGGCTACAGGCTTACGCCATATTTGGCATAAATGCGGGTGATGGCACCTGAGCGTTTCATGCCCAAGATGGCCTCGTCCAGCCTGGACAACAAGGCCTTCTTGCTCGGGTGGACACGCATCGACACATCAAATGAGCCCAACACGTCGCCCAGCATCAGTTCGCTGTACTTTGGTGTTTCACGGATCGTGTACTGCGCGACCGCTTTGTTGATCAGAATCTGGTCCATGCGCGCACCGGCAAGCATGGCCAAGAGTTGTGACTCGTTGACTGCGTCCACCCTGTGCAGGGTTCCGTTGTCAAACATGTCACGCAAGTCCGGATAGCTGTAGCCCCGCACTACCCCCAGGGTTTTGCCGCTCAAGTCCCTGGGCGCGGTCACTGGAAAACGCTTACCCGGCGCAAATACCAGTACATCGACCACCTTGCCAAAGGGCACGGAAAACGATCCAGGAACCTTTTGCTGCTTCACCCAACCTGGAAACACGCCAGGCTCCAGGTCAATCTCGCCAATATCGAACTGCCGGGCAAGCCGCGCGTAGGGAAAGTAGCTGACCTGAAAATCGTGCCCTGTGGTCTTGCTCAATTCGTCCAGGATGTCCTGGTAAATGCCGGAGCGCCCCTTCTCTATCATCATCGGAGGGTAGTCGTAGAAACCGACCTTGACCGTGTCGGCCTGCGCGTTGGTGAGCCATCCGGCCAGCACACAACATGCCGCGTAGAGAAAGTTTTTCATGGGAGCCCCTGTGCAATGCGTTTACGCTGCAACTATTGTGCAGCGGCCCTGCAAAGTCAACTGTCCAATGCCAGCAACCATGACCGAAACGCCCGCATGGCCGGCGTGGGTTCTTTGGACAAGAGCCGGGTCAGCCAATAACCACCCACATCCACCGCCACATCAAAGGGCTGGGCCAGTCGACCCTGCTGCAGTTCGCGCACAAACATGCTGGGCGGCGCCAGCGCCACACCTTCACCAAACATCGCCGCCTGCACCATGATGGCCGAGGCATCAAACAGTGGCCCACGCGGTGTGACACCCTTGGCCCCAGCCGCTTGCAGCCAGGCCAGCCAGTCCTGGCTGCGGTAGGAGCGCAGCAGGCGCTGCGTGCGCAGGTCGTCCGGGTGTTGCAACTGGTCCAGCAGGCTGGGCGCACACAGCGGTGACAGGGGCGCCGCCATCACGTAGTCGGCCTGCACACTGCGCCAGGCGCCGTCGCCAAACTGGATGGCATAGTCCAGGCTTTCGGCTGACAGATCCACCTTATTGTTGTGTGTCAGCAGGCGCAGTTCGATGCGCGGGTGTTCGGCGCGAAAGCGGCTCAGGCGCTCCAGCAAAAAGCCTACGGCAAACGTACCCACCACACCCACCGTCAGCACCTCCATCGGTCCACCGGCTTTGCAGGCATCCAGCTGGCGCTCAATGCGCGCAAAACTGTCGGCCACGGTGGGCGCAAGCGCCACGCCTTCGTCGGTCAGCACCAAGCCCCGCGCCGTGCGGCGAAACAGGGCGCGGCCAATATGGTCTTCCAGCGCCTTCACCTGGTGGCTGACCGCGGCCTGGGTCACACACAACTCGTCGGCAGCGCGGGTGAAGTTCAGGTGCCGGGCGGCTGCATCAAAGGCCCGCAAGGTGTTCAGCGACAAACTGCTCAGCGACATGCAGACCCCCAGTAAATGTATGGACTCATACCAAAAATGATAGCTTGTGCAAAGGTATGGAATCGCAAAAATGCAGTCTTCCTTCACAGCGAGTCAATACTATGGATATCAACCGACACCTCAACCGCCGCAGCGCATTACAACTGGCCGCAGCCAGCCTGCTGGTCAGCACCGCGGGCGCACAGGCCATCCAGCCGCGCCCATCGTTCGCTGCCACCACCAAGGCCTTGGCCGATCTGGAGCGCCGCACCGGCGGGCGCCTGGGCGTGGGCCTATTGGACACGGCTACGGGGCAAACCACGGGCCACCGCCAGGGCGAACGTTTTGCGATGTGCTCCACTTTCAAGCTGCCACTGGCCGCTGCCATACTGCGTGAAATCGACCAGGGCCGTCTGCGGGCGGACCAATGGGTGGCCTATGGCAAGGCAGACATGGTGTCGCACGCGCCGGTGACGACGCAGCACCTGGAACGCGGTGGCATGGCGGTTGCCGCACTGGCCGAGGCCACACAAACGACCAGTGACAACCCTGCGGCCAATCTGCTGCTGAAGCTGATCGGCGGCCCGGCTGGCTTCACCGCCATCCTGCGCACCACCGGCGACACCACGACACGGCTGGACCGCTTTGAGCCCCAACTCAACCACGTCACCGGTCAGGATATGCGGGACACCACCACACCCTCCGCGATGGCACAGACCACCGCCCACCTGCTGACCAGCGATTGGTTGTCTGCCACCTCCCGCGACACGCTGGCAGCCTGGATGGTGGCCACCACCACCGGCAAACAACGGATACGGGCGGGCCTGCCCGCAGACTGGCGTGCGGGCGACAAAACCGGCACCGCGATGGCACCCGGCATGCGCGACAAATACAACGACATAGCTGTCGCCTGGCCGCCGGGCAAGCCACCGGTGGTCATCACCGCGTTTCTGGAGACGCGCGGTTCGCACCCCAACATACGCGATGAAGACCAGGCCGTGTTGGCCGAAGTAGGCCGCATCGCCACGGCCTGGAGCCGCAGCCTGTAACCGGGGCGACAGGTCACAAAGCTTAGCGTAGCGCCAAGCTTGCTAGTCTTGTGGCCTATGCAGATATCCGAACTTGCCGCGCGCTGCGGCATCTCCTCCCACGCCCTGCGCCATTACGAACGCCTGGGGCTCTTGCAGCCACTGCGGCATGCCAACGGCTACCGCGACTACAGCGAGGCGATGCGCCGTGAGGTCGTCTTCATCACCATGTCACGCAAGGTGGGCTTCTCGCTGGCTGCGATCGCCGAACAACTGCCCGCCTACCGTGCCGGGCGCCTGCGCATCAGCGACATGGTGGTGTCGTTACAGGGACGCGTCGTAGAAATAGACCAGCAGATGCTCGCCCTGGCCGCACAACGCGCCGAGGTGGTGTCGCACATCGCTTGGCTGCAAGCCCAGGAAGAGCACACACCCAAACCCTCCCGCAAACCCTTCCCCCAACCCACCCGCAAAAGGAAAACACCATGAGCACGACAGCCACCACCGTCACATCTTTCGAACACCTGGAGCGCATGGTGCTGTCCATGCCCATGGCGCGCACGCTGGGTCTGGCGTTCATACACACTGCGCCGGGTGCGGTGGAAGTGGAAATCCCGGTGCAGGACGCGTTCACCTTCCGGCCGGGGCAACTGCAGGCCACACCCGTGTTTGCGATTGCCGACTTTGCCGCGGTCTCCGCCGCGGGTACCCTGCTGCCACCCGGCTGGATCAACGCCACGGTGGACGCCACGCTCAAACTGGTGGCCCCTGCCAAGGGTCAGGCACTGCGGGCACGCGGCCGTGTCATCGACGCTGGCAAGCTGCTGACCGTGTGTGCCGCCGATGTATACGCCGTGGCCGAGAGTGGAGAAGAAACCCTGTGCGCCACGCTGCTGGGCACGGCGCGCAATATCGACATGAACCCGCGACCCCAATGACGCCACGCCAAACGCTATTAAATCAATAGCGCAATAGGGCCAATAATCGGGGGCTAGAGGCTGATTTTACGTAAACGGTATGGCGCCACAGGGTCAGACGGCGTTAACCCTTGGCAGCCATCTGGCGCATCAACGAATACGCCACGCCACCCAACGCCAGCACACCCAGGCCCAGCACCGCCCACAACAACACACTGCGCAGCGACACACCCTCCGGCAACCAGTGCGATGCCGCACGGTCCAGGCCACTGCTGGCCGGCGTCTGCACCACCTCATCCGACAGTGTGGCCAATGGCAACTCTGCCAGCTTGGCGGGAGTGACCGATCCCAACAGCGACGCATCCACCGCAGCCGCGGCGGTTTGCGCCCGGCCCACGGCCAGCGTGAACGGCCCCGCGCCGGACGCGAGGAAAGCCACCTGCACCGGCGCAAATTCCACCGTGGCCTGCAAACCGCCGTCCGGCAGTGCCATGCCCTTGCCCGCCTCCACCCGCATGCTGTACAGCGACGCACCGTGTAAGGCCGTGGCCGGATTGCTGCTGCCCTGCCCCACCCCGTCCAGCCGGTAGACAACGCTGGATGACAGCGTGCGCCAGGGTTGTGCGGCCTCGCCCCGGCCCAGGATGCGCACTGGCACCAGGCTGTTGTTCTGTACCGCTTGCAGGTGCAGGGCGCTGATGGGTGTGGCGAACGGCAGGGTCCAGTTCAACGCATTGCTGCCATCCGCCGTGCCCGGTGGCAAGGCGGCGCGCAGTGGTGCGGCTGCGGTTTGCGATGCGGCCACGGTGCCGGTCAGCGCACGCAGCGCCACGCCGTTTTGGCCAGGCCACGACAAGCGCAGGTAACGCCCCTGCACTACCAGCGGCTGCGTCAATTCCAGCGTGGTGTTGGCCGGCGCATCGGTCCCATCAAACTGGAACAGCGGCCCCTTGGTGGCCACCGGTGTCCAGTCCTTCAGGTCGGTACTGGTCGCCACCGTGATGGGGACCAGGGCGTTGCGTGGCATGTCCAGCACCAGCTCTAGTGCAGCCAGGTCTTTTCTCTCGGAACGCAAGTCAAACAGGGCGGCCTGCAGGGGTTGCACCGATGCGGCCGCGTCTGCAGCTTTGGTCCGCATGTCGGTGCGGTCCCAACGCACCCAGACGTTGCTGGTTTGTTCACTCGTATCCAGTTGCACGGCAACTGCACCGCGCGCGGGTTTGCGGTCGCCACTGGTGCTGAACAATGGGTAGGCCTTGTAACTATTGGTTTGCGCAACCGGCGCTGCGCGTTTCAGATCCACACCACCCAGCAGCGCAAAGGGCACCACCGCACCGGCGGCATTGAACACCCGCACATCGTGGGCGGCGCCGCTGCGCATACCCAGCAAGGCCTGCACCGGCACATCCACCCGCGCCAGACTGATACCGGCAGGCACCGTCAGCGTAGCGCGCCAGGTGAAGTCGCTGGCCTGGGGTGCATCGGCAGCCTGCACATACCCGCCATTGGACGCCAGCAGCAGCACCCAAACCGTCAGCGCCCAAGCGCGTTTGCGCAATACCGTCATCACACTCATGTTGTCTCCTTGTCTTGATTGGCCGGTGCCACCGCAGGCGGAATGGGCGCGAAGTACCCCACCACCAGCATCAGCACCCCCACAGCAATAAATGCAACGATGCGCTCAGACCCACCGCGGTTGGACAAATCCACCAAAAACAGTTTGGCCACCGTCAGCCCTAGCAGCGCAGCGCCGCCGCTCCACAGCGCGCGCGTATGGCGGCGGTGCGCCACCAGCATCAGCGCCATGGCCAGCAGTGTCCACAAAATGGAATACCCGGTCTGCACCAGGAAGGACGCAAACAGCTGGTCCGCATCCCAGGGCACACCAGCCCAATGGTGCACCGCGCGCAGCCACACCGTGTTGATCGCCACAAACCCTAGGCCCGCCAGCACCAGGGTCCAGTGGGTGCTGTGTATACCCTGGGGCACGGTAGCGATGCCGCCTTGGCGGACACGCACCAGCCACAGCGCACAGGCGGCCAGCGCCAGTGCGACGGTGATATCGGTGGGGTTGAGCAACGGCACATAAGGCAGTGGTTTGGCATTGCCATCGGAGTACACGGCCACCAGCAACGCACCCAGTGCCACCAACACAGCCAACGGCGCCGCCGCACGCCACAGGTAGGCATGTGCAAAGTGGTCCAGCGGCCAACGTGTGCGCAGGCGGCCTTGTGGCGCATACAAGGCAGGCTGCGCAAGGGCCATCAGCACGGCCACACTGGCAACCAAAAAGATCACGCTGGCCCAGGCCGTGCCCTGCAATTGCGCCTGCTGCACGGCCCACACAATGATGTTGCCAACCAGCAAGACCATCAGCCACACGCCCCCGCTGTGCACCCAGGACCACCAGCGCTGGGGCGCCGTGCCGTCCAGGTGTTTCAGCGTTGCAAAGTGCAAGCCCAGCGCCAGCGGCCACACCAGCCAGCCGCAGGCCTCAAACACATGCCCCAACCCGGTCACGCCGTGCAGAGCCACCATCACCATGATGGGCAGCGAGAACCACGCCGGCGTTGCGGCAACCGTCCACGGCCGGGGCCGGGTGGGCAGCGCAAACCGGTGCGCCAACCAGGCACTACCCAGCCACCCCAGCATTTCCAGATACGACTGCAGCGTGCTGCCAAACACCGGCATCCACAAACCGTCGGCATTCAGCGCGCCACGTTCTATCTCGTGGCCCAGCGCAAACTGCCACCACAAAAATCCGACCCAGAACAGCACTGGGGACAGGCCATGCTCCAACGCGACAAATGGTGTAGCCGGTGGCACATCGGGCGCGGGGTCGGGCGCACGGGTCCAGTGGGCGATGGCCAGTGCCGACAGGGCCAACAACACGGCGCCAATAAAGGCCGGGTTTGCAATGGGCCAGGTTGAAACCTGTACCGTATCAAACGACTGAATGAAACTCAGCGCGGCCAGCACTTGCAGGGCCAGCCCGGCCAGGCGGGCCAGCCACCGGTCTTGGCGTTTGCCCATCCAGTACACGGCGGCACCTTCGGCAGCCCACACGGCCGTCGTCCAGCGGGCATCCAGCGCCAGCGGCACGGCCAGCGTTACAAAACCCATGCCCAGTGCCACAAAACATTCAGCCAGCCACTGGCCCACGCCACCATCCTTACGCTTCAACGCCCACCAACCCAGGCCCAGGTAAATGGCACCCATGGCCAGTGACGAAAACGCCGTGGCGTATTCAATATCGCGCACCAGACCGGCCTGCAGGCCAAACGCGACCAGGGGCAGGCCAAAAATCAACGTGGCATCGACCGCCTGTTTGGGCTGCAGCCCATGGCGTGTGGCGTACATCAAACTGGCGGCCAGATAGAGCACAAAAAAGGCGATCAAGAAGGGTTCGGTGCTGGCCAGTTGCTCGGGCTGGTACTTCAGCACCCCCCAAGCCGTGGCCACACCAAAGGTCGCAAAAAAGCCCAGCAGGTTCAGCGCCCGCCAAGCCTTGAGCCACGCCACAGCGGCAATAGCGCCGCCCAGCAGCAGGTAGTAGCTGAACAGTCCCACATGGTTGCCCTGCCCCGTGGACAACAAAATGGGCGCGGCAAAGGCGCCGGCAAAACCGATAAAGGCCATGGGCATGGCGTTCTGCAACAGCGCAATCGCAGTAGAGAAAGCACACACCAAAGCCAGAACCGCAAACGCCGCGCCGGCCGGCAAAAACTGGTACAGCCTGAACGCCGCAAACACCGTCAGGTACAAAACACCCACACCGGCGCCCTGCAGTGTGAGTGCATAAGCCAAGCGGTCCGGCTGGCGCGCGTGCAGCTTCCATCCAAATACAAACAGCGCAATGCCGGCAGCACCAATGGCGGCCAAGCGCAGCTCAGGCGGCAACATCGCGTTGTCCATCGCGTACTTGGCCAAAAAGGCAAGGCCCACAAACAACACCAGCACACCCATGCGCACAATCGTGTTGCCACCCAGCAGCCAGTCACGCGCTGCGCCCACGGCACGGCTTACAAAATCAGGCGTCTGCACCGTCGGGAATTCGGGCTGTTGGGGGGCATTGCCTGCTGGCAAGCTGCCCGAATGGGTGTCGTGGAATTCGGAGGGCACACTGCTGGACGGGTCGGCAAAAGCGTCCTTGGGCACTCGGATGGGCATGTCCACGCGCCAATCCGTTTCGGACACCGGATCTGCTAGCGGTGCAGGCGCAGCCGCAGCACCCGCCGTAACCACTGCCGCGGGCGGCACAAGCGGCTCAGGTGTTGAGGGCGCAGTGCGTGGCACCAGCACCGTAGGATGCTGCTCGGCCAACACCTCCATCGCCGCCTGTCGAGCGGCCGTGCGCACCGCTTTGCGCAGCGTCACACCAGCCACGGCACCGAATACCGCACCCAGAAAAAGGCCAAAACCTTCGTCGTGCCTGGCGACAAATGCACCCAGTATGGCCCCCCAAATTGCACCCCATAAGACCATATTGCGCTCCATTGACGTTGTTCACCAAACCGGGGGGCAGTCTATTCCAAGTTGTTAATTAATTTCAAACCCTAGTCAGTGGATTTCACGCCGCCGCCTGCGGGCCCGGGCTACTATCTTCACAACACCAGGAGACAAAACCATGACCGCAGCCATTACCAACATCGAAGACCTGCGCGTGCTGGCGCAAAAGCGCGTGCCCCGCATGTTTTACGACTATGCGGATTCGGGCTCGTGGACCGAAGGCACCTACCGCGCCAATGAATCGGACTTTCAGAAGATCAAGTTCCGCCAGCGCGTGGCAGTGAATGTGGACAACCGCAGCACCACCAGCACCATGGTCGGCCAGCCCGTGGCCATGCCCGTGGCGCTGGCACCGGTGGGCCTGACCGGCATGCAACATGCCGATGGCGAGATCAAGGCAGCCAACGCGGCCAAGAAGTTTGGCGTGCCGTTTACGCTGTCCACCATGAGCATCTGCTCCATCGAAGACGTGGCCGCCGGCACCGGCAACCACCCGTTTTGGTTCCAGGTCTATGTGACACGCGACCGCAGCTTCATCGAACGCTTGATCGAACGGGCCCGTGCTGCCAAGTGCTCTGCCCTGGTGTTGACGCTGGACCTGCAGATCCTCGGGCAGCGCCACAAGGACCTGAAGAACGGCCTGTCGGCGCCGCCCAAGCTGACGCTGGCCAACATCATCAACATGGCGACCAAGCCGCGTTGGTGTCTGGGCATGGCGGGCACGAGCCGGCGCCAGTTCGGCAACATCGTCGGCCACGTGAAGGGCGTTTCGAACATGGGCTCGCTGTCGGAGTGGACCGCGCAGCAGTTCGACCCGAACCTGAACTGGGGCGACGTCGAATGGATCAAGAAGCGCTGGGGAGGCAAGCTGATCTTGAAGGGCATCCAGGACGTCGAGGACGCGCGGCTCGCGGTCGACTCGGGCGCCGACGCGCTGATCGTCAGCAACCACGGAGGACGTCAGCTCGACGGCGCGCAGTCGAGCATCGGCGCCCTGCCGGCAATCGTGGCCGAGGTCGGCTCGCAGATCGAGGTGCACATGGACGGCGGCATCCGCTCGGGCCAGGATGTGCTGAAGGCATGGGCGCTCGGGGCGCGCGGCACCTACATCGGCCGCGCCTTCCTGTACGGGCTGGGCGCGATGGGCGAGGCGGGCGTGAGCAAGGCGCTGGAAATCATCCACCGCGAGCTCGACCTGACGATGGCGTTTTGCGGCCACACCGACATCCACACGGTGGACCGCAAGATCCTGCTGCCGGGCACCTTCTAACTCATCGGCGGCGGCCGGCGGTCTCGAACGTGTGGCGGGACGGCGCCTACTGCATCACACGCAGCGCGACCATCATCACCAACCATCTAGATTCCCGGCTGGCCGCGTTTGCGGCTCGCGTTTGCGGCTCGCGTCCTGAGCCTCGCCTCACCCGGCTCACACCTCGCGTCTCGACTGGCAGTTCGCGCCCCGCCGGGAGTAAGCAGCCGACTCGAGCCAGCTCGGAGCAGTCTCGCCTGCTCGCACCCTTGGCGCTCCTTCAAAGCTGGCGCGTCGCAAAGGTGTCGCAGTCTTTCACGTTGCCACTGCGAAAGCCACGCTGGAACCAGTCGACCCGCTGCGCACTGCTGCCGTGCGTGAAGCTGTCCGGCGTCACGGTGCCGCTAGACTTGCGCTGCAGCGTGTCGTCGCCGATTTGCGAGGCCGCGTTCATCGCCTCCTCGATGTCGCCTTGCTGCAGCCACTGCTTGCCGCGCTGCGAGTGGTTCGCCCACACGCCTGCGTAGCAGTCGGCCTGCAATTCCACCCGCACGCTGACCGCGTTCTGCTGTGCCTCGCTCAGGCGACCACGCGCTTGTCCGACCTTGTCGGTGACACCCATCAGGTTCTGCACGTGGTGGCCGACTTCGTGCGCGATGACGTAGGCCTGAGCGAAATCGCCCGGCGCGCCCAGGCGAGTGCGCATCACCTCAAAGAAGCCGAGGTCGATGTAGACCTTCTGGTCGCCCGGACAATAAAACGGCCCCATCGCCGCCTCGCCGCGCCCGCAGGCAGTGGGCTCAGAGCCGCGAAACAGCCGCAGTTTGGGCTCGCGGTAGGTGCTGCCGAGTTGGCGAAACTGCTCGCGCCAGACGTCTTCGGTGTCGGCCAGCACGACTGATACGAACTGCGCCTGCGTGTCGCCCGCCGCCGGCCGCGCGGCAGGCGCCTGCTGCGTGCTGACCGGCTCCCCGCCGCCGCTCAAAAAGCCCAGCACCGTCATCGGGTTGATGCCGAATATCCAACCGGCGATCAGCGCCACCGCGACCGTGCCGAGGCCGACGCCGCGACCGCCGCCCAACCCACCGAGCCGCGAGCCGCCGCCGCCCGAACGGGCATCTTCGACGTTGTCGCTTTCGCGCTGACCTTCCCACTTCATGGCGTGGCCTCCGGGATAACGTGGCGATTGCCCCGTCTCTATAGATCGTAGCGGCAGCGCACCGGCAGCGGTGCAGGCGCACCGGCGCCAGATCAAGTTTTCGGCAAGGTCACGCCGGTCTGCCCCTGGTACTTGCCGCCGCGGTCCTTGTAGCTGGTCTCGCAGACTTCGTCGCTCTCGAAGAACAGCACTTGCGCACAGCCCTCGCCGGCGTAGATCTTGGCCGGCAGCGGCGTGGTGTTGCTGAACTCGAGCGTGACATAGCCTTCCCACTCGGGCTCGAAAGGAGTCACGTTGACGATGATGCCGCAGCGCGCGTAGGTGCTCTTGCCCAGGCAGATCGTCAACACGTTGCGCGGAATGCGAAAGTATTCCAGCGTGCGCGCCAGCGCAAAGCTGTTGGGCGGGATCACGCAGACGTCTGAATTCATGTCGACGAAGCTGCGTTCGTCGAAGTTCTTCGGATCGACCACCGTGCTGTAGACGTTGGTGAACACCTTGAACTCGGGTGCGCAGCGAATGTCGTAGCCGTAGCTGCTGGTGCCGTAGCTGACGATGCGCTCGCCGCTCGCGTTCTGACGCACTTGGCCGGGCTCGAACGGTTCGATCATGCCGTGCTGCTCGGCCATGCGGCGGATCCACTTGTCGCTCTTGATGCTCATCGCGCTCGCTCTGCCAAAAGTTGCGCGATTGTAGGGAGCACCCATGACCGCAACATGCACTGGCGCGTGGATTGGCCTACCATG
>JAYSZJ010000096.1:0-70267 GCA_043738115.1 Rhodoferax sp. | reverse complement strand
GAGCGAACTATTGGCCTTTACACGATGGCAAGGTCAAGCACCTTCCCCACCCCGCACTCGCTTGACCTTTCCCCCGTGGCAAGCACGAGACTGCAGTTCTCTTTACTTTTTTCAGGAGCCATCCATGATCGAATTTCAAATCCCAGATATGACCTGTGGCCACTGCGCCTCCAAGGTAAGCACCACAATTGCCTTGCTTGACCCGGACTGCAAGGTCAGTGTCGACCTGGCGCAGCGCAAGGTCAGCGTACAGACAACCGAGGAAAAATCTGCTTTAGTAGAAGCCTTGACCGAAGCGGGCTACCCGCCCGCCTGATCGCTTGCCATTCCAAGACCCCTGCACAATCAGGGGCACTTGACCTTCCCACCGTGGAAAGCTTGATAGTGCAGGCATCGGTCCCATGTAACGGACGAGGAGCAGACCATGAACCCCTTGATGAACATTGGAGACGCGGCCAAGGCGGCGGGCGTTTCGACCAAGATGATTCGCAACTACGAGCAGATTGGCCTGTTGCCACCGGCCGAGCGCAGCGACTCTGGCTACCGCTTGTACGGTTTGCGCGATGTGTCAGTGCTGCGCTTCATCCGCCAGTCGCGCCGCCTGGGGTTCTCCATGGAGCAGATTGCCGAGCTGATCGGCATGTGGGGCGACGATGCCCGCTCCAGCCGCGAAGTCAAGGCCGTGGCCCAGCGCCACCTGGACGAGTTGGAAGAAAAAATGCATGAAATCACCGAGATGAAAAATGCGTTGGAACGTATGGTCAAGGCCTGCAGGGGCGACGACCACTCCAACTGTGCAATTCTGGACAACTTGGCGGTAGACAGCCCGACCGCTCCTCTGCACAACGCCAAGGTACTCAAGCCCAAGCGCAAGGACACCGAACGGGCAGACAGCCTCCCAAAAAAGACTTCCACCGGCCCGGGCAGCCACATCGACCTGATGGCCTGGATGCGCGGTGTGACCACGGCGCACGACTAGTAGAATCAATTCACCATGCTCATGTTGCGCATATTGTTCGCCTGGTTATTGATAGCTGCAGTGCCCATGCAGGGCTTTGCCTCGGCGTCCATGCTGTTGTGTGGCACGGGTGCACAGCACCAGCACAGCGCACAAGCCAGCGACACCCATGACCACGCCGCCATGCACAGCCACAGCGGTGATGACGTCGAAGACCATATCCACACACACGCAGCAGACCCGGCCCCTGGTGCATCGCCCGATGCAGACCATACGTGCAGCATCTGCGCGGCCTGTTGCAACGGTGTGGCCCTGGTCGGGCTGAACCATATGGCGGCCGTGGCGCCCGCTCCCCAGGCGGAATTAGCCGAACCCTTCGTACGGGTTCACACGCTGCCCACACCCGTCCCCGACAAACCGCCTCGCGCATAAGCCCCTTGTGGCCCGCACTTTTTGAGTAGCGGGCTACGGATGCTTTGGTACGTCCGCCACAGGCCCCATTGCGCCCCGTGGCGTCCATCCTGTTCATTTGTGCGAGGACTTTATGCACTCCCTTTCTCCAGCCCATTGGGCGTTCGCTTTGTGTGCACTCTTTGCGCTGCCAGCCTTGGCCCAGGTCACACCACCGCCTGCTGCGCCCGCGCCTACAGGCTCTGCGAGCGCTGCAACCGCCCAAGGCACTCCTGCAGCCTTGCCCTACGCGTCGGCGTTTGAGGGCTACCTGCCCTTCGCCGACGAAAAGCTAAGGCCCTGGAAAGAGAGCAACACCACCGTAGAAAAAATCGGTGGTTGGCGCGCCTATGCCAAAGAAGTAGCAGAGCCACAGGCCAAACACGACCATGCCCCAGCCGCCTCGCCCGCTGCAGCGCCCAAGGCACATTCGGCACCGGCCGATCCTCACGCTGGCCACGGCAAACACTAAGGCCTACCGTTATGACCCAAAAATTTCGACTTTTGGCAGTCAGCGCCGCCGCGCTACTGCTCACCGGTTGCGCCTCGGTCAACTTTGACCAGGCATTGAGCGACACCCGCCAAGCCACCCAGTCAATGGTGCCCCATACGCTGGAGCTACGCCAGACCAGCGCACAACACCAAGCCGCTGCGCAGCGCAGCGCCCAACTGCTGGAAAAGCCTCTCTCAATGACCGACGCCGTGGAGCTGGCATTGGCCAATAGCCCGGATGTGCAAACCCTGTTGGCACAGAGCTGGGCCGATATGGCTGCCATCAACCAAGCCGGTCGAATTGCCAACCCCGTGCTGAGCTTCGAGCGCAACCATTCGCTGGACGAGGTGGAGCTGGGGCGCTTGTTGTCTTTTGGCCTGCTGGACCTGCTGACCCTGCCCCAACGCATTAACCTGGCCCGCAACCAGTCGGCACAGGCCAATATTCAGCTCAGTGCCAATGTGGTCGACAAGGTCGCTCAGGTACGCCAGGCCTGGGTGCGTGCGGTGGCAGCGGAGCAAACTGCGCAATACGCCCAACAGGTCAACCAGGCCGCCCAGGCCAGCGCCGAGCTGGCCAAACGCATGCTGCAAACGGGCAACTTCAACAAACTGCAGCGCGCCCGCCAGCACGCCTTTTATGCCGACGCAGTTGCCCAACTGGCGCTGGCCCGGCATGCCGCCACCGCCGCTAGGGAAGAACTGGTGCGCCAACTGGGTCTGGACGATGCCCAAACCGCCCTGTTAAAGCTGCCTGATCGCCTGCCAGACCTGCCCGAGCAGGCCCGCACGGCAACCGAACTCAGTGCAACAGCCATGCAGCAGCGTCTGGATGTGCAACAGGCGCGAGTGCAGCTCGACGGTGCTGGCAAGGCGCAGGGCCTGAGCTTGCTGAACACGCTGGTCGATGTGGAGGTCGGCATACGTCGCGACACCATCACCGATACCCACAGCGGCCAATCCTCTGAACGCAAGGGTTATGAGGTGGCCATTCGCTTGCCCCTGTTTGACTGGGGCGGTGCGCAGCGCACTGGCATGAACGCCCAAACCCTGGCTGCCGCAAACCATTACGAGTCTGTTGTGCGCGCTGCAGCACCACAACTGCGGACCAGTTATTCGGCCTACCGCACCAGCTACGACCTCGCGAGGCACTACCGTGACGAGATTGTGCCGCTGCGCAAAACCATGGGTGAAGAAAACGTGCTGCGGTACAACGCCATGTTGATCGGTGTGTTTGAGCTGCTAGCCGACACGCGCGACAACATCACCAGTGTGATGGCCGCCATCAACGCGCAGCAACAGTTCTGGCTAGCCGATGCCGGCCTCTCCGCCGCTTTGCTGGGCAAACCCCTGGCCGGTGGTGTGCCGTCCCTTGCTGGCAATGCCGCACCCAGCGCCTCGGGTGGCGGCCACTGAGCCGCCCACACCCCTCACTTGCCAATCGGAATCAATATGAACAACAGACGCAATTTTTTGGGTGGCGCTGGCGCCATCACCGGTGCAGTGCTGGCCGCCTCAGTCAGCAAGGTGGCCATGGCCGCACTGCCAGAGCCGGTGCTACAAACCAAACCCGACACCATGGCGCCGCTGGTCCCGGCTAACGGCCGCCCCTACAACCCGGTGGTCACGCTCAACGGCTGGACACTGCCCTGGCGCATGAACCAGGGCGTCAAAGAGTTCCACCTGGTGGCCGAACCCGTGGTGCGCGAAATGGCGCCCGGCTTCAAGGCCCACTTGTGGGGCTACAACGGCCAATCACCGGGCCCGACCATCGAAGTGGTGGAAGGCGACCGCGTGCGCATCTTCGTAACCAACAAGCTGCCAGAGCACACCAGCGTGCACTGGCACGGCCAGCGCCTGCCCAACGGCATGGACGGTGTCAGTGGACTGACCCAAAAAGCCATCCAGCCTGGCAAGACCTTTGTTTACGAGTTTGTCGCGCGGCGTCCCGGCACCTTTATGTACCACCCGCATGCAGACGAGATGACCCAAATGGCCATGGGCATGATGGGTTTCTGGATCACCCATCCCAAAGTCAAACACCCGCAGATCGAAGTGGTGGACCGCGACTTTGTTTTCCTGCTCAACGCCTACGACATAGACCCCGGCGCCTACACACCCAAGACCATGACCATGCTGGACTTCAACATCTGGAGTTGGAACAGTCGTGTCTTCCCCGGCATAGACCCGCTGGTGGTCCGCAAGTACGACAAAGTGCGTATACGCATGGGCAACTTGACCATGACTAACCACCCCATCCACATCCACGGCCATGAGTTCACGGTGACCGGAACCGACGGTGGACCGGTTCCCCCCAGCGCGCGCTGGCCCGAGGTAACCACCGATGTGGCGGTGGGCCAGATGCGCCAGATCGAGTTTGTGGCCGATGAAGAAGGCGACTGGGCCTTCCACTGCCACAAGAGCCACCACACCATGAACGCCATGGGCCACGACGTGCCCAACCTGATAGGTGTAGACCACCGCAAGGTGGTGCGCGACATCACCAACGTCATCCCCGACTACATGGTCATGGGTGAGCGCGGCATGGCGGACATGGCCGAGATGGACATGCCCATACCCGACAACACTGCCAAGATGATGACGGGTGAAGGCCCGTTTGGATCGGTGGAAATGGGTGGCATGTTCTCGGTGCTCAAGGTGCGCAAGACCCAGAAGCCTGGCGACTACAAAGACCCCGGCTGGTACAAACACCCGGCAGGTGAAGTCGCCTACGAGTGGACCGGCGCCCTGCCCAACCCCGCACGTTTTGCCGCCGAGGGCGGTCAGACCATGAAGGCGCAAAACATGCCGGCCAAAGAGATTGAAGTGCAGGTCCGTAAACCCGTCATGGGCAACAAGGGCGGCGTGGGTCACACAAACCACTGATCAGCTAAACACCAAAGGAAAACCATGCAAAAACAAAATACTCTCAAATTGATAGCGGTATGTGCAATGTTGGCGGGGGCTGGAAGCACATTTTCTCAACACGATCCTGCCAAACACAGGCATGAAACGGCCACAACGACGACATCTGCGATCAGCCCGTATGCCGGTCAGCAGGCACGAAACATCAAGGCCCTGTCTGCCGCGCAGGAGCAGGATCTGCTGCAGGGCAAAGGCATGGAGCTGGCAAAGGCGGCCGAGCTCAATGGTTACCCGGGTCCGTCGCACGTGCTGGAGCTGGCGTCGGAACTACAGCTCAACAACGCGCAACGCCATGCAACCCAAACGCTGATGGCTCGCCACAAAGACAAAGCCCGTACGCTGGGCGCACAGATTGTGGATGCAGAACGTGCGCTCGACAGCGCGTTTGCATCACGGCAGCTTGATGCTGCACGGATCACCTTGCTGACCCAAAACATCGGCACGCTGCAAGCCGCCCTGCGTGCGGAGCACCTGCAGACGCACCTGGAGCAAACTGCGTTGCTCAACCCACTCCAGATTGCCAGCTACCAAAAACTTCGGGGCTACGACAACGCCACCACAAAGACCGGAACCCATGTTCACTGACCGGCGTCTCAACCCCCTACTGACCACTTCCTTCGAAAGGCAAGTTATGAAACCGCTCAAACTGATCATCTCCCTGTCGGCCGCTCTGTTGGCCACAACTGCCCTTGCGGCAGGCAACCATGCGGGTGGCCACGCACACGCGGATGACTCCATTGGCAAAGCAGGTAACGCCGCCAAGGTCAGCCGCAGGGTCACGGTCGACATGACCGACGCCATGCGTTTCGTCCCGTCCAGCATCACCGTTAAACAAGGTGAAACGATTCGCCTGGTCGTTAAAAACTCCGGGAAAGTCAAACACGAGCTGGTGCTTGGGACCCAGAAGGAACTCAAAGAGCACTACGAAGTGATGAAGAAACACCCAGAGATGGAGCACGATGACCCCAACATGGTGACCGTTGCCCCTGGAAAAACGGGCGAGATGATCTGGCAGTTCACCAAGGCCGGCAAAGTGGACTTTGCATGCCTGCAACCCGGCCATTACGATGCTGGCATGAAGGGCCTGGTCAGCGTATCGGCTGCCAAGAAGCCAGCCAAAGAGGCCGCCCATGGCGACCACAAACACTAAAACCATCCACTGAAAGAACCCAGATGAAAAACCTCAAAAACCTGTTGATCCTGGCCGCCCTGGTGGCTGGCTCTACCGCAGCGTCCGCTGCTTCACACGCCGGACCAGCCATGGCAGTTAGCGATGCAAAAAAGGACAGCACGATTGCAGCTACTGCCGACATGGCCCATGGCGAAATTCGCAAAGTCGACATGGACAACAAAAAAATCACCATCAAACACGGAGAGATCAAAAGCCTGGACATGCCGGGAATGACCATGGTGTTCCAGGTGAAAGACGAGAGTTTGCTGGGCAAAGCCAAGGTCGGAGACAAGATTCGCTTCAGCGTTGAGAAAATTGGCGGTGCGTTTGTGGTGACTGAAATCCAGCCTGCAAAGTAGCGCCACCCCAGGTAATAAACACTAAAACACGGAGAACACAATGCAAGTAATGAGAAGAACCATTCAGACTATCGGCGCCGCCGTACTGGTGATGGCCGGCGCTGCCAGCGCAGCAGACGCCACCAGTGGCGAGGCCGCAAGCAAAGTAGCGGCGCAATTTCACGCTGCGCTCACAGCCGGAAATGCCGAGGGTGCCAGCGCTTTGTTGTCCGCTACAGCGCTGATCTACGAATCGGGTCATGCCGAGACGCGAGATGAATACATCTCGCACCATCTCGCTGCCGATATCGCGTTTGCGAAGGCTACACAACGAACGGTAAAAAACACGCGACAGCAGTGCGACGAAACAATGTGTGTACTCATGCAGTCCAGCGAAACTACCGGGACTGTCAAAGGAAAAAGTGTGCGTTATGTAGGCCAGGAGACCATGGTGCTACGCCGTGAGGGCGACGCATGGAAGATCCAGCATGTGCATTGGTCGTCTCACAAATAGGGGAAACGATGAGGGTGTAGCCCGGACGGCTTCAGGCTCCGGGAGCGACACGGTGATCATCTCTCATCACAACCATTAGAACGGCCGGGCTGGCAATAGCCAACAGTAGAAAACTGAACTTCGCTACTGTGACTAATCCAACTATCGCGCCTAAAAATTCGTTTTGCATGGGAAACTGTGCGAGAAGCGTAAACACCATGGCGTTCTCCAACATATCGGTACCGAACCAAATGAATGGGAGTGCCCCAAAGAGCTTGCGCGAGAAACCGGTCACCGAGATTCGCCGCGCAGCGAACCTGGAAAGCAAGACCAGGAACGCCAACAAACTGAGGGGGAATATGACATCGACGCTGTACGTGAAGCGTTGATACATGGCCCGACCGATCTCACCGAATGCCTCCAACCGCAAGTAGACATCGTGGCTTGAAAAAGACGGGCGCTGATCCAGAATCGGCATTCCGTGCGTCGCCACGGTTATTGCTTTGGCGCCACCAAACTGTGGATAAACATGGGTTGCCGCAAACACGACGGCAAACACAACAAGTGCGATAACCAGCATCCGCCCCGTTGGACCTCCATCTTGAACGGCAGGTGCCACACCACTCGGGCGCGATGCAAAGATGCCTCCGAGTAGGAAGCCCATAAAAAAGACCGATGGGATGAAAAATAGGTGCGCTGGTGTCACAGTGGGGCCTCTTTGCTTTGTCTTCGTCCGCATTCTTCCGTAGCCGGAAAAACACGTCAATCGACACTGCGGCAGAGTTGTCCGTTACAGAACTTTCTGGGTACGAATGACCTGAAAAACCATTGCGACACTGGCTTTGAAGCCGTGCTTTGCGTCGCATTCGTACAATCAAAATCACCAGTCCATCGCAAAAGCGAACCCGTCATGATCGACCGCCGAGTACAGAAGACGCTTCAAGCCCTGCACGAGGCACTGATTGCCCTGATTTTGGAAAAGGGCTACGACGCCACGACTGTCAAAGATATTATTCAGCGCGCCAATGTAGGGCGCTCGACGTTTTACGCCCACTACGTGGACAAGGAGCACCTGCTACAGGGAGGCTTGGACCAACTCGGCAAGCTGCTTCTTGCACAACAAAGGGATGCCTCGGACGCCGGCCCCGCGGCGCAGCACCTGGCATTCAGCCATGCGATTTTTGAACACGCGCAAGGGTATAAGGCCGTGTACAAGGCGATGCTTGGCCAACACGCCGGCGCTGTGGTTGCCGACCGGATGCGCAAAGTATTGAAGCGATTGGTCGCAGAGGATCTTGCTAAACGGCGCGTAATTGACCGTGTCAAAGGGATTCCGTTGCAGGCGGTGATTGAGTTCAACGTCGGGGCGATCATGTCTTTGTTGGCATGGTGGGTCGACGCGGAAGAGGAGTATTCGGCCGACCAGCTGGATGCGATATTCCGACACCTGGTGGTCCCGGTGTTCGACTAAGTCAGAGCAAAACCGGCTTGTCGGTCAATTCGTTGTGGTTCTCCGCGCCAACGGGAAAGTGCTGGACCAGGTGTTGGCTGATGGCTTTCACACCGTTGACCACACCACCTTCATAGTGCGATTGCTTGAAATCAGCCTCCATCTGACGGCAGATCGTGCTCCAGGCTTCAAGCCCTACCCTGGCGTGGATGCCGCGGTCCGCAACGATCTCCACCGCCCGGTCCGCCAGCAGCAGATAAATCAACATGCCATTGTTGTACTCCGTGTCCCAGACGCGCAGTTGTGCAAAGAGTTCAATCGCCCGCTCCCGCGAAGTCTGGCCTTTGAACAGCGCCACGCCGTCCAGCGCGTCTTCCACTGCAAACTGGATCTCCCCCGTATGGGTCGCCTCACTCGCACTGATTGACTGCTCGATCGTCTTCAACACTTGCGCGGGGAAAGCCTTGGTGACGTGGCCTTGGGTCGTCAACAGGTGTGTGATGGTGCGTTTGATGTTCATGCCTACCACCTCCCAGATGCGCCACCGCCGCCGAAACCACCACCACCCCCACTAAAGCCCCCGCCACCGCCGCGCCCATGGCCGCCCATGCCGCCGTAATACCCACCTATGCCACCGCGCCCCAGCAAGCCACCGCCCAGCAACGTGACCAACAGCGCTACAACGCCAGCACCAACGGCCACCGCCACAGCGCCGACCATAAACCAGGCAATCACGGCAACTATGCCGCCGGTCGCCACCGAGCCTAGTACCTTGCCCAACACCCCGCGCAACACGCCACCGACGACCAGGGCAACCATGAAGAACATGGGCAAATTTTGCTGAACACTGCCTTGGCTTTCGCCACGTACGCCGCTTGGCACGGGCAAGGGCTCACCGTCTACAACACGTATTATTTGCCCAACCCCGGCCGTGATGCCGCCAAAATAGTCCTGCGCCCTGAACTGCGGCAGCATGGTCTCACTGATGATGCGTTTGCTGGTGACGTCCGTCAGTGCACCCTCCAGCCCGTAGCCCACCTCGATGCGCACAGCGCGATCGGTCTTGGCCACGACCACAATGGCACCGTCATCCACGCGCTTGCGTCCAAGCTTCCATTTTTCGGCAACGCGCAGCGCAAACTGCTCGATTTCTTCTGGGGCGGTCGAAGCCACCACCAATACCGCAAGCTGGCTCCCCTTCTTGGCCTCAAACGCGACCAGCGTTTGCTCCAGGGTCGCCTTCTGCTCAGGTGTGAGTGTGCCGGTCTGGTCTATGACATGCCCCGTCAGAGCGGGCACCGGAAGCTGCGCGTTGGCCGGTACCAACCAAACGAGCACCAACACCATCAGCAGTGCCCTGCCGATGGTATTGAACGATCTGCCGAAGGTCACTGCGCCGCCCCAGACGCGGGGCCTGTGGGCCTGGTCGGCGCCACGTCAAAACTGACCGTAGGCGGTTTGGATATTTCCTTCTCATTCTCGACGGTGAAGGTGGGCTTTTCCTTGTAACCCATCACCATTGCGGTCAGGTTGGATGGAAAGGACCGCACCGTGACGTTGTAGGCTTGCACCGCCGCGATGTAGCGGTTGCGCGCAACTGTGATGCGGTTTTCGGTGCCCTCCAGCTGAGCAGACAAATCTCTAAATCCTTGGTTGGCTTTAAGGTTCGGATAACTTTCGGCAACGACCATCAAACGCGATAGTGCGCCACTCAACTGGCCTTGTGCCTGTTGAAACTTCTGAAAGGCCGCCGGGTCGTTCACCAACTCGGGTGTTGCCTGAATGGATGTGGCTTTGGAACGTGCCTCAACCACCTTGGTCAAAGTGTCTTGTTCGAACTTTGCCTCGCCCTTGACGGTGCTGACCAGGTTTGGCACCAGATCTGCACGCCGCTGGTATTGGTTGACCACCTCGGACCAGCTTGCCTTGACTTGTTCATCGTTGGTTTGAAAAGTGTTGAAGCCGCAGCCGGTCAGGCCCAACGCCAGGGTGGCTGCAAGGGCCGTGAATAGTTTTCGCATATTGCCATCCTTAAAACAAGTTGAAATCCACGTCGATTGACACGCGGATGCCCGTCGTCACCCTGCAAAACTCGCCCATGTTTGCCACCAATGACATCGGTCCGACGAGCGTAGTGGCTGTTGAATGTTTTATCCGTACGCTGTCATACATTCCGTTGGGTGGTGATCGCAATGTATGCACTATGGATTTCATAGCGCACTAGCGAGTTTTCTAGGGGGCTTCAGGCGTTTTTTCCTTAAGCTTCATGTCAGGTTTTGTCTGGCGACGTCGCATCAATAAGTAGGCCGCCGGCACCACCAACATGGACAACAGCGGCGCGGTGATCATGCCGCCCACCATGGGCGCGGCAATGCGCTGCATCACTTCGGACCCGGTTCCTGTGCCCCACATGATGGGGAACAGGCCCGCCAGTATCACGGCCACCGTCATCGCCTTGGGCCGTACCCGCAGCACTGCCCCCTCGACGATGGCGTCCAGCAAATCGTCGTTTGTGGTCTTGCCTTGGGCAATGCGAGCCTCCCACGCCTGTTTAAGGTACACCAGCATGATGACGCCAAACTCTGCCGACACACCCGCCAGTGCAATAAAGCCCACCGCCCCTGCCACCGACAGGTTGTACCCCAGCAGGTACAACAACCAGATGCCGCCAACCAACGCAAATGGCAGCGTCAGCATGATTAACAGCGCCTCGCCCAGGCTGTTGAAGGTCAGGACCAGCAGCACAAAGATGATCAGCAGCGTGAACGGCACCACCAACTTGAGCTTGGCGGTGGCGCGCTCCAAAAACTCAAACTGCCCGGACCAGGAGATGGAGTAACCCGCAGGCAGCACCACGTCTTTGGCCACCGCCGCTTGCATGTCTTGCACGGCGGAGCGCAGGTCGCGGCCGCGAATGTCCACATAGACCCAGCCCGACAAACGCGCGTTTTCGCTGCGCAGCATGGGTGGGCCGTCGGTGATACGCACATCGGCGACGTCGGACAACACCAGTCGCTGACCGCGTTCGGTAACGATGGGCAGGCTGCGCAGCTTCTCCAGCGAGTCGCGTGTTTCCCTTGGGTAACGCACATTGATGGGGAAGCGTTGCAGGCCGTCCACCACTTCGCCAATGTTGTCGCCGCCCACGGCCGTGCTGATGACCGACTGCACGTCGGCGATGTTCAGGCCGAAACGTGAGGCGGCATCGCGCCGTATGTTCACGTCCACATAACGGCCGCCGGTCAGGCGTTCGGCCAGGGCGCTGCTGACGCCGGGCACATCCTTCAATACGCGTTCGATCTCGCTGGTCAATCGGTCAATGGTCGCCAAATCCGCACCCGCCACCTTGACGCCGACCGGACTTTTGATGCCCGTAGCCAGCATGTCAATGCGGTTGCGGATCGGTGGCACCCAGATGTTGGACAGACCCGGCACCTTGACGATGGCGTCCAACTCATCCACCAGTTTGTCCTGCGTCATGCCGGGTCGCCACTGGTCGCGCGGCTTGAACTGGATGGTGGTCTCAAACATCTCCATCGGAGCTGGGTCAGTCGCAGTCTCGGCCCGTCCCGCCTTGCCGTACACGCTGGCCACCTCGGGCACGCTCTTGATCAACCGGTCCGTCTGTTGCAGCAGCTCTGCCGCCTTGCCTGCGGATAGACCGGGCAGTGCAGAGGGCATGTACAACAGGTCGCCCTCGTCCAGGCGCGGCATAAATTCACCGCCTATGTGTTGCAGCGGCCACAGGCTCAGCACCAAAGCAATGGCTGCCACAACCAGCGTCAACTTGGGTGCGCGCAGCACCACGCTCAGCAGCGGCCGGTAGACGGCAATCAACAGGCGATTCAGCGGGTTGGCTTTTTCATCGGGTATACGACCGCGTATCAAATAACCCATCAGCACCGGAATCAAAGTGGCCGACAAACCAGCCGCGGCCGCCATGGCGTAAGTCTTGGTAAAGGCCAGCGGTGAGAACAAACGCCCCTCTTGCGCCTCCAGCGTAAATACGGGTATGAACGACAGTGTGATGATCAGCAGCGAGAAAAACAGTGCCGGGCCAACCTCGGCGGCGGCGTCGCCTATGACCTGCCAGCGCGCTTCGCCCTGCAGCGTTTCACCGGGATGGTCATGGCCCCACTGCTCCAGGTGTTTATGGGCGTTTTCGATCATCACCACCGCTGCATCCACCATGGCGCCAATCGCAATCGCAATCCCGCCCAGCGACATGATGTTGGCATTCACCCCCTGGTAATGCATCACGATGAAGGCCGCCAGGATGCCCAGCGGCAGCGAGATGATGGCCACCAGGGCCGAGCGCAGGTGGAACAGAAAGATAAAACACACCACGGCCACGACCGCAAACTCTTCCAACAGTTTGTGTGAAAGGTTTTCCACCGCGCGTTCGATCAAGCCCGAACGGTCGTAGACCGGCACAATCTCCACGCCCTTGGGTAGGCTGCTCTGCAAGGACAGGAGCTTGGCTTTGACGGCGGCAATGGTTTCCAACGCGTTTTTGCCGGAGCGCATGACGATGACGCCGCCCACGGCCTCACCTTCACCATCCAATTCGCCAATGCCGCGTCGCATTTCGGGGCCGAGCTGGATGCGTGCCACGTCGCCCAGGCGCACCGGCACACCGGCGGCGCTTGTCATCAACGGTATGGCGCGGAAGTCGTCCAGGCTTTGCAGATAACCCGACGCCCGCACCATGTATTCAGCCTCGCCCAGTTCCAGCACCGAGCCACCGGCTTCCTGGTTGCCCTTTTGGATAGCCTCGACCACTTTGGTGTGGGGGATAGCGTAGGCGGCCAACTTGTCGGGGTCTAGCACCACCTGGTACTGGCGCACCATGCCGCCCACCGACGCCACCTCGGCCACGTTCGGCACGGTCTTCAACTCGTACTTTAAAAACCAGTCTTGCAGCGCGCGCAATTGCGACGCGTCCTGTGTGCCAGCTTTGTCCACCAACGCATACTGGTAAATCCAGCCGACGCCGGTGGCATCCGGCCCTATCGACGTCTTGGCGGCAGGCGGCAGGCGAGACTGCACTTGGTTCAGGTACTCCAGCACCCGAGACCGTGCCCAATACAGGTCGGTGCCATCCTCAAACAGCACATACACAAACGAGTCGCCAAAGAACGAATAGCCGCGCACGGTCTTGGCGCCTGGCACCGACAACATGGTGGTGGTCAGTGGATAGGTCACCTGGTTCTCGACCAGACGCGGTGCCTGGCCGGGGTAGCTGGTGCGGATGATGACCTGTACGTCGGACAGATCGGGCAAGGCATCCAGCGGTGTCTTGAGCACCGCGTAGACGCCCCAGGCGCACAGGCCCAGGGTGGCCAGCAAGACCAGAAAACGGTTGACTATGGACCAGCGAATGAGTCGGGCGATCATGGCTTGATTTCCGATGCCGGTGCGGTGTTCAGACGCGTCTCGACACCCTTCAAGCTGGCTTCCGAGTCGATCAAAAACTGCGAGGACACAACGACCCGCTGGCCGGCCTTCAGACCGCGTTTGATCTCGGTCTGGCCACCGGACTCGATCCCGGCCTCGACCTCCACGGGTCGGAATTTGCCGTTGTCCTCGGCCAGCATCACCACGCTGCGCTTGCCGGTCATGATCACCGCCTCGGTGGGGATCAGCAGCGCCTTTTGCGCACGCATGTCCATGAACTGCATGGATACAAACATGCCAGGCACCAAACGGACACCAGGGTTGGCCAACTCCAGCCGGGCCTTGAGCGTACGGGTGGCCGGATTGACCTCGGGCAGTATGGCTTGCACCTTGCCGTCAAAAGTGGTGCCTGGCACAGCTGGGCTGCGTGCCTGCACCTTGGTGCCGGGCCGAACCAGCGCAGCTTGGCTCTCTGGCACTTCGGCATTCGCCCAGACGGTGGACAGACCATTGATTCTGAACAGCGGGGCACCCGGCATCACGGTCATGCCTTCACGCACCATCAGTTCGGTGACCACTCCCCCGATAGGCGCCGCAATGGTGATGCGCAGCTGTGGCTTGCCACTGTTTTCCACCAGCTTGATCTGGTCCTCACTCATGCCAACCAGGCGCATGCGCTGGCGCGCGCCGTCGACCAGACCGCCCAGATCGTTGCCCTGCATGCGTTTGAGCGACAAAAACTCCTCTTGCGCCGCTACCCAGTCGGGTACAAACAGATCGGCCAGTGGCTGGCCTTTGCCGACCGTGTCCAGTGTTGCGCGCACATGCAGGCGCTCCACGTAACCGGTGGCGCGTGCCTGCACCAGGGCCTGGTCCCGCTCATTAAAGGCAATGCTGCCAATGGCCGCCACCTGCGGCGACAGCATGCCCTCGGCAACTTCTGCCGTGCGTACGCCCAGGTTCTGCTGAACCCGCGAACTGACGGTGACATTGCCCTTGTCGCTGTCCCCGTCGGCATAGACCGGTACCAGCATCATGTCCATAAAGGGCGACTTGGCCGGCTTGTCGAACTTGTTGCCCGGCACCATGGGGTCGTGGTAGTACAGAATTTTGCCGCCATTGGAAGGGTCTATGTCACCGGCTTTGACACCGGTGGTGATGTGGCGGCGGGTGGCCTCTTCGCCTTCGGCAATGTTTTGGGGCAGTGCCTTGGGTGCCGATGGCATGGCGCCAACCGCAGCGGGCGCCGTGGTTGCGGGGTCGGCCATGCCGCGCTTCACGCCCAGCGTATACAGGCCGTATCCCGCTGCACCGACCAACACCATGGCGCTCACAGCCAGGGTAAGAGTTTTTGAATTCATGGTTGCTCCGCCCGGTTGGTGGTTGGGGTGCTGTCGGGTATCAGATAGTGGAGTTGCGCCCACAGGCGCGCCGTGTCTTGCTCCAGGGCCAAGGCCTGCAACCGCACATCGATTTCGTCGCGGCGTGCGGACAACGCGGCTGCCAGATCGCCCTTGCCGGAGCGGTAGCTGGTCACGGCGGCTTGTGTGCGCTGCTGCGCTGTCGGGATCAGCTGCCCGTTGAAGCGTGCCACCCGCTCCTTGCCATTGCGCCAGTCGTTGAGCAGGCTGCGCACCTCGGTGTCTTGCCCGCGCAGCATGTCGTCGAATCGGGCCTGGGCCTCCTGAACCAAAGCCAGCTTGGCCGCGACGTCGCGGTCTTGGCGATTCTTGCGATCGCCCTGCAGAGGGATCGATACGCCGAACGAGAGCATGTTGGAGTAAGCCGAGCCGCGCTGGCTGTAGCTGGCTTCAACAGTCCAATCCGCCTGCTGGTTGGCTTGCGCCAGGCGCGCGTCGGTTTTTGCGGTTTCGATGTGGGCTGCAAGCACCCGTATGTCAGGATGGAGCTGGAGGCGCTCCACGGACTGTGCAGACTCCAGTGGTGTGCTCTGCCATGGTGGTGGCCCGGAGGGCATGCGTTCGGCCGCGACCCCCACCCAGCGCGTCAGCACGATGCTGGCACCACGAGCCTGGCGTTCGATTTGGCTGAGCCGGTCCTCCAGCAGGATCAAGGCCGCACGGGCGGCAAATGCATCGGCCTGGCTGCCGCGGCCCGATCCGAATGCTGTTTCAGCAGCTTGGACCTGCAGCCGGGTTTCTTCCAGTTGGCGTTGTAGCAACCCCTGCATCGCCTGGGTGTAATAACGGTCGAGCCAAGCGGTTGCTGTGCTGCGCTGCACCACAGCTAGCGCCATGTGGCGCTCGGCCTGGGCGCGTTGGGCATCACGTTCAAACCGCTCGGCGCGCAGTTGGCGCTTCTGCGCGCGGGGGATTTCTTGCATGACTCCGATGCGGCGCATGGTCATGAACTCATTCGTCAGGCTGAAGCGGTCCTCGCCATTCACGGGCAGGTTGTCCACGCCCAGCTTGAGGACCGGGTCTGGCAGTTGCGCGGCAGACACCGCCAGTTCCCGAGCCGACAAGATGACGGCGTCCTGCGCCGTTATTTGCTGCGAGCGATCAACAGCGGTCGCCAACGCCTCTGCCAACGTGAGTGGGGGGCTGGCCCAAGAAGGCAGCCCAAAGGCCAGAGCCACAGTAGCAGCTGCGACCCGGTGAAAGGGAAAAGAATTGGACAAGATGCCTCTCCAGACAATACATAACGGTCTGCCAGGCGTGCCCGAGGGCTACCGGCAGAGGTGCGTAACGCGTAGCGTAGGGAGAGACTAAATGCGCAAACAGCAGTTGCGAATGGCCACGGGCGGTGCCGTGGCATGCATCAGATGGGGAGCTTGCAATGCAACGCCGGATAACACCGGCAGGGTAAGTGCCAGCGTGAAGTTGGCTGGCATGGCGCCAATCGCCACCGGGGGAGGCACTTCGTACTTATCCTGGGACTGCGCGTCTGGTTGGCAGTGTGCATGGCACAAAGCCGGCTGTTCTGTGTCCAGGGGCATGGCCATTGCCATGGATGCGGCGCAGGGCATCGGGGATGCGGTGGCAGTAGTGGCGGCACCCGACGGGCAAACGTAACGCGCCACAGCCAATTGCATGAACAGCAGACTGAACAACGCAATGGTCACGGTGATCAGGCGGTGGCGGCGCGAGTGAATCATGGTGAGGAAACAATTTAAACCATTGTAGGTGGCCCAACCAAAATACCGTTGAGCGCGCCTTAGATGCCACGCTATGTATTGCAATGTAACCCACCGCACATACAATGCTATTTGCCAAGTAGAAACTGTTAAAAAGAGTGGGGAAGAGAGCGCTGATAGAGAGCGCTTAGGGATCATTCCGATCCGCAGATCCAACGGACCACGCACGCGCACCCCACGGCGCGGCGCATTGCGTGGAAAATGTATGAACTACCCTGTCCATATACGATTTTCAGGCATGGAATCATCCGCCGCTCTGATAGCGGCCGCAGAGGCCCATGCCTACGGGCTCTCGTGGGAAGAATCGGAAATCATGGAATGCTGGGTGGGCATCCGCTGTGATGCTGAGGCGCATCCGGCCGGCATGCCCTACAGCGTGCGTGTAGACGTCTCCATTCCTGGCCATAAACTGATTGCGCCGCGGGTCCAACACGCCGATGTGCAGCACGCCTTGGCCGACGCCTTTGCGGATATGGAACTGCAGCTAAAGGCCGTTGACGCCAACATCAACCATGCCGAGTATGCGCCGACCATCAACGGTGAGCTTACGATGCTGCCTGATCCGGACAAGCCGCCACGGTAATGCCGTTGCCGAGGTTCACGCCATGGCGCTGCCGCATTCCGAGTCGAACAAAATAACGCGGTTACGCCCCTGTTTCTTGGCACGGTACAAAGCCAGGTCGGCACATCGCGTAAGTTCTTCCATGTTCTCGCCGTGATTGGGGTAGATAGACACTCCGACGGATATGGTGCACTGAATCGGAGCACCGCCAAATTCAACTGTCCTATCAGCGAAAGCACTACGCCATTGGTTCGCACGAAGCATCGCGATTTCTGCAGTCATTCCGGGCAGCAACAGCAAAAACTCCTCGCCCCCGTAACGACAAGCTACATCGGTGGTGCGAACTTTTTCGAGAAACAACGCTGACAGCATTTTCAGAACTTCATCACCACCCGCGTGGCCATGGGTGTCGTTCACTTTCTTGAAGTGGTCCACGTCAACCATCATGACCGCCATGTGTTGGTGGTCCCTATCGCAACGCGCGATCTCCCGCCCAGCGATCGTGTCCATAAAGCGGCGGTTGTACAAGCCGGTCAAGGGATCGCGGCTCGCTTGTTCCTGCAGCTTGGCTTGCAGGACCTTGATGTCGGAAAGCTGCTGGGATAGGGTTTGTTCACTTGCGCGCAAGTCCTCACGTATGGTTCGCAATTGCTGGTTGCGGGCAAAGGCCGCCATACCGATGGCAACCATGTACACAACATTGCCCATTAAACTCAACAGTGTGGCGGGCCAGGCTGTATCGGGCGACAGGTGCCACCCCAGTAGGGCGATCGACACCAGCGCACCACTGACAAAAAGCAGTTGCGACACTAACATGCCCCTGAGGCCCCTGCTCATGGTGATGTTGAGGGTGCTGGCGATGTACACCGCGAAGGTAATCCAGAGCGGAAATTCCAACGTCGCAACCAACAACCCAAACAAAAAGGAGTCCATCAATAAATTGTTGACCTCCGCCTGCTGAGAATTGGCTGAGCGGCGTGCGCGCCAATACACCAGTTGAGGGTAGAGCAACAAATGCAGCGCTATCAGGCCCCAGAGGGTGGCACTGTAACCCTGCCCCCATCCGTGAAAAGCGATGCTGGCAAACATTAGCGCGAAGGAGCCGGTGCGCAATCGGTAATTCGTCTTTACCGTCCAATGAACGTCGGTCTCCGCATCCAGGGGTGCTACTTCGTTTTTCAACATTGACTGAGACTCCCTTGCGTGAATACCTGGGAAAAGGCCGCCGGGTGCAGCGCTGATATGACCGGCGGTGCGCGACGCTGCCAGTATTGCGCAAAACTGAACTTCCCGGGGGACTGGATGTTGTCCACATCGACATTCATCGCGTGCTTCAGGGGTCCCGGGCCAAACACCGAGTCGCTGCCGTATTGCAGCACCAATGTACGATTAGCCGTGCCCGGCCACGCTATACGGTTTCTCCGGCTAGACGGCTGGGCGACTAAACGCTTTCGGTTTTTCCACACCATAGCCTTGTGCGTAATCGATACCCATGCGACGCAACTCTTCCAGGATGACATCGTTTTCGACAAACTCGGCAATTGTTTTTAATCCCATCACATGGCCAATATGATTGATGGACTCAACCATCGCATGATCGATTGGATCGTGCATCATGTCTTTGACGAAGCCGCCATCTATTTTCAGATAATCCACCGGCAGATGTTTGAGGTAGGCAAATGACGACATGCCACTGCCAAAATCATCCAGTGAAATACTGCTGCCGAGAGCTTTCAATTCACGGATCAGGCCTGCAGCCTGGGTCAGATTGCTAATCGCTGCGGTCTCGGTCACTTCGAAACAGATTGCTGACGGCGCTACTTTGGTGATCTCGAATTGCTTGCGCACAAAGCCTATCAGATGCTCATCGCAAATCGAGGTGCCTGACAGATTGATGGCGCATACACCCTGCACAGAACCGGGCGGATGGCGCAAGGTATATTGAGACAGGGCTTCTTTAATGACCCAGCGATCCAGCGTTGGCATCATGCCATAGCGTTCCGCAGCAGGAATAAACGCTATCGGCGGGACTAGTCGCCCCTCTTCATCCATCATGCGCAGCAGCATTTCATAATGTTCTTCTGCCTGCATACCACTGCCAAGACCCAATATTTTTTGTGAATACAAAACCAAGCGGTCTTCGTCCAGCGCTTTCTGAATTTTTCCGATCCATCCCATTTCGCCATTGCGTTTCGCCAGCGCTTCATCTTCCGGGGCGCACACATGAATCCGGTTGCGCCCTTTGTCTTTCGCGACATAACATGCGGCATCAGCCAGTCGCAAGATATCAACCTTAGATTCTCCAGTGTTGCCAAAGGTAACCAACCCAATACTGAGCGATACCGGGAAAGCATTTTGTTGCCAGACGAATTGAAAGTCGCTGGCGGTTTGTCGCAGCAATTCTGCAATCCTCATGGCCGGATCAACACCACAGTTTTCCAGCAGCACACCAAATTCATCTCCGCCCAGCCGTGCCAGCGTGTCACTGTGGCGCAGTTGGTTGTTCAGTACGCCGGTCAGCTGGCGCAGCAGTTCATCGCCAGCCATGTGACCACAGGTATCGTTGACCACTTTGAATTGATCCAGATCGATGTACAACAGCGTGTGCTGGGTTTCCGCTTGCGCGCCAGACCTCAGTGCTGTCTCCAGACGTCGTTCAAATTCATGGCGATTGATCAGTCCCGTCAGTGCGTCATGTGTTGCCTGGTGCACCATTTCAACGGCCATCTTACGCACCGCGCTGACGTCGCGAAACACCAGCACCACGCCGATGATGCGGTCATCCAAATCGCGGATCGGCGCTGCCGAGTTCTCGATGGCAATACGTGCGCCACCGCGCTGGATCAACACCGTGCTCTCAATCAGAGTAACAAGTTTTTTGTCATATAACTTATCAGCCAGTACCCCATGCACCGGATTCTGTGTCAGCGCGCCTGTTTTTTCATCAATGATTTGAAATACCGACGACAACGGAACACCGACAGCTTGTGCGCTGTTCCACCCGGTGAGGGTTTCTGCAACAGGATTCAGAAATACCACGTTGCCAGCAGTATCGGTAGTGATCACGGCGTCGCCAATCGAATTGAGCGTGACGCGCAGTCGTTCTTTTTCACTGAGCTGTGCGTTGATCAAAGGCTGCATGCGCGTTCTCAGCAAGAAGGTGCCGATGGCGACAAATATGATTAGAAGCACAATCAGAAAATTGAAGCGTTCGCGCAGGGGCGCATAGATTTCCTGGATATCTGCCTTCAGCACCAGCCCCAATCCGTAACCACTCAATGGCGCATACCCCGCCAGCACCATTACTCCGCGTAAATCCTTGATCTCGGCGCTGCCGCTATTGCCGAGCAGCGCACGCGCAATAGCGAATTTCGCACTGCCATCACTGTCGAACATTGGGGCGCGCTGATTTGCCTCATAAAAGCGGGAAGGAAAACAGGCCACCTCATCCTTGTCACGCCCGCACAGCACCATATCATTCGAATTGCCGAGTTTTTGCATCTCGTTCGACATGTCGGTCATCTGGTGCAAGCGATGTTCAATCACGATTTTGCCGATGTTTTTATCGCCGCGCATAACATCGGTCATCGTCTGCAGCAGAAAACCATTTTGCCAAAGCAGCGTCGCATTTTCCGGCCCAATCAACCGTATTGCCACACTTGCCTTGTCTGCATTCAGCCAACCCGCGCTTGCCACTTCAACACCGCGTGCATTGAAAAATTGCAAGCCATCATAGCCCTGCCGGAGGAAGCTGTTGGCGAGTTGAGTCAGTGCTGCACGCTTTCTAGCGTCGTCAGGATAAGTATTCAGGTCCTCCATCAAATCCAGAATTGGGGGTCGTGTGACGGCTACTTTCGACAGCACCAGCGCCTGGTCAATCTCGTTCGTTATCAAGGTGGCATCGCTCTTGGCGGTACTCTTGATCTGCTTGGCGGCAGATTCTTCAAAGTCTTGGCGCAATACGGCAAAGCCACTCAATCCGGCCGCAATTGCAAGTACTGTTAACACCATGATGGCGTAACCGGTAATGCGTTTGTCCTCTTCGCGGAAGCTATAAGCGGAACGGGGAAATATTTGGCGCTCTAGATCCCAAAGCGCAACGCCCAGCAAGGTAAAACCCAAAGCGGTCGGCACTGCCATGCTGTTGTAGGAAGCGATTTGATAAATCACTTCCAGTTTGAGGACATGTCCCAGCATGGCCAAGCCACCGATAGTGAGTACCAGGACGATCAAAGCACTGAGGGCTTTACGAATGCGCGAATCATGCGGGGGGCGATTGAGCAATGAAAGGGCAAGGCCAGTGCAAATGAACCCGACAGCACTGTTGGGTGCCATGCGGCCGGGCCACGGATTCGTGTCTTTCACAGCGCGTTGCAGGGAAGCTAAGTCAATCCCGAGATCGACCCCAAACAGATGCTCGATCAACACCGCGCTGGGCAGAAGAACGAGTAATCCTGCGCACAACGGATGTAGCAATGAAACGCGTCCGGGTCGGGGAGGAAAAATCAGATACACCCCACACGCAAAAAACAATAGGGCGGTATTGATAGCCATCGCAGGGCTATTCGGGGCAAATCCTCTGACCAGCGCCATGCTGCCGACGGCCCATCCCATCAACACAATTGAAGCCAGCACACATAGCGTGATGCCCGCTAGCTTCTGAAAATCCAGTGATTGCAACTTCATGAGTTTCCTCTCAAAAAAGCACAGGACCCATTGCGACAGGTTAGGTAAAGCAGAGAATATCAGTCAACACAAGTGCGACTTAGCAAATTGCTCCCTGCTAACGCAAGAATAAGGCCGGATAGGCCTTTCAACCACATGGTGCCAAGTTTCGCACCGTGGAAGCGCCCCCAATTCGCGTGAAACACTCGAGTTACCGCCCATCTGCCAGGTTCACCAGCAGGGTTTGGTATTCAGAAGATTGATTTGCGGTGCGCGGCGTATGCCGGGCGCAGAGGCGTTCCAGTGGTGGTCCGCGCGGCGGGATATGTGCGGGGGATCGGAATCCACCCCGATGTTGGGCGCAGCAGCGGGAATACCTCGTAGATGCGGGCTATCAACACCGCCCACGAGCAATGCGCCGCTGGGCGCTTGGGAGGAACAGGGTGCCATGGCAAAGGGGTGGGCGGGCACCGTTCCTCAGCCGCCACTCCAGGGCAGCGCGGCCTTCAGGCTGGAGACGAGAACATGATGAACAAAATACTATGCAATCAATAGCGATACAGTCAACAGGGACGGGGGCTACAGCCTGATTCTTCTTCAAACCATACGCACGAACTCACCGGACGATGGTTTGGGAGCCCAGCGTTGGGTTCTCACCGCTGAGTGACGCACTTATCCAGTCATCCACAACCCGCTCCAACACGGTCAGTGGTAGGGCACCCTGATCAAGAACGGCGTTATGGAATTTGCGCAGGTCGAATTTGCTGCCAAGGGCTGTCTTGGACTTCTCACGCAACGCGTCAAACTTCAGTTTCCCCACCATATAGGCCAAGGCCTGGCCGGGCCATGAGGTGTAGCGATCCACCTCACTGGCCACGAATGACCGGTTCACGCCGGTGCGCTCGGTCATGAAGGCAATCGACTTCTCCCGATCCCACCCCTGTGCGTGAATGCCGGTATCCACCACGAGCCGTGCGGCACGAAACGCCTGCCATTGCAGATGGCCGAACAGGCTTTCAGCATCAGAAAAGAGCCCTATGTCTCTGGCCAGCGTTTCGGCGTACAGCGCCCATCCTTCGACATAGGCGGTGTATTCACCATTGCGGCGGAACCGGGGCAGATTGGATAGTTCCACGGCCCTGCTCACCTGGAGGTGGTGCCCGGGAACTGCTTCATGCGCCACCAGAGTGGCCATGCCCCAGGTCGGGCGGGTCTTGTAGGCCAACGCATTGGCAAAAAAGGTACCCCCTCGGCTTCCGTCTTGGGGCGGGCCGCTGTAGTACTCGGCTTGATTGGCGCCCTTGAAGCCGGGCATAGCCTCCACACCGTAGGGTGCGCGCGGTAGCTGGGCGAACAGCCGCGGCATTTCGCCATCGAGCCGTTTGGCAATGTCGCGGTAACCGGACATCAGTTCGGCGGGGTTTTTGGCGAAAAAGCGAGGTGCCGTATTCATCCACTGCGCAAACGCTCTGAAGTCGCCGCGCAATCCCGGCGCGAATTGGTGTTTGCGGCTGATTTTGCGCATCACCAATTCCATCTCCGCACGAATGCTCGCCAACTCGCGCAGGCCGATGGAATGGAGTTGATCGGCGGTCAACGCAGTCGTGGTTGACTGCATGACCTGCTGGTCATACACCGCGCGACCATCGGGATAGTGCACGAGGGCACCGCTCGCAGGGGCTTTGGGCAGGTACTCCTTGGCAACAAAGTCGCGCAGGCGTCGCAGCGCCGTGTTTACCAGCTTTTCGACGGCTTCACGGGCAGATGCCTGCAAAGCGCTGCGGTCGGCGTCAGCGAGAGTCGGCAGTGGCTTCGCAAAGGGTGCATAGAAAGGACTGACGGGTGCGCCCAGCTGGCCGTCCAGTTGCGCGATCACCCGATGCAGCACCGGCACTGCAGAAACCCACCCCTGTGCGATGCCCACCCGCATGGAGTCAATGTCTTGTTCAACCCTCAGCGGGAATGCGCGCATGCGGGCAATGATGTTCTCGCCTTGGGCACGGGTGACCAAAGGCATGCGTTCCAGCAAGTCCGCCACATCGGAATGCACACCACTCATGGCGCTGAGGGTGAGCGTGCGCCACCCAAGAAACGGCTGCAGTCGCAATTGGTCACGTTGCTGTTCTATGAAAAGGTCCATAGACACTCGATCTGTAGCATTGAGGGCATCGCGTGGGATTGCCATCGCTTCGTCAAGACGTTGGCGAGCTATGCCAAAACGACGATCTTGTGCCGTCAGACTGGCATCTTCCAGCCGGTCGTCAAACCTGTGGTCACCCACCCATGTAGCCCAGTCGGGATACTCACGCATGTTCTCTTCCCACACCCGATCGAACATGGCATGGAGTGTTCGTGCGGCAGGTGATTGCTCGGGCTCGCTAGCGGCGGCAAGCGCCCTCCAGGGCGCTGCCAAAAACAGCGGCAAACCCGCCAGAAGGTGGCGTCGATGCAATGTAAAACGGTCGGCAGCGGTTGGGATTTCCATAGTGGGGGAAAGCATCAGGTGCAGTTCGAGTGAAAAATGGTGCTTAGTATGTCACCGCAGATGCGCCTCCCCTTCCCTATGGACGAGATTGGCAACCCACTACTAAACTGATAGCAGTATAGTCAATACCGACAGGGGCTAGAGCCTAATTCGGCTCCACGCCATCTGAAACGGTTCTTGTGGCATCAGGCCCATGGCGCCCAGCAACACCTTGAGGCCCAGCAGGTCCAGTGCCTGGATGCCCAGGTTGGCCGCTTCCAGCTGCAAGGCAATTTCCAAGCAATTTACTTGTAATCGGTGCCCATTTTTTTGACATAGAAAGTTAATAAATTTGTCATCAGACCCGTGCCCAATAGCGGAATAACTATCTTCTGAACCTATGTCACACCCCACCAAAAACCGCCGCGACTTTTTACTTCAATCCGCCGGCACACTTTCAGTGGTCGCAACCGCGGGCACCGCTCTTGTGGCCTGTGGTGGCAGCAATTGGCAGCCCGCAGACTTCAAATATGGAGTTGCCAGCGGGGACCCGCTGGCTGACCGCGTCGTGTTGTGGACACACGCCAAGGTTATGGATTCATTGGACGCCGTGTCTTTGACTTGGCAGGTCAGCACTTCCACCGCTTTCACCAATATTGTGGCGTCAGGCGCCGTTTTCGCAAGCTCCGACACGGGCTTTACGGCCAAGGTGGACGCGACTGGCCTCACTGCCGGCAATACGTACTACTACCGCTTTCTCGACAGATACAACACCTGTTCGCCGGTCGGCACCACACGCACTTTGCCCGCCACCAATGTGGCGAGCATTAAGTTCGCGGTGTTTTCGTGCGCATTGTTGTCCGAAGGCTACTTCAATGCTTACGATGCAGCGTCCAAGTCGGGGGCGGAATTCGCGGTCCACCTGGGTGACTACATCTACGAATATGGTGCAGACCTCGCCAAGTTTGGCAACAGCGCAACGCCGCCAGGCCGTGCACCCGTGCCGACCAAGGACATTGTCAGCCTAGAAGACTACCGGGCTCGTTATGCCCAATACCGCTCGGATGTCAACTTGCAAGCAGCCCATGCGGCCATGCCTTGGATCACTGTGTGGGACGATCATGAGTTTGCCAATAACGCGTGGGTTGATGGTGCAGAAAACCACAACCCGTCAACACAGGGCAGTTGGACTGCACGCAAAGGCGCTGCCGCTAGGGCCTACCACGAGTGGATGCCCATTCGCACCCCCGATGCAAGCAACCTCCTCAAAATCTACCGCCGCTTTGACTTTGGCAACGTCTTTACTCTGCACATGCTGGACACCCGCATTGAAGGCCGCGATAAACAGTACGATGGTTATGGCGATGCCGACGGCGGCCTGACCCGCTACGGAACGGCGCTTGCCACAGGTGCTGACGCCACGCACCGCATGATGAGCGTGACACAACAGAACTGGCTCACCAGCGGCACCGCAAGCTCCACCGCGACGTGGCAGATCCTGGGCAACCAGGACATCATGTCGCGTATGTGGTTCCCGGCCAACGTGCTGCAAGCCAGCGGAGCAGCCATTGCCAACCCGACGCCTGCCAATCAACAAGGTGTTCAAACCGCGATCACCGGCTACTTGACCGCCAAAGTCACCCGTGCCACAGCCGGAACGGGCGCTCTGACACCGACCCAGACGGCACTCTTGAACCCGTCTACCAATCCCCTGCTCCCGTACAACCTTGACTCCTGGGATGGCTACCCGCTGCAACGGGAGGCCATTCTGCAGACCATAAAGGCACAAGGCAAAAAATTGATTACGCTATCGGGAGACTCACACAACGCCTGGTTCGCAAACGTCACCACGCTCAGCGGTGAACGGGTCGGCTTTGAATTTGCCGGCTCTTCGATTTCATCGCCCGGCTTTGAGAGTGTCGGTTTGGGCGCACTGGCAAGCTCGATGGACGGCACTGCGGTGGCACCTAAAAATGGCACCGGCTTGGGCTTGGTCAATGACCTAAATTATGTCGACACCATCCGGCGTGGCTACTTGCTCATGACTGCCACCAACGCTGAGATCAGGGGCGAGTATGTGTTTGTCAACACGGTCAAGTCAACAAACTACACAGCGGTCACCGGCAAGACCGTGACCGTGCCTACCTCCGGTGTCGTGACTTACTCCTGATGCAACGCCCGATGTGCAGGGATGCCCTGTCACGGCATCGATCTGCGCTCGGCGGGCTTTGGGATATGGCAGGCCCGAATGCTTAAGGCTTTCAAATGCTGCGATTTTCATAGCAAGCAGCGCATATTTCTCAGGGGCTAGCGGCTCATTTGGCATCAAGCCATCTGGAACAGCTCCTGCGGCATCTGCATCACCGCGCTGGTAGGCGCCAGCGCCGCGCTGTAATGGCCGTCGGCGCGGGGCAACAGGCGCGCAAAGTAGAACTCTGCGGTCTGGATCTTGGCGGTGTAGAAGTCGTTGGACTCCTTGCCTTTGCCGCTGGCCAGCAGCTCGGTCGCCTTGGATGCCTGTAGCGCCCAGAAGTAGGCCATCATCACAAAGCCGGAGTACATCAGGTAGTCCACGCTACTGGATCCCACCTGCTCGCGGTCTTTGGACGCGCGCAGCATGATGAGCGTGGTCAACACATTCCACTGCGCGGTGCGGCGCGCCAAGGTGCGCATCATCTGGCCCATGGGTGTGCGCTGCAGTGCGTAAGGCTTGGCCATGCGCAGGATGGTGCCGCTGAAGTCACGCACACACTTGCCCTTGGTGCCCAGCAATACCTTGCGGCCCAGCAGGTCCAGCGCCTGGATGCCGGTCGTGCCTTCGTACAACGTGGAGATGCGAGCATCGCGCGCGATCTGCTCCATGCCGTGTTCACCGATGTAGCCGTGGCCGCCAAACACCTGTATGCCCAGGTTGGCCGCTTCCAGGCCCATTTCGGTCAAAAAGCCCTTGAGGATGGGGGTGTAGAAGCCCAACTCGTCGTCATACTTTTTGTACGCAGCCTGGTCGCCTTCTTGCACCGCATTGAACATCTTGTCAGCAATCTTAGACGCACCGTAAATCATGGCACGGCCACCTTCGGCAATGGCTTTTTGCGTCAGCAACATACGGCGCACATCGGGGTGCCAGATCAGCGCATCAGCCACTTGCTCAGGCTCTTTTTTACCCGACAGTGCGCGCATGGAGCGGCGCTCTTGGGCGTAAGGCAAAGCCCCTTGGAACGACAACTCGGCATGGGCCACACCCTGGATGGCGGTGCCAATACGGGCCGTGTTCATAAAGGTGAACATGGCTTCCAGCCCCTTGTTAGGCTCGCCAATCAAGGTGCCGATGGCACCGTCAAAGTTCAGCACCGCAGTCGCATTGGCGGCGATGCCCATCTTGTGCTCCAGCGAGCCGGTGTTGACACCGTTGCGCGCGCCGACGGTACCGTCAGCCGCCACCGCAAACTTGGGGACCACGAACAGCGAGATGCCACGGGTGCCAGCGGGCGCACCGGGCAGGCGGGCCAGCACAATGTGGACGATGTTTTCCGCCAGATCGTGGTCACCGGCCGAGATAAAGATCTTGGTGCCAGTCAGCGCATACGTGCCGTCGGCTTGCGGTTCGGCGCGGGTTTTCACCTGGGCCAGGTCGGTGCCGCATTGCGGTTCGGTCAGGCACATGGTGCCAGTCCAGGCACCTTCCACCAGGCGCGGCAGGTACACGGTCTTGATGGCATCGGTGCCGTATTGCAGCAGCGTGTTGATGCAGCCAATGCTCAGGCCCGGGTACATGTTGAACGACCAGTTGGCCGCGCCCATCATTTCAGACTTCATCAAATTCAATGACATGGGCAGGCCCTGGCCACCGTATTCCACAGGGAAGGACAGGCCTTGCCATCCACCGGCGATGAATTGCGCGTAAGCCTCTTTGAAGCCCTTGGGTGTCGTCACCACGCCGTCTTTCAGATGGCAGCCTTCCTTGTCACCGGATGCGTTCAGCGGTGCCAGCACCTCTTCACACAGAGTTGCCGCGCCTTCCAGGATGGCATCGACCATCTCGGGGGTGGCGTCCGCGCCATTAGACATCGTGCTGTAGTGCTGGGGGTAGTCCAGCACTTCGTTGATCAAGAAGCGCATGTCGCGCAGAGGGGCTTTGTATTGCAGCATGGTGCTTATCTTTCAATGATGGCGACGACGCCCTGGCCACCTGCGGCGCAGATGGAGATCAAACCGCGGCCGGAGCCTTTTTGTGCCAGCATCTTGGCCAGCGTGGCCACAATGCGGCCACCGGTTGCGGCAAATGGGTGACCCGCAGCCAATGAGCTGCCGTTGACGTTGAGTTTGCTCATATCGATCTTGCCCAATGGCTTGGACAAACCCAACTGGTTCTTGCAGAACACTTTGTCTTGCCAAGCATTCAGCGTGCACAACACCTGGGCGGCAAAGGCTTCGTGGATTTCGTAGTAGTCAAAGTCTTGCAGCGTCAGGCCGGCGCGTGCCAGCATGCGCGGCACGGCGTAGGCCGGAGCCATCAGCAGGCCTTCCTTCTTGTCGAAGAAGTCCACTGCCGCCACTTCGCTGAAGGTGATGTAGGCCTGCACCGGCAGGTTACGCTCGGCTGCCCACTCTTCGCTGGCCAGCAGCACAGCGGATGCGCCGTCGGTCAAGGGTGTGGAATTGCCGGCGGTCAGCGTGCCCTGGCCGGGCGCGACCTTCTTGTCAAATACGGGCTTGAGCGAGCGCAGTTTTTCAATCGTCAAATCGGCGCGCAGGTTGTTGTCCTTGGTGACGCCCTTGAACGGTGTCATCAGGTCGGTGAAGAAGCCTTGTTCATAGGCCTTGGCCAGGTTCTGGTGGCTTTTGAGCGCCAGTTCGTCCTGCGCTTCACGGGGCACGGCCCATTCACGCGCCATGATCTCGGCATGTTCGCCCATGGAGAAACCGGTACGTGGCTCGCCGTTGCGTGGCAAAGCGGGCTTGAGCAGCATGGAGGGGCGCACACGCGCGGCAATCGCCAGGCGCTGTGCGCCGGTCTTGGCGCGGGACAGGTCCAGCAGAATCTTGCGCAGCTTTTCGTTCAAGGCAATGGGCGCGTCAGATGTGGTGTCCACACCGCCGGCAATGCCGCTGTCGATATGGCCCAGCGCAATCTTGTTGGCCACAAGCATGGCGGCTTCCAGACCGGTGCCGCAGGCTTGCTGGATGTCAAAGGCCGGAGTTTCACGCGCCAACGTGGTGGACAACACAGACTCGCGCACCAGATTGAAGTCACGCGAATGTTTCATGACCGCGCCGGCAACCACGTCACCCAGGCGTTCGCCATGCAGGTTGAAGCGGTCCACCAGGCCTTGCAGCGTGGCAGTCAGCATCTCCTGGTTGGAGGCTTGGGAGTAGACGGTGTTGGAGCGGGCGAAGGGAATGCGGTTGCCGCCCAGAATGGCGACGCGGCGAATGGAGGGGGTTGTCATGGTGTTGTTCCGTATCGTTAGAAAAACAAATCAATAGTCTTGCTACAGTTTTAGTAGCTAAGTTGGCCGCGCAGATGGGGGCGCATGCCCTTTTTGTCGCGCACTTCAAACTGCGCACCGTGGGCGGACCGCTCGGTCCACAGCGCGGCGCGTCCTGGCAGCAGCAACGGGGTCTTGAATTCCACGGCGGCGGATGCACGCTCCAGCGGGTCTGCCGGCAGCAGGTAGGACAAGGCACGGGCCTTGGTCCACATGCCGTGTGCAATGGCACGTTTGAAACCAAACAGCTTGGCCGTGACAGCCGTCAAATGGATGGGGTTGCGGTCACCCGACACGGCGCCGTAGCTCCGACCAATGTCGGCCGGTGCCGTGAATTCGGTCTGGCAGGACAGTGATGTGTCCAACGCCAACTGGCTGGTGAACGGCTGGCCCGATGTTTCCTTGACACCCACACGCAGCAGGCTTTGCGTAGCGCTCCACACCAGCTCGCCGTCGCGCAGGATGCGCAGGTCCAGCGTAAAGCCCTGGCCTTTTTCGTGAGAGAACAGCTCGCCCGTGCCCATTTCCACACGCACCGTGTCGCCGGCCCGCAGGGATTTGTACTGCTCGATGCTATTGGCCAGGTGCACGGTGCCCATGGCGGGCCACGGGCATTCGGGAGAACACATATAGGCGGTCACCAGCGGGAAAGTCAGCATCTGCGGGTAGATCAGCGGCACACCTTGCGACGCGCTGAAGCCGGTCAATGCTGCGTAACGCGCAATGTGTTTGGCGTCCAGCGTGACGCTGGGGATGGCCAGCTCGACCTTCGGCAAGGTCTTGACCAAGCCGGGGCGTTTGCCGCCCGTGCCTAGCGCGCGGAAGAAGGTGGCGGTCAGGCTGGGGGAGCCGGTGATTTCTTGGGTGGTTGTTGTGGTCATGTTGTTATGCACCAATCAGGCTTTGGCCACAGACGCGCACCACATTGCCAGTCAAACCACCGGACGCGGGGGATGCAAACCAGGCAATGGCTTCCGCCACGTCCACCGGTTGACCGCCCTGCCCCATGGAGTTCATGCGGCGACCCGCTTCACGGATCGCAAACGGCACGGCGGCGGTCATCTGGGTTTCGATAAAGCCAGGCGCCACCGCGTTGATGGTGATGCCCTTCTCAGCCAACACCGGTGCCATGCTTTGCACCATGCCGATGACACCGGCCTTGGACAACGCGTAATTGGTCTGGCCCAGGTTACCGGCAATGCCGGAGATGGACGACACACACACAATGCGCGCACCGGCCTTCAAGGCACCGGCAGCCACCAGCGCGTCGTTGATGCGCTCTTGGGTGGACAGGTTGACGTTGACGACCGCCTGCCACAGGTGGTCTTTCATGTTGGCAATGGTCTTGTCGCGGGTGATGCCGGCGTTGTGCACAACCACGTCCCAGCCGCCATCAGCCAGTGCAGCGTCCACCAGGGCTTGGGGGGCTTCTGCAGAACCAATGTCCAGAGCCAAGGCCTTTGCGCCCAGGCGCTGGGCAACCGCATCCAGACCTTCTTTGGCTTGCGGCACATCCAGGCAGATGACCTCGGCGCCATCACGTGCCATGACTTCAGCAATCGATTCACCGATGCCACGGGATGCACCGGTCACCAGAATCTTCTTGCCGGCCAGGGGCTGGGCCCAATCGACCGAAACGGCGGTATTGGCACTAGGCACCGTCAGCCGCACGACCTGCGCCGACACATAGGCCGAACGGGGCGACAACAGAAAGCGTAATGTGTTTTCCAACTGGCCCTCAGCACCCTCGGCCACGTAGACCAATTGCACGGTGATGGCGCGTTTGAGTTCCTTGGCCAGCGAGCGGGTCAGGCCTTCTAGCGCGCGCTGTATCGTCGCCTGGCGCGGAGTGGAACAGGCCTCGGGCGGACGACCCAACACGACCACACGGCCGCAGGGCAACACCGAGCGCGCGGCATCATGGAAGAAGTTGTAGATGGCGTCGGATTCCGAACTGTCAGTCAGGCCGGTGGCGTCAAACACCAATGCCTTCACCTTCTCACCAGGTTGGTCGGCCACGCCCCAGCGTCCAGTCATCATGCCGGCTTCATTGGCCAGGCCCATCCATTGCGGAAGGCTCTTGTGCGCAACGGTCTGCGCGTCCATGGCCTTGAAAGCGACTACCAACGCATCCAGCAGTTGCGGTGTGCCACCAGCACCGATCAACACACCGCCTTTGATGACGGGCTGGCCGGGCTTGTAGCGCTCCAGGGGCAGGGGTTGTGGCAAGCCCAGCATCGCAGCGATGCGTGAGCCAAGGGTTGAGTTGGCAAAGCCAAGATACGAATCGTTCATGAGAGGGAGCTCCTTAGGGGCGCGATGGTACCGACCAATTGGTCATTTAACCTAGAGCACCCTGCCTAACCGGATATTGCACTGCGTCAAATAGGCATGCGCTTGGGCGGCAAGGTGTGGGTCAATATGCGTTTCATCACGGTCAAATACTGCCTGAACAAGCTACCCGTGTTGTAGAAAAGGCCATATTTACGGCACAGGGCCTGGATCTGCGGCGCTACTTCAGGGTAACGGTGCGCGGGCATGTCGGGGAACAGATGGTGCTCGATCTGGTGGCTCAGGTGGCCGCTCATGATGTGGAATAAGCTGCCACCCGTGAGGTTACTGGACCCCGAGAGCTGGCGGATATACCAGTCACCACGGGTTTCATTGCGTGTATCTTCCTCGCGGTAAATCGCTACACCCTCGGTAAAGTGGCCGCAAAAAATGATCAGGTAAGTCCACAGGTTGCGGATCAAATTGGCGCAGAAGTTGCCCGCCAACACGCGCGGCGCACTCCACAATGCCAGTGCTGGGAACAGCAGGTAGTCCTTGAACCAGACCTTGCCGACCTTGGTCAAGAATCGGTCCAAGCGCACCTTGAATTCGGCCTTTGGCATGGCGCCGTGTTTGTAACGGCCAATCTCCAGGTCGTGTGAACCCACGCCGTACTGAAAACCCATCGCCAGCATCAGGTTCGCCAGTGGCTGGAACCAATGGCGCGGTTTCCACTTCTGCTCGTCCGTCATGCGCAGCAGCGAATAACCCAGGTCGCGGTCCTTGCCGAGGATATTGGTGTAGGTGTGGTGGGTGACGTTGTGTGAATGCCGCCATTGCTCGCCATCGCAGGCAATGTCCCACTCAAAGGTTTGCGAGTTCAGCGCTGGGTCACCGGTCCAGTCGTACTGGCCGTGCATGACGTTGTGGCCAATCTCCATATTGTCCAAAATCTTGGCGCTGGCGAGGGCCATCACTCCGGCTACCCAGCTCAGTGGACCCAGACCAAAATGCAGCAGCGCACGGCCACCGATCTCGCTGGCGCGACTGATACGGACCATGTTTCGCATGTGGTCCACATCGGCCTGGCCGAGATTGTTCATGACACTGTCGCGGATGGCATTGACCTCGCTCTCGAACGCGGCGACCTGGTCGCGGCTCAGGGTGGTGGGTTTGGCAAAACTCATGGGGTGCTCCTGTCGGGTATCAATTGTTTGGGGTCGTGTGGGTTTAGAGCGTCAGGGCTACGTCAGAGCGCGCGGTCGAGATGCACAGGCGAATCAATTCATTCGGCGCGGACGACACCTCTCCGGTCTGCAAGTTCTCCACCGTGCCGCTGGTTTTGGTGCATTGGCAGGACCGGCAGATACCGATGCGGCAACCGTGTTTGGGTGTTAAACCTGCGCGTTCGGCCTGTACCAGCAACGGGTCTGTGCCGCTGGTGGTAAATGTGGCGCCGCTGTTGGCAAAGGACACTTGGACGGGCGTGCCCGGAGCTGTGCTGGGCAATATGGGCGCACCAACAAAGCGCTCGCTGTGCAGCGGTACATCCAAGCGCTTCGCGTCCCAATACGCGCTGACTGCATCCATAAAACCGGCGGGACCACACATCCACGTAGTGCGCTCAGCGAGGTCCGGCACGTGTATGGCCAGAACCTGCGGCGAGAAGAATCCAGCGCTTGCGTCATAGTGCAGTACCAAACGCAGTGCCGGGAAATTAGTCGCTAGAGCCTGCAACTGCGTCGCAAAGATCAGATCGTCGGGCTCCCTGCATACATGCACAAACACCACATCGCCACGGTGGTCGCGGGCCTTCAGATCACGCAGCATGGACATCACGGGCGTAATACCGCTGCCTGCGCTGAGCAACAGGATTTTGGATGGCAGGGAATCCGGCAGCGTGAACTCGCCCATGGCCTGGCTGATGGTCAGCACATCGCCCACCTTGACCGCCGTATGCAAATGCTTGGATACCAGTCCCTGGTCCTGTCGCTTGACGGTAAAGGCCAAGCGGCGTGCGCCCGGCCGTGACGACAGGCTATAGGCCCGCTCCACCCGGCGACCGTCAATCTCAAACTGCACACGCACAAACTGCCCGGCCAACGCACCTGCCCACAGCGCATTGGCTTGCAGCACAAAGGTCTTGGTGCTTGCAGTTTCATCCACGATACGCACCACGCGGGCCCGCACATGCGTGAGTGACAGCAGCGGGTGCAGGCCGGTCAACACATCTTCAACCGCACTGAGGCGAACAATCGACTCCACCCATGGATGCCGCAAGGCCTTTACCAAAGGGGCATTGACTGCTTGCGCCAAGCGATGGCTTGTGCTGGGGGCGCGGGACGAAAAAGATGCGGGGGACGACAGCATAGAGACTCCTGGTTGCAATTTCCATATTGTGTACATATGTACACCAACAGTCAATTGAACGACCAGAATTTAGACTGATATGCCAATTTATTGATAAATAACATAGGGTTTTCAACAGAAATACTAAAATCTATAGAATACAAACGTACACAACAATCGCCATGACCAAGCCCACTGCTGTCGCTGCCGAACCAAAAGACAAGCTCACCCGCACCGAGCGCAAGGACCTGACCCGCAACAGCCTGTTGCAGGCGGCCCTGGCCTTGATGGGTGAAGGCCGCAGCTTCACCAGCCTGGGCATTCGCGAAATCGCACGTGAGGCCGGCATGGTGCCCAATGCCTTCTACCGACACTTTCGCAATACCGATGAGTTGGGCCTGGAGCTGGTCGAAGAGATGGGTGTAGCGCTGCGCCGCCTGTTGCGCGAGGCTCGGCAAACCGACACCGCCAATACCGACATCGTGCGCCGCTCGGTACAGGTCTACCGCCGTTACGTGGTGGATAACCGCTTGTTATTTTTGTTCGTATCCAGCGAGCGATCAGGGGGCAGCCGCATTTTGCGCATGGCCATACGCAACGAGGTGGCGCACTTCACCAATGAAATGGCGCAAGACTTCCGCCGCTTGGGTGCCTACAAAGACCTGTCCACCGCCAGCCTGCAAATGGTCTGCGGCCTGATCGTCACGTCCATGTTGGCCGCTGCGCCCGAGATATTGGACCTGCCGCCCGACCAGCCCATGCTGGAGGCCGAGATGACCGAAAACTTTGTCAAGCAGTTGCAATTGGTATTGATAGGCGCATCCGCATGGAAAGAGACAGCGCGTAAAGCCTGATCAAAAAATACGCGTGCAGGCTTGATCCATGGCAGCTAGACTGAATCCATGGTGGCACCTTGCTGAACAATTCAACGCTGTTATTGGTACAGATTGGCTTCACGGTCCTGACGACCCTGTTGCTGATTGCCGCGGCACTGTCCACTGACGCCTTGGCCGAACAACGCCTTTGGGCACTGGGCAATGTCATAACCTGTTTAGGTTTGGGCGTGGGCAATATGACCCAATTGCCCGAGGTGGTGCACGGTGGCGTCAGTTATGCCCTGTTGGGTTTGGGGCTGGGCATTGTTTTACGGGGCGTGCGCCAGTTCTGTGACCAGACACTGACCTGGCACTGGCTGCTTGGCATCACCGTTGTCAGTTTTCTGATCCCGGCGTATTTTGCAACCGTGCAGCCCAACCAGACCGCGCGGCTGGTGGCCACCGGTCTGCTGTTGGGCGGGCTGAACCTGCTATGTGCCATCACACTCGTGTGGGGTTTGCGGGGCAGCGTCCGCGCCATGATGTGGATAGCCGTCAGCGGCTTTACCGCGCTGGGCCTGGCCTTGGTACTGCGCTCGGTGTACCAGTTGGTGGCCCATGCCGGTGGACCCGATGATTTTTCCGACGAAACGCTGATGTCCGCAACCATACTGGTGGTGGCGCTGGCACAGGTGACCATCGCCTTTGGCCTGATCATGCTGGTGGCCCATCGTTATGCCGAAAAGCTCAACCGCCTGACCCTGCTGGACCCGCTGACGGGCACCCTGAACCGCCTTGGCATGGAGCGTATGGGACAACGCGTGCTGGTGCGTTCACGGCAAAGCATGCGCAATATCGCCATAGCACTGGTTGATGCCGACCATTTCAAGGCCATCAATGACAAATACGGCCACCCCGTGGGTGACCAGGTACTGGTCCATCTGGCCAACCTGCTGATTGCACAGGTGCGTCCCGGGGACCTGGTGGTGCGCTACGGGGGAGAAGAGTTTTTGTTGTTACTGGATGGCTCCGGCCCCGAATCGGCTTTCCACATTGCGGACCGCCTGCGAGAGCTAGTGACGCAGGCCCAGGTCGCCACCCCGGCGGGCACTATCCGCTACCAGGTGAGCATTGGTGTCAGTAACACCGACAAGTCTGGCTACAGCTTGGCTCAGTTGATTCTGGATGCCGACGCGGCACTGTACAAGGCAAAACAGGAGGGTCGAAACCGGGTGTGCATGGGTTGATTCGCGCGCTCTGGGATAATTGCGCCATGACAATTACCTACAAAGACGCCCAGGGCGTCGCTGGCATGCGTGTTGCCGGCCGCCTCGCCTCCGAAGTGCTGGATTACCTGACACCCTTCGTCAAACCCGGCGTCACCACCAATGCGCTGGACAAACTGGCCCACGATTACATCACCCAGGTGCAGGGCGCCATACCGGCCCCCCTGAACTACAAGGGCGGTGGCGACATCCCCTACCCCAAGTCCATCTGCACCTCGGTCAACCACCAGGTCTGCCATGGCATCCCCAATGACAAGGCCCTCAAAAAGGGCGACGTCGTCAACATTGACGTTACGGTCATCAAGGACGGTTGGCACGGCGACACCAGCCGCATGTTCATGGTGGGCGAGGTGTCCATCGCCGCCAAACGGCTGGCCAACATCACGTATGAGGCCATGTGGAAAGGCATCATGTTGGTCAAGCCTGGCATCCACCTCGGTGATATTGGTTTTGCGATCCAGAAATTTGCCGAAGGCCACGGCTTCAGCGTGGTGCGCGAGTTTTGTGGCCACGGCATTGGGCAGATCTTCCACGAAGAACCCCAGGTGCTGCACTACGGCCGCCCCGGCACGCTGGACAAGCTGGTCGAAGGCATGACCTTCACCATCGAGCCCATGATCAACGCAGGCAAAAAAGAGATCAAGGACGGCCCCGAGAAAGACGGCTGGACCATTGTGACCAAGGACCATTCCTTGTCCGCCCAATGGGAGCACACGGTGCTGGTGACCCCTACCGGTTATGAGGTGATGACACTGTCCGCCGGCTCACCGCCCATTCCGGCCTTTGTGCCTGCGCAAGCCGCTTCAGCCCCAGCCTGATTCCGCGGCGCAACGACGGCACGGCACGCACCTATGGCTGACCTGCAGGCAATCCGCAACACCTACCGCGCCGACAAAGGTCTGTTGCTGCAAAACCTGGGGCAAGGTGATGCCACCGGCCGCGACGTACGCAAGGCACTGAGCCGACTGGCCCATCTGGCCGATGGGATACTCAAGCAGTTGTGGGACCACGCCGGTCTGCAACACCCCTTTGCACTGTTGGCTGTTGGCGGCTTTGGCCGCGGTGAGCTGTTCCCCCACTCCGACGTCGATGTGCTGGTGCTGCTGCCAGACGGGTTTGACCCCCACTACGACTCGGAACTCAAAGGCCGCTTAGAAGCCTTTATCGGCAGTTGCTGGGATGTGGGGCTCGAGATTGGTTCCAGTGTGCGCACGCTGGGCGACTGCCTGGCCGAGGCGGCCAAAGACGTCACCATACAAACCGCCTTGCTGGAATGCCGGCTGATCACCGGCAACGCTGAGTTGGTACAGCAGTTCCAGACGGCGTTCTTCAAAGCCATGGACCCAAGGGCTTTCTTTGTGGCCAAAACGCTGGAGCTGCGCCAGCGCCACACCAAGTTCGAGAACACGCCCTATTCGCTGGAGCCCAACTGCAAGGAATCCCCCGGCGGCCTGCGCGACCTGCAGGTCATCCTGTGGGTGGCCAAGGCGGCTGGTTTTGGCGACAACTGGCATGCACTGGCGGTCAGCGGCCTGGCCACTCCGTTTGAAGTGCGGCAAATACAGCGCAACGAATCCCTGCTGATGCGCGTGCGCGCCCGCCTGCACCTGATCGCCAACCGACGCGAAGACCGCTTAATTTTCGATATGCAGAACGCAGTCGCAGAGTCTTTCGGTTACACCACGCAGACCCTGGTCTCTACCGGTGTCACGCCCAAGCGCACGCTGGTGCGCGCCAGCGAAGCGTTGATGAAGCGTTATTACTGGGCGGCCAAGGCGGTAGCCCAACTCAACCAGATCCTGCTGCTCAATATCGAAGAGCGGCTGAACCCGTCGACCCACGCACCGCGCCGCATCAACGACCGCTTCAACGACAAGGCCGGCATGATCGACGTGGTCAGCGATGACCTGTACCAGCGCGAGCCCCACGCCATTCTGGAGACCTTTCTGGTCTACCAGACGGTCGTCGGTGTCAAAGGCTTGTCGGCACGGACGCTGCGGGCGCTGTACAACGCCCGCAACCTGATGGATGCACGCTTTCGCAGCGACCCGGTCAACCGCCAGACCTTCCGCCAGATTTTGATGGAGCCGCAGGGCACGACCCACGCCATGCGGCTGATGAACCAGACCTCGGTACTGGGGCGTTACCTGTGGGTGTTCCGCCGCATCGTGGGGCAAATGCAGCATGACCTGTTCCACGTCTACACGGTAGACCAGCACATCCTGATGGTGCTGCGCAATATGCGCCGCTTCTTCATCGCCGAACATTCGCATGAATACCCGTTCTGCTCACAACTGGCCGCAGGTTGGGACAAGCCCTGGTTGTTATCGATTGCCGCCATCTTCCATGACATAGCCAAGGGCCGCGGTGGTGACCATTCCGACCTGGGCGGCGCCGAGGTGCGGCGCTTCTGCCGACAGCATGGCTTCCCCAGCGAAGACGCACAACTGATCGAGTTTGTGGTGCGTGAACACTTGACGATGAGCCGCATCGCCCAAAAGGCCGATTTGAGCGACCCCCAGGTGATTGCCGACTTTGCCAAACGCGTGGGCAACGAGCGCCAGCTGACTGCACTCTACCTGCTGACCGTGGCCGACATCCGCGGCACCTCACCCAAGGTGTGGAACGCCTGGAAAGGCAAGCTGCTGGAAGACCTGTACCGCTATACCAGCCGCGCTCTGGGCGGACACGCGCCCGACCCGGATGCCGAGGTGGAGGCCCGCAAGCGCGAGGCCCTGGTCATCGTCAACATGCACTCCTTACCCTTTGAGGCGCACAAGCCGCTGTGGGACACACTGGATGTGGGCTACTTCATGCGCCATGACGCGGCCGACATTGCCTGGCACACCCGCCACCTGTCGCGCCTGGTCGGCTCCAGCAAGGCCGTGGTGCGGGCACGCCGCTCACCCGCGGGCGAAGGCCTGCAGGTGATGGTATACACGCCGGACCAGAGCGACCTGTTTGCTCGCATCTGCGGCTACTTCGAGCAGCGTGGTTTCAGCATCCTGGACGCACGTGTGCACACGGCCAAGAACGGATATGCGCTGGATACTTTCCAGGTGGTCACCGCGGCCGGGCCCGAGGAATACCGCGAAATCACCAGCATGATCGAGAACGGCCTGACCAAGGTCATCACGGACGCCGGGCCCTTGCCCAAACCCAGCCGCGGCCGGGTGTCGCGACGGGTAAAAAGCTTCCCGATTGCGCCGCGCGTGTCGCTGACGCCAGACGAAAAAGGCCAGCGTTGGTTGCTCAATGTGTCGGCCAGTGACCGCGTGGGCCTGCTCTACAGCCTGGCATTGGTGCTGGCGCGCCACCACGTCAATGTGCAACTGGCGAAGATCGCCACTTTGGGCGAGCGGGTGGAAGATACGTTTTTGATCGATGGGCCTGAGTTGCAGCACAACAAGAAACAGATCGAAATCGAAACGGAATTGCTGGAAGCCTTGGCCGCGCAGTGATATTGCTACTATATTAATAGCAATAGAAGTATATTTTTCGGGGGCTAGAGGCCAGTTTCACCAAAGTAGCTCCTGCAGCTTGGTGTAGCCCGTCAAGGCCCGGGGGCGGCGCGTTGGCTTTGGAAAGAGGCACAGGATGGGCACGTATATGTGCCACCACAGTCGAGACAACCAGCACCTTCGAGAGGCTGAGACCAGTCTGCATAGATGGCGGGAGTGAACAAAATGGTCAACTGTGACTTCTCTGCCCCGGTGGCTTCGACCACCAACTTTGGCGGGCCTCCAAAGGACAAGTTGACGTTCACGGTGTGGAAGAAGAATGCCAGTTTGTAATCTGGTGAAAATTCAATCGCGATCACCCCATCGACATACAAGTCTCGCAGCGCATGGGTGAAGCCGGCGTTTTTGCGTGCCTCTTCCAACCGTAGGACGACTTGGGCAATGGGTCGAAGTATCTTTGCATTCGTGCCAGTCGCGGCCATGATCGAGCAAGGGACACCGTCGCCCCCGGCTCTCATATAGTAAACCGCGTTGTTGCTCATTAAGTTTCCTTGAAGGGAGCGTACGCCCAGCTCCAGCAGCCCGCTTGAGTAGATTTGTGAAGGCGGTACCTAATATTGATTCGATCAATGACTAGTTGGTAAATTTCCGTCGAGCCAACTCACCGCAGCATCCAGTACAGGATCACCCCCGGAAGTCAGCCTGGCGATAAAACGCGCGTCTAACGGGACACGCAAATTGGGCTCAACACCCTTGCCTTGGACATAACTTTCCCCAAAACTTGCGACCTCTGCCAACACGGGCAACAGCACGTTCACCCCAGCGGGTAGAGTCACAAATGTGGTGTGCCCTGCTTCACCCGCCGTGGCTTCGGTGGCCACGACATGGGCGCGTGCAGCGTGTTGTAACCATGATGCAAACAACTCGCAAGGACCGCTGCATTCACGGCCGGTGAGCAGGACCAATCGTCCGCGATAGCGGATATCGTCTTGATTGAACAACGCCAACTGCGGCGGCAAACCTAAACCACCACGGGTGCGCCAAACTTTTGAGCCAGCATCAAGTTGCCGCTGCGCGTAAGGTTGTGGACGAAAAGGCGTGTCGTAGGAGAAGAAACCTGCAATAAAGTGGGCAACAAGTTGGTATGAGCTACCAGTAACGCCGCGCAGGTCTAGCACCAATCCGGGCAGGCGCGCACGGTTCAAACTGGCAAGGGTTCGTTCCCAGGTATCCAATTTGCCATTGGCGTCGGCGAAAGAATTGAAGGCCACATAGCCGTAATCGGCACCCTTGGCTGAGCGCAATTGGAAAGCGGCAAAGCTGCTTTCCAGCTGCTTTGTCTGGTTGCCCGGCGAAGCCGGTGGGGGCACGCCCTCACGTGCCAAACGCAGATCCAAATTTTGTTCTACACCGTCTTGGCGTACCCGAAGCCGCAAAGTGTCCTTGGCGCTGAGTTGCAGCGATTGCACCTCAAGCTTGCGGGCGGCTTCCGTGCCTTTGTTTGACAGTGGCGCATTGCGCTCCACATAACGGGCGAAACTTTCTCCATCTACCTCCAGCACCTCGGCACCCGGACGCAGACCTGCCAAGGCTGCTGCAGATCCAGAAGCGACATCGGTGACGAAGCCTTTGCCATCATTCGTCATCCAAACTCGCGGCATGGGCAACAAGACATCGCCACGCATTTGCATCTGGGCTGACAGCCCCCTGTCTTGTAGCAAACCATCGCGTGCCCTTGGATCGCTGCCATTGGCAAGACGGACGCGGTACTGGCCATCGCGTATGCGCTGCCCTATGTCTGCAAAGATCTGGGCATAAGCTACGCCGTCTTGACTTGCACCCGCACGGTTGGCACGGGGCAACATCTCCGCGTGCAGTTGCACCCAGTCGATGGGACGAGACTCTCTGTAGGGGTATCGTTCGCTCATCAAACTGCAAAATGCTTGTAGGGCGTCTCCGTAACCCAGGCGCGACAGATCGATGCTGGCCGGGGGCATTACCGGATAGAACGGCATCACGACCTCTCGGCTGCGGTCGAACACAAAGCCGCGCGGATCCAAGGTCACCACCGTGTAGCCTTTGGCAAGGGTAACCATGGGGTCGTCTTTGGTGAAAAGCTTGCCATCAACGCCAAATCCAGACGGGAAAGTCACTCCCGAATCACTGGCATGGACCAAGAGTTTGCCCCCAACAGGTTCCAATACATCTTGGGGATTACGAGGCCATTCCATGTTGACGGAACTTGCGCGCATGTGGGCGTGTTGTTCGATCGCGTCCAGTGCTCGCCTGTCCCGGCGAAGCGGAACATCTCCATACGCTGACAAGGCATAAATCCGAACGCCTCTGCCTGCCGCACTGCTGCGGCCTGAAGTCACGTCAAGTACTATGCCAGTGGGATTTGATGGCAGATCGATCGTCAATGTAGTGCTGTCGCCCCGAGGGACCAACAGAACTTGGCCTTGGTCCGCCGTGACATAGGAACTTTGGCGTTGAACAAAATAGACGCCCCGATCCAACAAGCCAAGCACCGGTTTTCCAGAAGTGTCTACATTTGAAGTGAGGCCTTCGCCGAGCACAGCGATGAGCCGGGTTGGCCCGCCTTCGTCTTTGGAAACCAGCACGGGTCCGCCAAGGCTGTTGACTCTGGCGCTCCCGGTACCCGGCACAGGGTCGCTGCCTCGATTGTTCAGAAGCTCGCGGCCTTTTTCGACGGCCCCACTGCCCTTCTGGTACAAATCCTGACCCGTCGACACAGCTTCCTGCCCCTTGCTCAGGGCGTTCTGCGCTTTACCCAAATCTTTAAAGTCGAGTGCCATCGCCGGACCGCAAAGCAGCGCCAGAACTGCACCCATATGAACGGCGAGGCGAACCCGTTTTTGAATTAAGACGTTTGGCACGACGAGGGGGTTTCTATACGACAAACAGTGAGTGAGGATTGCTGGCGAGGCTTAGGTGTAAGAAATGACGAAGTCATTCTCAGCTGCACTGACATGAATCGATGCGATCTTTTTTGACTCGACCGAGCTTTGTAAAAACTGCGTAGCCAGCCGCGGCAGCAGATTTTGGGTGAGGATCCCGTCGATCATGCGTGCACCCGACTCCACTTCGCTGCAGCGGTTCCGAATCAAAGCGACCACAGCGTCGTCAAAAGCAAATGAAGCGCCGTGCCGGTCAAGAATCCGGGCCTGGATACGCTTAAGTTGCAAGCCAATAATTTGGTCTAACATGGCGTCCGAGATGGGGAAGTACGGTACTACTACCAAACGTCCCAAAAGCGCCGCCGGGAACTTCTCCAGCAACGGCTGACGTACTGCCTTGGCAAGCGCTTCCGAATTGGGCATCATTTCGGGGTCCCGACACATGCTGGCGATCAGTTCAGAGCCTACATTTGAGGTCAGGATGATGACGGTATTTTTGAAATCAATGTAGCGACCTTCGCCGTCTTCCATCCATCCTTTGTCGAATACCTGGAAGAAAATTTCATGTACATCGGAATGGGCCTTCTCAATCTCGTCCAACAGGACCACGCTGTAGGGGCGACGACGCACCGCCTCGGTCAACACACCGCCCTCGCCATAGCCAACATAACCAGGGGGGGATCCCTTCAAAGTAGACACCGTGTGCGCTTCTTGGAACTCACTCATGTTGATGGTGATCAGGTTTTGTTCACCCCCGTAGAGCGATTCGGCCAAGGCCAACGCGGTTTCGGTTTTACCGACACCGGAAGGACCTGCTAGCAAGAAGACACCAATGGGCTTGCCGGGGTTGTCCAACTGCGCGCGCGCGGTTTGAATGCGTCTGGCCACTGCGTCGAGGCCGTGACGCTGACCGATGACGCGCTTCTCCAGCGTGTCGGCAAGCGTCAGTACCGACTGCACCTCGTCACGCACCATTCGCCCCACGGGAATGCCGGTCCACTCGGCAACAACCGCGGCAACCACGCCGGCATCGACTACGGGCTGCAGCAGAGGGTCGTCACCTTGCATCGCCGCCAAATCAAGACGCAATTGGCTCAGGTCCGCAACTGTGGGCTCGGTCTTGGTGGGAATCGGTTCACGCGTATTAGACGCCACGATGCCTTGCGTCTCGGTCGTTGCCGAACCAGCAACTAAGGCAGCCTCGGCAGTCACTATGCGCTTGACGACTTCGCTTTCACGCTCGAAACGCGCCGACAAGGCTTCGCGTTCTTGTTCGTTGCGGGCAATGAGGGTATGCAGCTCGTCCAATCGCTTGGTGTGTTCCACCCCCAAAGCAGATTCACGTTGGACCACCTCAATCTCGATTTTCAAGGCTTCCAATCGGCGCACCACGTCTTCAAGCCGCGCGGGTGTCGCGTGCAGAGCCATGGCCACACGGGAACAAGCTGTGTCGAGCAAACTCACAGCCTTGTCGGGCAATTGGCGCGACGGAATGTAGCGATGGGACAAGGATACCGCTGCCGCCACGGCATCGTCCCCAATGCGCACCTTGTGATGCCCTTCCAACTTGGCGGCCACGCCGCGCAGCATGGTGACGGCCTTGGCTTCATCGGGCTCAAGAATTTGAACCAGTTGGAAGCGGCGCGTGAGTGCGGGGTCTTTCTCAATGTACTTCTTGTACTCGGCCCATGTGGTGGCTCCGATGGTGCGGAGCACGCCACGCGCCAAAGCAGGCTTGAGCAAGTTGGCAGCGTCCCCGGTGCCAGCCTGACCACCGGCACCAATCAAAGTGTGCACTTCGTCGATGAACAAAATGATTGGGGTAGTGCTCGCCTGCACTTCGTCGAGCAAGGAGCGTAGGCGGTTCTCAAATTCCCCCTTCATACTGGCGCCAGCCTGTAATAGGCCTACGTCCATCATGCGCAGCTGAACACCGCGCAAGGCGGGTGGAACATCGTCGGCTGCGATACGCAGCGCCAAGCCCTCAACCACCGCTGTCTTGCCCACGCCTGCTTCACCAACCAAGATGGGGTTGTTTTGGCGGCGGCGCATCAAGATGTCAATCATCTGGCGGACTTCTTCGTCACGGCCTGTCACCGGGTCCAGCTCGCCTAAGCGCGCCCGCTCAGTCCAGTCCACCGTGTAGCGTTTAAGTGCGTCTTGGCGAACCACCTCCCCCGGCATCGCACTGCTGGCATCCCCCGGTGCGCCCTGCAACCCACTACCGTCTGCCGCTTGCAGTTTTGCCTCAGGCGAGGCCGGCAGCAACTTTCCAAAGGCATCGCTTAAGGCGGGCTCGGATATTTTTTCAAACTCCTTGGAGATGCTACGCAATTCGTTCGCCAAGGCTCGCGTACGCACCATGCCCGAGAGCCAATAGCCGCTACGAATTTGCGACTCATTGAACATCAAAGTTGCATACACCCACCCCCGCTCGATCGCAGTTTCAATCTGATCCGAGAAATCGCTGATTGAAGTGGCGCCACGCGGCAGTTTGTCGAGGTTGTGCAATACATCGGCCGCCAGCTTAGCGGAGTCGATTTCGAAGTGACGAAAAATACGCAACAAATCGGAATCGCTTTCTTGCAGCAACTGGTGCAGCCAGTGCACCAATTCCACGTATGGATTGCCGCGTAGCTTACAGAACACAGTAGCGCTTTCCAGCGACTTGAAAAGAAGCGGATTAAGTTTTCCAAATAGAGCGAGTCGGCTGATTTCAGACATAGGGGCCTCGATAGATGCAATGATTCACGAAAAAAGAATAACAAAAAATGGAGTTCAACTGGTGTGAACGGTTTGGCCAGTTATTGGGGTATCAGCAGCATACCTGCGCGCATTCGCCCGCCCGCGAACCTTGTTACCGCGGCGTCGTATCCACTGCTCAGGATCCAGACAAAAATCATCTGCATCAGTAGTGGCTGGTTTGTCTAGCATCCAACTGGTCCAACCTAATCGACCCGCGCCGCCAAGTTGGCTCATGGGTACGGCCTCCCGTCGCAACACCAACTCGAAGTCCCAGGCGAATTCAATGCCGACATAGTTTCGGACCCAGTCCACCAGGGCTTGAAAGCCCTCACCATCGGGCAGCAGGCACTCGTATTGCGCCAAGCTCATAGGGCCCAAGCGCAGCCGGAACTTGCTTTGCGCGTCGGGTACTCGTGCACCTACGACGGTATCAACCCCCAACTGCGAGTTGCAAGAAAATCGCGTCAACCGTGTTTGCTGGGCCGGCTCGAGGTCTAGATAGTGCAGGCCGTACTCTTGCATATGCACTGGAACATCGAAATACAAGCTAATTGCACGCTCCAGCCCTTCAGGGTTACGGGTGGCTCGGGTGAAGTGCCCGGCGAAGAATAGTTTGGCGTGGTCCGGGACGTCATCACGTTGGCGTTGACTGGCTTCGCCAATGCCCACAATGCTGCCGACGAAGCGCCCAAAATGGTCTCTCCCCGGTGCGTCCAATGAGGTGGTCGGCTGAGCGTCTGACCAGGCTCTAAAGAACAACAATAGTAGGCGGTGATGAAAAATATCGGAGAAGCGGGCTAGCGTAGGGTCGTCAAAGTGGCGCAGTCGCTCGCGCACGTACTCCGTCAGGTGGGTGGGCATGGGCCCATTGGGGCCGTACAAGCCAAAGCTCCAAACGGTTAACCGTTCTGGCTGACCTGCAACGCTGGGCAACACCTCGGCAATCGTGGCTGGGGCGAACGCGAGCGAAGGATCTTGTCCCAGCCGAATGGGCTCCAATTGCGGCCGCGAGGCGGTGCCCAAGCGCGGCAAATCAGGATATCGCGCTTGCAGCATCCGCATCGCAAAAAATAGATCAAAGTCGTAAGGTCGACTTTTGAGTCGACGCCAAAACGAACGCATGCCCGCTCGCAACTCAACGCTTGTGGGTTGCAGCGGGTCGGTGTTCATGTGTTGGGCCTTTGGCCGGGCCGCACCCGCCACTGCGCAACCTGACCACGCTGGCGCGTGTCGAGCGCGAGTTCGCTGAAACTGTTGACTCCAACGTGCCGAGCAAAAAACCGCTCCAGCACCGAGGCCAGCGGCCAGGGGCTTACACCCGCAAACGGAGCCTCATCGACCGTCAACTGAACACCAACACCTCGCCCGTACACGAGCGGAAGATGCTGTACCAAGCGGCGCGTTATGGGCGCAATAGACAGCGATTTGATCCCGCTGATTTGCCCTGAAAGGTCGCGGTCACCGAGGTCTATGTAAAGCTTGAGCAGGTCTCGAAGGGTCGCGGCCCCCTCTTCATCCGACTGGTCAGTCATAGCCAGATAGTTGAGGGACAAATGCGAGATGAGACGCCAAGTCATCTCGTTGTTGGCCATACTTGAGACGGGCCGTGTGGGGCCTGCCACGATGCGAATATGACCAATGGGTGCTGACTCGACCGTCGTGAAGTCACCCTCAGGACTGTTAACGGCCATCAACAGTGGGAGGTCACGGTTGGTGCACAGGGTTATGACAGTGAGCTGTTTGAGATCATCAGAGAATGGCGCTGCGCGCTGGTCAACCAACGAAATAAACACCTCGCTGCCAAGGTATTGGGTTCTTGGCCCATGCCGAACAGCGTGCTCCGAAAACAAACGCGGTTCGCGGCGCACAGCAAAGTAAGCCTGCTCTTCTGGGCGAATACCATGAATCGACGTGTATAGAGGAACGAATTCACGGTCACTGACCCGTCCTTCTTGGTGCCCGATGACGCGGCTGACGCTGTAGGCCTCAAAGTCACGCGGGCGTGTGCGGTCAAGCACTACGTGGTATTCATTCACATTCGGCGCCACATGAATGCGATCGGCCACGCGTTCAAACAGGTTGATTGCAGGAACGCAATGCAAAAGAAATTTGTGCCTATCAACAGCGGCTTCCAACCCGGGTTGCGCCTTGCTAAACAGCAAACTGATTGAAACCGCTTCTACAGGAGCGTGAGCGAATGCCGCGGCCAATCCCCGAATGGAAAAAAAACGAAACCGGGCGGGAAAAGCGAAGTACTCATGGAGTAACCGATGCCCCTGAAACGCCCGGTGTGAATACGGCAATAAGGCCTGCGATTGGTCAGAGCCCTCTGCTCGCAGGGACTCAGGGGGGAGCTGTGCAAAAACGCGCGATGGGTCTTTGGTGTCGTGAACTATTACCCCAATGAGAGACTCGTGAATCAGTTCTTGCAGGTGCGAAGCCTCCGCATCTGACGCGGCGATAAAGACATCCAGCTTATCCAGCTTCAGGTGGTCAAACCGTATGCCAGAGCGCAGGCTCAGATCCAGGCGAACATGTCCGATCGGTTCGCTGGGCAAACGCATTCTCGACAGCGGCAAATCAAGGGGCGGTCCCGCTAAACGGGCGTGGGTCAATTCGACGGGCCACAGGGTGACTTCGTGTCCGGTACGAAAGTCACATGGGGTTTGCTCATCGCTGGTTTTCCGCGCCCGCAAGACGCTGCCAGCTGGCAGAACATATCCATCCGCCAAATTGCCTTCAGTGGCGCTCGGCTCGAGACGCACTACCACCATGGACGGCGTTGGAGCAAGGTAATGCGGGCAGACTATTTCCAGAATACGCTGTGACAAACGCGGAAACTCTGCGTCCATTTTCATTTGCACACGCGCAGTCAGAAAGCTAAAGCCTTCCAACAAACGCTCGACATAAGGATCGGCTACATCCATGTCCCGCAGTGACAACCGTCCTGCTATTTTTGGAAAGGCGGCGGCAAACTCGGCCCCTAACTCCCGCAGGTAGGCCAACTCACGGTTGTAGTACTCGACCAATTTTGGGTTCATGCGATTCTCAATTGTTCAAGAAAGCTTGCCATCAAGAGCGCAAGTCCGCAACGACCACTTGGCCCGTTTCAAGGTCCAAACTTGTTTTGAGCAATAGCTCTAACGGGTAAGGCATCGACCAAAATTGACAACGAATTTCAAACTGAAGGGTATTGTGGTGGTTCAAGGTGTCTGAAGATGACGCCATTGCCACCATCAGAGTATCTTTTAAAATGCGCGGCTCAAAGGATAGGATCGATTTGCGAATGCTGGACTCTACATCCTTCCAATCCAGCTCCGACAGCAACTGCCCCGCAAGTGGCGCCATACCGAAGTTGACAACAGACTCTTCCGCGTGATCAAGCCCCGCGAAGTCAAAATGTGAACCGGCGTTGTTGGCGTTGAGCAACCAGCCCAAGTCGCGCAGAAGAGCTGCCCGCAAACGAGATTCAGTAACATAAACGGCGTCTGCCTTTTCGACACGCATACCCGGCTCATGGTCAGTCAGTCGGTCCAACAGAGCTGGCTGTAGCCGGTCCTTGTCGGTGTCCAAACCTACGTTGCGGCGCGTCGACATGGTGCTCGATGCTTTAGACGTTAAAGCTCAAGCGACGTACATCCAACAGCGCGTACTCACTGCTGTCTGTCAACCACATCCGTTGTCCTAATCCAGAAACTTGCTCATGGCCCAAATCCACCCACTCGGTACTACGGGCCAACCGCAAAGCATCGCTACTACTTGCGTGCGTGGCTGGATAGCGTGTGGGGATGAAACCCACCATGCTACCTCCATTGATCAGCGTGATTTCACACGCCGCCCATACTAAATCCCGCAGGTCTTTGGGTTTTTCAAAGTTGATTTGCCGAACGGAAGTGAATGGCACCCAGTAGTACGAGCCGTTGACCAGCAATTCACAAACCGGCCCCAGGCGCGAATCCGAGTCAGCCAACCACTCGAACGCCTCACCATTGATCTCGCCCGCACCGCATGTTGCTGCGTCGAGGGCTTGGCTGCGCAGTTCTGCAGCGGCCTCGCTTTCGCCTAGCGATTGCCGTTTGCAGGCGTCAACCAACCAGCCCATCCACGGTGCGGGCTCACCCAAGATGTTCGGCGACTTGCGACCAGTGAAAACTTCTTCGCGAAACACTTCACAACGTATGGCTTCACGATAGGCCTTTGCCATCGGTGTGACCTTGCTGTCCAATTGTGCACACAACTGCAGTTGCTCCAGCGACTTTTGCCACTCACCCAGCACCACCAACATCTGAAAGTAATACACGCGTAACTCTATCTTGGCCGGCTCAGCACGAATGGCGTCTTTGAGCTCGGACAGTTGAATTTGCAATGGACGTTGTGGGGTGAATATGGTCATCGTTCGTTGAGAAAATTATGTTAATTGTCTTTGGTTTCAGTGCGCTAAGCCATCAAAGCGCGCTGGTCTGCCGAAAGTATGGTCAATGCCGGTCAGAAGTTTCACCGCCGAGACAAAGGTAATTTGTCATCCGGACAGCCTCGGAGTTTCCGCCTCATTGACATTGCATCGCAGCGAGTCGTAACCTGCGCCCAGAAGGTAAAAGCGTGTAGGTCGCTATGCATTGAGAGTAGGTTGGCGCAATTTTCTGATACAGCATGGCCGTGGTGTTGGTATATGAACAGCCTACCCAATAGTGGCCACCGTCGGCCTTCGGCAATCGCCAAGTCAAAGTTTCAAGAGATTTTTTTTTCTGCGTGTCGTCTGGAACTTGCGCACCCCTTTGATCAGCCGATCCCCAATAAACACCCACCGAATCCAGAGACCGCTCCCCAGTTGGCGCCGCGATTGTCCACAGAGGATCGGGGCTCACGACACCAGGCGTTTCCGTAAGGTTTGCGGGGCAGCGAATCTCCAGTGCCGCGGCAGTCTGATAAAAACCAATCGAAAACACTGCACATACAAAAATTCTCAGAGATGCCATCTGTGTGCCTACTTGATTACGTAAAAGGTGTCCGCATCGTTGCTGCGCTTGGTGCCTTTGGGTCGCTTAAACCAAATGGGGCGTTGCAACACCTGCCCTTGGGCATTCCATTGGTCGAGAACCAATATCCGATGCTCGTCGTGCGTTAAATAAATGGCAGCATGCCGACCAAGCGAATCCGTGGGGTAACGATCGTTTGCATCGAATGTAGCGATGGCCGTTCCTCGCGGAATCTCACCCGACTTGGCATCCCCCACACGGATGCCTTTGCGCCAATCAGTCGCCTTGGGCGCCCCAGTGGCCTGCTGGACGAACTCCACACATTCAGTGTTGCCCTTGTCGTTTGCGAATTTAGCTTTGCCGAAGACATCAGCTTCGGCGATGATCAATTTGTAAGGCATGAAATACTGAAATCCTGAGTGTTGTTAACCATGGAGGAAAAGGTTGTTGGATGGAAGGCTGCACGGACACCCGACGCAAGGGCAGCTTCAATATACAAACGTTGCTGCACTAAAGATTTGAAAATCGACGCGACTTGCATTTCGGGCAATACAGATAGAGATCTCTGCCATCACTAAGTTTGAGGGAGCCGGCGCGATACTGCTGTATGCCCCACACACCGGTCACTCCACCCTCAAAATAAACTGTTCCGGAAGCAAAACACGGCGACCAGTCGAGGGTATGCAGATAGTCGTGTTCAGTGACTACCTGTGCCGTGCGCAAATAATCAATCACATTCGACTGCGTTAGGCGAAATCGTTTGCACTGTGGATCTACGTTCCCAGCCGCAGGAGAAGTTGCCCCGTTCTCATCGATATTGATAGCCCGTATGTTTGGCAAAATTAATGGGGAGAGACTTACCTCCGTATCGGTTCTCATCGTAGATACGGCTCCGTCCGCCCACACACAACAAGCAACGGTAAGAAGTGCCACTCCCAGATAGGCTGTACGCAACATCACCATGACGCCGTCGCAGCCTCGGTTGGATTCTTGCGCGACACCATGGGGTGTCGAAACACCTCAGTAGGAGGTACCGAGAACAAATCCCGCAGGCCTTGAACCAACCAATGGAGTGATGCGTTTTGTTCCGTTGTCACTGTTTCGTAGATTCTCTTTTCAGAGGGTTCACCAGGCTTACCAGGGGTCAGCCCTCCAACCAGTTCAATCCCAATGCTATCTTTGTTCGAAGGGAAGCGATCAGGCACTGCCTTAGCAGACTCGCGTTTGTGTTCGGCTGATGGGCTGAATTTTTTCAAGCCAGCTTTATCAGCCGGGGAGCAACGGAATTCAGCTACGCAGCGGGCCTTGAGTGAGCCCACGTGCCATGTTTGCTGATATATGGAAGCCGTCTGGTAAATGGTGCCGTCCTTGTCGATTAGAAAATGGGCTCCATTTGCCTTCGGATTGGCGTAGCTGTTGAGACTGGACGTCGCAGTTGCCCCCCCCGTTTGGTGGACGATGATGCCGGAGACGGCGGCGAGCTTCCCGCGTTCAATACTAGCGCTAACCGATAGCACTACGCGCGAATCAATTACATGGCCCAAAGCATTAACATTTAGCATATTCTCCCCTCCCGCAAAATACTGAACCTACCATGCGACACTGTGGGCAAAGGACGACTCCTCAAACCCTGTGGCGCAATGGCCAGGAGTGCAACGTCAGTTCCCCGCCTCTTTCACCGAAGGCAGCTTGGAGACCAAACGCAAGGACACCGTTAAACCTTCCAACTGGTAGTGTGGGCGCAGGAAGAACTTAGAGGTGTAGTAGCCCGGATTCCCTTCCACTTCCTCCACTTGCACTTCAGCCGAGGCCAAGGGTTTGCGAGCCTTGGTTTCCTGGGATGAATTTGCAGGGTCACCATCCACGTAGTTCAAAATCCAGTCATTTAACCAGCGCTCCATGTCGCTGCGTTCCTTGAAAGACCCGATCTTGTCGCGCACGATGCACTTAAGATAATGCGCGAAGCGGCAGCAGGCAAACATATAGGGAAGCCGAGCTGCGAGATTGGCATTAGCGGTAGCATCTGCGTCGTAGTATTCTGAAGGCTTGTTGAGCGACTGCGCGCCAATGAAAGCGGCCACATCGGTATTTTTGCGGTGCACCAGGGGCATAAAACCGTTCTTCGCCAACTCAGCTTCACGACGGTCGCTGATAGCGATTTCTGTCGGGCACTTCATGTCCACACCGCCGTCGTCGGTCGGAAAAGTGTGGGCGGGCAAGTTCTCAACCGCGCCGCCAGATTCCACTCCACGAATGGCTGTGCACCAGCCGTAGTATTTAAACGAACGGTTAATGTTTACGGCCATGGCGTAGGCTGAGTTAGACCAGCAATACTTGCCATGGTCTCCGCCATCAGTTTCCTCTTCAAAATCGAACTCATCGACCGGATTGGTTTTAGCGCCATATGGCAAGCGTGCCAAATAGCGTGGCATCGCCAACCCGATGTACTTGGAGTCGTCGGACTCGCGCAAGCTGCGCCAAGCAGCATATTCAGTGTTGGTAAAGATCTTTGTCAAGTCACGCGGATTGGCCAACTCTTGCCAAGAGTCCATTTGCATCAGCGCAGGCGATGCTCCGGCAATAAAGGGGCAATGCGCCGCAGCAGAGACCTTTGCCATCTCGCCGAGCAATTCAACGTCGGGCGGGCTATGGTCAAAATGGTAGTCACCGACCAAGCACCCAAATGGCTCGCCGCCAAACTGACCATACTCTTCTTCATACACTTTTTTGAAGATGGGACTTTGATCCCAACCGACGCCTTTGTAGCGGCGCATGTTGCGATGCAGCTCTTTTTTGGTGATATTCATCACACGAATCTTGAGCATCTCATCGACTTCAGTATTGTTCACCAAATGGTGCAAGCCACGCCAAGCGCCTTCCAACTGCTGGAACTCTGCATGGTGAATGATTTGGTTCACCTGCTCTGATAGCTTGCGATCGATTTCTGCAATGATGGCTTGGACCGTTTGGTATGCGTCGCTGGAAATCGTCGTTGCAGAAGCCAAGGCTTGCTGCGCCAAAGTCTGCACGGCGGCCTGTACAGCATCGCGCGCTTGGTCAGTCTTCGGTTTGAACTCTTTTTGCAGTAGCGACGAAAACTCACTGCCCTCCAAAAGCTGCGTGGCTGAGGATTTTTCGGTTTGAAGTGCACTCATAAATTGGTCTCCGTTCAGTCAGGTGTTCAAGCGGCGTCGGTGGCGGCACCAGCAACAGGGGCATCAGTGGGCTTGGGGGTCACCGCAAGCGACTTCAGCAGTGCGGGGTCTTGCAGCACCTTACTGATCAACTCTTCGGCACCTTGTTTGCCGTCCATGTAGGACAGCAAGTTGTGCAACTGCGTGCGGGCATCTAACAAAGAGTTGAGTGCGCCGACACGACGAGCAATAGCCGCAGGCGAGAAGTCGTCCATGCTTTCAAACGTCAGGTCGATGTGCAGTTGACCATCTCCCGTCAGCGTGTTGGGAACATTAAAAGAGACACGCGGATTGACAGACTTCATACGGGCGTCGAAATTGTCTATGTCAATCTCAAGGAATTTGCGGTCGCTGATTTCTGGCAGCGCTTCGGCGGGCTTACCAGACAGGTCTGCCATCACACCCATCACGAACGGGATTTGCACCTTTTTTTCTGAACCGTAAATTTCCACGTCGTACTCGATCTGCACACGCGGGGCCCGGTTACGGGCGATGAATTTCTGACCACTTTTGCCTGTCTTGCTCAATGCCATCATGAACCTCTCTTATGAATAGAAAACAAGGTGAACGTTGTGAGTTCACCATTACCCGCCCAGGGGAACCAAAAAAACAACTCCTGCGAAGAATCATTTACTTACAAAAAACAGCAATTTGCTACAAAACGATACGGGCTAAAGCTTGAACCCGCGTTGAGAGCAGTCACCTGCAACCGAATTAGTCGGCTTAGAACGAAGCTAAAAGTAGAAAAGTGCTCCAAGTTGCGAGATAAACATAATCCTATAGCATCCTCAGGGAAAGAATTTCGGTTCTGAGCGCTCGTCGCACGTCAAGATACATCTTTGCTGCCTGTGATGTTCTCTACTTGGGCCAAGCTATCAGGGGAAAGCTCACGCAATATGTCAATGAAGTCCATCCGCATCAATCTGGCGGCTCGCCGAATCAATAATGGCGCTGGATTGGTTGGCTCGGTTTGCTCAACAAAGATCGCCACTTTATGCAGCATGGCAATAGCGTCTTCACGATTGCGCAAAACGCTTACAGTGGATCCCGAAGCAGGTGTCGTTGCCTCACTAACGTCCTCCACGGCCGAGACCAACACGTCGTTGCCCAGCACGTTTGTCTGTGGCAATAACTCTGTCAGTGCGTCCACCAATGATTGCAAATTGCCCATTTCAGGCAACTGGTGTCCGGATAGATGAGTGCTATATAAACTACGTGCCCGGGACAACGCTTCACTGATACAGCATACCGTTCTCACTACGCCGTCTTCTCGGCGGGAGTCATCGGCTAGTGCTGCGCGAAGCTGACCGAGGGACATTTTGCCCGCCGCTTCGACCGATCCACTACGGACCAGCGCTTCTGCCTCTCGAACGTTCACCAGCCCGGCTGAAGATTTTAAAAAATCCGCTTGACGAAGATCTCGTAGCAAGCCCGTTACATCGTCCAGCGACGAGACTGCATTCATCCGCATGAAGTAGTCTCCATCTTCTGGCAACGGGTGCACACCGCCCCAATAGCGCTCCATCAAATCAACCATCAAAGTTATGCCAGAGGCCATTCCGCGCAAGCCTTTGACATTGACCCACGCACGACACAAAGCACTCGCCACACGTATATCTTTGGTTCGCGTTAGCAAGGCAACCGCACGCTTTTCGACGTCGCGCCAATCTGGCGGTTCTGCTGCAATTACGGTGTCGCCAAACTGTTGCTCAGTCTTTCCCCGGCTGGCGTTTTCCAGGGCCAAAAAATCTGTGTCGTAGGTTAGATCGGCACCGCAAGGCATTCCGTCTTCTACCGGGCGGAGAAATTCTTCAAGGTCTATCATGAGTTGCTGCCCATTTTTAAAAAGCGGATGACTGTCTCAACGGGCTGTGCCATGGAACAGGCGGGTAAACAAAGTTCGATGGAAAGCGCCGTGATGGACGACTTCCTCATATGAGTTGCCAGGTGTGGGCGAGACCCACCACACGCTACTCTCGGAACGTGTGTTAACCACATCACGCCAGGCCATGCTGGGTAATGTCACGGGCTGTCCTCCCCAATCGCTCACGGCATTCAAGTCTGCCAACAGTTCACCGATTAATGTGTCTTGTCGCGTGGCGTGAGGCTCGGCAAAAGGCCACACCAACCCCGATAAACGCACATCAAGGTCTTCCGCGTTCAAAGGCAGACGTCGGGCGTCTACGATGGCCGCTCGTGCCCCACCAAAAAACTGGGACAGCGCAGCGTCACTGGCGAACGTTGCCCCAGCTTCTCTGGCCACCGCCAAGATCGCAATTGGGTAGTAGCGCCCCACTCGGTCGACACTGGGGGCCAGCACACCACATACCGGTGAACCCGTAACCCCGGCAGGCGCTACAAAAAACCATGGCGGGGTCTGTACAAACCGTTGCGGCCACTGCTCAAGCGCTTCGTTGCGCAACTGCTCCATGCCGCAGCGCAACCAATAGTCCCACACTTCACCCAAAGCGTGTGGCATACGGCGCCCAACGAAGTCGCCTAGCGCGGGCAACTTCCCGAACCAAGCGACACGAGTGGCCGCACGTGTCGACATCAAAGATTGCTCGGACACTCAAATTCCTCCAAGGCTTTCAATCGAAAAGGGTTCAAGACGCTGCTGGTCGTTATCTCAAACTTCGTTCTTCGCCCGTCTATATTAAAAATTGCAATGAAACGCTCTGGCGCGTTACCGGGTGTAATTTGAGCCCGATCAAACAGCCGATGCAGAGCCCACGGCCCCTCAGTCAACAGCCCCGTGCTTTCAGCGCCCACCGCAGTGATTTGCAATCTGACTTGCCCCGTGCCTCGGGCGCCAGGCCAGCTAACCGATTTCGGAATTTGAGGGCCATGCTGGTAGCGCAGGATTTCGCCATCCACGTCAAGCACCATCTGCGAGATAGAGGCATCCATCTCAATCGGCTTGATTTCCAAGCGAATGCTGGGCGATTTCCCACCAGCGCGGAAGTAAACGTCCCGAATCGTTGCCGCCTTCTGAAATGACACTAGGGACGCTGAGCCACCCGCGGGCGTGCCGTCGATACCTTGTTTGAAAGTCCAGGATGAGGTGGAAATGTCCACCATAGGTTGCAAATTCGCGCGGAAAAACTCGTCCATCGTCCCACCCACGGAAAACAAACGAGCAAAATCGTCTGCGGTGACATCCCGGCTCGCACTGCGAGTAAATGGATAGCGACCGAGAATCGAGCGGCGGCAGAAGTCACCAATGGTGGCATTGAGATTTCCACCGATAGTGCTGCGAACGTCCCGCCCCACAAAGGCAGACGTGGCGACTGCGAGGTCCTCGTACATGACGTTGAGCGGCGCCGGCACCCGCTTGGCTTCGGCCCGCAATTTTTCCAGTGTGGCGGATAAACCTTGCGGAACACTACCACCAGCCTTGACCTGTTGCCGGGCCGAAGCGATGACCGCGGCAGCTTCATTCATCACCTGCAAACTGGAAACAATCGGTGAAGGTCCAGAGCCGCCGTTCCCCCCTGCCAGACGCCGATATTCGCGGAATCGGAAGTCGACGATATCTGCTTCGAGGGTTCCAGTGGTTACCAACCCGCCCACATTTACTTGCTTGCCGGTAAGCCGGCTTAGCTGCTCTTGCTCCTCTTTGATACGGTTGAGCTTCTCGCCTAGCCAACTGGTGCCGGTGCTGCCACCCGTGCCATCGCTGCCGGGCTTTTGTGCCAGCGTCGTCTCACGCGCCACTGCACGTACGAATTGTTCCAAACTGGAATTGGCCGCGGAATAAAGCCGCGCCTGCTCACCAGCTTGCTCCAGGGACGTAGTACGCACGGGACGAACATCAGCGAGGAAATCTTCCCAAAGCTTGGCGTACTCCATCAGATAAAGGCGCTTGACCTCATTGGCGAGCTGCCCGGTGAGCACTTCGTTGGTAGCGCTGCGCTTGCCGTCGGGCTGCCCGATCACCCAACCCTCCTCCTTGGAGAGGAGCGCGGTAACTTTTGGCAACTCGTGCGTTAATACTCCGTGGTAGCCGTTGTAGGTAAACAAACCCGATATGCCCTGCGTTAAGGGTCGACCACTGCGGCGATTGAAAATTTGCGGGGCCTCCGGGCCACTGGCCCGGACCACCGTGAAATCGGCAGGCAATCCATTACCTGACAGCAGCAGCTGCTTCAAGCGGCTGTACGCGCGCTGGGCCGGAGACATTTGCGCCAATCGCTGCCGTACCTCTGTCACCAATTCCTTATCCATCGGAATGGGCGAGACGATCACTCGGTCGTCCATCAGGCGGTCAAGATGTACCGTCAATCGATCAACAATACCGGTTTGCAGCAATTGAGGCGGCAGAGTGCGATCCCAGTCATTGCGAACCCAGGCTTTTACGGACTTTGCATCGAAACGCTCCGCATCGTGCAGCATCAGATAAACCTTCAGCGCTTCGTAGCTGGCCTCGGGGTTATTGGAGGCAACGTCGCGCAGGGATCGTCGCAGTTGCCCCGACAGCCTTGGGAGCCAAGCGTCCTCTAGTAATCGCAGATAAGTCGCATCGGCTGCAGCTTGCACTTTGGGCACCTGTAGCAACCCCCAGCGCCAACTGATCGGCGCCGAGTCGCCTTCGTAGCGCTCACTCACGGCCACCTTTCGGGCATGGTCCAGCATGGGCAGAAGCGCGACAAGGTTGTCGGGGTCGGTGTTCTTTGCGTCGTCCACCGCTTGCTTCAACGTCCCGACGCTGCCTTTGACTTCACCTATATAACGCTCGTTGTTGATGTCGCTGAAGACCCATACTGAAATCGCCACAGCCAACGCTACGGCCAATCCCGCTAAGCCGCCGACCTGCATCCAGCGAAGCTGACTCTCCTTCTTGGCGTTGCGTCCAGTTAGGCCCGCCTCATTGAACATTACGCCCTTGAAGAGGGTCTCGATAAAATAGCTCTTACCAGTTTGCCCGGCCAATGCCGCCGAGGTTTGTGGTGCCACCGAGAAGCGACGCGTCAGTGCCGACATCACTCGGTCAAAGGGCATTCCCTCTTGAGTGCCACTGGTGAAATACACCCCGCGCAACTGCGGTTTTTCCTTGAATCGTGATGCCGAAAAAATCGTTTTAAGGGTTTCGCTGACAACACCTCGCAAGCCCTCAAACTGCTGTGGCAACGCATAGATCAATCCACGCCGAGACAAGTCTGGTTCGGCCAATAAGCGCTGCGGCAGCAACCGATTGATCTGCTGAGAAAGGGCATTGAATTCAACTTCATAAAGAGAGCTTGGATCGACCTGTTCACCTGTCTCGGCAAAAGGATAGGTGAAACCCCAAACCTGAGCGCGCTCTTCTCGGTTCAAAGGCGCGAAGAATTCGTTGAAACCGGCTAGCAAGTCAGCCTTGGTAATTAATACATACACCGGGAACCTGATCGTCAGTTCGGCGCAAAGCTCGCCCAAACGCAAGCCTATGGTTTGCGCCAGATGAGCCCGCTCTGCCTCGGTGCTGCTGAGTAGCTCTTGAACGCTCAGCGTTACCAGCACGCCGTTGATAGGCTGGCGTCCCCGAAAGCGCTTGAGCAACTGCAAGAACCCTGTCCACGCCGCATTGTCCTGAGCCGCGTCGCTTTCTTGCGTGGTGTAACGTCCAGCGGTATCGAGCAACACAGCTTGGTCAGTGAACCACCAGTCGCAATTGCGGGTGCCCCCACCACCGCGAATGGAACCTTTGCCAAACTTATCCGCCAAAGGAAAGTTGAGCCCTGAATTGACCAGGGCCGTTGTCTTGCCGGAACCGGGGGAGCCAATAATCAAGTACCAGGGCAACTGGTAGATGTAGCGCTTTGTCAAGCGACCCAAGAACCCGTTTTCAGTCTGAGCAAACCGGGTCTTCCCCAAAATGCCTATGGCCTCTTTAAACCGTGACTCCAGTTCCTGCACCTCTTTGGCGGCCGGACCTACTTCAGCGTGCACCGCGTTTGAACCGGTGAAACGTACCATCGCACCCAACATTCGCCCATTCATGTTCCTGGCGCGCCACCAAGCAATCAACAACCGCAGGAACCAAAGCGTAAAGATCGCCGCGATGATCCACCACCTAACCTGCTCACTTTCAAGTGGCTGGTAAGGTTTGATGTACACCAGAGGCCCAATGAACCAGACTACTAGGCTCAGCAGGATCAAACCCAGCAGAATCAGGGTGTAGCGGTTAAAAAAATAGCCAAAAAAGTTTCTGAACATGGTCTATCTTTTTACTCGAGTACCAGGCTGTGTATCGCCCGGAGATGCTTCGTCACCAACGACGCTTGCAACCGAGCTTTGCAGTTCGTTGTCACGCACTTGTGGTGCTACCAGCAACACAATTTCGACTCGCCGATTTCGCGCCTTTCCCTCGGCTGAGTTGTTAGGGGCCACGGGGTCGGCATCGGCCCGCCCTTCGGCTTTAAGACGTGTGCCACCCTCACGCACACTGCGTGAAAGCATGTCGGACACCGCCTGCGCACGCTCTTGAGAGAGTTGCCAGTTTGAAGGAAAGCGCGCTGTCCGTATCGGCGAATTGTCTGTGTAGCCGTTGACGACTACTTTCCCCGGCACCTCGTTCAAGGCCTGCGCCACACGCTCGATCACACTAACGTAACGGGGCTTGACAACGGTAGAGGCCGGGTCAAACAACCCATCGCCTCTCAAGATGATCGTACTGCGGTCCGCCGCGTCAATCACCTCAACCAAACCCTCCCGGATCTCAGGTTCCAGGAACTGCCGCAATCGGGGCTTGGCCGCCACCACCGTGGCGACCTGCAGCTTTGGAAAGCGAATGCCATTGATGGAAGCGAACAAATCATCCGACTGAGACGCCAACCGGTAATTGAACCACAGGAAAATCAGGAAACCTATCAACACCGTTACGGCAGCAGCCACCCAAAGAGGCACCATGGTCCAAGGCGGTGATGCCTTTCTCTCGACGCCACGCCAGCGTATCGACAAAGCGCCGCTGCGGTCTCCACGCGTCGCTTCAATCACTTGGAGCAAACGGGCTTTTAGTGTTTCGAGTTGACTCTGGCCGTTTTCTATCACCCGATAGCGGCCCTCAAAACCTAACATTAAACAGTAGTACATCAGCTCGATCAAATCGATGTGCTGACCTGGCGTTTGCGCCAGCTTGGCCAACAACTGAAAGAACTTCTCACCGCCCCACGTTTCGTTGTGCAAGGCCACCAGCAAGCTGTGACGCGGCCACACCCCAGAGCCACCCCAAGGCGTTTGGGAGGCCGTTTCGTCAAGCACCGTACATATGCAATAGCGCGCTCCAATCACCGTTTCCATCGGCACCCCTGCCCCCCCAGCCTGGCGTTCAAAGTCACGAATGGCCTCTAGCAAATATTGCTGAAAAACGAGAGGGCTTGCATTGGTTGCCATGGCCCGAATCTGGGGAATCAGATTCAACAGGGTGTTACCCGCCGCCAATAATGGGTTGCCGCCACTGGTCACATCGGGCAAGTCCGACTTAGCCGGTGCCACCGAACCATCCCAGGACGAACCGAATCTATCGAACGGTGGTTGTGCCGCCGATCGGGAGAACGCGTGCGCGTCACCACCGAACTGCATGCCAAGGTTTTGTGTTGACATGTATCTTCCTCAGCGACGAATCGCCCAAAACTCCAGTTGGAGCTCAGGGAACTCACCCGATATATGCATTGCCAACCCACCAGAGTTGTTCAGTTGGCGCCACAAGTCGTGGTTGGTGTCCAGCTCAAAGTAGGAATACCCCGCGTGGTACGGAATCTCGCGTGGGGCAACCGCCATCGACCGAAGCGTTACACCAGGCAGATGCAAGTTCACCAAGTCGCGAATTCGCTCCACCGGACCCATTTTGGTTTGTGTGGGGAAATGTGCGCGTAAAAATTCGACAGTGGTTTGAGCATGCACCGCCAGCACGAAATCACAGGTCGTCAGCAACTCGGTGCTTGGGATCAATGCAACGCGAACGCCATACTGGCGCTCTTGCAGTTCGATTTGAATTGCGTTTTGCTCTAGCACCGAAGACAGGCCGCGGCGCAACTCAAGCATCAGCGGCGGAAAGCACAGCCGCAGGTTATCGTGGTCGTAAGCGGGCATCTCGGCTGGACGGCGCCGCTCTTGCGTGAAGGTAGACACCTCGCCCGCCATCTTCAACAATTCGTCAAAAAGCCGCTCCGGATGAATGCTGCGCACCCGCACCCAATGCTCCACCGCGCACTCCCACCGGTTTACGAACTGCAACATCAAAAAATCACCCACCTCGCCAACCCCACCTCGGCCCGGTTGGGTCAATCGGTCTTCCAAGGCCGAACCCCGTTGCTTGAGTAAACCGTGCAGCTCTCGGCAAAAGTTGAACAGGCTCGAAATTTCCGAGTTATTGACGACTGTCGGAATGAAGTTGGTATCTAGCAGCAAGGAGCCATCAGAGCGGCGCTCCAGTATGTGGGCCACCGGCAAACTGACCCAACCTTCGGTCACATCGTGGTGCGCTCGCAGGCTGAGGCGTTGGCAACCGATCTGAACCTCAGCGGGCTGAGCGCCCACGTCGTTCACGTCAACCACCTCGGAAACCTGAGCAAGGTAACGCGCCATCACTTGCTGCGAATCGCCGAAGGTAACCTCAACACCCGTTCGGCGGCGCAAGGGCATGGCCAAGTAAATCAGCGTGTCCTTCAAATCTTTGGGGATCTCCAGTGCTGCGGGCGCATCATCATTCAGCGGAAAACTGAACGGTGTGCCGTCGGGGAACACGCCTTGCGCGCTTACGACAGCTACCTTTCCCAACGCCAGAAGGTTGGTGTCCAACTGCAGCTGAGAAAATCCCCAAAATAAGGGCTGCCCAGGTTGACTGCGCGCCTGAATCAGATAGTCCAAATAGCGTTCTTGTTGTTGAAAATGCTGCGGCCGAAGGAACATGCCTTCTGCCCAGACCACTTTGCGTTGCCAGACCATGGGGTTACCTTTGTTCTTTTTGTAATTCAACTCTCACCGCATCGCGTGACACCACGACGCGGTAATTCACCAGCTTGAGTTGCTCATTGGGGCCCAGACCAAACCACTGTCTGCGCAGCTCTACGGAATTGGGCGATTGAGCTGTCGCACGCCAAGTGCTACGCTCCAGGTCGCGATAGGCGACGAACAGTCCAAAGGCTCGAACGTCAGCACTGCCTTTACGCTCAATCACCCGGCGCTCACCCGGCATGATCAGGAATTCCTCGCGCCGAACAAAATCACCACCCAACTGGGTCTCATCTTTGTCCTGCAAATCTAGGAACCCCGCCCGCTCAAAGGCGGCTGTTGCACGCAACTCGTAAAAGCGCAACAACACCGGCTTAGGAATGCCATTGATGTCAGGATTCAAACTGCGGTCGGCCACAATTTCAAACCGTGCGGTGGGCACCGCCGTCGGCGTTGGTTCGTCTGGCCGACTGATAGTGCTGACCACGCCGCAGCCCGCCAACATCACGGCGGCGGCGGCAGCACAGACAATACGTCGAACCTGCAGCCAAGAGAGCAAACTGTGAGGCACGGTGTACTCCTTAAGGATCAATCTTGTCATGTCCGTTTACTCATTCATAGGCGCGTCAAAAGCGCCACGACCCACATTGAAAATTTTTCTTTGCATGGCACCAAAAGACCAATAACTCAAATTGGCCGCAGCATCATCCGGCCCTGTGGTCACAGACTTCGAAGCGTACCCATAACTCACCACACGCCCATGGACTCGCAGCGAGCGGTCTGTCACAAAATCCTGCCCGGCACTGAAATCAGGCACTTCTCTGAGCGTCTCCGGAAACCGGCCCTTCTCCGCTTTGAACCGCGTAATCGGCTTGGCCAACTGCGTCACGCTCAGCGCAATTTTCTCTTCTTGGCGTGTCGCCAGCGTCAACACCAATGCAGGACAAGCCAACAGGAACAACGCCCACACCAACACCAAACGTCCGCGCAGGGGGCGTTTAAACAGGGCGCGAAAACCAGCCCACGCCAACAGGGCCAAAAGCGCCACCACCGCCACTAAACTCAAGCCAGGCGCACCGAAACGAATCACGTCCAAATACACCACCAAGGGCAGCAACAACAGCAGGACAACTGCCACGCGCATCAGTGCCCTTCCTGACAATCGCAATGAAAGGGCGACTCATCAGAACCCGGTTTGATCTTCATGTAGCGGTGCCCTATGCCCGACAGTCCCCAGCGGGTCGTGAAACTGGCACTCGATGCAGGTGAGCCGTTTTTACCAAAGAACATCGCAAACAGCATGCTGTTCCACGCTGAAGCAGGGGCCATCTCGCGCACCTTTCCCGCCAACCAAGTTTCACGCCATTGCTTTCCAACAAATTGAAACCCGAGGGCCACTTCATTGATGCTGCCTTCATAGCCTCCCATGAAGCGTTCTGCGGCCACCAAATTCGGATCAGGATTCGAACGGGTCAACGCCCGCTCTTGTCGTGCAGCCATCAAGTAGGACTCACCTTGACCACTACATACCGCCTTGCAGAGCCACTGCACGACCTTGGCGTCGCTAGGTGCTATCGTCTGCGCCGCCCCTTCACTGGCCGAGCGTGCCATCAGACGCTTGATCTCTGCGCGGCCATCGTCATCCGTGACACCAGGAGCCTCGGCGCGAATAACCACGCGCGAACGACCGTAAGCCTGCCGCTCACGACCCGAGAAGGTGTCGTTGTGCTCCGAGGTACCGGCAGCGCCGGGAATAAGGTATTTCACCATGTTTGATACTAGGCCATGTCCGAAACGTTAGAAGACACCCAAACTGCCAACCCGCTCAAGTTGTCTTGGTGCGTTTTACCTTTGGAGAGCACCATGGCTGCCATGTCATCCAGCCAGAGGTCGGGGCCCTCGGCGCGGATCAATGCCGCCTCCATCTCAGACTCCAGTAGGTTCTCCCACATTCCATCCGAGCACAGAAAAAACACGTCGCCTTCAGCCAGATCCACCGCTTGCGCCAACACCGTGGGTGGCACTTGGGATTCAGCGCCGACTGCGCCAGCCAACACGCTTCGGTTGGGCAAACTTCGCAAGTCCTCGTTCTTGTAAAGACCTGCCTGAAACAGCTGTTGCACCACGCTGTGGTCTTCGGTGATACGGTGAACCCGCCCTTGCCGAAACCAATACAAACGCGAGTCACCCCAATGGGCCCACAAAGCTCGGCCCATAGTGGGCTCAATGCACAACAGAACCACCGTGGCGCTCATATGCTTTCTGGAAACAGAGGTCGGCTGCTCCACAGACACGGTGTGCTCCGCTAGCGAAATCAAGGAGGCCATTCCAGCCGGCGCAAACAGCGGGTTGTCACGAAACCCGCTGAGTACCGAATCCACTGTCAATCGTGCCGCCAGGGCACCGTTGCCGTGTCCACCAGCGCCATCAGACAAGACGCAGCAAAATCCACGCGTTCCAAGATCGGTCATTCCCAAACGATCTTCATTGCTGCCCCTACCGCCTCGCTCTGAAAGGGCCGACATCACCAGCCGGTAGCGGTGTTGATCACCCGCAATGTGCGCGATCATGGGCGCACCCTTGCCGCTTCTGCAGCTGCTTCGTAAGCAGCAACAAATGTTTGGCCAGAAAACGCCTGCAAGTCATCTTCCGCGTGACGCCGCATTGCGGAAAAACTGCTTTTGTATTCATCCCACAGGGCTGCTTTCTGCGCATGGGGAGAAAATCGCCGAATCAAGCCGGGCTCTGCCGTGCTGCGCTTCTCCAACTCTACGGGATCAAAACGGGCCAGTGCCTCTGAGTAGGCCGCCCGAATGCCGGCCATCAAGGCCAGCTGGTGCACCTGCAAGTCAAAGTAGGCCTCCTTCATGGAAGGCACCGGTTTCATAAAACCCGGGAAGCTTTGCCCCACCAGCTGCATGATGACGCCATCCGCATTGGGCAAAAATTTCAAGGGGTTATTGGCTCGGGGCGCAATGATGGTCACGTCAGCGCGGAATTCGCGCTTGATCTCGGATCGGGCCGCCAGCAGGTCCATCGTGCCCTGCACTGCCACGCGAAAAGCCTCACCAAAGGTCCGCATGAATTCGGGGCTTATGTCCGCCTGGACTCGCCCTGGAGCCAAACCCGAACCCTCCAGAAAAGCGTCGATCAGTGCCTGGGCACCTACCCCACCCATCGTGCCGGCCGACCCCTCAGGCAGGTGCTCAGCAGCAAGGGGCGGTGGAGTCAAGTCAAAATCGAGAGGCGAAGGGGTCGGACGTGCGTCCCAGGCAGCGCTGCCGTTTGATGTGCTTGCCGGTGTTGGTATCGGTGTGGGAAGGTTTTGTGCCAGGGCACCACCGGTACCATCGAACATCCCCAAATCCAAACCTTGCGTAGCCTTTAGCCCCAGTTTGGAAACCAATGCCGGCTCGGTCACCTTACCCATAACAAGCCCGGGCGCTACAGGTGCAGGCGACGCCCCATCCAATGCCTGAGCGGCAACCGCGGAACGCGGCAGACTGAACACCTGCGCCAACTCTGGACCGCGACTGGCTGGGGCATGTTGGGGTGAATTCAGGTCCACAGCGCCAGGGTTCTGGAACAGCCTCATCGGATCAAGCTCTACTCTCGGTTCCAGTGCCTTCGGCAAACCGCTGTGTGCGGGGTTGTCCATGGGCTCATCCACAGGACCGCTGGTGGGCAAAGAACGCAATAAACCATCGTTTCGAACGTTCGCCACATCGATCAAACTTTGAGCGACCAGGCCGCCCCCCCAAGGGTCCTTAGCTTGTTGCTCTTTTCGAACGTCGGGCGCAAACAGATCGTAGTCTTCCGGGATCAACAATGGACGGTCGGGCAAACCCTGTTCTAGCGAATTCGGAAGTCCGTTCGCCTTTGTTGCAACGTGATGCGAAGCGTCGTCAAGTTGCCAGGGATTCGACATGGCAACCAACGGCGCTGCGTCAGCTGGCGGCCGTGCAACTGGTATTGGCGCTGCTTGCGCCCGCCCCAAAATGGCGAAGGGATTGTCTGATTCGGGCACACCAACACCCCCGCTCTGTTCCGAGGCGCGCCACTCTTGACCAGCCAGCGCAACTGGTGGCTCTGGGGTCATCAACAAGTTGCTGAACTCACCGCGACTTTGCTGCGGAATATCAGCCCATGGATTGGGCGTAGCGGCCAATCCTATGGCGGGCGTGCGTGTTGCAGTCGCCACCACTTCGCGTTCTATTTGCATCGACGGTGCAGCGGGTAACGGTGCGGTGACCACATTCTCAGGTGACGCTTGAATGCTTGCTGGCGACGACACGTATTGCATAGGTGTACCCGGTGCCACCGCGCGCAAGCTATAAGGACCAATTTGAACCACTGCCCCCAAGTTCAACTGCACCTCTTGGCCAGACAGCAATTCCTGCTCTGCCACACGCATGGGGCGACGCTCGCACACATTTGCGATATAGGCCGCATCGGACTCCAACCGCACCATGGCATGCACCCGCGCCACGCGCGCGTCGGAATCTGTCAACACTAATTTGTTTTGCCCGCCCCGACCGATCGTGCCACCAGCCAAGCCAAACACAGCAAACCAGTGGTGCTCTACAGCAACGCCAGAAACACTGTCCACCCGGAGTTCAATTTTTCCCATAGCCTAGATACCGTCGCGATCAGACACTGTCACGAACTTTTCTTCACGGGGCGCTTGTTACGTGCCGCCGCCCGCGCATTGTTGAATTCGCGCCCCCATACCGGATGACCCTTTTCTGCCTCGGTCAACTGAAAGGTCGAATCCAACTCCAAAGCCTGATCAAAACTTTGCCGACATGGCCGCAGCCGGTTCATTGCGCAGTGGCTAAACGCGATGAACTTCAAAACCCTCACTTGAAAACTCAGTGGTAGATCGGGCCCCTCAAGTAGCGGGGTGAGCGACGCAACCGCATCGTCATAACGCCCCTCAGCGTAAATCGTCAGGGCTTCACTCAGGGCCTGCTCCTTCTGGGCCACCGGATCCACGGGCTTGACTGGTTCTTGCGGTGCTACCGGTACTGTTATCACTGGCTCTACCGGTTGATTGCGTGGCACGGTTTCACAGGCCACAAGCAAAAGGACCAGTGCGCCGCAACTTGTCATGCGTAGCAACGGGGATGTTGGAATTTTCATTACTCTTTACCTTGCATCAAAATCATGGGTAATCGTGACAGTTTGTCCATCGACCACCCGCACCACACGCTTCACCGTTTCAAATCCTGGATTCGACAACTCAATCGTACGCGTACCCTGGGGTAAATTGAATTGCGTCATAGGCGGCGTTACGCCAAATCGTTTGCCATCCACTTCGATCCGAGCCCAAGGGGAAACTCGCAAACGTACATTGCTCTGTGGCAAGAGGGTCGGTACGGCCGACTTGGCCAATGACAAACCAGACCCTGCCGCTGCAGGCATCAATGGAGAAATCCCCACGATCACCGCGCTGTTCAACGCAAACGTGCCAACGTTCAGGCCGGACTGTATGGGCGCCAGCGGCTTTCCGCAACGGGCAGCCCAACGCGTTTGTGATTTTCGATAGGCATCACGCCAAGGTGTATTTTGGATTTCATAAGCATCCAACGAAAACGAAGGGCGCGCCAAAAAAGCCGCATCAAATTCAGCCTCGCAGCGGGCGGACTCGCCGTTGCTACAGAACACAAAAGCCAAGTATTTGTGTGCTAGCACCCTCTCATGCGGATTAGGCAGGCCAGCAAATAGCGCTGACTGCAACGCACGCTCTGCCATTTTGAGGTTTTTGGCATCAAACAACGCGACGCCCTGACCCAAAAGCTGTCGTCCCGGAGCAGCCATAGTCTCAGGGGCAACTGCGGCCGCAGAAATTTCTTGGCAATCATTGGCCCAAGTGGTCGCTGCAGGTACACATAACGCCAGCAACAGCCTCCCACTCAACCGAACAAAAGCAAGCCGCAGCGCCATGCTTGACCGCCTTACTCAAACTTGTGGTTGATGACCACAGGTTCGCCCTTTCTTACCTGAATCACCTTGCTCAGGGTCGGTGATGCTGGGTTCGAAATATCAATCTGGTGTTGCCCTTCAGGTAATTCCAGCTGCGTCAGCGGGGGCGTGGTGCCCATCGGCGCCCGATCAACCCGAACATTGCCCCAAGGGGTTACCCGCAACATCACCTTACCCATCACACGCGGTTCCGATGCCTTAGCATCTGCGCGCGTGGCCGCTGACGCGGAAAGCTGCTCCGAGGCCAATGCGGGCTGGGAAGCAGCAACCAAAGGTGGCTTGGTATTGCGGGAGCTGGATGCCGCTGAAGCTGCAGGCACTGCTTCAGGAGACACTACCTCCACCGCGCGCACCGCCGCAGTTGAGGCAGACGCCTGCAGCTCAAGAGCGGCAACCGCGGGTCGACTCAGGGCCACCAGGCGGTCTGCCGCCTCTGCTGCATGCTCACCGCTCGGAAATTTTTGCAGGTATTCCTCGAGGCTCGAAACAGAGTTCTCTTTCTGGGCATTGAGCCACAACCGCGTCTCATCAGAGGCCAGCGCCGCACTAACAGGCACCTGATCGCTACGTTCTCCAACGAGTGACCACACAATCCCTATGCCCAATAGCAGCGACACCACACCCAGCCAAGTCCAAAGTCGACGATTCGACGCCTGGCGTGGTGCTCGAGGGGGTGGTAAAGACGCTCTGCGCTCCTTCGGTTCAGCCAAGTTGGCCTTTGTCACCGGGCTTGGTGGCAAGTCGGCGGGTCTAGTTGGGATGGCCTTCACCGGTGCGGGTGGCACAGTTTCCTTGCCCGCTTTTTCAACCTCTGCTGAGGCCTGCAACACAGCAAGATCCCGTGGCAACGTTATGTCACCCATCGTCTGGTCCACTGCAATCGGCACAGCTATACCGCTGGTAGCCAGCACCGACATCCCATGCACATGCAACAAATTCGCGCCCGAACCAACCGGCGCATCAACTGCTGAAGGTAGAGCCATCTCCACCAATGGCATGGCGCCCGAGGCGGCCCAACTCGAAAGCGCTGGAGCGGTAAACGTACGGATACCCAATAGATCTCTGAGTTCAGCAATCGATTGAGGTCGGTTTTCCGGCTTCACCGCCAATGCCCTGTGAACCCCGTGCAAAAACTCTGCGCTATAGCCCGGATAACTGTCGGTTGTCAATTGCACCACGGGGTCGCTGATCATGCGCGCCACAGAAGTCGCAGGCGTCTTGCCCGTGATGACCATATAAAGCATGGCCCCGATCTGGTAAATATCCGTCCACGCGCCCTGGGGCATGGAACCGTCGTCTACGTATTGCTCAATGGGCGCATATCC
>JAYSZJ010000095.1:0-1523 GCA_043738115.1 Rhodoferax sp. | reverse complement strand
CGCATGCCACGGTGCAAGGCCTCCACCGCATGGGCCGTCACGCGCAGCTCCAGCGCCAGCCCGACCAGGGCGTTGGGCACGCTGTAGCGGTGACCCTCAAACTCGACATGGCTGTCGATGTGTACGCGCACCGTTTTGAAGACCGCCCATTCCCAGGGCTGCACCGGCAAGGCCATCAGGGCCGGCGCGTCGATCTGGGCAAACACGCTGGCGCGGCTGCCGGGCAACTTTTGAAAGGCGCGCTGGTTGAGCCAGTGCAGCAAGGGTTCAATGGCGTCGTTGACTTCTTCCACGCTGGTGAACTGATGCTTGCGCAGGCGTGCCAGTATCCAGCGCTCGACCAGCAGCACGCTGAGCTCGACCTTGGGTTTGTCCTGCGGGTGGTAGGCGCGTGCGGGCAATACCGAGCAGCCATAGTGGCGGGCAAAGTCTTGCACCGTCTGGGTGAGCACCGGCTCGTAGCGATCAGCCACGGTGACCAGCGCGCGTGGGTTGTCGGGCACGATGAGCTGGGGTACACCGCCATAAAACGTCAATGCCTGCGCGGTCGCACCCAGCCAGTCTTTGGCCGTTTGCGCGGGCGTAGCCAGGCAGAAGCAGTAGCCCGAAACCCCCATGGCAGCCACAAAGATGTTGGCGCGTCCCACCTCCTGGCGATTGACCACGAGCGCAATGGTGGGGCCGGCATAGTCGATGAACAGTTTCTCGCCAGCGCGATGCACTTGACGCATGGAGCGCTTCAGACGTTTGGCAAACTGGCGGTAGTTCTCGCAGAACTGCGAGTAGCGCCAAGGCTTTAGGGGCAAGTCTGCACTGTGCTCGTCGCCGACCTGGGCGCAGTATTCCTCCCACAGCAGCATGAGGGTGACACCCTTGCGGCCCAGTTCCTGGTGGATGCGTCCGTAGTCAGCTTGGGCATAGATGTCGCTGGGGCGAGGTAATGCCAGCAGCCGTCGCTCCAGCGCTGCTTCGTCCATGGCCGCAATGGCCGGCCAATCCAGAGCGGCGGCGACGGCCAGGCCCACGTACTTGGTGACAACACCTTTGGAGAGCCCTAAGGCACCCGCGATTTGTTGGTGGGACTGTCCAGCCTCGAATTTGAGACGCAGGGCGTCTTTGAGTTTGCGCATATTGATCCTTGAGGCGGGCATGTAGTCTTTGCAAAAAGCATCGAAGCTACACGCCACGCCGGGTTTCGTTTATGCGCAACACCGTGCCGACGGCGTATACCGCCGTGCCGACTGGCGTGACCGTTTGCATCGGTCACGTTCGTCGGAATCAGCGGTCACGTTGCCGGAATCCCTCCGGTCACGTTCACCGGAATGTCGGTCACGATCCCGGAATCACCGGTCACGTTGGACCGGAATACTCAGCAGATTTTGCTTGCCCCCGCTGGAGTGCTGCCGGGGCACCAAGCCCAGCCAGGCGACCTGCCTGCCATTGCCAAAGTTTTTGGCGTCCCCAATGGTGGCCACCAGGGCGCTGGCCGTGATCGGGCCAATGCCGGGGATGCCCGCCAGTTG
>JAYSZJ010000094.1:0-1530 GCA_043738115.1 Rhodoferax sp. | reverse complement strand
CGCAGGCTTGCGGTTTCAAGATGGGCATCGAGCGGCTGCCCGAGCTGCTAGGTGGCGTATTTGTTGCGGCCACCACGCCTGCAACGCAACAGGACGCCCCCAGCGCTCAGGCCGGCAGCGTTTCCCCCCAGTAGTGAAAGGTGAAGGGACGCGGGCCGGGCAGGTAGTGCGTGTGCAGCTTGACCACGCTGAAACCCGCTTCCTGCAGCAGCGCTGGAATGTCGCGCCCCAAGTGGCAGCCGCCGGCCACCTTGCCCCACAGCGGCTGCAGCCGTTCCTGCCAGCGCCGCACCGATGCGTCCGGCGCTCGGCCATGCTCGCAAAACAGCAACTGCCCGCCCGGCGCCAATACCCGGCGCATTTCGCGCAGGGCGGCCAGCGGGTCGGGAATGGTGCACAGCGTGTAGGTGATCAGCACCGTGTCAAAGCTGGCATCGGGCCGGGGAATCCGTTCGGCCGACAGGCCCACCAGTTCCACGTCCAGCCCGGCTTCTATGATGCGCTCGCGCGCCCGTGGATGCATTTGCAAGGCCGGGTCCAGGCCGGTGATGCGGCTCACGCGGCGCTTGTCGTACCACGGCATGTTCAGCCCGGTGCCAATGCCGACTTCCAGCACCCGGCCCTGCGCCAGTGGGACGATGAGCTGGCGCTGGCGGCTGACCATGGGCAGGCCGCAGGCAAAGTCCAGCGCCACGGGCAGGATATGGCGCTCGTACCAGGAGGGGTTCATGGCGCCGGGGCCACATGCAGCGCATCTGCCCGGCCCAGGGTCTGGTGACCCAGGCCGCGCATCTCGGCGTCGTTCTTGTATTTTTTTGCCGCCACCCGGTTCGCAGGCCTTGTCCACCGCTGCGTCGAGCTTCTGATGCGCCTTGACCAGCGCAGGCCAAAAGCACGGTTTTCACTGCGGTTTTGATAGCAGCTTGTGCCCGTACAGCTTGCGCTAAAGGCTGATTTGATGATGTATTTGACCAAGAGAAGTTGTTGTAGACGATCCTGACAGGGTAAGGGCAGCGCCTTGTGAAGAGGGTTTAGCTGTTTCGACCCGTCACATAACATAACGTGTCTAAGCTTGGAGCACCCGAACAGTGAAAACGATTGAAGGTGTCCGGGTTGCATAAACATACTGTGAGCTTGCCTGATTATGAGATATCTTTTTAGCTGTGCCTTTGTGAGCGCATTGCTTGTTGGTTGCGGCGGCGGCGGCGAAAGCGGCGGGAGTGGCAATACCGCAGCGGCGGTGCCAGCATCCGCTGCTCCAATCCAAGGAGGAACGCTGTGTGGCGTCGATGTTGGCGTCAGACGTCTGGAAGGATCAGTGTCTGGCGTTCACGACGGGGACACCATCACGCTAACCAGTGGCGGAGCCGAATACAAGATCAGGTTGGACAGCATTGATGCACCGGAACTGGCGCAACCGTATGGCAGCGTTTCGCAAAGCACGCTGGCAAACACGGTGCTCGGTAAGTCAGTGAAAGTGGCTTACACGAAGACAGACCAGTACGATCGAATCGTCGGCGCAGTTTTCAC
>JAYSZJ010000093.1:0-15192 GCA_043738115.1 Rhodoferax sp. | reverse complement strand
AATTGAAGCAGACATTGAGCGACAACAAGGTGTTGCTCGCGGTCAGCGCTTCCGCATCCTCCAGACCTTTTTTGACCCGGGCCGACAAACCATCGCGCGAGCCGACGAAGCGCAGACGAACGCCATCACGCTGCAGTTTGGGCACTTCGCGTGACAAGGCCATGGCGAGGATATCCATCAGGCCAGAAACTTCTTCAACCGGACGATTCCAGTTTTCAGAAGAAAAAGCGAAAACTGTGACGGTGTCAATATGCCGGCTGGGGCAAGCACTGATGATGCGCTTGAGAGTCTCCACCCCCCGGTTGTGCCCCGCAATGCGCGGTAAAAATCGCTTGGAAGCCCAACGACCATTCCCGTCCATGACGATGGCAATATGGAGTGGCACGTTATGCAGTTCTGCCATAAGGGCGCGCTGGTTTCAGTTCATCGCGGGTATCAAACCGCCATGATGTCTTGTTCTTTGGAAGCAACCAAACGATCAATATCAATGATATGCCGATCTGTCAGCTTCTGAATTTCAGCTTCAGAGCGTTTTTGATCATCCTCGGAAGCCAGCTTTTCCTTCACCAGCTTCTTCACACCCTCATTGGCATCGCGGCGCAAATTGCGCACAGCAACTTTTGCATTCTCTCCCTCACTGCGGACAAGCTTGGTCAGTTCGCGGCGACGCTCCTCGGTCATTACAGGCATAGGCACCCGAATCAGGTCACCCATGCTCGATGGGTTCAAACCGAGGTCGCTGTCGCGAATCGCTTTTTCAATCTTCGCGCCCATCCCCTTTTCCCAGGGTTGTACGCTGACGGTGCGCGCATCCAACAAAGAGAGATTGGCAACCTGGCTAAGGGGCAGCATGGCACCGTAGTAGTCCACGAGAACAGCATCCAGAAGGGCCGGGTTGGCGCGTCCGGTGCGGATTTTGGTCAGGTTGTTCTTGAACGACGCAATGGACTGGTCCATTTTTGTATCAAGCGTTTTTTTGATTTCATCGATTGCCATAGTTCATCCTCTGATCGTCAAGCCTGCTACTAGGTTCAAACAAACTATCAAACGTGTACCAAAGTGCCTTCGTCTTCGCCCATGACCACGCGCTTGAGTGCGCCGTGCTTGAAAATGGAAAACACTTTGATGGGAAGCTTTTGGTCACGGCACAGTGCAAACGCGGCTGCATCCATAATGCCCAGATTCTGGGTCATCGCCTCATTAAAAGTGATCTTGGAATAGCGGGTCGCGTTGGCATCCTTCTTTGGATCCGCCGTGTAGACACCGTCCACCTTGGTAGCCTTGAGCACGATTTCGGCACCTATTTCAGCACCGCGCAAAGCAGCGGCCGTATCGGTCGTGAAGAAAGGATTTCCGGTTCCGGCCGCAAAAATAACAACCTTACCTTCTTCAAGGTACTGCAATGCCTTGGGGCGAACATAGGGCTCAACCACTTGCTCTATACCAATGGCAGACATGACACGGGCCGTCAAGCCCGCCTTGTTCATCGTGTCACCCAGGGCCAGAGCGTTCATGACCGTTGCCAACATCCCCATGTAATCAGCGGTGGCGCGGTCCATGCCTACGGACCCGCCCGCGACTCCACGGAAGATATTCCCACCACCAATAACCACGGCCATTTCCACACCCAGACGCGTCACCTCGGCGATTTCGTCCACCATTCGGACGATGGTGTCGCGATTGATGCCGAACTGGTCGTCACCCATCAAAGCCTCGCCTGACAACTTCAGCAGTATGCGTTTATAAGCAGGCTTTTCTTGGCTCATGGGTGACTCCGTTTATCGCAAATAGGCAGGTGGACGCACAAAGACCGTCAATTAAGCGGCTTGCTGTGCAGCGGCAACTTGTGCAGCCACTTCAGCCGCAAAGTCGTCAACCTTCTTCTCAATGCCTTCACCGACGACATACATGGTGAACGCCTTCACATTGGTCGAAGCAGCTTTCAGCATCTGTTCCACGGTTTGTTTGTCGTTCTTGACGAAGGTCTGGTTAAACAAAGAGACTTCTTTCAGGTACTTCTGCACACCACCATCGATGCGCTTGGCAACGATTTCTGCGGACTGGACTGGCTTGCCGGCGGCGGTTGCCACTGCAGCATCTTCAGCTGCCTTGGCAGCCGCTACAGAACGCTCACGCTCCACCAACTCGGCAGGCACATCGTTGCTAGTCAGCGCCACGGGCTTCATGGCGGCCACATGCATGGCAACGTCCTTGGCTGCAGTGGCGTCACCTTCAAACTCGACCACCACACCGATGCGGGTGCCGTGCAAGTAAGAGGCCAACTGTGCGCCGGATGCGAAACGCTTGAAACGGCGGAAGGTCATGTTTTCGCCAATCTTGCCAATCAGACCCTTGCGCACATCTTCCAGCGTAGGACCGAAACCGTCTTGTTCGTACGCCAAGGCGCCGAGTGCAGCCACATCTGCGGGGTTGTGTTTGGCGACCAGCGCTACGGCCGCATTGGCCAAGCCCAGAAAGCTGTCGTTCTTGGTCACGAAGTCGGTTTCACAGTTGACTTCCAGCATGGCGCCTACATTGCCTTCCATGCAGTTCACCACAACACCTTCAGCTGTGATACGGGCTGCGGCTTTACCAGCCTTGCTACCCAATTTCACACGCAACAACTCTTCAGCCTTGAGCATATCGCCCTCGGCTTCGGTCAGAGCCCTTTTGCATTCCATCATAGGAGCGTCGGTTTTCCCACGCAGTTCAGCAACCATGCTAGCGGTAATTGCAGCCATTTCGTTTCTCCGTAATCAGTTCAATAGTTTAATAAAAGGCTAAAAAAAAGGGGCCACGAAGCCCCCTTTTTCAGGCGGGACAACTTCAGGCAGAAGCGTCGCTCACCTCAACGAATTCGTCACTGCTCTCTGCGGCAACGGCCTTGACCACATCGTCCATCTGGTTGGCACGGCCTTCCAGGATCGCGTCGGCGATGCCGCGGGCATACAAGGTCACGGCCTTGGAAGAGTCATCATTGCCAGGGATCACGTAGTCAATACCTTCTGGCGAGTGGTTGGAGTCAACCACACCGATCAAAGGAATGCCCAGCTTGCGTGCTTCTGCAATGGCGATCTTGTGGTAACCCACGTCGATCACAAAAATCGCGTCTGGCAAAGCAGCCATATCCTGGATGCCGCCAATGTCTTTTTCCAGCTTGGCCAGCTCACGGGCAAACATCAGTTGCTCTTTCTTGCTCATGCTGTCCAAGCCGGTTTCTTGCTGGGCCTTCATCTCTTTGAGACGCTTGATCGAGGTCTTGACGGTCTTGAAATTAGTCAACATACCACCCAACCAACGCTGATCGACGAAAGGCACACCAGCGCGCTGCGCTTCTTCGGCCACGGTTTCGCGTGCTTGACGCTTGGTACCGACCATCAAAATGGTGCCGCGCTTGGCCGACAACTGGCGGACAAACTTGGCCGCTTCCTGGAACATCGGGAGCGATTTTTCCAGGTTGATAATATGGATTTTGTTGCGATGGCCGAAGATGAACGGGGCCATCTTGGGGTTCCAGAAGCGGGTTTGGTGTCCGAAATGAACGCCGGCTTCCAGCATTTCGCGCATTGTTACTGCCATAAATTACTCCAAAGGTTAGGTCTAAGACCCAGCCCCCTTATCACCACCCAAGCTATGTTGCTTGAACCGGTAACACCTTGACGGGGCGGATCTGCGATTTGCCTACCGACGGTTACATGCACCATCAGCAAAGCCAGTCGAGTATAACATGGCGGCAGATTCACTACATTGCCCCGCAACAGCCCTTATCTTTTGGGACTTCTGGCCAACAATGTGGCAGGATGACAAAAACTGTGAGGAATCGCCATGAAGGTCAGATTTTGGGGTGTTCGCGGATCCATTGCCTCGCCTGGCCCCAAAACGGTGCGCTACGGTGGCAACACAACCTGTATTGAAATTCGTACCGACAACAACGAACTCATCATTCTGGACGCGGGTACGGGCATCTTTCCGTTGTCGCAGACCTTGCTCGCAGAATTGCCAGTCACTGCCAACATATTAATAACCCACTCCCACTGGGACCACATCCAGGGTTTGCCATTCTTCATTCCAAACTTCATACCGGGCAATACCCTGCGCTTGCATGGCGGTTTTGATCCGGTTTCGGGCAAAGGGATTGAGCAGGTGATGTCGGTTCAGCTGCAATACAGCTTTTTCCCGGTCCGCGAGGCAGAGATGAAGGCTCGCATGGAGTATGTGACCCTGGTTCCGGGCGAGCCCCACACCATAGGATCCGCAACCATTACGCCTTGCATGTTGAGCCATCCAGTCATTGATTTCGGTTACCGCATCGAGAGCAACGGGAAATCGGTGTTTTTTACGGGTGACCACGAGCCGCCATACAACATTTACGAACCCGGAGATGAGGGATACGCCGAATACCAAGGTTTTGTCGACGACAAGAACGCAGCCATTCTGGCTGCCATTCGAGACGTGGACGTGTTCATCGCGGATTCTTCCTATACGGATGCAGAGTACCCCTCCAAAAAAGGATGGGGACACGGCACGTTCAGCTCCAGCATTGCAAGCGCCAAACAAGCGAATGCAAAAGTCTTGTTTTGTACGCACCACGAACCCACCCGTAGTGATGATGCGCTGGAGGAGGCTTTCAAAGAAGCATTGCAAACCAATGCCAGCATCGCCAAGGGAATAGATATCCGGCTGGCGCGCGAAGGAGAAACCTACGAGTTCTGAACGCATACTGGGCGTACACGACGCAGGGTCAGCGCTCTATGCCCGCCCCCTTTTCACGGGCGCAAAGTCGCGTGAAATAGAAGCTTCCGTTGCGCCGCTGCTCCCCCCGCACATGCTGATGCAGCGCGCCGGACTTGCGGTCGCAAAGCTGGCTATGGCAGTTGCGCCCCACGCCAGGGTTGTGTGGGTTCCATGCGGGCCTGGAAACAACGGAGGTGATGGTTACGAAGCTGCAACGTACCTCAAATCTTGGGGCAAGTTGCCTGTAATAACCTGTTTGAACGAATCAGCACAAGGGCCCATTGACGCAATAGTGGCACGCCAAAAAGCCCTGGATGCAGGTGTGGTATTTGCCGAGGCTCCACCTCAGACCTACGACCTGTGTGTCGACGCTCTGTTTGGCGTAGGCAACATCAGGCCGTGGGATCACCGCTGCGCGGAGTGGATACGCCGCATGAATGCGGGACCCGCCCCTGTATTGGCGGTTGACCTTCCCTCCGGCCTGAATGCCGATACGGGGGCGACACCCGCACTGCACGTCAAAGCCAACACTACCTTGAGCCTTTTGACGCTCAAACCAGGCCTGTTCACTGCAGACGGGCGCACGGCATGCGGCGAGGTCTGGTTCGATGACCTGGGTATTAACGAACCTGACGATGCGTGTGCTCGTTTGAGCGGCCAACCGAATCCGCAAGTACGGGCACACAACACCCATAAAGGTAGCTACGGTGATGTGTGCGTTGTTGGCGGCACGCAAGGCATGACAGGGGCTGCCCTGCTAGCGGCGCGCGCTGCCATACGGGGCGGTGCCGGGCGTGTATATGTCAGCATGTTGGACGCAGCGACCATGCAATTAGACCCATTGCAGCCTGAACTCATGTTCCGCGACCTGTTGGAACTGGACTTTGCATCCATGACCGTTGTCGCAGGATGCGGGGGCGGTGATGCCATAGCGGCGTTCTTGCCGCAACTGCTGGAGCAGTCCACGCGGTTGGTGCTGGACGCCGACGCCCTGAACGCTATTGCAAAAAATACAGCCCTTCAAAAAGCACTGTCGGCGCGGCGCGGGCATACCACGGTATTGACGCCGCACCCGCTGGAAGCAGCCCGCCTGATGAATACGACCAGTGCCGAGGTTCAGGCCAACCGCCTTGGCATCGCTCAGACCTTGGCCGAGCGGTTTGGCTGCATCGCAGTCCTGAAGGGCTCGGGCACGGTCATCGCTGGGCCCGGAATCTTGCCGCACATCAACCCGACGGGGAATGCGCGACTGGCCACGGCCGGCACCGGAGACGTATTGGCCGGACTGATAGGCGCTCGGCTCACAGCAGGCGCCGACGCGTTTTTGAGCACATGCAACTCGGTATATCGGCATGGGCAAGTGGCCGATGGGTGGAGCTCTACGGCCACCCTGACAGCCCAGGATCTGGCGCAGGCGCTGTAGCTCGCGCCCCGCCCCTCGTCAACGACGCTTTCGCGGCGCCTTCTTTTGCGACGCCGAACCCTTATCCGCCGATTTGGATGTTTTCACCGACTTTGCCGTTGACCTTTTGCGAGGCTCATCCATAAACGGTGCAGAGCGACCACTGGTGGCTCCTTCCGAACGGTCCGACTTGGACACGCGGACTTTCGTATCACGACCAACACCCTTGTCCGCCATGGCACGCGACACCAAGCCGTCACCTTCCTGTATCAACCGGAAATCAATCTTGCGTCCGTCAAGGTCTACGCGGCTAACCTGGATGCGCACACGTGTGCCGATGGCGTAGCGCATTCCCGATCGCTCGCCCCGCAGCTCCTGGCGTGCCTCATCAAACCGGTAGTACTCACCACCCAGCTCGGTGATGTGCACCAAACCTTCTACATACATCGCATCCAGGGTCACAAAGACACCGAAGCTGGTAGCAGCAGTAACCACACCACCGTATTCTTCTCCCAAGTGCTCCTTCATGTCCTTGCACTTGAGCCAGGCTTCCACATCGCGGCTGGCTTCGTCGGCACGCCGTTCGTTGGCACTGCAATGCAGGCCAGCGGCGAGCCAAGCCATGCCCTCAGCATTGGTCTTTTTGGGTGCCTGATTGGGTTGCCCCACACGCGACGCTACGCCCTTCTCCAGCCTGCGGGCCAACTTGGCGTGTGCCTCCCCAGGTATCGGCAGCACCGGCAGTTGGTAACGCGTCTTGGCCAAAATGGACTTGATGACCCTGTGCACCAGCAAATCCGGATAACGGCGGATAGGGCTGGTGAAATGGGTGTAAGCGTCGTATGCCAAGCCAAAATGCCCGCTGTTGGTGGGCGTATAGATGGCCTGCTGCATGGAGCGCAGCAGCATGGAATGGATTTGCTGCGCGTCAGGCCGATCTTTGGTGGCCACGGCAATCGCCTGGAATTCACCGGGCGACGGGTCGTCACTGATGGTCATGCCCAAACCCGTCACCTTCAGGTAATTCTGCAGGATCTCCTTCTTCTCAGGCGTGGGGCCTTCGTGCACCCGAAACAGGCCGGGGTGTTTGCTTTGGGCAATGAAGTCTGCGCTGCACACATTGGCGGCCAACATGGCCTCCTCAATGACCCGGTGCGCCACGTTACGCGTGCGTGGCACAATTTTTTCGATGCGGCCATTTTCATCACACACGATTTGCGTCTCGGTGGTCTCGAAGTCAACCGCGCCCCGTTTTTGACGCGACTTCAGCAGCGCCTGGAAAACGCCGTGCAGATTGAGCAGGTTTCCCACGCGGTCTTTGCGCTTGATCGCTTCCGGCCCACGGGTATTACCCAGGATCGCCGCCACCTCGGTATAGGTGAATCGCGCGTGGCTCCACATGACTGCCGGGTAGAACTGGTAAGCATTGACCTCGCCATCAGCCGTCACAAACATGTCGCAGACCATGCACAGACGCTCCACCTCGGGGTTGAGCGAGCACAAGCCGTTGGACAGTTTTTCCGGCAGCATGGGAATAACCCGGCGCGGAAAATACACGCTGGTAGCCCGGTCATAGGCATCAATGTCGATCGCTGAACCGTTCTCCACATAGTGGCTAACGTCGGCAATGGCAACCAACAAGCGCCAACCCTTGATACCGGATTTGCCACGGCCCTTGGTTGCCGGCTCGCAATACACCGCATCGTCAAAGTCGCGCGCGTCTTCGCCATCAATCGTCACCAGGGGCACATCGGTCAGATCAATGCGATCCACTTTGTCGTTGGGACGCACCTTGTCGGGCAGCGTGCGGGCCAGTGCAATACAGGCCTCCGAAAATTCATGCGGTACGCTGAACTTGCGTACGGCGATTTCGATTTCCATGCCCGGATCGTCCACCTCACCCAAGACTTCCTTGATGCGTCCTACCGGTTGCCCAAACAATGCGGGTGGCTCGACCAACTCGACTACCACCACTTGTCCCGGCTTCGCCACGCTAGTGGCCCCCTTGGGAATCAGCACATCGTGACCGTAGCGCTTGTCTTCTGGTGCCACTAGCCACACGCCACTTTCTTGCAGCAAGCGACCAATGATGGGCTGATTCGAGCGCTCCAGTATTTCAACCACGCGCCCCTCGGGCCGCCCCTTGCGGTCACTGCGCACGATACGGACCTTCACCCGGTCCTTGTGCAAAACAGCACGCATCTCGTTGGGCGGCAAATAAATGTCGGGTGCGCCGTCGTCGCGGGACACAAATCCATGGCCATCGCGGTGGCCTTGGACTATTCCTTCAACTTCATCCAGCAAGCCGCTGGTCTGGCTAATATTTTTAATACGAATGCTCTCTTTCCTGAGATGCCCAGGTGGCGAAATGAGTAGACGCAGTATTTTGAGATACCAAGTCGCACCAACATCATCGCACACCACTTTCTCGGAACCATGAAGACCTGAACCGACTTCGATCAGAGGTGTTTGGAATTTACAAAGTGTCGAAGCCAAAGAAGAATGATTTAGAAGGACGGTCAAATTTTGGGGCTAAAAACCATGCTAGAATTCGACTCGTTGCCCAGATGGCGAAATTGGTAGACGCACCAGCTTCAGGTGCTGGCGGTTGCAAGACCGTGGAAGTTCGAGTCTTCTTCTGGGCACCAAAATAGATGAGGCCTGTAACGCAAGTTACAGGCCTTTTTCTTTTTCCGCAGCACGCGAAAAGTACACATAAAAAAAGCCGCTGGATCTCAGCGGCTTTTTGCTTTTACTGCGACACCAGGGTGTGCACCGTCATATCGGCATAGCCACCAAATCATGGCCTTGTGCAGCAACAATGCGCGCTTTGGTGAATTCTCCCACCTTCAATGTTTTGCTGATTTTCTCAGGCGGCAGCAAACGCACCACACCATCGATCTCGGGGGCATCGGCATAACTTCTGCCCACGCCACCCTTCTTGCCCATGCCGGGCGCCGAGTCCACCAGGATCTGCATGGTGGAGCCCACACGTTTTTGCAACTTGGCGATAGACACCTCCTCGGCCACGGCCATAAAACGCGCGCGGCGCTCTTCACGCAGTTCCACCGGGAGCATGCCAGGGATGTCATTAGCCGCCGCACCATTCACCGCGCTATAGGCAAAACAACCTGCGCGGTCAATCTGTGCCTCGCGGATAAAGTCCAGCAGATGTGAGAACTCTTCTTCGGTTTCACCCGGAAAGCCCGCAATGAAGGTGCTGCGCACCACAATCTCAGGACACACCTCCCGCCAGGCTTGCAAGCGCTCCAGATTCTTCTCCCCGCTGGCGGGTCGCTTCATGCGGCGCAATACATCGGGGTGGCTATGCTGCAGAGGTACATCCAGATACGGCAGCACACTGCCGGTCGCCATCAATGGCAGGATGTCGTTCACACTGGGATACGGATACACATAGTGCAAGCGCACCCAGGCACCATACGGCGCTGCAATCTCGCCCAAGGTTTGCACCAGTTCCAGCATCCGTGTTTTGACCGGTTTGCCGTCCCAAAAACCTGTGCGGTATTTGACATCCACACCATACGCTGAAGTGTCCTGGCTGATCACCAACAACTCCTTCACACCACCTTCAAACAAGGCACGTGCTTCGGTCAACACATCACCAATGGGGCGCGAAACGAGGTCTCCACGCATGGACGGGATGATGCAAAAGGTGCAGCGGTGGTTGCAGCCTTCGCTGATCTTCAAGTAGGCGTAATGCCGGGGCGTAAGTTTGATACCGGCCACACCAAAGGAATTGGGCACCAGATCGAGAAACGGGTCATGCGGTTTCGGCAAATTGATGTGCACCGCATCCATCACTTCCTGCGTGGCGTGTGGGCCGGTTACTGCCAGCACCTTGGGGTGCATCTGGCGAACCATGTTGTCACCGTTCTCGGCCGTTTTGGCGCCCAGGCAGCCCGTAACGATGACACGGCCGTTCTCTGCCAGTGCCTCACCAATCGTGTCCAGGCTTTCCTTGACTGCATCGTCGATGAAACCGCAGGTATTCACGATCACCAGATCGGCACCCTGGAAAGTCTTGGAGGTTTGGTAACCCTCGGCACTGAGTTGCGTCAGTATCAGCTCAGAGTCGGTCAGTGCCTTGGGGCAGCCCAGGCTCACAAAGCCAACGGTGGGAACACGTGCGGGGGTAGAAATTGCTTCACTCATGCAGCGATTGTCGCTGCTTTTCCTCTACAAACCCCTTTTTGCAGACCCGGCGCGCCTAACGCTTGAGACCAAAGGTACCCAAGAGCTGCTCGGTTTGTTTTTGCATCTGTTCCTGCATCTGCTGGAACAGGTTGTTGCCCATGGTGCCCTGCACCAGGGGTGCCTGCATATCCATCAGAGCCTGCATGTTTTTCTCAAGATAACCGCCCATCAGACCCTGCATGGTATGGCCGTAAAAACGGATGATGTTGGCCAGCACGGCGGCCGTGAACATGGGTGTGCCGTTGGCCTCTTCTTCGAGGATGATCTGCAACAGGATGCTGCGTGTCAGGTCTTCACCGGTCTTGGCGTCACGCACCACGCAGGGCTCGTTCTCCATGACCAGTTGTTTGATCTCGGCCAGCGTGATGTAGCTAGAGGTATCGGTATCGTACAAACGCCGGTTGGGGTACTTCTTGATAACCCGCTGCGCTGGTTTTCTATCGGTATTGGTTTTGTTTTGCATGACGAGTAGCGGCTTCCCTGGGGAACAAAATGTATTGCACTGCAACACATTCTAGGGATTCACTGTGCGGGACCGGTATGGGATTACCCTAGGGACAAAAACAAAAAAGCCCCGCATCCACAAGGGATACGGGGCATATTTTGGTAGGCGCAATTGGACTCGAACCAACGACCCCCACCATGTCAAGGTGGTGCTCTAACCAGCTGAGCTATGCGCCTACAGTATTCGAGAGGCCGAAGTATAGCAGTAAAAAATTGGGCTCCTGAACACGCGGCACCACGCAGTCGGCTTGGGCCATAATTGACGTTAACGTAAACGTCAATCTTTCATCCACTCCACAAGGAAAACACCATGGAAATCGCAGGCAAAGTATTCATCGTCACCGGTGGCGCATCGGGCTTGGGCGAAGGCACGGCCCGCATGCTCACGGCCAAGGGCGCAACCGTTGTTATTGCCGACATGCAAGTCGAAAAAGGCGAAGCCATTGCCAAGGAACTGGGCGGCGCTTTTGTGAAGTGTGATGTAAGCCAGGAAGCCGACGGCCAGGCCGTCGTTGCGAAGGCTGTTTCCATGGGCAAGCTGATGGGTCTGGTCAACTGCGCTGGCATTGCACCTGCGGAAAAAACCGTTGGCAAAAACGGGGCACACAGCCTGGCCGTATTCAGCAAGACCATCACCGTGAACCTGGTCGGTAGCTTCAACATGATCCGCCTGGCAGCCGATGCCATGTCCAAGAACGAACCCGAATCCACTGGAGAGCGTGGCGCCATCATCTCCACTGCGTCAGTTGCGGCTTATGACGGCCAGATGGGCCAGGCAGCCTATAGCGCATCCAAAGGCGGCGTGGTCGGCATGACACTGCCCATCGCACGTGATCTGGCCCGTAACGGCATCCGCAACATGACCATCGCCCCCGGCATCTTTGGCACACCGATGATGTTTGGCATGCCCCAGGAAGTGCAGGACTCTTTGGCCGCCGCTGTACCCTTCCCTTCCCGCCTGGGCACACCACAGGATTACGCCAAGCTGGCCGTGCACATTTTTGAAAATGACATGCTCAACGGCGAAGTGATTCGCCTGGATGGTGCTATTCGTCTGGCACCCCGCTAAGCACACACGGAAATCCGCGGCGGGCCGCCCCAAAGGGACGTTACGACCCAGCTGGGGGCCGCGACCTGCGCAGCGGCGGAGCGTGGGGGCTATCTATGTGCCCGGATCGACGCCAAGATCCCCAGTACAAACAACACGCTGGCCGCCATCTGCGCCAGCGTGAAGTGCTGGCCCAGCACGGCAAAGGCAAACGCCAGCCCAAACAGCGTCTCACTGACGATCAGTTGGCCACACAGGCTGGCGCTTAAACGGCGGCTAGCATGGTTCCAAAGCACCGTGGCCAGCCAGCCAGAACCTACACCGATTGCTATACAAACCATAGCGTACTGTGCAATATCCGCAGGGGCTAGAAGCACTTTTAGCTCAGTGCCCACTGCGCCCCACAAGGCCAGCGCCGCCGCACCCGCGGCTACACCCATCCAGTTGGCCCAGTCGGTGGTGGAAATGCTGTGATGCCTTTTCAGCCACGCCGAATTGAGTACGGCGAAACCGGTCCAGCTCAGCATGGCCGCAATCGCATACGCAACGCCGCGCCAATAAACCCAGGCACTGCCTTCTTGCTCTGGCGTCGCAGCTTCTGGCACCTCCAGCATCAAACCCAAACCCAACGCTGTCAGCAACAACCCCGGTACCAACTGGCGCCACTGCAGATGCGCAGGTTTGCCCAGCAGCATCACCCACAACGGGATCGTGCCCACCATCAGCGTGGGCAAGGCCGGACCGGCATCACGAATGGCCAGCACAAGCAGCAGGTAGTAGCCTGAGAAGCCCAGCACGCTTAAACCGGTTGCGACCAATGCCTGCCGCAGCGTGGGCAACGCGCGTGAGCGCATTTGCACCACCATCACCACCAGGGACGTGAGTCCGTAGAACAGATAACGCCCAGCAACCAGATCCACGGCCGACAAGTTGGGGGCCAGCTGCGGCGCGATGAACACCAGCCCCCACAGCGCACCCGCCGCCAAGCCCGCGAGAATGCCGCCCAGCATCAGACGATAGCGCCCTTAGACACCAAAGCCGTCATCCGCGGCAATCACCGCGCCATTGATGAAGTGACTCTGGTCCGAACACAACATCACGATCAGCGCATCCAGATCCTGTGGCTGGCCCACGCGTTTGCGTGGCAGCATCTGGATCAGCTTTTGCCCAGCGTCGGTCTGCCAGTGGCGGTGGTTGATTTCGGTGTCGATATAACCCGGGCAAATGGCGTTCACATTGATGCCAAAGCGGCCCCACTCCAGCGCCATGGCCTTGGTCATTTGCACCACCGCCGACTTGCTCATGCAGTACACACCGATCTGCGGCAACACCCGCAGGCCTGCCATGGAGGCCACATTGATGATGCGCCCACCTGTGTAGCTGCCCGGTGCAGCGCCTGTTGCCCGCGCCAGCATGCGTTTGCCAACTTCTTGGGCCACAAAAAAAGCGCCTTTGACGTTGGTGTTGAACATGTAGTCAAAGTCGTCGGGTGACACATCCTGCAAACGCTGCGTGGTGCTGACGCCGGAGTTATTGACCAGTATGTCGATGGACCCGACCTCAGTCTCTGCGTGCGCAACGGCTGATTTGATGGAATCGTGGTCGTTGACGTCCAGCTCGATCACATGGGCGTCACCGCCCTCCCCGTTGATGGTGGCACGCAGGTCCTTGAGTTTTTCGACCCGGCGGCTGGCCAGCACAACGGCCGCGCCTGCTGTCGCCAAGGTGCGCGCAAACTGAGCGCCAAGGCCGCTGGATGCGCCGGTTATGAAGGCTACGCGCCCCGAGAGATCGATGCTGTATGGCATTTAGAGTACCTCCACGAATAAAAAAGAACGACCGTGCTATTGCATGTATTCAGGGCCTAAAATGCCTAGCAAACCCAACCTGGTAAGCCCGGGTTGGCCGAATCCCTACAGTTTCCATTATTGAACGAGACACACCATGACCAACGAGGAAATTCTTGCCCAATTCGGCCCCCGTGAAGCGATGGAATACGACGTTGTGGTCGTGGGCGGCGGCCCCGGTGGCCTGGCAACCGCCATCCGTATCAAACAGCTCGCTGCTGAAAAGGGCAAAGACGTATCGGTCGTGGTGTTGGAAAAGGGCTCCGAGCCCGGCGCACACATTTTGTCGGGTGCCATCATGGACCCGATCGCGCTGACCGAACTCTTCCCCAACTGGAAAGAAATGGGCGCACCGCTGAACCAGCCGGTGACTGATGACGCCTACATGTTGCTCGGCGAGAAGACCGGTGTTCGCATACCCAATGTAGTCCTGCCACCGTTCGCGCAAAACCATGGCAACTACATCGTCAGCCTGGGTGCCGTCACCAAGTGGTTGGCCGAGCAGGCCGAGGGCCTGGGGGTCGAAATATTCCCCGGTTTTGCCGCTGCCGAGGTGCTCTACAACACCAACGGCTCCGTCAAAGGTGTTGCCACCGGCAATATGGGCGTGGGCAAGGACAGTGAACCCACCGAGAACTTCCAGCTCGGCATGGAGTTGCTGGGCAAGTACACCGTGTTTGCCGAAGGTGCACGTGGCCACCTGGGCAAACAACTGATTGCCAAGTTCAAACTCGACGACGGCAAGGACCCGCAAAGCTGGGGCCTGGGTATCAAGGAACTGTGGGAGATCGACCCCAGCCGCCACGAGCCCGGTTTTGTGATGCACACCGCCGGCTGGCCCATGGAATCCGACACCTATGGCGGTGCATTTTTTTACCACCTGGAGGGCAACAAGGTTGCCGTCGGTTTTGTTACCGGACTGGGCTACTCCAACCCTTACCTGAGCCCGTTTGAAGAATTCCAGCGCTGGAAGACCCATCCCAATATCCGTTACTACTTCGAAAATGCCAAGGGCGAAATCACGGCCAAACGCCTGTCGTACGGTGCACGTGCGATCAACGCCAGCGGTATCAACGCACTGCCCAAGACCGTGTTCCCGGGTGGCTGCCTGATTGGTTGCAATGCGGGTTATCTGAACGTGGGTCGTATCAAGGGCAGCCACGCCGCCATCAAGACAGGTATGCAGGCTGCGGAAGCCGCGTATGACGCCGTGGTGGCTGGTCGCCAGCATGACGAGCTGACTGCATACCCCGAAGCTTTTGAGAAAAGCTGGCTGCACACCGAGCTGAACAAAGACCGCAACTTCAAAAACTGGTTCAAATATGGTCTAACTGTTGCCACTTTAATGAACGGCTTCGAGCAGTTCGTCCTGCGCGGCCACATCCCCTGGACGCTGCGCCGCGACAAGCCAGACCACGCCTACCTCAAACCCGCCGCAGACT
>JAYSZJ010000092.1:0-1541 GCA_043738115.1 Rhodoferax sp. | reverse complement strand
CCCAGCGACAGTGTTTCCAGCTCGTAACCGCCCACAAAGCCCCGGTTGGAATTGTGACCGGCTTCGTCGCGCACGATGCCTGCCATGGTGGTGCCCTTGTACATGTGCACCGGATTTTTAAATGCGGCATAAACTGTGCCGGTCATGTGGCGCATGTAATTGCGGCCCACCTGGCCAGACGAATTGGCCAGGCCATCCTTGAACATATTGGAGGCCGACAGCAGCAGCAGGCGCGGAGTTTCTATTGAATTGCCGGCCACGCAGACAATGCGTGCTTTTTGGCGCTGCTCCTTGCCATCCTTGTCAAAGTACACCACGCCCGTAACCTTGCCGGCTGTGTTGTGCTCGATGCGCGACACATGCGACAGCGGGCGGATCTCGAAATTGCCGGTGGCCTCAGCCTTGGGGATTTCGGTGTACAGCGTGGACCATTTGGCGCCGCTTTTGCAGCCCTGGAAACAAAAGCCGAGCTGCATGCAGCGACCCCGGTCATCGCGGGGTTGGCTGTTGATTGCCATGTTGCCAGTGTGCACTTCCTTGTAGCCGAGCTTGGTTGCACCCGCGTGCATAACTTTGAAGTTGTTGTTGCCCGGCAGTCCCGGAATTCCATTGGTGCGGGTCACGCCCATCTTGTATTCGGCCTTGGCGTAGTAGGGCTCCAGGTCTGCCAGCGTGATCGGCCAGTCCAGCAGATTGGCACCCTTGACCTCGCCATAAACCGACTTGGTGCGGAATTCATGATCTTGCAATCGAATGGAGGCGCCGGCCCAGTGGGTGGTGGTGCCGCCCACCGTCTTGCAAATCCAGGTGGGCAGGCCAGCAAAGTCTTTGGCGACGCGCCAGGTGCCCGAGGTGGTGCGCTTGTCCAGCCAGGCGAGCTGGCTGAAGGACTTCCACTCGTCGTTGATGAAGGTTGCTTGCGACTGCATCGCCCCCGCTTCCAGGACTACAACCTTGATGCCTTTTTGGCACAGTTCGTTGGCCAATGTGCCGCCGCCTGCGCCCGAGCCGATGATCAAAACGACCGAGTCGTCGGTGAAATCAAACTTTGCCATGTAGTCTCCGAAATATAGTAGTTGGTTGTATGTCGCAGGTGGTCAGCCCATATAGGGCGGAGGGCTGGCTTCTTTGGAAGGTGCGGACAGCCACTTCAGGTCCTGAAAGCCGCGGGTGATGTATCCGCCCTTTTCCCAGGCAGAGCCGGGGTAGCCAAACACGGCGTAGGCCATGTCGTTGTCGTAGATCGAGGTCACGCATTGGCCGCGCACCGTGCCAAAAAATGGCGTGCCCTCCATGCCGCGCACGATCTGTTCTTTTCTCGTAAGGCTTGCTTTGGCGAAGTCGCCACCGGCCGATTTGTTCAACCAGGCAATACCGTCCTGCAGCAGCTTGGCCGAATTGGCATCGCTGCCTGCTTTGAGGTCGAGGTCTTTGGCCAGCAGTGCATAGACTGCATCGGGCAGCTTTTGGTGGGGGTACAAGACGCGCCCCATGGCCATCAAGGTTTGACCTTCCGATGTGGAAAACTTCTTGAGTTCCAG
>JAYSZJ010000091.1:0-1562 GCA_043738115.1 Rhodoferax sp. | reverse complement strand
CCGGTGCGAGCAGGCTGGTGGTGTCGACAGAGTCCCGCGTCAGCACCCAAACATCGGCACTGCTGCCGCCGCGCTGCATGGCGGCAATGTCGTTACTGGCGCCCGCCACACGCGCAAGGCCACCGGGCAAAACGCGCCACGACTGGGGCCCATCCGCCACCGCAAACACCCGCAAAATGACGGAGTTCAAGCCTAGCTTGCCATGGTTTTTATCGCCGCCGTCGCCGCCTACGGCGCCGTCGCCGGAATAGCCCCGCCAAGTCGGCATCTGCGAAAGCGCGGAGTAGGCTTGCACCGTGTGGTCGTCGCCCTGCAAGGCGATACGACCGGCCCATTCGTCAAGTTCGCGCGGGTGCAGGCTGTGGCCCAGCACCGCATCAAAGTCGCCGTGGTGAACCGAGCCCGGGTAGGTCGGCTTGATGGCACTTTGCGCCAACCGCGGCAGCGACGCATCCATCGCCATGCGCTCACCACACCACCAAGTGGGCAGAGACGGCAGCGCCAAACCTTCGCCCAGCAAATGCTCTGACAGCGCCGGCAAAAAGCCCAACAATGCCGGGGATTCCAAAAACCCCGACCCTGGCGCGTTGGCCACCAGCACATTGCCTGCCCTGATGACCTGCATCAGACCAGCGACGCCCAGAGTGGAGTCAGAGCGCAGTTCCAATGGATCCAAGTACTCATCATCCACGCGCTTCAACAGCACGTGCACGGGCTCCAGCCCTTTGAGCGTCTTGAGGTAGAGATGCTGGCCGCGCACGATCAAGTCGGCCCCCTGCACCAAACTTAAACCAAGGTAGCGTGCCAGATAGGCGTGCTCAAAGTAAGTTTCGTTGTAAGGGCCAGGGGTCAACAGTGCGATGTGAGAATCCACGCCGCCAGGGCTGATCTGCTTCATGCGGTCAAGCAGCGCACGGTAGGTGCCCGCCAGCCGCTGTACTTTCATCGTCTCAAATCCTTGCGCGAACAGGTGCGAGACCGCCAGCCGATTTTCCAGCAAATAGCCCAGGCCGCTGGGCGCTTGAGTGCGCTGTGACACCACCCGCCAATCGCCGTCAGGGGAACGCGCCAAATCGAATGCTGCAATGTGCAGGTGCGACCCGCCCACCGGCCGTACGCCACGCATCTCGCGCAAATAGCCAGGATGCCCCTGTACCAAGGCTGGCGGCAGCAGGCCGCGTGTGAGCAAGTTTTGCGGGCCGTAAACGTCAGCCATGACCTGATCCAGCAGGCGTACCCGCTGGCGTACCCCCTGCTCAATGCGAGACCAGTCGGCAGTCGACACAATGAGCGGAAAGAGATCAAGCGACCAAGGCCGTTGTGGCCCGCCGGTGTCGGAATAGACGTTGTAGGTGACACCGTTATCGCGAATTTGCCGGGCCAGACTGACGGCGCGCTGGTTGAGATTGCCCAGACCGTCCTCTTCAATCGCAGCGAAGAACTGCCGCCATTCACAGGTGAGTGGCGGCTTGACGTTGTCGCCGGATTCGGTGCGATCAAAGGTACGGCCACGCAGCTCGTCGAAATGTCCAGCCGTAGCAGCCGCATTAGACAAATCAGGC
>JAYSZJ010000090.1:0-15691 GCA_043738115.1 Rhodoferax sp. | reverse complement strand
AGCGGGCGGGGGACACGGAGCAAAACCCTGTGCCGCCCAGCCGCCAGGCCAGCGAGGATGAAGCGCAAGCATGGCCATTGGGCAGAGCGATAGCCCAGCTACAAGGCATCTACATCCTCGCCGAAAACACCCAAGGCCTGGTGATCGTAGACATGCACGCCGCCCACGAACGCATCGTCTACGAACGCCTCAAAAATCAACTTGCCCAACAAACCGCAGACGGCGCCAGCACCACAGTTGCCCAACTCACCAGCCAGCCCCTGCTGATCCCCGCAACCTTCGCCGCCACCCCCAGCGAAGTCGCCACCGCCGAAGCCCACTTCACCACGCTGCAAACACTGGGCCTGGAGATAAGCCCCTTCTCCCCCAAGACCCTGGCCGTGCGCGCCGTCCCCACCAGCCTGGCACAAGGCGATGCGGTCGAGTTGGCCCGCAGCGTCCTGGCCGAGCTGGCACAACACGAAGCCAGCACCGTGATCCAGCGCGCACAAAACGAGTTGCTGGCCACCATGGCCTGCCACGGCGCCGTGCGCGCCAACCGCAAACTGACGATTGAAGAAATGAATGGCCTGCTGCGCCAGATGGAAGCCACTGAACGCAGCGACCAATGCAACCACGGCCGCCCGACCTGGCGCCAGCTCAGCATCCGCGAACTGGATGCGCTCTTCCTGCGCGGCAGATAAGCCCGCACGCTACTGCGACAAGACACGCAGGTGACCGATAAACGGTGGGCCACAGTCACAATCGTTTCACTTTGCAAACCAAACACTTCGCCCAACTCGTAGGCCTCTCCGCACTGTGGGGTGCCTCCTTCATGCTGATCCGTATCGCCGCCCCGCTGCTGGGGCCCAATGTGCTGGCCGCCCTGCGTATCGGCATGGCCACGCTGACACTGGCCGTGCTGATGCGTGCCATGCGCCACACCTGGCCCACCGAACATTGGCGTGAACTGGCCCTCATAGGCTTGCTGTCGGTGGCCGCACCGTTTCTGCTGTTCGCCTGGGCGGCGCTCAAACTGCCGGCCGGCTACAGCGCCCTGCTCAACTCCACCGCCGTCATGTTCGGCATCTTTGCGTCGGCCCTGTTCAAGGAAGACCGGCTGACGCTGCGCAAAATCGTTGGCTGTGTACTCGGCTTCTCAGGCGTCGGGCTGATCGTCGGCCTGGGTCCGGTGGAGCCCTCGGTCGGTGTGTATGTGGCCGCGCTGGCCTGTGTGACGGCATCCGCCTGTTACGGTTTTTCTACACCACTGATGAAGCGGGCGCTGAGCCGCATGCAGCCGCTGCAGATCGCGGCGGGGCTGCACGCGCTGTCCTTTGTGATGCTGATCCCTGGCGCCGCCTGGACCTGGAGCGCGGCGCAGTTCACACCCATGGCCTTGCTGGCCGTGGTCATCATGGGGGTGGTCACATCAGGCATCGCCTACTGGATGCACATTCGAATCCTGGCCCACGTGTCCTCGGTGGCGGCGATGAGCCCAACCTTCATGATCCCGGTGTTTGGTGTCATCTGGGGCCATGTGTTTCTGGGTGAGGCGCTCAGTACCGGCATCTTTGCGGGGGGTGCCTTGGTGCTCGTCGCCAGCGCGTTGATTACAGGGTTTAACCCATGGCAAAAGTGGATGGACGTGGCCGACACCAAGTTATAGTTGCCATGGCGCCACCCCAACCGTTAACGGACGGACTGGGACCGCCGTTGTAAATGAGCCTCCCCCTCTCCGGAGACGCCCCCTACGCTTTGAAAGGCTACTGAAAAATGAACAAAGTCCTCGCTACCCTGATCGCCGGTTTGTTTGCTGCTGGTGCATTTGCTGCTTCACACGGGGGCGCCATGAGCGCAGCTTCGGCGCCTGCCGCTGCCAAGCCCGCCGCTCCTGCAGTAGCCGCAACCCCCGCTGCGGCCGCAACACCTGCAGCCAAGGCATCCGCGCCTGCCAAGGCCACCAAGAAGAAGGCCAAGGCCAAAAAGGCAAAAGCGGCGGCTTCTGCACCAAAATAATTGGGCCAGCAGCGCCAAAAAAAGCCCGCCGATGCGGGCTTTTTTTCGTCTGCAGAGAGTGTGAACGTCTCAGGGCTTGTCTTTGGGCATCTTGGCGTCCTTGGCTTCTTTGGTGCTGCCCAAGCGGGCGCGTACGGCCTCGCGCAACAAGTATTCCACCTGGGCATTCACACTGCGCAATTCTGCGGCGGCCAGGCGCTCAATCTGCGCCCACAACACCGGGTCGATACGCAGTGCAAACGATTTCTTGTCAGGGCTCGCCATGAACCTGCCGGCTCCAGGTTGTTAAAAGGCTAAGACGGCTCGCGGCGACGCTGCTCGGCCAGGGCCTTGGCTTGCAAGCGTAAACCGCGCAGACCCGGGGGTTCGCTGCGAAACCAGAACCACTGGGGATCGGTGCCCCCGTGGCGCAACACAAACTGCCACACCGTCAAGGACGCAACAGCCGCCACCACGATGGCAACCAAGGCGAGGCCACCCATGGCTGCGTACAGCAAAAATGTGGGCAACGGCACCGTGGGCGCCAAGTCGGCTCCGGCTACAGCAACTAGGCCCAACAGCATCAGGGCCGCGGCCCCGATGCGCGCCACCAGCGCGGTGTTGGATGTTTGGGTTTTCATGGCTTTCCTCTTATGTTAGTTGTACAAGGTACCGGTATTGACCACCGGTTGGGCGTCGTGGTCCGAGCACAACACGACCAGCAGATTGGTGACCATGGCCGCCTTGCGCTCGTCGTCCAGCTCCACCAGACCACGCTCCTGTAAACCCTTCAGCGCGAGGTCCACCATACCCACGGCGCCTTGCACGATCAGAGTGCGCGCAGCAATGATGGCCTGCGCCTGCTGGCGTCGCAACATGGCACCCGCGATTTCCGGGGCGTAGGCCAGGTGGGTGAGTTTTGCATCTACCACCACGATACCCGCCAGTGAAAACCGGGCCTGCAGCTCTTCACGCAAGGCTGCGGCTACCTGCTCCCCGCCAGAGCGCAGAGTGATCTCCTGCGCACTGGAGCCCGCGTCCTCGTACAGATTGTCATAGGCATAACTGGAGGCCAGGTGCCGCACGGCCGCCTCGGCCTGGGTCAACACATACGACTCGAAATCTTCCACGTCAAAGCTGCAACGCGCCGTGTCCTGCACCCGCCAGACAATGGCCGCCGCAATCTCGATCGGGTTGCCACGCAGGTCATTGACCTTGAGTTTTTCGCTGTTGAAATTGTGTGCCCGGGTCGACACCTTGCTGCGGCTGTAAAACGGGTTGCTCCAGCGCAGCCCCTCGGTGCGGTCGGTGCCGCGGTAGCTGCCAAACAATTTCAGCAAAGCCGCCTGGTTGGGATTCAGCGTGTACAGCCCGCTGAGAAACCACAATGCCACCACCAGTGCCAAACCGCTGACCACCAATGTGGGCAAAGACGGCGCCCGGGTGATCAAGAATATCGCCCCCAGCACACAGCCCACACCAATCGCCACGGCAACAAAACCATGGCGCGTGGAAGCCAAAAATTCATTCGAAGCCTGTTTTTCCATCTCTATCCCCTTGGTTGCTTTGATTGTATTCGATTGAGATCAAAGTGATATCACTTTAGTAGCATTTTTGCAATTTGTCAAAAGCCCCCGCCACGTAGAATGGCAATCCCATGTCCCTGTCTCCCACGCCAACGTTCCCAGCCACCCGAAATAAACGCATCACAGACGAAATTGCGGCCCTGTGGCAGCTGGCCTGGCCCATCCTGGTGGGGCAGCTGGCGAACGTGGGCATGGCCGTGGCCGATGTCGCGATGGCGGGCCATGCCTCGGCGCAAGACCTGGCCGGCGTCGCGCTGGGCTCTTCCATATGGATGATTGTGGTGGTGACGCTGATGGGCATCATGATGTCGGTCAATCCCACGGTAGCGCACTATGTGGGCGCCGGTGAGTTTGACCGCGTGCCCCATGTTGTGCGCCAGGGTTTGTGGAAAGGCCTGGGCGTAGGCCTGGTGGCTTTTGTGCTGGCCAATGTGGCGGCGCTGGTGTTCGACCACATGGCCTTGGAGCCGGTGGTGCACGACATTGCCACCCGGTTTGTGCTGGTGGCCAGTTTTGCTCTGCCCGCCTTCGCCTGTTACCGCGTGTTGTATGGCTACAGCGCCAGCCTGAACCAGACCAAACCCATGATGGCGATTGCCATCGTTGCCCTGTTGCTGAACTGCCTGCTGAACTGGGTGCTGATCTATGGCCATTGGGGCTTCCCCAAGCTGGGCGGCGTGGGCTGTGCCTGGGCCACCATGCTGTGCACCTGGTTCAACCTGGGCGGCTTGTTGTGGTGGATGCAGCGCAGCCCGGCCTACCGCAGCACCTGGCCGTTTGACCGCTTTGAATGGCCGCACCGCCAGAAGGTGCAGAGCCTGCTGAAGCTGGGCCTGCCGATTGGCGTGACCTACTTTGCCGAGAGCAGTGCCTTCAGCTTGATTGCCTTGCTGGTAGCGCACTTTGGCAGCACCCAGGTGGCAGCGCACCAGATTGCGTTGAACTTCTCGTCACTGGTGTTCATGCTGCCGCTGAGCCTTGGTATTGCATTGCTGAGCCGTGTGGGCCATGCACTCGGTGCCGGTGATGCCGAGGCCGCGCGTTTTCGCTCTGCCGTGGGTGTGGCCTTGTCCATCGGCCTGGCAGCCGTATCGGCCGCGCTGATGGCTCTGTTCAGCCACCAGATTGCCGGGCTGTACACACACGATGCAACCGTGGCGGGTGTGGCCGCCGGCCTGCTGTTTCTGGCCGCGCTGTTCCAGATATCCGACGCCGCCCAGGTGTCCACCAGCTGCGCCATCCGCGGCTACAAGGTCACGCGTGCACCCATGGTCATCCACCTGACGGCCTTCTGGGTATTTGCTTTACCACTGGGCTGTGTACTGGGCCTGGCACCCGAATGGATGCCGTGGCGGCCCGCCGTAGCCATGCAGACCCAAGGCTTCTGGATTGCGCTGGTCGTGGGTCTGACGGTGGCCGCAGGCGCCCTGGGCTTTTTGCTGCGCCATGTAGCCAACCGACACGTAGATGCAGCCCATGCCGTCCAGTAGTACCCTGACCCGCATGCCACCGGCACTGATTGTGCTGACGCTGGCCCTGCTGCTGGGCATACAGCCCATCACCACCGATCTCTACTTGCCCGCCCTGCCGGGGCTGACACAGGAGTTGGGTGCCAGCATGGCGCAGGCGCAATTGACACTCACCGCATTGCTGCTGGCCTTTGGTGTGTCACAACTGTTCTGGGGCCCGTTGTCGGACCGCTTTGGCCGCCGGCCCGTGTTGCTGATCGGCATGTCCGCCTATGTGCTGGCCTCGCTGGGCAGTGCAGTAGCGCCCAGCATGGCCCTGCTGATCGTCTGGCGTGCACTGCAGGGCGCGGCCATGGGCGCAGCGGTGATGTGCGCACGCGCCATTGTGCGTGACCTGTACACACCGGCGCAGGGTGCGAGCGTGATGTCCAAGGGCTTGAGCGGCCTGGGAGTGATTGCCTGCCTGAGCGCACCGCTGGGCGGCTTGTTGACCGCACTGTTCAATTGGCACGCGGCCTTGTTGGCGCTGTCGGTGTTTGGCGCCGTCACCCTGGCCCTGATTGCGCTGCGTTTTGAGGAAACCGTGCCCGTCAAAAACCCGCAGGCCCTGCAATTCGGCACGCTGATGCGCACCTGGCTGGGCATTCTGCGCAACCCCACCTTCCTGGCGTTCACGGCCTTGTCAACCTTTGCCTACAGCGGCCTGTTCACCTTCCTGGCGTCATCGTCTTTTGTGTTCATCCGTGTGCTGGGCCTCACGACCACAGAGTACGGGCTGGTGATGTTTGCCAATTCCTTTATCTACCTGCTGGGTACCTTTTTGTGCCGGCGCCTGCTGCTGCGTTTTGGCGTGCGCCGCGCCGTGGCCATTGCCGGTGCGCTGACGCTGGCCGGTGGTGGCATGGTGGCGGTGCTGGCCTTTGCGGGCGTGCAGTCGGTGTGGGCGATTGAAGTGCCGTTTGCACTCTTCATGCTGGCCCATGGCATCCACAACCCCTGCGGGCAAAGCGGTGCCGTGGGGCCGTTCCCACAAGCGGCCGGTGCCGCATCGGCACTGAATGGCTTCATCGCGATGGTCAGCGCGTTTGCCACTGGCCAATGGCTAGGCGCGCACATGGACGGCACGACCGGCCCGCTGGTCATCGGCATTCTGTTCTGGAGCGTGCTGATTGCACTCAGCGCCTGGACACTGGTACAACGTTATGGCAAATCCTGACGACGCCCTGCCCTTCTACATCTGCCTGGCAGGCCCCACGGCCTCGGGCAAGACGGCGGCCGCGCTGGCGATTGCGCAGGAGCATGCCTGCGAGATCATCAGCGTGGACTCGGCCCTGGTCTACCGCGGCATGGACATTGGCACAGCCAAACCCAGCGAGGCCGAACTGGCCCAAGTGCCCCACCACCTGATCGACATCCGCGACCCGCTGCAAGCCTACAGCGCAGCCGAATTTGTGCGCGACGCCAAGCAGTTGATCGTTGACATTGCCACCCGCGGCAAGCTGCCGCTGCTGGTGGGCGGCACGATGCTGTATTTCAAGGCGCTGTTTGACGGCATGGACGACATGCCTGCCGCCGACGCCGCCGTGCGCGCGGTGCTGGAGCAGGAAGCAGCAGATAAAGGCTGGCCTGCGATGCACGCCGAGCTGGCCCAGGTCGACCCCATCACCGCCCAGCGCCTGGCACCGGCGGACAGCCAGCGCATCCAGCGCGCGCTGGAGGTGTACCGCGTCTCCGGCCTGCCGCTGTCACACTTTCATTCCACCAAAAATGCTATTCAATCAGTAGCAGAAGAATCAGCTACGACGGGGGCTAGAGGCCTAATTTCTTTAGAGCCTTCGGACAGGAGCTGGTTACACGGCCGGATTGCCAAGCGTTTTGACACCATGCTGGAACAGGGTTTTGTGGACGAGGTGCGTGCACTGCGCGCGCGCGGTGACCTGAACCCCGACCTGCCCTCCATGCGCTGCGTGGGTTACCGTCAGGCTTGGGAGGCCTTGGACGCGCACGAAGCCTCAGGAGCTGCCGGACCACTGCCGACTGCCGCGCTGCGGGAGCTGGGCATCATCGCAACCCGCCAATTGGCCAAGCGCCAGATCACCTGGCTGCGCTCCATGCCGCAGCGGCAGGTGGTAGTGGCGGATCAGTTTGAGGCGCTGGATGCAGTGCTGCGACTGATAAAGGTAATGCGGGGCGAATCTCGATAGCGGTCTACTGTAGATGCCGGATATGCGACCGCAGGCGCATCCCCAGCAGCCAAAATATCGGTCAGTTTCTTGTACCGGCCGGAGTTCATTGAAGAACTATTGACAAGCGACCTTTGTTGCCGCCGGCAAGTTGCTCAACGGTGCAAAACCAACCGCTGATGCGGCCTGTGCCTGCGCCGCGGGCACTTCAAAGACGCCGATTCGACCATCGGGAGCACCGCACACCGCGGGATAGGCATTTCCGTCGACTCCGCAAGAGGACGTGAGTACCCGAATGCCTGCGTCGGTGAGTTGCCGCTCCATTGCCGACAACGACGTTCCGCCACCTGTGCATTGCACGGAGCCGACGTACTTGTACAAGCTGACATTTGTTGCCGGCGACTCGCCGCCTCCGCAGGCAACGAGAGTAGCAAGGGCAACCAGGGGGGCAAGGAATATTCGCATGGAGTGCTCCGATGAACCTAACGGTTAGCGTTTATCAGCCGCGCTGCGGTGCTCGTAGAAACCATAAACACCTCCCGCAGTTGAGAAACCAGTTTGGACTGAACCGCCTGTTGAGGCAGTGGCGATAGGGGTTAGTTAGTAAGTCTCACCCCATTTGTTCGATTGGATTATGACCGTGCTGGCAGGGTTTTCAGCCATGCGCGTAAACGGGGTGCACCCGATGGGTGTTAAGCGTAACTTTGTCATGGAGTGTCGACATCAATCGACCTTGGCCCCGGTCGCCTTGACCACACCCTGGTACTTGGCCATCTCAGTCTTCATGAACATGCCAAACTGCTCTGGCGAAGTGGGCACCGGCTCGGCCAACAGGCCGGCAAAACGGCTCTGCGCCTCCGGTGAATTGAGCGCCGCGACAAAGGCGGTGTTGAGCTTGGCAATCACATCTTTGGGTGTGCCGACGGGGGCAACCAAACCCCACCAGGTGTCGATCGCGAAGCCCTTCAGCGTGTCGGCCACGGGTGGCACATCGGGCAATGCGCTAGAGCGCGTCGGCGTCGTCACGGCCAGGGCCTTGAGCTTGCCGGACTTGATGCCCGGTGCTGCAGTAGCCAGGTTGTCGAAATTGAAATCGACCTGGCCGCTTTGCAGCGCAAACTGTGCCGGGTTGCCGCCGTTGTACGGAATATGCAGCGCAAAGATGCCGGCCTGCGCCTTGAACATCTCGCCTGCCAGATGGCCGGCGCTGCCATTGCCACCGCTGCCATAGTTCAGCTTGGCCGGGTTGGCCTTGGCATAGGCGATCAGGTCTTTCACCGAGTTGATCTTCAGGCGCTGGGCGGTCTCGGCATTGACCACCAGCACATTGGGCACACGCACCATCTGAGTGATGGGCGCGAAATCGGTGGCGGCGTTGTACGGCATCTTGGCGTAGAGCCAGGGGTTGACGGCGTGGGTGGCAGTGGCGGCAATGCCAATGGTCAGGCCGTCGGGCGCAGCCTTGGCCACCATGTCGGCGCCGATGTTGCCGCCGGCGCCGGGTTTGTTGTCGATGATGACGGTGCCCAAGCTGTCCTTGACACGTTCGGCCAGCACACGCGCCGTCACGTCAATGGGGCCACCGGCCGCATAGGGCACAACCAGCCGAATGGGGCGGCCCTGCGCCGAAGCGGTGTTGACGGTGGCGAGGGTGGCTGCGGCAGCCACGGCCGAAAGGGTGAGGGTTTTGAGTAGGGTTCTGCGGTGGGTCATCGGGCCATTGTGCCTCCACTATCATGGGCACCACCTTATGAACCTGCAGATCCAAACTCTAAGCAAACACTACGGCGACACGCCGGTGTTTACCAACGTATGGCTCGACGTGGCACCCGGCGAATTCGTTGCCATCGTGGGTGAATCGGGTGTTGGCAAATCGACGTTGCTGAACTGCATGGCGGGGTTGGACAGCTGGGACAGCGGCACCGTGTTGTTGGACGGAACCGACTTGGGCCAGCTGGACGACGATGCCCGTGCGCTGCTGCGCCGTAAAAAGGTAGGCTTTGTGTTCCAGGCCTTCCACGTGTTGGGCCATCTGGACGTGACCCAAAACGTCGCCCTGCCCTTGCTACTGCTGGGCACGCCGGACGATGCACGCGTGCAGGCGATGCTGGAGGCCGTAGGACTACAGGGTATGGGTGGTCGCCTGCCGCAACAACTCAGTGGCGGCCAATTGCAGCGTGTGGCCATCGCCCGGGCACTGGTGCACCGCCCCATGCTGCTGCTGGCGGATGAGCCCACTGGCAACCTGGACCCGACGACCGCAGCCAAAGTCATGGAAGCGCTGGTATCGCAAAGCCGGGCGCATGGGACCTCACTGGTGCTGGTGACACACTCACAAGCCGCTACCGCGCGTGCAGACCGGATCCTGCACCTGCGCGCGGACGGCATCGCACCGTTCAACGCCTGAACTGCCGTTCTCAGCTTACAACCGGTTGCACTTGACACTACCCGATTAGTCCATATGGACTATTGCGGTGCAGCATGCCCTCCCTGAAAATGAACCTTCACTCCATCCAACCAAAATCCCTTAATGAAAATCATATCCCTCATCACCGCCGCAGTCGCAGCCCTTGTACTGTCGTCCGCTGCCAATGCCTCTTACATCACGTTCACTGACCGCGCAGCATGGGAAGCAGCCGTCGGCGGCACTTTCTCTGAAGAGACCTTCAGCTCTGGCAGCACCACCGGTTTTACGATCAACGAAGTGGGCAGCGGCCACTCCACCGGCATCAGCGGCGGCGTCTACCATGACCGTACCGTGCTCGACACAACCTACACCAACTACAACTTCACTTCGCAGATCACCGCCTTCGGCGCCAACTGGGATCTGAGACCAGGCGGTGCAGGCCAAGGCTTGCAGCTGTACATCGGCAACCAGCTGATCGCTCCACAAATCGCCAACAATTACAACGGTGGCTTCTTCGGTCTGGTATCCACCACTGCCTTTAGTTTCGTGTCTGTGCACAGCGGCAGCTTCAGCGGCTCCGCTGAAACACACAATGTCGACAACGTCGTCTTCACCTCAGCAGTTCCAGAGCCAGAATCCTACGCACTGATGTTGGCTGGTTTGGGATTGATGGGTGCCATTGCCCGCCGTCGCAAGGCCAAACAAGCCTGATAAGGCCCCGGTCTTGTAAGATAAAAAGGAGCTTCGGCTCCTTTTTTTTGTGCCCCATCTGGAGTGGTCCGCCTTCGCCGCTGCCATTAAGGAGAACACCATGCCACTGACGCTCTACCACCACCCCCTGGCATCCTTCTGCCACAAGGTCTTGATCGCCCTGTACGAGAACGACATCCCTTTTGAAGCGCGCGTTATCAACCTCGGTGCGGAACAAGACCGCGCCGAGCTGGGTGCCCTGTGGCCGTTTTGCAAGTTCCCGGTGCTGCGCGACCACGACCGCCAGCACACTGTGCCCGAATCGTCCATCATCATTGAGTACCTGGACCGGTTCGCTGGGGTCAAACAGCCGCTGATCCCTGACAACTTCGACGATGCCCTGCAAGTCCGCCTGTGGGACCGTATTTTTGACAACTATGTGCACGGCCCGATGCAAGACATTGTGCTCAACCACATTTGCGGTGCAAAGGGTGATATGACCGGGTCCAGGGCCAGCATCCAGACCGCCTACGGCCTGATCAACAAACAGCTGGCAACACTGCCGTGGGCTGCAGGCCAGGGCTTCAGCATGGCTGACTGCGCAGCCGCTCCCGCCCTTTTTTATGCCCACACGCTTGAGGCTTTCCCGGAGCAGCATGTGCACTTGCGCGCCTACTTTGACAGGCTGATGAACAGGCCATCAGTGCAGCGCGTGATCGCAGAAGCCAAGCCCTTCTTTGCTATGTATCCGTTTCACAGCGCCATCCCTGCGCGATTTCTTTAAGACCAGTCGCTCGCAAGACAACGCCCGCCACGAGAACGGACGTTGTTAGCAAAAAACCCCGCAAGCCCTCGTGAAACACGACGTTTTCGCTAAATAACGCAGCAACCAAAAAAATCCACCTTCGCCGCAGCGGCGTAACTGCCGAGCGCGCGCTGTTGCAGCGGCCAGCACCCGTAGAGGGTGCTTCGTAAGGTCAAACGCCCCGGCTTACATCTTGTGGTCGGCGTGACCGCCGGCGCTGGCACCGGCCGGCGGTGTTTGCGACACGGGTATCTTGATCTCCAGCTTGCTCTGCGTGCCCTTGGCATCCTTGAACAGCAGCGTCACCGGAATCGTGGTGTCCTTTTTCAGGGAGGTCTTCAGGTCCATCAGCATCACGTGGTAACCGCCGGGCTTGAGCTCGACGGCCTTGCCCGCGGGCAGGTCCAAGCCGCCCTCAACTGCGCGCATCTTCATCACGTCGCCATCCATCTTCATCTCATGCACCTCGGCCACGCCCGCCACGGGTGAGCTGATGCCGACCAGCTTGGTGGCGTCTTTGGCGGTCAGGGTCATGAAGGCGCCGGTGGCCTTCTGGCCCTGCACAGTGGCGCGGGCCCAGGCGGCCTTTACGTCGACGGATTGTGCCCACACAGCGGTGGACAGAAGGGAAAGGACCAGGGCGATAGGGGTAAAACGATTCAGTGTCATGGTGACTCCAGGGTTCAATCTTTGTTCAATGGTTATGGCCACTAGCGGCCTGGATGTCCAGCACCTCCAGCAGCGCGGCGGGGCTCTTGATGCCCTTGGTGGAGGTACCCGCTGCGGGCACTTCAACCCACGCGTTGACGCCCTTGGTGCAGGTCTGCACAACCTTGAACCACAATGGTCCGGGCTTGCTGGGCGTGGTGCCGCGCAGCACAAATTCGTCGTAAAAGTCATTTGGCAAGGCGTTGTCCGCAGAGCTCGCGGTCCAGCTGATCTCAGTCACGCCTTCAGTGAAGCTCCTGCCGTGGGAGGTGTAGGGCTGGGCCAGCTTGCCGATCACAGTACGCACTGTCCAGCCTGGTTTGGGCATGGGCTGTGCGCCAGTAAAGCCTGCGGGAATGGTGACGGTAATGCCGGTTGTGCCCGCGCCATCACAACCATGGCCTACGCGCAGGGTGGCCCGGTAGCTGGCACCCGCCGCAGCGGCCCCATCCTGCAGGACGATATGAGAGAAAGCACTGCTAGCCCCCGAGGATGCTAGATATACAGCTACCAAATAGATAGCAAATTGGTGTTTCATGGCTTGCCCGCTGAAATCTAATACAGGTTGTGGCGGATCGCCCCAAACGACGACGCAGCCAACAACACGGTGAATCAAACCACCACAACCCGCCGCAGCGGCCGGTCACGGTCTCAAGCGGATGCGGGGGGCCCGCGGGGCGGGAACGGTGCGGCAGAGCGGCGGGTGCTCAGCGGGTCTGCGGGCATTTGCACCGCGTAGGCCAAGCCCATGGGGGCCAGTGCCTGCAGTGCAACCTGGGGAGGCGGAGCGCCTGCCGCGGCACACAGCGGGCAGTCCAGTGTGTTTGCCTGTGAACCCCCAATTCCAATACCGCCGCCGTCACCCTGGTCAAATTGGACCGTGATAGCGCCAGCGGCGGAACACACCAGCTGCATGCCCTTGGGCTGCACCAGCGGGGACGCAATCGCCACCCCCACGGACAACGCAAACCACACCAGCACGAAGCGGGCAAGTAGATGGGCGTTGCGCAGAGTTTGCATTGGCAGCATTATCGCAGCACGGCCGCGCCAGACCGTAAGAAGGGACGCACCGTGCCGCCGACCACCACACTTTCTCTAGGCAAAGGTCTACGCCTCTTGAACCCCTGAAACCAAGGCAGTGCGATTGGCGGTGTGTGCAGTGCAGCATGGAAATAGTGGCCGGTTTGACGAGAGTTGGCGCAGAATGATTTGAAGTTGGTACGGCAAACGTCACAGAACGTTCGATCACCCGCTAACTTCCCCCAGAGGCTTCGACCATGCTATTCGCTGAAGAAGATCCCAAGCTCATGGTGTCCCCCAACTGGCGCCCCAAGAACACTTGGTGCGTGCTGATGGTCGATGACGACGCGGAGGTCCACACCGTCACCCGCCTCGCCCTGCGCGGCTACGAGTTCCAGGGCCGCTCCCTCGAATTCATCAGCGCCTTTTCGGGCAAAGAAGGCCAACAGATTTTTGAAGACCGCAAGGACATCGCCGTGGCCCTGGTGGACGTCGTGATGGAACGCGAACTGGCCGGGCTGGAGCTGGTGGACTACGTGCGCCACACACTGGACAACCACCGCACCCGCCTGGTGCTGCGTACCGGCCAGCCGGGACTTGCTTCACGCGCAGACAGCATAGACAAACACGAGATCGACGAATACAAGGAAAAGACCGAATTGTCGATACAAAAACTGAGGGCGTTGTTGGACAGCCAATTGGGTGCGTACCGGGAGCTGGGGTTGCTGCAGTAGCAGCTAAACTGCCTGCACTGGCGCATTTGCTACATATTTTATAGCTATGCACCCTTATTCTGCGGGGGCTACAGGCCAAAAAATATAAAGAGCCTCCACACCGCGGTTTAACATCGCGCCACCCCCCATACCATGCGCGTCAATCCAACCACTTCACTTTTCAAGCTACTCCTCACCCGTATGACGAGAAGTCTGATGCGTTGAAACTCTGAAAAAGCCCAGACGGGTAAAGTTCATTCTTGACGCCCGAGTGGAGGTAGTGCCCGGAGAGAAGTTCCGGTACATCGCCGCCGATCCCCATTTGCTGTCAACCATCCTGACACGCAACACAGGCGCCAACGCAGCCACTTATGCTCGGCAAGGTCTATTCAAAACCTTGGGAATTGATGATTTCGCTTGGCGCGCTGTACCCTAACAGCCAAGAGGTGGGCCTAAAGAGTGACGGCCTCAGGCACCGCCGCGGCCATGATGGGGTCCGCATAAATCTGTCCAACGAACAGAAAATCCTTGGTACCCACATCTACAAAGCCCCAGCGCGTGTAGAACTTACGTGCATGTTCATTGCGGTCGTATACGCCCAGCCACACCGTCTTGCAGCCTGCGCGCCGGGCCTCTGCATGCACGGCCTGCATCAGGGCGGCACCATAGCCTTTGCCGATGACACTCTGGCGCAGGTATACGCGGGCTAGCTCCACAGGTGCCGGGCCTGTCACGCAGGGCGGTGGTTTGCTGTGGGCAATATGGGTGTAGCCCACGTACCGCCCTTCCCCGCACAGCGCCACCAACAGCACCGACAACGGGTCTTGCAGAACGGCAGCAAAGGTCTGCGTGGTAAAGGCCTCGGCAACATAGGCCTCGATGTCCGCAGGATCATCCAGCAGTCGGTAGGTTTCGCGGAACGTGGTTGTAGCCAGCTCCACCAGATGGCTTAGGTCATCGGGAGTGGCGGGGCGTATGGTTAGCGCTGCAGTGGGCATGTTCGTGGGAGAGGTTTTCGAGCTCCTAGCATAGCCTTTGATCGAGTATGTGCGCCACCAGACGGTATGCACCAACACGCAATGCCTAGACTGCCCCGATGACACGCAAGTACGTCCGTGGCGCAGATCAATCAGCACTTATCGGCTGTGCGGGTTGGAGCGTGTCTGGCTCCCCGCTTTTTACAGCCATGGAGGAAGGTACCCAGCTGGAACGTTATGCCTCGGTATTCAGTGCCGTGGAAATCAACTCCTCGTTCTACCGCGCACACCGCCAAACAACCTACGCCAAATGGGCGGCCAGCGTGCCGCAGGCGTTCCGCTTTTCGGTCAAGCTGCTGCGCACCATCACACACGCCTCGCGCCTGACACGTGTTGACGGGTTGCTGGAGCAGTTCAGGACCGAGACCGAAGGACTGGGTGACAAACTGGGTTGTGTTCTGGTGCAGCTACCGCCCAGCCTTCAGCTAAATCTGGAAGTAGCGGATAGCTTCTTTGAATTGATGCGCGCCAACTTCAACTGCATGCTGGCCTGCGAGGCACGCCATGCAACGTGGTTTGAACCGGATGCCACGGCCATGCTTAAAGCCCATGCCATCACCCGAGTATGGGCGGATCCGCCCAAGGGTCAGAGCGGGGAGCATGAGCCCACAACCCTCTCGTCCTACCGGCGGTTACATGGTTCACCACATATGTATTACTCGTCCTACCCGGAAGAATACCTCGAAAAATTGGCGGAAGACGTCGCCGCACAAACCCAGTCAGAGGGCCCTGCATGGGTCATCTTCGACAACACCGCAGCGGGTGCTGCGGTGAACAATGCATTGACCGTTGTTCATGCCACCACCGCATCCATCACGTGAAAATGGCGATCAGGATGATGATGGGAAGAGGAATACCGAGCACTAGTAACAGCAGTGAACGCATAATTTTTTCTCCTGAATTGTTGGTGTTGAAAAATCGGGTTAACGCTTAAAGGTCACGTTGGCGGCCACCGTAGATGGCAGTCCAACTGGCAACAAATGCACCGCCAAGCAGCGATATAAAGATCCACAACGCGGCATAGGCTGACGCCTTACGCGCCTTGTCTGCCGTTTCGCGTGCGGCAGTTTGCGCAGCGGTGAACCGGGCCTGCATG
>JAYSZJ010000089.1:0-75122 GCA_043738115.1 Rhodoferax sp. | reverse complement strand
GGCGCAGCACCACAGCGGTTTCATTGTTTTCCATGCGCACATAGGTGCCCGGTGGGCACAGGCCCACTGCGCGCACCAGGGCGTGGCCTATCTCATCTGTCTTGGCCGAGGCGTTGGCAATCACTGAGCGGGCCGACTCCGTAGCGCTGCGTCCGGTACGTGACATACGCGGGCTGATCATGGCCGCATATCGGTCCACCACTTTGAGTATGCGGGTCAGGCGCGTGACGGGAGGGGCAAACTGCAGGTCCGCCTTGTCGACGGCATCGTCGTGGTGGCCAGACACAATGTCCAGCCACTGGCCATTGGTCACGCCCAAATTACCCAGCATCAGCGCGCCTTTGGCCGCGTGTAGGCGGATGGCGTCTTGTTGCTCTGGCGTGGGCTTTTCTACCTGCGTAGCCAGCGCGTCCTGCATGGCGGTCATGCCAATGTTCATCGTCAGCGCTGCATGCACCAGGCTGTCGCGCTCGGGCTTTGCAGTACCCAGTTCTATCGCTATCAAATGGCTCAGCACCGCACACACCAACGCGTGGGATGCGCTGTAACCCACCGGGGAATTGCCTGCCAGCTGGAACAGCAGGTACAGGCCCACGTCGGGATCACGTTGCAGCAGGCTTTGCATCCAGCGGTCGTATTGCCGCACGCGGTGGGTGAATTCTTGTGTGCTGCCCGGGCTGCCCAGAATCACACCCAAACCGGATTCCAGGTCTGACCACAAGGCCAGCAGGTCTTCGTATTCGTTTTCGCTCTGGATGCTCACGGCGGCAACCTAGTAGCGTCTTTCCAGCACCATCTGGTCGTTGGCGCGGGTCATCTGGAAACGGGTCAGGAAAGTATTGCCCAGCAGCACATAGGGCATGGAGCCAGCCGACACGGCGGCCTCTACCCCGTGCACCACCACATCACCCACCCGCACGGAGTTGAGTTTGATGATCCAGCCCTGTATGACGCCATTGGCGGTGCTCATCTGCACAGGTTGGCCGGACTTGTATTCGACACCCAGGCGCTGGGCTTCGGCCACGCTCATGGCTATCGACGTGGCGCCGGTGTCCACCACCATCTGCGTGGATTTGCCATTGATCTGGCCCAGTGTGAAAAAGTGGCCACCACTGCCCGCAGTCAGCACGATGCGGTTGCCACCGGGTGCTGCACTACCGTTGCTGCCGCCCACGCTGGCCGGGGCATCACCCACCCGCAAGGTATGGCGCTTGCCATCGATCTCGATCACCGCCTGGTCGCCCTGGGTAGAGACGACTTTCACACCCTTGTGGCTTTCGCCAGCGCTAACCGCCTTAGGCGCGCTGCCGTCCACAATGACCAGCGCCTTGCCGCCCAGCATGCCCGACAGGCCTACCGTCTGTGCCCATGCGGACTGGCCCAGCAGGCAGCCCAGGGTCGCCAGTAGTGCGGGCAGGGCGGATTTGTGCATCAGTCCACCAATCAGTCGCGGAAGTTGTTGAAGCTCAGTGGCAGGTCGGCAATGTCCTTGCGGATCAGCGCCATGGCGGCCTGCAAGTCGTCGCGTTTGGCGCCGGTGATACGTACCGCATCGCCCTGGATGGCGGCAGTGACCTTGATCTTGCTGTCCTTGATCAGGCGCTGGATTTTTTTGGACACTTCGGTCTCAATGCCGTTGCGCACCTTGATAACGACCTTGACCTTGTCGCCGCCCATTTTTTGCACGTCGCCCTTGTCCAGAAAGCGCACATCCACTTCCTGCTTGGTGAGTTTATTGCGCAGCACGTCTTCAATCTGGTCGAGCTGGAATTCGGCGTCGCCAATCAGCGTGATTTCTTTGTCTTTCAGACTGATGGCGGCCGAAGTGCCCTTGAAGTCAAAGCGCGTCGTGATTTCTTTGGTGGTGTTATCCACCCCGTTCTTGACCTTGGAGAGTTCTGCTTCGCAGACGGTATCAAAAGAAGGCATGGTGTATTTGGGTTCTATCAATAGTGGGAAGGGTGCGCGCCGGTTCACGGGTGCGACAATCCCTGCCATGTTAGTCGAGAAAAACGTCCCACTCCAGCCCTTTAACACCTTCCATATCGTGGCCAAGGCGCTGGCCTTGGTGCGCATCGCCAGCGAGGCCGATGTACAGGCCGTGCTGGCCGATGCCGAATGGGCCAATGCCCCGAAGTTCGTGCTGGGCGGCGGCAGCAACATCGTCATCACCGGCGATGTGAAGCCCCTGGTGCTCAAAGTCGAGGTCAAAGGCATACGCCTGGTGGGCGAGACCGCCAAGGCCTATATCGTGGAAGCTGGCGGCGGCGAGGCTTGGCACGATTTTGTGGCCTGGACGCTGGCCCATGGCTACCCCGGCCTGGAAAACATGGCGCTGATCCCCGGCACCGTGGGCGCATCCCCCGTGCAAAACGTGGGTGCCTATGGCGTGGAGCTGCAAGACCGCTTTGAATCCTTGGACGCCATGGATCTGCAAACCGGCAACGTGTTCACATTGAACGCCGCCCAGTGCGCCTTCGGCTACCGTGATTCGGTCTTCAAACATGGTGGCACGGTGACCAGCGGCGGCCAGCAAACCCTGGGCCTGAAAGACCGGGCGCTGATCCTGCGTGTGCGTTTTGCACTGCCCAAGGCCTGGAAGCCGGTGTTGGGCTACGCCGATATCGAGAAAAAGATGGCCGAGCATGCAGTCACCGAGCCCACCGCCCAGCAGATCTTCGACTGGGTCTGCGCCATCCGCCGCGCCAAACTGCCTGACCCGGCCGTCATCGGCAACGCCGGCAGCTTCTTCAAAAACCCCCAGGTGTCGCCCGAGCAGTGTGCCGACATCATTGCCCGCGAACCCCGGGTGGTGCACTACCACCTGGCCGATGGCTCAATCAAGCTGGCGGCGGGCTGGCTGATTGACTCGTGTGGCTGGAAGGGCAAGAGCGTAGGCCAGGCTGGCGTCTATGAAAAGCAGGCGCTGGTGCTGGTAAACCGTGGTGCCGGCGTGGACGGCAATGGCGCGACCGGCGGCGAGGTGATGACGCTGGCCAAGGCGATACAGACCAGCGTTTACGAGCGCTTCGGCATCTTGCTGGAGCCGGAGCCGGTGGTGGTCTAAAAGCCCCGCTGAGGGCTTACAGCACCTTGACCTTGCCCATCCACATGTCCTTGTACATGACCCAGTCGCCCATGAAGCTGTACAGCGGGCGCTTGAAGGATGCCGGCTTGTTCTTCTCAAACCCAAAGTGCCCGATCCAGGCACAGGCATAACCGCAGAACAGGCCGAGCAGCAGGTATAGCGGGCTGCCCATCGCGAACATCAAGCCTACGCACACCAGGCCCAGCGTTGAGCCCAGGAAGTGCAGCCTGCGGCAGGCAAGGTTGCTGTGCTCGCCCAGGTAGAAGGGGTAGAACTCGGCGAAGGTGGACATTTGTTTGATGTCGGCTGGCGGGCTGGCTGCGGTTTGGGTGGTGTCCATGGGACTGTCTCCTTGTTATGTCGCCATTTTGAACTAATCGTTGGAAAAGCTGACAACTACCTCAGCCCACGGTTTCGGCGAATTGGAAGAGGTTTCAGCTATTCGAAAATTTCGAATAACTGAGTTGGAGCGCGGGGCAACTGTTAAGCAGTACTTGACGGTTCAAACCGAGGGTGGCCTTGGCCCGACCTTGGCCGCTCGGTAGATACTATGTTTTTGATAGCTTCTTAGTCATATTCTACGGGGGCTACAGGCCAATTTCTCCTAAGCAATTCCGCCTAGAGACCGAAACAGAGCAGCGCCGCCAGCCGCAACCAAAGCCTGTTTGTGCTGCGCTGGAGCGCGTTTTGAAGTTCCCTAAATTGCAATTTGTCGACACGTCGTGCAATTCATGGGTAAGAGGCTGTATAAAATAACAGCCTTGCAGCAGGGGAGAACACCCATGAAAACCGAAGTCGTGCAATCGCTGACGGAAACGTTTGAAGGCCACGCACAGCAAACCGAGGGTGGCGTGGAATACTGGCTGGCCCGTGACATCCAGCATTTGTTGGGTTACACCGAGTGGCGCAATTTTGGTCAAGTGGTCAGCAAAGCCAAAACTGCTTGCGAGGTCAGCGGTCACACGGTGGGCGACAATTTTGTTGACGTCAACAAAATGGTCCAAATCGGCTCAGGCGGTGAGCGTGAAATTGACGACATCATGCTCACGCGTTATGCCTGCTACCTCATTGCCCAAAACGGTGACCCACGCAAGCCAGAGATTGCGTTCGCCCAAACCTACTTCGCTGTCCAAACCCGCAAGGCCGAGCTGATTGAACAGCGACTGCTGGAGGCCGAACGTGTACAGGCCCGCCGCAAGCTGAGCGAAACGGAAAAAGAACTCTCTCAAGTCATCTACGAGCAAACAGGCGGCAACCAGGACTTTGCCCTCATCCGCAGCAAAGGCGATCACGCCTTGTTTGGCAAGAGCACCCAAGCTATGAAAGCCCAGTGGAAGGTGCCCGACAGCCGCCCGCTGGCCGACTTTGCCCCAACCATCTTGCTCAAGGCCAAAGACTTCGCCACCGAAATCACCATCTTCAACGCCCGCCAGCACCAGATGGACAGCGAGCAAGAAATTTCTACCGAGCACATCACCAACAACAAGGCGGTGCGCAACACCTTGTTGGAACGCGGCATTCGCCCGGAGGCCCTGCCGCCTGCGGAAGATGTGAAAAAGGTCGAGCGGCGATTGGCATCAGAAGATAAAAAGGCCATCAACAAGCCAGACCGGCTAGACACCTGAAGCCCCCCGGCTGTACTTGACGGTTCAAACCGAGGGTGACCGTGGCCCGACCTTAGCCGCTCGGCAACTACTATGTTTTTGATAGCTCCCTAGGTATATTCCACGGGGGCTACAGGCCAATTTCTCCTAAGAGATGCCGCCAAACCGGTCTGCCACGCCTCCACTGCGTGATCCGGCGGGGCTGCCTTTAAGCGTGCGTTTGCTGTGCGACGCACACCGCCTGCTGATGGACGGCGCCCGCGGCAACGGCAAGCAGCCGGGCGAGCTGCGCCGCTCGCAAAACTGGATTGGTGGCACGCGGCCTGGCAATGCGGTGTTTGTGCCGCCACCGCCAGAGCGGGTGCCTGCGTTGCTGGCAGACCTGGAGCGCTTCATCCATGACTCTGCGCAGCCCTTGCCGCCGCTGGTGAAGACGGCGCTGATCCACCTGCAGTTTGAGACGATCCACCCGTTCCTGGATGGCAATGGCCGTATTGGGCGGCTGCTGATTGCCGCGCTGCTGGAGCATTGGCGCTTGCTGTCCGAGCCCTTGATGTACCTCAGCGGCTACCTGAAACAACACCAAGCCGAGTATTACCGCCGCCTGTCCAACGTGCGCACTGAGGGCGACTGGGAGGGCTGGGTGGCGTTCTACCTGGAAGGCGTGGCTGTGGCTGCGCAGAATGCCGAGCGCAACATCGTGGCCATCGCCACGCTGCTGGCTACCGACCGCCGCAGTTTGCTGGCTGCGCCTAAAGCCGGGCCCAGCAGCTACCGCTTGTTTGAAATGCTGCCCATGATGCCGCGCTTCACGATTGACCAAGTGCGCCAGAGGCTGGCCACCAGCTTCCCCACCGCCACTGCGGCGGTCAAGGTGCTGGAAGATTTGGGCATCGTTACCGAGCTGACCGGGCAGAAGAAAAACCGCAGTTACAGTTACACCGCGTACATTGCGTTGCTGGCTGAATAAGAAATTTGAGGGGGAGTTGAAAACCTATGCCAATCCCAAAATACGACGACCTATTTAATCCACTACTGCAGGCAGTTCGAAACTTGGGTGGATCAGCGTCTGTTGCGGAACAAGAAGACGAGGTCGCAACGATTCTGAAATTGACGGAAGCTGAGGTCTCGGAAATCCACCGTGGCAATCGCACCAAACTCAGCTACAGATTGGCTTGGGCCAGAAATTACTTGAAACGCTACGGGGCTCTCGATAACTCTTCTAGAGGGGTTTGGGCTCTAACGAGCGAAGGACAAAAACACCTGACTTTGAACAAAGACCTAGTCAAAAAATTTGTTCAATCACTAGACCGAGATGTAGTGAGCAGTGGCGGTGAGGTTGATCATGTCGATGTGTCAGAAGAACTCAAAGATATTGACTGGGAAGACAAGCTGCTAGCGGTCATTAAAGCAATGCAACCGGATGCCTTTGAACGCTTGTGCCAGCGTCTCCTTCGAGAGTCAGGATTTATTCAAGTTGAAGTGACTGGGAAAACAAATGATGGAGGCATAGACGGGAAAGGTGTAGTCCGCATTGGCGGGCTTCTGTCTTTTCATGTGATTTTTCAATGCAAGAGATATCAAGGTAGCGTGTCCTCACCAACCGTTCGAGATTTCCGAGGAGCGATGGTTGGCCGCGCTGACAAAGGGTTGCTAATCACAACAGGCACGTTCACAAAAGATGCGAGGACTGAGGCGCAACGAGACGGGGCACCGCCGATTGATCTTATCGACGGCGAGGCCTTGGTGGAGAAGCTAAAAGAGTTGCGAATTGGAGTTCAGATCAAAGAGCGCGTTGTTGAAGAAGTTTTCATTGATGAGTCCTATTTCAAAAACGTGTAGCCGCCTCGACAAATAACAAAGCCCGCAGATGCGGGCTTTGTATTTTTAAGGATTTGGTTGGCTATTTCCCCAGCTTCAAAAAGTCATCCCCCTTGCCCAACTCCAACATCCCTGCATTGGAATAAATCCCCAGCTTGGCCCGCGTATCCGTAATGTCCAGATTCCGCATAGTCAGTTGCCCAATCCGATCCAGCGGCGAGAACGGCGCGTCTTCCACCTTCTCCATGCTCAAGCGCTCAGGCGCATACGTCAGGTTCGGCGACTCGGTATTCAGCAGCGAGTAGTCGTTGCCCCGGCGCAGTTCCACGGTCACAGTGCCTGTGATGGCACTGGCAATCCAGCGCTGCGCAGTCTCGCGCAACATGATCGCTTGCGAATCAAACCAGCGGCCCTGGTACAGCAGGCGGCCCAGTTTGCGGCCGTTGTCACGGTATTGCTCAATGGTGTCTTCGTTGTGGATGCCGGTGACCAGGCGCTCGTAGGCGATGAACAGCAGTGCCAGGCCGGGGGCTTCATAAATGCCGCGGCTCTTGGCTTCGATGATGCGGTTTTCGATCTGGTCGCTCATGCCCAGGCCGTGGCGGCCACCGATTTCGTTGGCCTTCAGGATCAGGCTGACCAGGTCGGGGTATTGCACGCCGTTCAGCGCGACGGGGCGGCCTTCTTCAAAGGTCACGCTCACTTCTTCGGCCTTGACCACGCAGTCGTCTTTCCAGAACGGCACGCCCATGATGGGGTTCACGATCTTCATGCCGCTGCTCAAGAACTCCAGGTCCTTGGCTTCGTGCGTGGCGCCTAGCATGTTGCTGTCGGTGCTGTAGGCTTTTTCGGCGCTCATCTTGTAGCCAAAGCCGTTGGCGGTGATGAAGGCGCTCATTTCGGAGCGGCCGCCCAGTTCGTCGATGAAAGCCTGGTCCAGCCAGGGCTTGTAGATCTTCAGCGCGGGGTTGGTCAGCAGGCCGTAGCGGTAGAAGCGCTCGATGTCGTTGCCCTTGAAGGTGCTGCCGTCGCCCCAGATGTTGACGTCGTCCTGCTTCATGGCGCTGACCAGCATGGTGCCGGTCACGGCGCGGCCCAGCGGTGTGGTGTTGAAGTAGGTCTGGCCGGCGGTGGTGATGTGGAAGGCGCCGCTTTGCAGTGCGGCAATGCCTTCGGCCGCCAGCTGCGGGCGGCAGTCCACCAACCTAGCCTTGATGGCGCCGTATTCCATGGCCTTCTTGGGGATCTCGTCGTAGTCGGACTCGTCGGGCTGGCCCAGGTTGGCGGTGTAGGCGTAGGGCAGGGCGCCCTTTTGCTTCATCCACAACAGCGCGGCGCTGGTGTCCAGGCCGCCGGAGAATGCGATGCCGACCTTTTGGCCGACGGGGATGTTTTGCAGGATGGTGTTTGACATAATTGGCCTCTAGCCCCCGCCAAATAAGCGTGAGCAGCTATTAAAAATGTAGCGAATGGATGCTGGGTGGGGTGGCGGGTATCAACCGAAGTGGCAGATGTAGTGATACGCCTCAGCCACGCGGATGTCGAACTTGGCATTGCCCGGCACGCTGAATTGTTCACCCGCGCTGCTCTTGACCCACGCATCGGTGCCAGCCAGCTTGTATTCGCAGCTGCCGGCTACACACTCCATGATCTCGGGCGCGCCGGTATTGAAGGTCAATGTGGACGGCAAGATCACGCCGACCGACTTCTTGGTGCCGTCCGCAAAGGTGATACCGTGGCTGACGCACTTGCCATCAAAGTACACATTGGCCTGGGTGGTGACAGTCACATTGGGGATCTGGGTGGTCGTGGTCATGGTCGTGGTGTTTGCTGCTGCAGTCTGAGAGGGAGGGTGCTGGCGCAAACTACTTACGAAGTGCGCGCCAGGTCGGGTCAGCCTGCGATTTTAGGCCATGGCCATACGGTGCCCAGCTCAGGCCGGTGTAGCCAGCTTCAGGCCCACCACGCCAGCCACGATCAGTGCCAGGCTGACGATGCGCCCTGCGTTTGCCGCGTCGCCCAGCAACACAATGCCCAGAATGGCCGTGCCCACCGCGCCAATGCCCACCCAGACCGCGTAGGCCGTGCCGACCGGCAGCGTCTTCATGGCGATGCCCAGCAGCACCACGCTGATCACCATGGCCAGAACGGTGCCGACCGATGGCCACAGCTTGGTAAAGCCGTCGGTGTATTTCAGGCCAATGGCCCAGCCCACTTCAAACAGGCCGGCGACGACCAGAATGGTCCAGTTCATGGAAGCCTCTCTGCAAATGCTTCGGGCTTGAAGCCCACGGTGACTGTGCCGTCCGCCCACACCACTACCGGGCGTTTGACGACGCTGGGTGCGGCCAGCACCACGGCACGTGCGCTGGCTGCGTCCACCACCGATGCCTTGGTGGCCTCGTCCAGGCCACGCCACATGGTGCCCTTGCGGTTTACCACCGTTTCCCAGCCCACGGTGGCGAGCCAGTTGTCGAGCTGTGCCTCAGGCACGCCCTGTTTTTTGAAATCGTGGAAGGTGTAGGCCACGCCGTTATCAGTCAGCCAGGTGCGGGCTTTCTTGACGGTGTCGCAATTGGGAATGCCGTAGAGGGTAATCATGCTGACATTTTGCCCTGTGCCACTGCAGCTTACCTAGAATGCCCATCACCACAAACGGGAGACCCACATGCCACAGACCGTAACAACGGCCAGCGCCACTACCACCGCCACCACCGATTATTTGGAGACCCGCCGCCACGAGCTGCGCAAGATGCGCATGTTGATGGTGGACGGCAACCTGACCACCAACCTGCGCAGTACCGAGGGCGGTGTCAGCGCCCGTGCCCACCACGGCGGTTACTGGGGCTTCTCAGCCGTGCCCGGCGCCGGTGGCCCGGACCAGATCGCCCAGGTCGTGCAACAGGCGCGCAGCAACGCCCAGGCCATGGGCCGTTTCGGCAACCGCTCCACGCTGGCGCTGCCGGGTGAGAGTTATGTTGGGCAACACAGTTTCAAAGGCAAAGCCGAGCTGACCCCCGCCGAATGTAATGAGCGCCTGCAGGCCCTGCACAGCTTTTGCAAACAGCGTTACCCCGATGTCCGCAGCACCCGTTTTCTGCTGTCTGACGAGCACCACAGCAAGTGGCTCACCACCAGCCGCGGTGGCGATTCGCTGTCCAGCATCCAGCGCGCGCTGTGTTACGTCACGCTGATGAGCAATGCCGACGACGGCAGCCCGATTGAATTGACGCACCCACTCTCTTGGAAAGGCAGCGCCGCCGATTGCGATTTGTCGCCCGAACACCTGGCCCCGCAGATCGACCAGCTGTACCAGCACCTGCAGGCCAAGCGCCACGCCGTGCCGGCCCGCGGTGGCATGCAGACCGTGGTGCTTGCCCCTGAGCTGGCTGGCATGCTGGCGCACGAGGCCATGGGCCACCCCTGCGAGGGCGACATCGTGCTGGGTGGTGCGGTGACTGCCAACCTGTTTGGCCAGCGTGTGGCCAGCGATCTGGTCAGCATGGTGGATGTGGCCCACACCTGGCTGGGCCAGGAGGCGCTGATGCCGGTGTATGTGGATGACGAAGGCACACCGGCACGCGACGCGGTACTGATCGACAAGGGCATCCTGAGCGGCTTCATGCACAGCCGCGAGACTGCCGAGCGCCTGGGTCAAGCCCCCACCGGCAGCGCACGTGCCTACGCGCCGGGTGACGAGCCGCTGGTGCGCATGCGCAACACTGTCATCCTGCCCGGCACGTCCAAGCTCCAGGACATGATTGCCGGTGTGGATGAGGGTTATCTGCTGGCCAAGACCGGCAACGGCCAGGCCGACAGCACCACCGAATTCATGTTCAGCGTGACGCTGGCCTATGAGATCAAGAACGGAAAGCTGGGTTCTGCGATCCGCGACACCACGGTGTCCGGCTCGGCCATCAAGGTGCTGCAAAGTGTGGACGCCGTGTCCGACGACATGCACTGGGATGCCGGTGGTTATTGCGGCAAGAAACAGGTGATGGTTGTGTCCATGGGCGGCCCGGCGCTACGGGCACGCGCACACATGGGTGGCCAGTGAACCCACCACCATCCGTTCAAAGAAAGAAAGACCCCGACATGAACTTGCAACATATTGCCGAACAAGCCCTGGCCGCGCTGAAAAGCGAAGGCGCCGATGCCTCCCAGGCCACCGTCAGCACCATTGCGCTGACCGAACTCAACATCACCCACAGCGAACCCAGCCTGCTGCGCAGCACACAAAGCCATAAGCTCAGCTTGGTCGGCATCTGGGATGGCCGCAAGGCCAGCACCGATCTGTCCGACCTGTCGCCAGAAAGCCTGACCGCCGCCGCCCGCGCCCTGCGTGGTGATGCCGCCGCCGCACCGCAAGACGCTGCCCACGCCGTATCCAGCGGCCAACACACCGCCATCACCCGCGGCCCGATGGACGCGGATCTGACGGCCCTGGCGGACGCGGCGCACGACGTGCTGGATTTCCGTTCAAAGGACACGCCCACGATGAACATCGAAGAGGGTGCCGTCAGCCACACCCGGGCCGACACCCAGATGCTGACCAGCGGCGGTAGCCATCTGCAGAGCAGCTTGGGCTGGTACGGCGTTAGTGTGTTCGGCACGGCACGTGGCCCGGGTCCCGACGGCCAAGTGCGCACCAGCTCCTTCAACTACACCGGTGGCGAGACCGAAGACCTGCGCGGTGTCCCGGCCAGCAGCCGCTTTGGTATCGCCGACATGATGCGCGAGCTGACCCGCTCTGTCGTCACGCAGGGCGTGGCGGATTGTTTTGGCGGCAAGTTTGTCGGCGATGTAGTGTTGACACCTGGCGCCGTTGCCACGCTGCTGGGCTGGTTGCAAGGCCAGGTCAGCGATATGGCGCTGATCTCGGGCAGCTCCATGTACCGGGACAAGGTGGGCGATGTCGTGGCATCCCCCCTGCTGAACTTGGCCAGCCGTTTCGACGCGCCCGGCATCGCCGCGCTTTCGGGCGATGGCTTTGTGGCCCCACCACTGCAGCTGTTGCAAGCCGGGCGTTTGCAAGCGGTAACCCCTAGCCTCTACGGCAGCCGCAAGACCGGCCTGACCCACGTGCCCACCGCCAGCGGCGGCTGGGAGTTGGGTGCAGGAACCACACCACTGGTCGACATGCTGCGTGGCGTGCCACGGGGCGCGGTCGTCGGGCGTCTGTCCATGGGCAACCCGGCCGCCAATGGCGACTTCTCCGGCATCATCAAAAACAGCTTCGCCATCGATGGTGGCGTAGTGGGCGCAGCGTTGTCTGAGACCATGATCAACGGCAACGTGGCGCAAATGCTGCGCGATGTGGTGGCCGTCAGTACCGAGCGCATCGACACCGGCGGCTGGTGCATGCCGTGGGTACGGGTGTCTGGGTTGCACTTCTCTTAAGCTATTTTTGCCCCTAGCCCCCGTCGGAAGGTCATTTGGCGCTATTTGTTTTGGAGCAAAACTGTGTGTCGGTAGTCGGTGGTCGGGTAGGGTAGGGTGCATAGAGCTATGATCCGCGTCCAAAAGCCTGCTTCTCAATTCCAAAGCAGTTGACCAGTGGTCTAACCCGGTTCGCACTTGCTTATCGTCTGCCTCATGCGGTTTTCTACCCTACTCAAATTGCTCTCGTTGCTGATAGGTTGTGCCGTTGCCATTTGGTTGGCCTCGGCCGCTTTTCTTTTTTCGCAAGAAGATTATTCGCCCAAGCCGGGCTCTCTGATCTATTACATTGGCATTTCGAAAATAGTGCGTGGTGCGCCATTGGTGCGGCCTGCCAGCGAGCCGCTTTATTTTGGTTCTGTGGGAGACGGCAACAAGCCGCCCCAAACCGAAGTCAGCTACGAATCCGAAGCACCCAACGCCCTTGAGGTTTGGGCACCCACCGAGCGGTACCTGAATCAGCATGATTTCCGGTCTAGAGGCTCATCTGCTCAACTATCTTCACAACGTGAATTTTTGGTGAATGAGCATGTTGTCCAACAAGGTGAGTTCATCTCAGCCTCGGGCGAGTTGATCGTTGTCCTGTTGACCCAAGAGGCTGAGGGCCAACGATACAGAATGCGTATCAGTCACTTTGAGTGAGCCTGAATTTCACAACAGCGAGCCCCATATGTCCAGCAGAGTACACATACCGAACCGATTGATTTACACCTGCAACTGCGGGTGGGTGGACATTGGGCACTTGAAGTCGGTTGATACACCACGCAATCGGTATGCAAGTGCTGCCTACTTGTGGAAAGACGTTGCGTTGGAGCGCGGGCTTCAAATTGGGAATCAAACCGATCGTCACCTCATCATGTACAGACAAGGTATGAGCAAGTTAGGTCTATCGAGCGAGTTTGCTAAGTTCTATTTCATCAAGAAGGGCCTGTCGATCTCGGCCAAACGCTCGGTTGCGTTGTCCATTTTCATGGAGGTTTCTCTCGGTTTTGAAAATGTTCAGGCATCTTTGTCTGCTTTGACCGACAGTGGTTTCAGTGAGGAGGACTTGGTATCGAACTTGATTGGCTTTTATGCTGTCGTGCACGAGAGTTTAGATTGGCGCACGCTGTGCAGACCGGTGTCTAAAGAGGCTTCCCTCAAAATATGGGATGCAAAAGGATCCGTTGGATCTCGCAAGAACAAAACGTTCGCACCTCAATTTCATGAGTGCGACGAATGCCAGGCCAAGCATCACATTATTCGCCCGCAGTTCCCCGCGCTTTTTAATTCAATTCAGCCCGCTTCTAAGGGGATTGATTTTGATGAAGCCACCGCTGCCGCTGTACCAGTACCGCTTCACCTGCTGTCTACCTTATTCCTATAACAGAGGCACGAGCAGGTCAGCAATGCAATCTGCGGGCAGTACTGCTGAGTTTCTTTGACTGCGTTGGTGAGCACAAGCCGGTGGGACCCGTCAGCGCCGAGCGCATCGACATCGGCGGCTGGTGTATGCCGTGGGTGCGGATCTCCGGCCTGCGCTTCTCTTAAGAAAAATTGGCCTGTAGCCCCCGTCGGATATGAATGACCTGCTATTGAATTCATAGTAATTCGCCCCAAAAAATGCCAGAAACCACCAGAACCCTGTACCCACCCATAGAACCGTTCAAAACCGGCATGCTGGACACCGGCGAGGGCCACACGCTGTACTGGGAGCTGTGTGGCAACCCCAACGGCAAACCGGCAGTCTTCCTGCACGGCGGCCCGGGCTCGGGCTGCACGGCCGATCACCGCCGCCTGTTTGACCCGGCGCGTTATTGCGTGCTGCTGTTTGACCAGCGGGGATGCGGCCGATCAACGCCCCATGCCAACCTGGACAACAACACGACCTGGCATCTGGTGGCGGACATTGAGCGCCTGCGCAAGATGCTGAACGTAGACCGCTGGTTGGTGTTCGGCGGCTCCTGGGGCAGCACGCTGGCGCTGGCTTATGCACAGACCCACCCACAAGCTGTGTCCGCTCTGGTGGTGCGCGGCATTTTTACGGTGCGGCAGGCCGAGCTGGATTGGTACTACCAGGAAGGCGCTTCGTGGCTGTTCCCAGACCTGTGGGAGGCGTTTCTGGCCCCCATTCCGGTGGAAGAGCGCGGCGACCTGATGACCGCTTATCACCGGCGTTTGGTCGGTACCGACCCGGCGGCACAGTTAACAGCCGCCAAAGCCTGGAGTCTGTGGGAAGGCAAGACCATCCGCCTGCTGCCCGACGCAGCCAACGCAGCCAAACACGCGGCCGACCACTTTGCGCTGGCCTTTGCCCGCATCGAAAACCATTTCTTCGTACACAAGGGCTGGCTGGAAGAGGGCCAGCTGGTACGTGATGCACACAAGCTGGCGGGAATCCCCGGCGCCATCATCCAGGGCCGTTACGACGTAGCCACCCCAGCTAAAACTGCGTGGGACTTGCACCAAGCCTGGCCGGAGGCAGAGTTCCATCTGGTGGACGATGCGGGGCACGCGTTTAACGAGCCGGGAATCCTTGCCCAACTGCTGGCGGCTACGGATCGTTTTGCGGGCTGAAACCTCCGCAGACCTTATCGCTGAGCCCGCAGAAGGGTTGGGGTAGACGCCGCCGTTCGTGTCCCCCGCCCGTGCCGGGCTCCTCCTTGACCTCACTTTGGCGTCCACCCCAGCCCTTCTGCTGCGAAGTGGCGCCATGTCCGTCCTGAAGTCTTGCATCCCGTATTCATTCGTTCGCGCACACCCGACAGTGGAGGATCAGGTGGGCTGGGCGTTTTGCGCAGGTCAAGGAGGAGCGCGAAGCGCGGGGGACACGGAGCAAAACGCCCGGCCCACCTGATCCTGAGCTAACACCAACAATGCCTCTCAGCGACAATCGCCAACGATATGGAAACCCCAAACACCCTAGAAGCCTGGCTAGCCCACTGCGAGCGCCTGCACCCCACCGCCATCGACATGGGCCTGGAGCGCGCGCGCACCGTGGCCCAGCGCATGAACATCCGTTTCGACTGCCCCGTCATCACCGTGGCGGGAACCAACGGCAAAGGCTCCACCTGCGCCATGCTGGAATGCATTCTGGGCCAGGCCGGCTACCGCACCGGCGTCTTCACCTCTCCCCACCTTGTCCACTTCGAAGAGCGCCTGCGCCTCCAAGGCCAGTCCGTAGATGCTGCAAATTTAATAGCAGGCTTTGCAGCAGTGGAGGGGGCTAGAGCCCTAAATGGTGAAGTAGTGTCGCTGAGTTACTTCGAGTTCTCCATGCTCGCCATCTTCGAAGTCATGATGCGCAGCAACCTCGATGTCGTGATCCTTGAGGTCGGCCTGGGCGGCAGGTTGGACTCCACCAACATCATCGACACCGACTGCGCGATCATCACCAGCATCGACTTGGACCACATGGCGATTCTGGGCCCCGACCGCGAAAGCATTGGCTACCAGAAGGCCGGCATCATGCGCACCGGCCGCCCGGCCATCGTCAGCGACCCTATGCCGCCGCAAAGCGTGCTGGACTACGCGCTGGAAATCGGTGCTGACTTGTGGCGCGTGGGTGAAGATTTCAACGTCTCCGGCGACAAACAACAATGGGGCTGGGCCGGGCGCGGACGGCGTTACAGCGGTTTGGCCTACCCCGCGCTGCGTGGTGCCAACCAGTTGGTCAATGCGGCAGGCGTGCTGGCTGCGCTGACCGCGCTGCGCGAGCGCCTGCCCGTCACGGCCCAGGCCGTGCGCAATGGACTCGCGTTTGTGGAACTGCCGGGCCGCTTCCAGATCATTCCGGGCCAGCCCACGTTGGTGCTGGACGTGGCACACAACCCCCATTCGGTGGCGGCGCTGGCGGCCAATCTGGATGCGATGGGTTACTTCCCGACGACACACGCCGTATTTGGCGCCATGGCCGACAAAGACCTGACCAGCATGTTGGCCAAGCTGCTGCCCCTGTTGGACCGCTGGTATTTCACCGATTTACCGCTGCCGCGCGCGGCCAAGGGTGCGGATTTGATGGCGCAATGGCAGGCCCTGAACACCCGCAAAGACACCCAGGCCGCCGCCTTTGCCGACCCCATGGGGGCATTGCAGGCGGCCATCGCCGCTGCGGACCCCGCTGATAGAATCGTCGTCTTTGGATCGTTCCACACCGTGGGCGGCGTGCTTGCAAACGGCGTGCCCCGGCTGCAGGCTAAACACCTGAATTCCTGAGAATCACCTCTTCCATGGCTTTTTTCAAATTTCGCAAGGGTGGTGACGAGCATGCCACCCCCGCTCCCGCCCCCGAAAGCGTAGAGGCCATGCGCACCCGCGCCCGCCACCGCTTGATTGGTGCGTCGGTGCTGGTGCTGGTGGGGGTCATTGGTTTCCCGCTGCTGTTTGACAGCCAGCCACGGCCCATCTCGGTCGATATTCCCATCGAAATCCCGGACAAGAACACCGTCAAACCGCTGGGCACCGCCGTGGCGGTCAAACCAGCGGCCGATGTCGTCGTTGAGACGGATGCGGGCAAGGAACATGTCAGCAAACCCTCTGCGCCGGTAGCGGCACCTTCCGCGGCCAAGCCTGCTGTGGTCGCGCCGGCGGTATCGGCTTCGCGCGCTTCCGCCGGCACCGTGTCGGGCGCGGCGTCGGTGCCGGCCAAGCCGGTTGCCAAGCCTGAACCCAAACCGGTCGAGAAGCCTGCTGACAAGCCCGCCGACAAGCCACCCGTCCGTACCGATGACGGTGCCAAAGCGCAGGCTCTGCTGGAAGGCAAAGACGCTGTGCAAAAGCCTGCCGCATCTGCAGCGGCTAGCGCAGCAGCCACCGGCCGCTTTATCGTGCAAGTGGGCGCCTTTTCCGATGCGGTCAAGGCACAAGAGGCCCGTGTCAAGCTGGAGAGAGCCGGCATGAAGACCTATACCCAGGTCGTGAACCCCCAAGAGGGAAAACGCATCCGCGTGCGTGTGGGGCCATTTGGATCCAAGGGTGACGCAGACAAGACCGCCGACAAGATCCGCAAGCTGGACCTGCCAGCCTCGGTGCTGGAGCTGTAAGCAAGCGCGCAAACCGTGGCCGTTTTGCCCGTGTTGGACTGGATTTTTATCGCCGTGCTGGTGATCTCACTGCTGGTGGGCGCCTGGCGTGGTTTGGTGTACGAGCTGCTGTCGCTGGCCAACTGGATAGTCGCTTTTGTGCTGGCCCAGTGGTTTGCGCCCGATGTGGCGCATTACCTACCGCTGGGTGGCGCCACCGAAGTGGTGCGTTATGCGGCGGGGTTTGTATTGGTGTTTGTGGTGGCGCTGTTCGCCGGCGGGCTGATTGCCTTTGTGGTGCGCAAGCTCGTGGCGGCCGTGGGCCTGCGCCCCGTGGACCGCGTGTTGGGCGCTGCGTTTGGCCTGGTGCGCGGCGTGGTCGTATTGTTGGCCTTGACGGTTGTGGCCGGCATGACGCCGGTGGTCAAGAGCCCCTGGTGGCAAGAGTCCACAGGCGCAGAGATTGCGGTTGTGGTGTTGAAAGGCCTGAAGCCCGTGCTGCCCGAAGAATTTGGAAAGTATTTACCCTAAATGAGAAACATACTATGTGCGGAATAGTTGGCGTTGTCAGCAATGCACCGGTTAATCAACTGATCTATGACGCCTTGCTGCTGCTGCAGCACCGCGGCCAGGATGCTGCGGGCATCGTCACGCAGCAAGAGCGCAAGTTCTTCATGCACAAGGCCAAGGGCATGGTGCGCGACGTATTCCGCACGCGCAATATGCGCTCGCTGCCCGGCAACTGCGGCCTGGGCCAGGTGCGTTACCCCACGGCGGGCAATGCGTATAGCGAAGAAGAGGCGCAGCCCTTCTACGTGAATGCGCCCTTTGGCATTGTGCTGGTGCACAACGGCAATTTGACGAATGCACATGCACTGAAGAGCGAGCTGTTCCTCACCGACCACCGCCACATCAACACCGAGAGCGACTCCGAAGTCTTGCTCAACGTGTTGGCACACGAGATCGAAAAAACCACACGTGGCCTGCCACTGCAGCCGCTGGACATTTTTGCCGCTGTGCGCAATGTGCACAAGCGCGTCAAGGGTTCGTACGCCGTGATTGCGCTGATTGCCGGCCATGGTGTGTTGGCGTTTCGTGATCCGTTTGGCATCCGCCCGCTGTGCATTGGCAAGGGCCCCGAGGGTATTGTGGTGGCCAGCGAATCGGTGGCGCTGGAAGGCACGGGTTTCCAGTTCGAACGCAATGTAGACCCAGGCGAAGCCGTGTTCATCGCGCTGGACGGCACGGTGCACGCGCAGCAATGTGCGGACAACCCCCAACTGAACCCCTGCATTTTTGAATTTGTGTACTTGGCCCGCCCGGATTCGGTGATGGACAACATCTCGGTCTACCAGGCGCGGTTGAACCTGGGCGAGTCGCTGGCCAAACGGGTGATCTCCACGGTGCCTCCGAACGAGATCGATGTGGTCATCCCCATCCCCGAATCCAGCCGCCCCAGTGCCGCGCAACTGGCGCATCTGCTGGGTCTGCCGTACCGCGAAGGTTTTGTGAAGAACCGTTATGTGGGTCGCACCTTCATCATGCCGGGCCAGTCGGTGCGCAAGAAATCCGTGCGCCAGAAGCTGAACGCCATTGCCAGCGAATTCAAAGGCCGCAATGTGCTGCTGGTGGACGACTCCATCGTGCGCGGCACCACATCCAAAGAGATCGTGCAAATGGCGCGTGACGCCGGTGCCCGCAAGGTCTACCTGGCCAGCGCCGCACCCCCCGTGCGTTTCCCCAATGTGTATGGCATTGACATGCCCACCAGCAGCGAGCTGGTTGCGCACAACCGCAGCGTGGAAGAGATCCGCCAGATCATCGGTTGTGACGCGCTGATCTACCAAGACGTGGATGGCATGAAGAAGGCCATTGGCTCGCTGAATGCCAAGGTCAAAGGCTTTGATGCCTCCTGTTTTGACGGTGTGTACGTCACCGGTGACATCACGTCAGACGACATCAACCGCTTGAACGAAAACCGTGTGGGTGGAGAAGAAAACCAGGAGGACACCTCCCGCCTGGCCTTGCCCAACCACAACGACTAGGGGTTCGCACGCACCATGACCCAGAGCAAACTACCCGAGGGCCTGCACCCGGACACGCTGGCTATCCGTGCCGCGGTCGAGCGCAGCCAGTACGGCGAAAACTCCGAGGCCTTGTACCTGACCAGTGGTTATGTGCAGCCCACCGCCGAGGCCGCAGCGCGGCGCTTTGCTGGCGAAGAAGAAGGCTTTACCTACGGGCGCTACGGCAATCCAACGGTCAGCAGTTTCGAACAGCGCTTGGCGAGTATGGAAGGCACCGAGGCCGCCATGTCCACCGCATCCGGCATGTCCGCCATCCTGATGATGTGTATGGGCCTGTTGCAGTCGGGTGACCATGTGGTGTGCTCGCAGTCGATGTTTGGCTCCACCATCAAACTTATTGGTTCGGACCTGGCCAAGTTTGGTGTGCAATCCAGCTTCGTGTCGCAAACCGATGTCGATGCGTGGCGCGCGGCCGTGCGGCCCAATACCAAATTGCTGTTTGCCGAGACACCGACCAACCCGCTGACCGAGGTTTGCGACATCGCGGCCCTTGCCGACATTGCGCATAAGGCTGGTGCTTTGCTGGCAGTGGACAACTGCTTTGCCACCCCGGCGCTGCAGCGGCCGGTGGAGCTGGGTGCCGACATCATCATGCACTCGGGTACCAAGTTTCTGGACGGCCAGGGCCGTGTCATGGCGGGCGCCCTGTGCGCCAGCCAGCAGATGGTGACCGAGAAATTCTTGCCCATGCTCAAGAGCGGCGGCATGACCTTGGCGCCGTTTAATGCGTGGGTGGTTCTCAAGGGCTTGGAGACATTGGGCATTCGTATGCGAGCCCAGTCCGCGCAGGCGCTTGCGCTGGCGGCATGGCTCGAAAGCCATCCCGTAGTGGACCGCGTTTTTTACCCCGGCCTGGAGAGTCATCCACAACACCGCTTGGCGATGGCGCAGCAGGGCGGATTGGGTGGCGCGGTGTTGTCCTTTGCCGTCAAGGCCAACAATGCGGACGATGCGCGCAAGCGGGCCTTCCACGTGTTGGACTCCATGCAGGTGTTATCGCTCGCCACCAACCTGGGTGACACCAAGACGATGTGCGCCCATCCGGCCAGCACCTCGCACGGCCGTATGACCGAAGCCCAGCGCCAGGCAGCTGGCATTGGCCAGGGTCTGGTCCGTGTGGCCGTTGGCCTGGAACATATTGAAGACATTAAGACCGACCTCGCGCGCGGCCTGGACACCCTGACATGACATCACGAAAAATTCGCACCCGTATCGCCCCGTCTCCCACCGGCTTTTTGCATCTGGGCACGGCCCGCACCGCCTTGTATTCATGGGCCTATGCCCGCCATTTCGGTGGCGAGTTTGTGCTGCGTATTGAAGACACCGATGTAGCGCGCTCCACGCAGGACTCGGTGGACCAAATTCTGGCGTCCATGCACTGGCTGGGTCTGGAATACGACGAAGGCCCGGTCTACCAGATGCAGCGTCTGAGTCGCTACAAGGCGGTGATAGACCAGATGATTGCCGATGGCAAGGCTTATTACTGCTACAGCACACCCGAAGAACTCGATGCCGTGCGCGAGGCCAAAAAGGCGCGCGGTGAAAAGGCTTTGTACGACGGCCGCTGGCGCCCCGCACCGGGCAAGACTTTGCCTGAAGTACCCAAGGGCGTATTGCCCGTGGTGCGCTTCTGCAACCCGCCCGATGGCGATGTGAGCTGGGACGATCTGGTCAAAGGCCCCATCACCATAAGCAATCGCGAGATCGATGACCTGATCATCGCGCGCACCGACGGCGTGCCGACCTACAACTTTGCCGTAGTGGTGGACGACTGGGACATGGAAATCAGCCACGTTTTCCGGGGTGATGAACACATCAACAACACGCCGTGGCAGATCAATATCTTCAACGCACTCGGTGCGCCCTTGCCGCAGTTCGGCCATTGCCCCGTCATCCTGGGTGACGATGGGCAGAAGTTGTCCAAGCGCCGTGGCGCCGTCAGCGTGACCGCGTATGAAGAGGGTGGTTACCTGCCCGAGGCCATGTTGAACTATCTAGCCCGCCTGGGCTGGAGCCATGGTGATGAAGAGTTGTTCACCAGCGACCAACTGGTGGCCTGGTTCGACGGCACACACTTGAACAAGAGCCCCGCGCAGTGGGACCCGGTCAAACTGCTTTGGGTCAATGCGCAGTACATCAAGCAGGCTGACAACCAGCGCCTGGCGAAGCTGGTGGCGGTGCAATTGGCCAAGCAGGGCATCACGTTGGACGCATCCACCGCTGAGAGCCATTTGCCGCAGGTGTGCGCACTGCTCAAGGACCGGTGCGATACGACAGTGGCATTGGCCACCTGGGCAGCCAAGTTTTATAGCGACATTACGCCCGACGCCGCCGAATTGGCCCAACACGTCACCGATGCAGTGCGTCCTGCGGTTGCCATGCTGGCTGAGAAGCTGGCCACTTGCACATGGGAGAAGGCATCGATTGCCGCAGTCATTAAAGAAGTCCTCGCCGCCAACGGTTTGAAGATGCCGCAGCTAGCCATGCCCGTGCGTGTGCTGGTCGTGGGCACGGCGCAGACGCCATCGCTGGATTCGGTGCTGGAAATGTGCGGAAGAGAAAAAGTTATTGCTAGGCTTGCCAGGGCCTGAAAAACTTGTATATAATTTGAGGCTCGGAAGTTGAGAATGCTTTAAAAGGTTTTCTCAGGTTATTGCAGAGAAATCAGGCAGTGACTTAGGGTTTAGGGGGTATAGCTCAGCTGGGAGAGCGCTTGCATGGCATGCAAGAGGTCAGCGGTTCGATCCCGCTTACCTCCACCAAAATTTTCGAGAACGGATTAGTCCAAGGTTTTGACCCCATCGTCTAGAGGCCTAGGACACTACCCTTTCACGGTAGGTACCGGGGTTCGAATCCCCGTGGGGTCGCCAAGTTTTTAGCGCAAGCTGAAACGGCACAAGTTGGTAACAGCTTTCGCAAGAAAGCGACTTGGCTCGAAAGAGCGAATGGTTACCGCTACCTGGAGCGGTAGTTCAGTTGGTTAGAATACCGGCCTGTCACGCCGGGGGTCGCGGGTTCGAGTCCCGTCCGCTCCGCCAAAATTGGAAAGCCATCAGTCGCAAGACTGGTGGCTTTTTCTATTGGTGCGCCAGTATGTAGGCGCACGCCTGCGGGTTCAATCCGCTTTGGCAACCAGACGCCACAGAGACGTGACTTCAGCCGCGCGCGCTACGTGCAACGCGTCCGTTGCATCCTGTGTTTTGGAATGCACGGGTTTGGTGTCAAGCCGGCCAACCACGGTCAAGCCTGCATTCTCAATTGCCAGTAACAGTTCCGCACGCGTGCGCAGACCCAAGTGTTCGGCCAGATCGGACATGATCAGCCAGCCTTCACCACCGCGTGCCAAGTGCGCGCGCAAACCTGCAAGAAACCCCAGCAGCATGCGGCTGCCTTCGTCATACACCGCGTATTCGATTGGTGAACTGGGCCGTGCCGGCAACCAAGGGGGGTTGCACACGATCAACTCCGCCTGGCCCTCAGGGAACAGGTTGGCTTGCACCACGTGCACCTGATCGCTGACGCCCAGCCGTGTGAGGTTGTCTTGGGCACAGGCCAGTGCACGTGGGTCCTGGTCGGTGGCGATCACCCGTGGGATGCCGCTGCGCGCCACCACCGCCGCCAGCACGCCGGTACCCGTGCCGATGTCGAACGCGGTTTTCACCGTCTGGTTTGTGGTGGCAACTTTGTTGTTTGGTGCGGTTTTGAGTGCCGTTGCGACCAGGTCCACATACTCCCCACGCACCGGCGAAAACACACCATAGTGCGGGTGGATACGGTTGTTGGGCGCCGCGCCCAGAGCCGGTATTTCGACGCCCTTTTTGCGCCATTCGTGTGCGCTGATCAGGCCCAGCAGTTCACGCAAGGAGACCACGGAGACACCTGCAGCGCCGGCGGTGCCCCAGGCTTCTGCAAAAGCCAAGCGCGCATCGGGCGCACGCCGCAGCGGGATGCTGAAATCGGCATGGACAGGTATCAGCAGCATGCCCAGCACTCGCCCCCGTTGCGCCTGCGCCTGGCGGTGCAAGTTAAATGCGCTCTCCACGGGTTTCGTCGATGTGCCCTCGGCTTCCATCGAGACTTTGGCGCTTTGTTTGCGCTGTGTGCGTTTGGCGGGTTGCACCACGCGGCGTACCAGGGCTTGCAGCAGTTGGCGCGCGTTCTGAAAATCGCCTCGCCACAACAGTGCCGTGCCTTCGCAGGCCAGTCGGTAGGCCGCGTCGGCGTTGAGGGTGTCGTCTGCCAGGACCACTTTTTTAGGCGGCGGCGCGCCACGTTCGGAGTGCCAATGGGCAGAGCAGGGCGTATCACCATCGACCCATCGCAGCGCGGCGGTGGGATCTGTCGTGTTGTCGGAGCCGAAGGTGCTAGCAGTAGAAGAAGCGGACATGGGTTGAATGGTTACCGGTAGTTGCCATCCTTTTAACAGATGGCCAAGCGGCACGATTAAACTGGGGTTCGTCCACCACCCGTCTCCCCGTGCCCAAGCCCAGCCCGCATTCCCATCAACCGCTTGCAGAACGCCTGCGACCCAAGAACCTGGGCCAGGTGATTGGCCAGCAGCACTTGTTGGGCGAAGGCATGGCCTTGCGCTTGGCGTTCGAGTCTGGCCAGCCGCATAGCTGCATCCTGTGGGGCCCGCCGGGTGTAGGCAAGACCACCATTGCGCGCCTGATGGCCGACGCGTTTGACGCGCAGTTCATCAGCATCAGCGCCGTGCTGGGTGGCGTCAAGGACATCCGTGACGCGGTGGAGCAGGCGCAGGTTGCACTGGGCCAAGGGCGGCGCACCATTTTGTTTGTCGACGAAGTGCACCGCTTCAACAAAAGCCAGCAGGATGCGTTCTTGTCGCATGTGGAGAGCGGGCTGTTTACCTTCATCGGTGCAACGACCGAAAACCCGTCGTTTGAGGTCAACTCGGCCTTGTTGTCGCGGGCTGCTGTGTATGTGTTGCAGCCGCTCACATCCGAAGACCTTAAGATAATTGTGGCTGTAGCCCTCGTGGATGCTGCATTGCCTGCTATAGAAGATATAGCAATTGATAGACTGGTGGCCTATGCAGATGGTGATGCCCGCCGGCTGCTGAATACGCTGGAAACACTGGCCGTGGCTGCGCAGCAGGAGCGTGTGGACCAGATTACCGATGTCTGGCTGCTCAAGGTGCTGGGCGAGCGTATGCGGCGCTACGACAAGGGTGGTGAACAGTTTTACGACACCATCAGCGCCCTGCACAAGTCTGTGCGTGGCTCGGACCCTGACGCCGCGCTGTACTGGCTGGTGCGTATGCTCGATGGGGGTGCGGACCCGCGCTACATGGCACGCCGCCTGATCCGCATGGCCAATGAGGATATTGGTTTGGCCGACCCCCGGGCGCTGCGCATGGCGCTGGATGCGGCCGATGTGTATGAGCGCCTGGGCACGCCCGAGGGTGAGTTGGCGCTGGCCCAGTGTGTGGTGTACCTGGCCGTGGCGCCCAAGTCAAACGCTGTCTACAAGGCATTCAACGAAGTCCGTGCACTGGTTAAAAAGGATGGGTCGCGGCCCGTGCCTATGCACTTACGCAATGCGCCGACCAAGCTGATGAAGCAACTGGACTACGGCAAGGGCTACCGCTACGCACACGATGAAGAGGGCGGCTTTGCCGCCGGAGAAACCTATTTCCCCGACGGCATGGCCGAAACCCATTTTTACCGTCCGGTGGAGAGGGGTTTGGAGATCCGCATCGCTGAAAAACTGCGCCAATTGAAGGCGCGTAATGCGGGCGAGTCGCCCAAGTATTAGCTGCGCTTACGCCTGGGTGTTTCCTCTGATGTACCCCCGCTGCTAGGGGTAAACCCAAGGGTATCAAGCCTCGACTTGCATGGCCCCGTAGCTACAATCCTGCCACTCGCCTGTCGTGCCATAAAAAGTGGCAGGCTTTTTGCTAACGGAGTGGTGGCTATCACAAGACAGCACGACCCGTCGTCAAATTGCTGTTCGACAAATTGGTGACTTGCGCGCCAGCCAAAAAATCGGAGAACCCTTATGGATATTTTGTTGCAGCAGATCATCAACGGTCTGGTGTTGGGTAGTATGTACGCGCTCATTGCGTTGGGCTACACCATGGTGTACGGGATCATTAACCTGATCAACTTTGCCCATGGCGAAGTCATGATGGTGGGAGCACTGACCAGTTGGACCATCATCGGCATGATGCAGGAATCCATGCCGGGCACACCGGGTTACATCATCCTCATCATTGCTCTGATCATTTCCTGCGTGGTGGCGGCTGTGCTGAATTTCACGATTGAAAAGGTCGCCTACCGGCCCTTGCGCAACAGCCCCAAACTGGCGCCCATGTTGACTGCGATGGGTATGTCGATCTTGCTGCAGACGCTGGCGATGATCATCTGGAAGCCCAACTTCAAGTCCTATCCCACGCTGCTGTCCAACACCCCCATTCAAATCGGTGGCGCGGTCATATCGCCCACACAGGTCATGATTCTGGGCTTCACCGCCGTGTCTCTGGCGGTATTGATGTGGTTGGTGAATTACACCAAACTGGGGCGAGCCATGCGTGCCACGTCCGAGAACCCACGTGTTGCAGCGTTGATGGGTGTCAAGCCCGACGTGGTGATCTCGGCAACCTTCATCATTGGCGCCGTGTTGGCGGCCATTGCCGGCGTCATGTACGCATCGAATTACGGTACCGCACAACACGCCATGGGCTTTTTGCCGGGCTTGAAGGCTTTTACAGCCGCGGTGTTTGGCGGTATCGGTAATCTGGGCGGTGCGGTGGTCGGTGCGATCTTGCTGGGCCTGATTGAATCGATTGGTGCGGGCTACATCGGCGCCCTGACCGGCGGTGTCCTCGGTAGCCACTACTCCGACATTTTTGCGTTCATCGTCCTGATCATCGTGTTGACCTTGCGGCCTTCTGGCTTGTTGGGTGAGCGTGTGGCGGACCGGGCTTGAGGAGCACATTCACATGAAACAACAACAAAAAATTCTGGTATTTCTGGCGGCTGCGGTAGGTTTGCTGATACTGCCGTTGCTGCTGCAAGGCTTTGGCAACGCGTGGGTGCGCATTCTCGACATGGCACTGCTGTTTGTGTTGCTGTCGCTGGGCCTCAATATTGTGGTGGGTTATGCAGGTCTGCTGGATCTGGGCTATGTGGCCTTCTTCGCCATTGGCGCCTATACCTATGGTCTGATGGCTTCGCCCCACCTGACAGAGACCTTCCCAGCCTTGGCAGCCATGTTCCCGGATGGCCTGCATATGCCGCTGTGGGTGATTCTGCCGGTGGCTGCGGGGATTGCGGGTTTGTTTGGTGTGTTGTTGGGCGCCCCGACACTGCGCCTGCGGGGCGACTACCTGGCCATTGTGACGCTGGGCTTTGGTGAAATCATTCGCGTCTTCATGAACAACCTGGATCACCCGGTCAACATCACCAATGGTCCCAAGGGCATATTGGGCATCGACTCCCTGCACTTCTTTGGCATCAATCTCGGAAAGAAGCTGTCGGTATTTGGTTTTGAGGTGGCATCGGTCACGCTCTACTACTACCTGTTCCTGGCGCTGGTCGTATTCAGCGTTGTGGTTTGTCACCGTCTGGAGCTGTCACGTGTTGGCCGCGCATGGATGGCCATTCGTGAAGACGAAATTGCAGCCAAGGCCATGGGTATTAACACCCGCAACCTGAAGCTGTTGGCGTTCGGCATGGGCGCCACCTTTGGCGGTGTCTCAGGTGCCATGTTCGCCGCCTTTCAGGGCTTTATCTCGCCAGAATCGTTCAGCCTGATGGAATCCGTGATGATTGTTGCGATGGTGGTCTTGGGCGGCGTCGGTCACTTGCCCGGAGTCATATTGGGGGCCGTGTTGTTGTCGGGTTTGCCCGAGGTGTTGCGTTATGTGGCTGGCCCGCTGCAGGAGATGACGGGTGGGCGCCTGGATGCCTCCATCCTGCGCCAGTTGCTGACGGCACTGGCCATGATTGCCGTCATGCTGGCTCGCCCTCGCGGATTGTGGCCATCGCCAGAGCATGGCAAATCCCTGCAGAACGTGAAGAGCTGAACGGAAGCACCAACATGACAGATACAGTACTCAACGTCTCCGGCGTTTCCAAGCGGTTCGGTGGTTTGCAGGCGCTCAGCGATGTAGGCATCAAGATCGAACGCGGCCAGGTTTACGGATTGATCGGCCCCAACGGTGCTGGCAAGACGACTTTTTTCAATGTGTTGACCGGTTTGTATACGCCGGACAGTGGCAGCTTTGAGCTGGCTGGCAAGACCTACCACCCGACCGCGGTTCATACTGTGGCCAAGGCCGGCATTGCCCGCACCTTCCAGAACATCCGCCTGTTTTCCGAGATGACAGCGTTGGAGAACGTGATGGTGGGGCGGCACATCCGCACCCATTCCGGTCTGATGGGCGCAGTCTTCCGTACAGCCGGTTTCAAGGCCGAGGAAGCGGCCATTGCCAAGCGCTCGCAAGAGTTGCTGGACTACGTCGGCATCGGAAAATTTGCCGACTACAAGGCCCGCACGCTGAGTTATGGCGACCAACGCCGCCTGGAGATTGCACGTGCATTGGCAACCGATCCGCAATTGATCGCATTGGACGAGCCCGCCGCCGGCATGAATGCGACCGAAAAAGTCATGCTGCGTGAACTGATTGACCGTATCCGCAATGACAACCGCACCATTTTGCTGATTGAGCACGATGTGAAGCTGGTCATGGGCTTGTGTGACCGCGTCACGGTGCTGGACTACGGCAAACAAATTGCCGAGGGCACACCGGCCGACGTGCAGAAGAATGAAAAAGTGATTGAAGCGTATCTGGGCACCAGCGGCCACTAGGCGGCTTCAGGAGAACAAGACAAATGACAACAAAGACTTTGCTCAAAGTAACGGGCTTGAAGGTTTCCTACGGCGGCATCCAGGCAGTCAAGGGTGTGGATTTTGAAGTACACGAAGGCGAGTTGGTCTCGCTGATTGGCTCCAACGGTGCCGGCAAGACCACTACGATGAAGGCCATTACCGGCACGCAGCCCATCAACGCCGGAGATATCGAGTACCTGGGCAAAAGTATCCGTGGCCAGGGTCCCTGGGATCTGGTCAAGCAGGGTCTTGCTATGGTGCCGGAAGGGCGTGGGGTGTTTACCCGCATGACCATCATCGAAAACCTGCAGATGGGTGCTTACATTCGCAATGACAAGGATGGCATTGCCGCAGATATGGAAAAGATGTTCAACATTTTTCCACGTCTGCGTGAACGCAAGGACCAACTGGCCGGCACCATGTCTGGCGGTGAACAGCAGATGTTGGCCATGGGTCGTGCACTGATGAGCCGCCCCAAGGTGCTGTTGCTGGACGAGCCCTCCATGGGTTTGTCCCCCATCATGGTGGACAAGATTTTCGAGGTTGTGAAAGACGTGTACGCGCAGGGCGTGACGGTCTTGCTGGTGGAACAGAACGCAAGCCGCGCGCTGGGTATTGCCAACCGGGGTTATGTGATGGAGTCCGGCATCGTGACCATGTCTGGCAATGCAGCCGATATGCTGACCGACCCGCGGGTGCGGGCAGCGTATCTGGGCGAGTAAGCCATACGGCCCCTAACAACAAAGCCACCTTCGGGTGGCTTTGTTGTTTCTTAGGCCTGGATTTTGTCGGCTTCGGATGTGAACGAATCTGCAAAAAACTCGTCTGGCGATAGCTGGGCCAACGCCACAAAATCCCTGCGCGCCGACTCGATGACGATGGGCGCACCGCATGCATAGACCTGGTGGCTACTGAGGTCGGGAAAATCCTGCAACACGGCGCGGTGTACAAAGCCGATGCGGCCCGTCCATTGGTCCTCTACGGTTGCGTCCGAAACCACCGGAACGTAGCGCAGCTTGGGCATGGTTTGCAATTGTGCGGCCACCCATTCCTGCATGTACAAATCCGCAGGGCGGCGACCGCCCCAGTACAGCGTGACACTGCGCTCGGTCCCCAGGTGTTGCATGTGTTCTATCAAGGCCTTGATAGGGGCAAAGCCCGTGCCGGACGCGAGCAGGATGATGGGTTTGTCGGAGTCTTCGCGCAGAAAAAACGATCCGAACGGTCCCTCGACGCGCAAAATTTCTTTCTCCTTCATCGCCCCAAACACGTGGTCGGTGAACTTGCCACCGGGCATGTGGCGGATGTGCAGTTCCAGGCTGGGGCCCAGGCTGGGTGCACTGGCCATGGAGTAGCTTCGCCGTGCACCATCGCGCAGGATGAACTCCACGTACTGGCCAGCACGGTAGGCGAAGCTGTCGTTGGCAGGCATTTGCAATTGCAGCACGATGACGTCGTCCGATTTTTTGGTCAGCGAGATCACGCGGGTCGGCATCTTCTTGATCGGCAGGGCACCAAGTTCGGTGACCTGGCGTGACTCCAGCACCAGGTCCGATTGCGCTTGTGCACAGCAGGTCAGCACAAATCCGGCCGCTTCTTCTTCCAGACTCAGTGCCTTGAGCTGGTGCGTGCCATGCACAACCGAGCCGGAGACCAGCTTGCATTTGCAGGACCCGCATGCACCATCTTTGCAGCCGTAGGGCAGACCGATGCCCTGGCGTATGCCGGCCGCCAGCACGGCTTCGCCTGCGGCCACCTCGAATGTGCGGCCACTGGGTTGCACCACAACGGAAAAAAGTGCGGTGTCTGAACTGCTTGCTGTCATCTTGTAGGTATCCTAGGAACACACATATTGGAACGGATCAGCGATTTTGCCTTCAAACCAGACCCCTCTTGGTGCCTTGCCCGCGCGGTTTCGCCGTGAACGCCTGTTGATTGTCGGTTGTGGTGATGTGGGCCTGCGTGTGGCCCAGCGTCTGCATGGCAGGGTGCGCCTGTTGGCCCTGACCTCACAGCCCGAGCGTATGGCCGAACTGCGAGCCAAGGGTATAACGCCCTTGCACGGCAATCTGGACCGGCGCGACAGCCTGCGCAGGTTGGCCGGCTTGGCCACACGGCTGGTGCATCTGGCGCCCCCGCCCTCCGAAGCCTGGACCGACCCACGCACGCAAGCCCTGGTACGGGCACTGCGCTTGCGTAGCCTGCCATGCAGTGCAGTCTACGGCTCCACCAGCGGTGTTTACGGTAATTGTGGCGGGGCCTGGGTCGCAGAAACACAGGTCCTGCGCGCGGGCACACCCAGGGCTCAGCGGCGTACCCACGCCGAGGCCACGATGCGGTTTTGGGGGCTGGCTTGCGCCGTGCGCACCAGCATATTGCGCATTCCGGGAATTTACGCAGCGGACCGCGAAGGTGGTACGCCCCGGGCACGCTTGCTCAAGGGCACGCCGGTATTGCAGCATGCAGATGATGTTTACACCAACCACATCCATGCCAATGACCTGGCGCGCGCCTGTTGCCGTGCGCTGTGGCGCGGCGCCCCGCAACGTGTCTATAACGTCAATGACGACAGCGATATGTTGATGGGTGACTACTTTGACCTGGCGGCTGATTTGTATGGCTTGCCGCGACCACCCCGCATTGCACGGGAGGGTGCATCTACTCAGTTGCCGCTGGCGCTGTTGAGCTTTATGAACGAGTCTCGGCGCATGGTCAACGTCCGCATGAAGCGCGAGTTGGGCCTGAAGCTGCAGTACCCGACCGTGCGGACAGGCCTGGCCTAGGCTTCGACTTCATCCGGGTGCAACTTGCGCAAGGCGTTGAATGCCTCCAGGTTGTCTAGCAGCAGGTCCACCAAAGCAGGTTCGAATTGCCGCCCGCTGCCTTCACGGATAGCGCTTACCACCATCTCGGATGACCAGGGCTCCTTGTAACTGAGCTGCGAACCCAGGGAGTCGAAAACATCGGCCAATGCGGTGATGCGACCTGATATGGGAATAGCCGTTCCAGCCAGCCCGTGGGGATAACCTGTGCCGTCCCAGCGCTCGTGGTGCGACAAGGCAATTTCAGCGGCCAACCGCATCAAGGGACGGCTGGAGCGCTGCAGAATGTCCAGACCAAACTGGGCGTGTTGCTGCATCAGGGCCCATTCGACGGGGTCGAGTTTTCCAGGCTTGTGCAGAATGGAGTCAGGTATGGCCACTTTGCCGATATCGTGCAAGGGCGAAGCATTCTGGATCAGCAATATCTGTGATTCAGGCAGCCCATACAGGCGGGCCAACATCTCGCAGCTCAGGGCTACCCGTTTAACGTGGGCACCGGTCTTCTGGGTGCGCGCCTCCACGGCGTCGGCCAGGGTATAGACCAGTTCTTTTTGGGTCTCCCGCAAATCGTCTTGAAGGCGGATGTTTTCAAACGTGATGGCCACACTCTGGGTATAAATCTCCAGCAACTGCTGGTCCATCTTGCCCAACTCCATGGCATGTTTCAGGTATAGCAGGTTGCCGCCACCATTTTTTGCTGCGGTGTACAAAACGTAGGCGTCATCAAAGTGTTGCCCGGCTTTTTTGGCGAAAACCTCGCGAAACCTTTGTGACACGATATCGGGCAGGTTGGTGCATGCCTGGTTGGTGCTGTACTGGACAAAATCACCCGTGGCTGCAAGGGTTCTGGTTTCGTGTTCCCCATTCTCTTCATTGGGCAAAATGATGCAGTACAGCGCAGATTTATCCAGGTGCAATAGGGAGGTGAGCTGGTCCAGCACGGCGGATGCAAAAACGGTCAGCGATTCCGCTGTCTGCACCATGGCCGTCGCACCCAGTACCCGGGCCAGCCCGTCGCGCTGGTATTCGATGATGCACAGGTCACGGTAAGCCCGCAGCTTGCTGTACAGCAGGGTGCGAAGCTTCTGGATCGTCAGGTCGGTTTTTTCCTTGTAGTCGTCAATGTCGTAATCGCGAATGACACGGTCTTCGGGGGCTTGGCCCGGCTGGCCGGTACGCATGACCAGGCGCGTGCGGTGGTTCTCCAGCGTGTTGCGCACATAGTGGACCAAATCCAGTCCTGCGTGGTCGGTTTCCATGACCACATCGACGATAGCCAGCGCAATATCGTCACGGCTTTCGAAGACTGCGCGTCCTGCCTGGCCGGAGTGTGCGCTGAGCAGCTCCAGTTCGCTACCCTGAAACTCAAAGCCTTTGAGCGCCAGGCGTGTCACCGCATGCACTTCGGCGTCATCGTCCACGAGCAGGATGCACCACGGTTTCCTTTGGATTGCCTTCTTATTGGCCGCGGGCGGTGACTCTTCGTCGGCAAAAATCAAATCCATGGGGCTGGTCCTGCTGGTTGCAAAAAGCACTCGGGGTTTGCAGAAGATTCTACGCAGATTACGTGCCGCTGTGCATGGCAACTTCCTTTGCGCCGGCCGTCGGTTTTTTTCGGGTCGCGCCGACTTTACTCGGGGTAAAGGCGCAGCAGCGCTTTCCATACCACCCAACTGGTCAGCAGGGTAATCGGACTGGCCCACAACACATCGCTGAGCCAATGCGCACCATCAGACATGCGTGCAAAACCGATGGTGAGCCCGGCCGCCACGCCTGCGATCCCCCACAACACGCGGCGTTTGCGGTCGACCAGCATCAGCGAGGCCAGAAAAAAACCGCAGGCCACATGTCCGCTGACGAAGGAGCAGTTGTTGTTGCATTGGTCCGTCATGACCGCTGCGCGGGTGAATTGTTGGGTGCCTCCGAATGCCTCCACCTGGTAAGGGCGTGCGCGTTGCCAGTTGTCCTTGAAGCCACTGTTGACCACCAGACCCGGCCCCAGGGTGCCGGCCAGGACGATAAAGGCCAGGCCCAGCCGCCACTGCTTGCCGGCTGGGCGCAGGCTGGACCACAGCAAGCCCCCAAGCGCCACAAACACCAGCACACGAAAGAGGGCCGGAACGTACAGATTGATCAGCTCTACCCACCACCACCGAAACACATCGTTATACCCATCTGGGCCGAGAAACACGGCCGCAGCCCGCAGATCCAGCGTGGTCCAGGTGGTGGGTAGCAGGGCCAGGACCACAAAGCTACCCACAATCCACCAAAAAAGCGGGGGGGTTTGGCTGCGGGTCACGGTGTCGGGGGGATCGGTCGGCATGGGCTAGGCGTTTGGCGCAAGAGCTGTGATTGTCGGTGATTTGTGGCCCGCATCCAGGGGCCTGCAGCTTAGTCAAATGGACTACATCCGCTTACACGGTACGCCTGCATTTGAATGCGAAAATGCCAGGCAGGTAATATCTTGACTCCATTTGAACGGACCTATTCCCCATGACCATCCTTGTGACCGGCGGCGCCGGATTTATTGGCTCCAACTACGTGTTGGACTGGCTGGCGCAAACGGACGAGACCGTCGTGAACCTGGACAAACTCAGCTACGCCGGCAACCTGCAGAATCTGGACAGTCTTAAAGACGACCCGCGCCACGTCTTCGTCAAGGGCGATATTGGCGACCCCACGTTGCTCCCCGCGCTGCTGGCGCTGCACCAGCCCCGCGCGATCGTTAACTTTGCGGCCGAATCCCATGTAGACCGCTCTATCCACGGCCCAGGCGAATTTGTGCAAAACAACATCGTCGGCACCTTCCACTTGTTGGAGTCGGTGCGCAGTTACTGGGGTGCGTTAGCTGCACCCGCCAAGAGCGATTTCCGTTTCCTGCATGTGTCGACGGATGAAGTCTATGGCTCGCTGAACAAAGGTGACCCGGCCTTCACCGAATCCAATACCTACGAGCCCAACAGCCCCTATAGCGCCAGCAAGGCTGCCAGCGACCACTTGGTGCGCGCCTGGCACCACACCTACGGTCTGCCGGTGCTGACGACCAACTGCTCCAACAACTACGGGCCCTACCATTTCCCCGAAAAGCTGATTCCCTTGGTTATCGTCAACGCGCTGGCTGGCAAGACGCTGCCGGTCTATGGCGACGGTCAGCAGATCCGCGACTGGCTGTACGTCAAGGACCACTGCAGCGCCATCCGTCGCGTGCTGGAAGCCGGCAAACCCGGTGAAACCTACAACGTGGGCGGCTGGAATGAAAAGGCCAACCTGGATATCGTGCACTCCATTTGCAGTCTGCTGGACGAGCTGCAGCCCCGCGCCGATGGCAAGCCCTACCAGGACCAGATCGCCTTTGTGACTGATCGCCCTGGCCATGACCGCCGCTATGCCATTGACGCCCGCAAGATTGAGCGCGAACTGGGCTGGAAGCCGGCCGAGTCCTTCGAGACAGGCATTGCCAAGACGGTGGCCTGGTACCTGTCCAACCAGGACTGGGTGGCCAACGTGCAAAGCGGTGGCTACCGCGATTGGTTGAAAACACAATACGGCACGGCCGCAGCGTTGGCATGAAGATTCTTTTGTTGGGTACCGACGGTCAGGTCGGTTGGGAATTGCAGCGTAGCCTGGCCCCGTTGGGCGAGCTGGTGGTCATGGGGCTGGACCGCGCCACCAATCCTGGCGGCCTTAGTGGTGATTTCACGCAACTGGACGCGTTGGCCGAAACCGTGCGCACCGTGCGCCCGGACGTCATAGTTAATGCAGCTGCCCATACTGCGGTGGACAAGGCTGAAAGCGAACCCGACTTCGCCCGATTGCTCAACGCGAAGGCGCCCGGCGTGCTGGCCGATGAAGCACAAAAGCTGGGTGCCTGGCTGGTGCACTTCAGCACCGACTACGTGTTTGACGGCAGCGGAGACCAGCCGTGGAAAGAGGGCGATGCGACAGCGCCGCTGAGCGTATACGGGCAGACAAAGCTCGAAGGTGAGCAGGCCGTGATGCGCTGCGAGCGCCACCTGATCTTCCGCACCAGTTGGGTCTACGCGGCGCGTGGCGGCAACTTCGCCAAGACCATGTTGCGCCTGGCCAAGGAACGCGAAACGCTGCAGGTGATCGATGACCAGTTTGGCGCCCCTACCGGTGCTGACCTGATCGCCGATGTAACGGCCCATGCCATACGCCAAGTCAAGGCGGGAGAGGGTGGTGATGATGTGTCGCTGGCTGGCATCTACCATCTGGTCGCCGGCGGCACCACCACTTGGCATGCTTATGCAAAACACGTGGTGGCCCTCGCAGAATCTGCACAACCAGCTATAAAAATAATAGCAAAGGAAGTGAAGGCCGTTCCCACGTCGGCGTTCCCCACACCGGCAAAACGCCCGCACAATTCGCGGCTGGACACCACCAAGCTGCAAACCACCTTCGGCCTGCAACTGCCCCACTGGCAGGTAGGCGTTACCCGCATGTTGAACGAGATTGACTATGGCCGCAATTGATACCAAAGCTTCCAGCCGTAAAGGCATCATCCTGGCGGGGGGCTCCGGCACCCGCCTGCACCCGGCCACACTGGCCATCAGCAAGCAGTTGCTACCGGTGTATGACAAGCCCATGATTTATTACCCGTTGAGCACGCTGCTGCTGGCCGGCATTCGCGACATCCTGATCATTAGTACGCCACAGGACACGCCGCGCTTTACCCAGTTGCTGGGTGACGGTAGCCAGTGGGGCATCAACCTGCAATACGCAGTGCAGCCCAGCCCGGACGGTCTGGCCCAGGCCTTCATCATTGGTGACAAGTTCATTGGCAACAGCGAAAGCGCCCTGGTGCTGGGCGACAACATCTTCTACGGCCACGACCTGCAAATCCTGCTGCGCAACGCGCACCAGCAGGAGAGCGGCGCCACCGTGTTTGCCTACCATGTGCACGACCCCGAGCGTTATGGCGTCGTGGCTTTTGACGACAAGGGCAAGGCCCGCAGCATTGAAGAAAAGCCTGCCAAGCCGCAGAGTAATTACGCGGTGACGGGTTTGTACTTCTATGACAACCAGGTCGTGGATATTGCCAAGGCCGTCAAACCCAGCGCCCGTGGCGAACTGGAAATCACTGCCGTTAACCAGGCCTACCTGGACCTGGGGCAACTGAGTGTGCAGATCATGCAGCGCGGGTACGCGTGGTTGGACACGGGCACACACGACAGTCTGCTGGAAGCCGGACAGTTCATCGCCACGCTGGAGCGCCGCCAGGGCCTCAAGATCGCCTGCTTGGAAGAAATTTGCTGGCGCAATGGGTTCATCGACAACGAACAAATCTACAAGCTGGCGCAACCGCTGGCTAAGAATGGCTACGGACAGTATCTGCTGGGCTTGCTGAAGGAAAGCATGCACCCATGAAAGTCACACGCACTGAAATCCCCGATGTGTGCCTGATCGAGCCACGTGTGTTTGGCGATGCGCGGGGCTTCTTTTACGAGAGTTTCAACGCACGCGCGTTTTCCGAGGCCACCGGTGTGCAGACCGAGTTCGTGCAGGACAACCATTCGCGCTCGGCGCGTGGTGTGCTGCGCGGTCTGCATTACCAAATCCAGCAGGCCCAAGGCAAACTGGTGCGGGTGGTGTCCGGTGAAGTATTTGACGTAGCGGTGGATATTCGCCGGTCGTCTCCCACGTTTGGCAAATGGGTGGGCACGCATTTGTCTGGCGACAACAAGGCACAGTTCTGGGTGCCACCGGGATTCGCCCATGGTTTTGTGGTTTTGTCGGAAACGGCTGAGTTTTTGTACAAAACCACTGACTACTACGCCCCAGAGCACGAGCAATGCATCGCGTGGAACGATCCCTACCTGAACATCCAGTGGCCGGATCTGGGCGAGGCGCCCAAGCTGTCGGCCAAGGATGCGGCTGGCAACCTCTGGGCTACGGCAAAGTTTTTTGACTGAAGGAGAATCCCATGGCATTCCCGCAACTGCGATTGACGCTCAGCACCCTATCGGTCGTCGCCGTGTTGGGCGGCTGTGCTGTGGCGCCACCCAGCACAAGCCCAGCGACGCCGCCTACTCCCGTGGCTTCGCCGACGGCGCCTACGGCATTGACCTTGGCCGGAACGGAGTGGGCAGCCTTCGCAATCAATGGCAAAGCGGAAGTTGCGAACCCCAAACCCAAGCTGCGCTGGTTGAGCGCCGATAAGATCGCGGGCACGGGTGGCTGCAATGGTTTTACCGGGGCGTCGGTAGTTGCGCCAGACAGCTTGCGCCTGGGCCCTCTGGCGTCGACCGGCAGGGCTTGTCTCAGCATGCCCGGTTCGCAGGAAGACTTGTTCTTCAAAGCGCTGGAATTGACGCGCAAGGCGCGTATAGAACGCGACCAGCTGGTGCTGATGGACGAATCCGGCAAACAATTGGCGCGTTTGCTTAGGACGAACTAAAAGCAGGTACTTGTTCGTGCACAGTAGTGCCGAACGGGAGGAACACCATAGAGGGAAGTGCAGCGGCTGAAAAGCCGTCTGCTAAAAAGACCATAACGTAAAAGTTATGGTGCCCGGGGCCGGAATCGAACCGGCACGCCTTGCGGCGCGGGATTTTGAGTCCCGTGCGTCTACCAATTCCACCACCCGGGCGACGCTGCTTACCAAGACCTAAATTATGGCACATTTAAGGACATGAAATACCCAACTATTGAAGACGCGATCGGTAAAACACCATTGGTTGCCTTGCAACGCATCGGCGCGGCCGAGAATTCGTCCCGCAAGAACGTGATTTTGGGCAAGCTCGAAGGCAACAACCCCGCAGGTTCTGTCAAGGACAGGCCGGCCCTGTCCATGATTCAGCGGGCCCAGGAGCGTGGTGACATCAAGCCAGGCGATACCTTGATCGAAGCCACCTCGGGCAACACCGGCATCGCGCTGGCCATGGCCGCGGCCATCAAGGGTTATCGCATGGTGTTGATCATGCCCGAGGACCTGTCCATTGAGCGTGTGCAGACCATGAAGGCCTTCGGTGCGGAGTTGATCCTGACCCCCAAGAGCGGCGGCATGGAGTACGCGCGTGACCTGGCCGAGCAAATGACACGCGATGGCAAAGGCACAGTGCTGGACCAGTTTGCCAATGCCGACAACCCGCGCATCCACTACGAGACCACAGGCCCCGAGATCTGGGAGCAGACGAAGGGGCGCATCACCCATTTTGTCAGCGCCATGGGTACGACGGGCACTATCACCGGTGTGTCGCGGTTCCTGAAAGAGAAAAACCCGGCCGTCCGCATCGTCGGTGCACAGCCGTCTGAAGGTTCTCGTATTCCCGGCATCCGCAAATGGCCACAGGAGTATTTGCCCAAGATTTACGATCCGTCCAACGTCGACGAGTTGGTCTACGTCAGCCAATCGGACGCCGAGGAAATGTGCCGCCGCCTGGCGCGTGAAGAGGGCATTTTTGCGGGTATCTCGGCCGCCGGTGCCTGCTGGGTGGCGCAAGAAATCGCCGAGCGCGAAAAGGATGCAACGATTGTGTTTGTCGTGTGCGACCGGGGCGACCGTTATTTATCCACTGGAGTGTTCCCCGCATGACGGCACCTGCCTCTTTCAAGTTCTGCCCGCAGTGCGCCACGGAGCTGGCGTTGATTGCACGGGCGGAAGATGGTGGCGACAAGACGCGTCTGCGTTGCCCGGCCTGTGATTACACACACTGGAACAACCCGGTGCCGGTGCTGGCTGCTGTGATCGAATACGACGGTCAGATTTTGCTGGCCCGCAATGCGGCGTGGCCGGGCAAGATGTATGCGTTGATCACCGGTTTTATGGAGGCGGGCGAGACACCCCAGGAAGGCATTGCGCGCGAGATCGCGGAAGAAACCAACCTGACTACGGACTCGCTGGATCTGATTGGCGTGTACGACTTCCAGCGCATGAACCAGATCATCATTGCCTACCACGCGGTGTGCCATGGTGAGGTGTGTTTGTCACCCGAGTTGGTGGACTACCGGCTGTATGCTCCGCAGGATGTCAAATGCTGGCCTGCTGGCACCGGATATGCTCTGGCGGATTGGCTCACTGCACAAGGGCACACGCCAAACTTCATAGAATTTCCCAAGCGAGACTGAACAAACACCATGCAAGCCGACAAAGAAATTGATACCCGCGGCCTGAACTGTCCGCTGCCCATTTTGAAGGCCAAGAAGGCCTTGTCTGATATGTCCTCAGGGCAGACTTTGAAGGTGGTGTCCACCGACCAAGGTTCTATTCGTGACTTCCAGGCTTTTGCCCGGCAGACGGGTAATGAGCTGGTGGGGCAGGAGACCATCAAAAACGAGTTTGTGCACGTGTTGCGTCGGCGTTGAGTTGCATTTGTAGCTCTCGCCCGCAGCAGAACTGGGGAGAGCACCGCCGCTCGTGTCCCCCGCAGAGGGCTTGGCCCTCTGCTCCTCCTTTACCTCGCTTTGGTGCTCACCCCAGCTCTGCTGCTTGCTGTTGCAGAGCTGAGACGTCTCTCATCAGGCCAAGCGCGACAGTTGCTCGCGCATTTTGGTTAGCGTGTCGGCAAAGTCGGCCACGCGTTTGCGCTCTTGTTCCAGCACGGCTGCAGGGGCTTTGGCTACAAAGGCTTCGTTGCTGAGCTTGACTTGGGCCTTGCTGATTTGCTCTTCCAGGCGGGTCACTTCCTTGCCCAACCGAATCTTCTCAGCGGCCACGTCAATTTCCATATGCAGGCAGATGCGGGCTTCGCCAACTACCGCCACTGGGGCGGCTTGGGCTGCGGCTTGCCATGCGGCTTCGTCGTCGAATAGGCGTACTTCATTGAGCTTGGACAAGGCTTGCAGCACGGGCGCGGATGCCTTCAGGAATGCGCTTTCGGACGGCGTCTGCGCCAACACATACAGCGGCAGTTTCGTAGATGGCGACACATTCATTTCACCGCGCAGATTGCGGCAGGCATCCACCAACTGCTTGAGCTTTGTGACGTGGGCAATGGACGCCTCATCAATGCGCTCAGGCTGGCTGATGGGGTAGGCGGCGATGGCAATCGAAGGACCTTCGCGGCCTGCTACGGGCGCTACCTTTTGCCACAGCTCTTCGGTGATGAAAGGCGTGATGGGGTGGGCCAGGCGCAGCATGACTTCCAGCGTGCGGATCAGCGTGCGGCGGGTGGCGCGTTGCTGGGCCGGTGTGCCGGTCTGGATTTGCACCTTGGCGATTTCCAGGTACCAGTCGCAGAACTCGTTCCACGCAAAGTCGTAGATCGTGTTGGCGACGTTGTCCAGGCGGTAGTCGGTAAAGCCCTGGGCCACATTGGCTTCGGCCTTTTGCAGCATCGATACGATCCAGCGGTCTGCGGGGCTGAAGTCGAGGTAGCCGTGGGCTGATCCACCCACTGCGCATTCTTCCTTGGTGTGTTCTTTCAGACCGCAGTCTTGGCCTTCGCAGTTCATCAGCACGAAGCGTGTGGCGTTCCACAGTTTGTTGCAGAAGTTGCGATAGCCCTCGCAGCGTTTGCTGTCGAAGTTGATGCTGCGGCCTAGGGATGCCAGTGCTGCGAAGGTGAAGCGTAATGCGTCGGCACCGTAGGCGGGGATGCCTTCGGGGAATTCTTTTTCGGTGTTCTTACGGACCTGGGGTGCGGTCTCGGGTTTACGCAGGCCTTCTGAGCGTTTGGCCAGCAGGGGGCCGAGTTCGATGCCATCGATCAGGTCGACCGGGTCGAGCACATTGCCTTCGCTCTTGCTCATCTTTTTGCCTTGGGCATCTTTGACCAGGCCGTGGATGTAGACGTGTTTGAAGGGCACGCGTCCGGTGAAGTGGGTGGTCATCATGATCATCCGGGCGACCCAGAAGAAGATGATGTCGTAGCCTGTTACCAGGACACTTGAGGGCAGGTACAGGTCGAAGTCATCGAGGCTTTCTGTGCTGGGCCCGCTGGCGATCGTGCCGGAGTCGGCCTTGCTCAGAGGCGCTGCGCTTGCCAAGTCGCTGCGGCCGACACCGGCACGCTCGCCAGCTACCGCGTCGCTATTGCCCCAGCCCATTGTTGAGAAGGGCACTAACGCGCTGGAGTACCAGGTGTCCAGGACGTCTTCATCGCGGCGCAACTGCGGGCCTACCGCCAATAGATTTTGCAAACGTGCGATGTCGGAAGCCTGGTTAAGGTTGCGTGCGGAGAGCAGACTGTTCTCTGTTTCACGTATCCAGTTTTGTTTCGCTTCGGCTTCGTCGCGTGCAACCCAGACATTGCCTTCTTGGTCGTACCACGCCGGAATCTGATGCCCCCACCAGAGCTGGCGGCTGATGCACCAGTCCTGGATGTTGTTCATCCACTGGTTGTAGGTGTTGATCCAGTTCTCGGGTACGAACTTGACTTCACCGCTGTGCACGGCATCTATTGCTTTTTGTGCGATGGATTTGCCAGTGGTATCGCCTTCGTCGACCTTGTTGACGGCAACAAACCACTGGTCGGTCAGCATGGGCTCGACAACCTGGCCGGTGCGGGCGCAGACGGGGACCATGTTCTTGTGTGGCACGGCTTTTTCTAGGAAGCCTTGCTCTTCCAGGTCTTTCAACACCGCCTTGCGGCAGTCATAACGGTCCAGGCCACGGTAGGCTGCGGGGCCGTTGTCGTTGATCTTGGCGTCGAGTGTGAAGATGGTGATCAGCGGCAGGCCGTGGCGTTGGGAGCAGGCGTAGTCGTTGAAGTCGTGTGCGCCGGTTATCTTGACGCAGCCGCTGCCGAATTCCTTGTCGACGAAATCATCCGCAATGATGGGGATCTTGCGGTCGCACAAGGGCAGGTCGACCAGCTTGCCGATCAAGTGTTTGTAACGCTCATCGTCGGGGTGCACACACAGCGCGCCGTCGGCCAGCATGGTCTCGGGGCGGGTGGTGGCGATGTGCATGCCTTTGAGCGGTGTACCGTCTGCGGCGGTCTGCGGGCCATCGCTGAACGGATACAGGATGTGCCACATGAAGCTGTTGCGCTCTTCGTTTTCCACCTCCAGATCCGACACCGCGCTTTGCAGCACCGGGTCCCAGTTGACCAAACGTTTGCCGCGGTAGATCAGGCCTTGTTCGTACAGCTGCACGAAAGTTTCGGTCACGGTCTTGGACAGCTTTGGGTCCATGGTGAAGTATTCGCGGCTCCAGTCCACGGTGTCGCCCATGCGGCGCATCTGGTTGGTGATGGTGTTGCCCGACTTCTCTTTCCACTCCCAGACCTTCTTGACGAAGGCTTCACGGCCCAAGTCGTGGCGGCTGAGTTTCTGGTCCTGCAATTGGCGTTCGACAACGATTTGTGTGGCGATACCCGCGTGGTCCGTGCCCGGTACCCACACCGTATTGGCGCCCAGCATGCGGTGGTAACGCGTCAGGCTGTCCATGATGGTCTGGTTGAAGGCGTGGCCCATGTGCAGTGTGCCGGTCACATTGGGGGGCGGCAACTGGATCGCAAATGCGGGCTGGCCGGCCTTGGGTGCTTGTGTGCCGCGGTAGCCGGCCACGCCGTAACCACGCTTCTCCCACTCGGGTCCCCAATGGGCTTCCAGCGCTACGGGCTCGAAGGATTTGGACAGGGACTGCAGGCCGGGCTGGATCGGTTGAGCGATGGGTGTGGATGCGGTGTCGGTCATGGTGGGGTATTTCGGTCAGAGCCCATGATTTTACCGGGGACGGCTCGGCGTACCCGTAAAGTCGCCGCCCTAAGCAAGGCAGCGCCCCCTCGGGGGGCAGCGCAGTACGCGAAGCGACAAGCGTGGGGGCAACATATGCGGGTACGATGGCGCGCAAACCCAGTCTGCCAGGAACCCACACCGTGCTTTTTTGCGAAACCGAACGCTTGCGCATACGCCATTTCACCGAGGATGATGCCGCGTTTATCCTGCGCCTGCTCAACGAACCATCCTTCATCCGCCACATTGCCGACAAGGGTGTGCGCACGCTGGACGATGCGGTGGGTTATCTGCGCAAAGGCCCCATTGCCAGTGTCGCCATCCACGGTTTTGGCCTGAGTCGGGTGGAGCGCAAGGACACCGGCGCGGTGATTGGCATGTGTGGCCTGATCCAGCGCCCGGACTTTGCCGATGTGGATATCGGTTATGCGTTTCTGCCAGAGCACTGGTCGCAGGGCTTCGCCATCGAAGCCGTACGGGGCGTGCTGGATACGGCCGCAAAGGCCCACGGCCTGCAGCGTGTGATTGCCGTCGTTAACCCCGACAACGCCGAGTCCACCCATTTGCTGGAGAAGCTGGGGTTTACCTTCGAAAAAATGGTCAGGCTGGCGGCGAATGATCCCGAGATCCGGCAATGGGGTGTGCGCCTGCCGCTGGGCGCTGCGCAATGATTGCCACGTCCCAACTGACCTACCGCTACCCCGATGGCCCCACGCTGGTCTTTCCGGATGTGAACGTGGCCCAGGGCGCGGTGTTGTTGCTCAGCGGCCCCTCTGGCTGCGGCAAATCAACCTGGCTGGCGCTGGTGGCGGGGCTGGTTGCTCCAACGGCCGGCACACTGACCGTTGCTGGTCAGGCACTGAATGCTATTAAATTTGCAGCGGGGGATGCATGGCGGGCAGGGGCTATAGGCCTTTTACCCCAAAGGCTTCACCTCAGCGCTGCACTCAGCGTGTACCAGAACCTGGCGATGGCGCAATGGGCGGCAGGGCAGAAGGAGGACGCTGCACGTATCCAGGCTGCGCTTCAGGCGCTGGGTGTGCAGGACCTGGCGCAGCGCAAACCCGGCCAGTTGTCGGGCGGCCAGGCGCAGCGTGTGGCGCTGGCGCGTGCCGTGTTGCTGCAGCCGAAAGTGTTGCTGGCGGATGAACCCACGGCCAGCCTGGACGACGCGGCGGCGGCCGATGCCGTTGGCCTGCTGCAGGCCACCGCCCAAACCCACCACGCCACGCTGGTAATTGCCACACACGATGCACGCGTAGCGGCACTGATTCCACCGGATGCCAATGGTCAAATCCGCGTCCAGTCCTTGAATTTGCTACCTGTTGCGCTATGAAAACACTAGCGTTTGCCTGGCACTACCTGTGGTCGCGCCCCTTGGGTGCGGTGCTGAATGTGCTGCTGCTGAGCCTGGGGTTGGGCTCGATCAGCTTCCTGCTGCTGGTGGGCCACCAGCTGAACCAGGCCTTCGCGCGCGACCTGTCGGGGATTGATGTGGTGGTGGGTGCCAAGGGCAGCCCCATGCAGCTGATTCTGAGCGGTGTGCTGCATGTGGATGTGCCACCCGGTAATGTGCCGCTGCAGGCCGTGCAGGCGCTGCGCGAGCACCCGCTGGTGGCGCAAGTCATTCCCATCAGTTTGGGCGACACCGTGCAGGGTTTTCGCATCGTCGGCACCTCACACGATTACCTGGATCTGTACCAGGCCAAGCTGGACCAGGGAGCGCTGTGGGATAAGCCGCTGCAGGTGGTGCTGGGTGCAGCGGCCGCCAACAAGTTGGGCGCTACCCTTGGGAGCAAGTTGGCCGGCACCCATGGCCTGGGCGCTGGCGGCCACGCCCACGGTGACAGCCACTACACCGTGGTCGGCATCCTGGCGCCCAGTGGCAGTGTGCTGGACCGCTTGATTCTGACCGCCACGGCTTCGGTCTGGCAGGTGCATGGGGATGCGGACGCAGAGGCGCACGATGACCATGCGGACGGTGAGGCCCACGACCACGCTGCCAAGGCCCACACCGGGCAAGCGCCCGGGGTGGAACGTGAGGTCACGATGGCACTGGTGCGTTACAAGACACCACTGGCTGCCGTCAGCTTTCCGCGGTATGTGAACACCAGCACGGTGATGCAGGCCGCGGCGCCGGCGGTAGAGGTCACCCGCCTGCTGCACATGCTGGGCTTAGGCACGGATGTGCTGCGCGCCTTTGCTGGCGTCTTGCTGCTGACCGCGGGTCTGAGCGTGTTCATCGCGTTGTGGAACGCGGTACGCGAGCGCCAGGGCGATCTGGCGCTGCTGCGCATGCTGGGTGCACCACCGGCCAAGATTGCCGCGCTGCTGCTGTGTGAGGCGTTGTGGCTGGGCTTGGTGGCCGCTGCGCTGGGTTTGCTGTTGGGTCAGGGTTTTGTGGCGGCACTGGGCTGGTTTCTGCAACTCGACAACAGCCTGCTGATAGTCGGCATGGCGTGGCCGCGCGAGCTGATGGTGGTGCCCGCGCTGGCGCTGGGCGTATCCTTGGGGGCCGCGCTGGTGCCCGCATGGGGTGCCTACCGCGTCAGCGTGCTGGAACTTCTGCAATTCCGCTAGCTCTCACAGGTCTGCTTTTCCAAGAGTCGTATATGAAAAATTGGCCTCTAGCCCCCGTCACCGCTCATTATGTTGCTACTGTTTGTATAGCGGTATCGGTGTTGGGCATCGGCCTGGTGTCGCCCGTAGCGTTGGCACAGCAAACCGTGCCCGCCCCAGCAGCCGTCCCGGCTGGCACTGGCGCTGGTGTGCACAGCCCCAACAGCCCCTTTGCGCCGTTGCAAGAGCGGGCCGACGTATTGCCCTGGTCGGTGCTGACTGATGTCAAGACCCGGGTGGAGAAGAACCGCATGTTGCCGGTGTTTCCAGCCCCCGTGCTGGCGCTCAACCAGAAGAGCCAGCGTATTCAGGGCTTCATGATGCCGCTGGAGCCGGGGGAGAAGCAAAAGCACTTTCTGCTCAGCTCCGTGCCATTGACCTGTTCATTCTGCGTGCCGGGCGGGCCGGAAAGCATGGTTGAGGTGAAGACCAAGACCCCGATCAAGTATTCGCTGGAGCCCGTGGTCGTGGAAGGGCAGTTTGCGGTGTTGAAGGACGATCCCTACGGGCTGTACTACCGCATCAATGATGCGGTAGTGGTGAAGTAGGGACCTTCGGGTCGCTTCACTCGTCGTCTGTACGCCAAGAGTCTTCTGCCAAGCGCCAAGTAGTCAACTTCGCAGTAATCCCGGCAAAAACCGTTGCCGCAGGGGCAGTTTGTACGGGAGCCATCGGGGCAACGGCCACCATCGCCTGGCTTGAATCTGCGTTGCGAAACGTCTGCACGGCGTCGAATTGCGCATCATCGAAGGCAGCGCCAGGTACTACATATTGGTGTTGCTGTTGGACGGAAGCGCTTTGGTGGGTAGTGCCCATGAGATTCTCCAAAAGAGTGTTTCGATGGCTCTATGTTTCCTTCAAAGGATGAGTTGCACTATCGGCCAAAATCTGAATCTGGTGTGGGAATTGTCCTACTGGGTAGCCGGCGCGTAATGTTCTCGATGCGCTTCGCTACATAACGCGTTGCTAAGGCGCCAAGCGATCCCGCAGCCATGCACCATCGGGTGCCAGCGTGTAGCGCAACCGGTCATGCAGCCGGCTTTTACGTCCCTGCCAAAACTGCCAGTTGTCCGGCTTCAACCGGTAACCGCCCCAGTGGGGTGGCCGCGGCGGTTGCAGCAGAAACTGCGCGGCGTATTTGGCCGCATTGGCTACCAGCACACCACGGCCCGAGATCACCTCGCTTTGTGGTGATGCCCAGGCGCCTATGCGCGAATCCAGTGGCCGGGTTTTGAAGTACGCATCGCTCTCTTCGGCGCTGACTCTTTCCACGATGCCTTCAATGCGCACCACACGTTCCAATTCCACCCAATGGAACTGCAAGGCGGCAAACGGGTTTCCCGCCAGCTCGTGGCCCTTGCGGCTTTCGTAGTTGGTGTACCAGGTGATGCCCTGCGCGTCGTAACCTTTGATCAGCACGATGCGGGTGGAAGGACGCAGGTTGCTGGCCACGGTGGCCAGCGTCATCGCATTCGGCTCAGGCACCTCTGACGCAATGGCTTCCTTGAGCCATTGGTCGAATTGTTGCAAGGGGTCGGCATGGGACGCCGACTCGTCGAGTTCGGCGCGCTCGTAGCTTTTGCGAAGGTCGGCAATGGAGGTCATGGGCGCAGTATAGAAGCGCCCCGAGGTCTACCGACTAGGCCACGGCCATCATGCCCACCTTGGGTGTGTGTACGATTTTGCTGTCCGCCGCCGAGCCGAACTGGATGTCGCCCATCAGCTGGCCGCCTTCCTGAATCACGACCTTGCCGTAGCGGATCTTGCCGGTCACGCGGCCGGTGGCATAAATCACCAGCTTCTGGCGCACGGTCAAATCGCCGTTGAATTCACCATGGATCTCGGCAAAGTCGATATCCGCCGAGCCCTTGAAGGCGCCGATCTCGGTGATATGCATCACGCGCGAGTCCATCGTTGCCTCCACCGTGCCCTCTACGACCAGCGTGTCGCAGTCGGTGATTTCTACACCCTTGAGTTTGATGTTGGGTCCCACGGTGAGCTTGCTGCCGCCTTCCTTGGTGGGCGCGCCTGACACCGGTGTTGCTGCTGCAATGGGAGCCACGGCTGCGGGCGCTGCGACGGGGTTTGCCTGGGTGCCTGCACCGGTGCCGTTGGAGCCGGACAGGCCAGTTCGGAGGTTGGTGGTGGTGCTGTTGTTAGCCGGAGTCTCGGGGCGTTTACCAAAGAAAGGAGGTTGCATAGACATCAGGTTTCCTTCAAAAAATTGAAGAATTGATACTAGTCCCGTAGCTCAGTGAAAACCCTTGGTGAATTGCAACATCCATGGTCTAAATGCCACCAAATGTTGCAGGTGTTTGCGATCTGCCCGTAATCTTGTACCGCGCTGGTAACTTAAAACACGCCAGATTATCGTAACCAAGTTACCATTGGCGGAGTCATCCAGTTACACCATCGCATGCAAAAAACCACCTCCCTTCACCCTGTTGTACTCGCTGTAACCGAACGCATTTACGCGCGCAGTGCGGCCACCCGCAGCGCTTATCTGACGCAGGTGCAGGCCGCATCCCAGCGCAAGCCCGGTGCAGAGCGTATGGGGTGTGCCAACGTGGCCCACGCTTTTGCGGCCATGCCCGACGGTGACAAGGCGCGTGTGACCGGCATCGACAAGTTCAGGGTGGTGGCAGAAAAAGGTCCCAATATCGGCATCGTTACCGCCTACAACGACATGTTGTCGGCCCACGCACCGCTGCAGCACTACCCCGACCTCATCAAGCTGGAAGCCCGGCGCCTGGGGGCCACAGCCCAGGTTGCCGGTGGTGTTCCGGCGATGTGTGACGGTGTGACCCAGGGTACTGCAGGTATGGAGCTGAGCCTGTTCAGCCGCGACACCATCGCCATGGCTACCGCCATTTCGCTGAGCCACGATGTGTTTGACGGCGCGCTGATGCTGGGTGTGTGCGACAAGATCGTGCCGGGCCTTTTGATAGGCGCGCTGCACTTTGGCCATCTGCCCACGGTGTTTGTGCCCGCTGGCCCCATGACATCGGGTCTGTCCAACAACGACAAGGCCAAGGTGCGTGAGAAGGCGGCTCAGGGGCTGGTGGGCCGCTCCGAACTGTTGGAAGCCGAGTCCGCGGCCTACCACGGCATGGGCACCTGTACCTTTTACGGCACGGCCAACAGCAACCAGATGCTGCTGGAGGCCATGGGCCTGCATGTGCCCGGCACGGCCTTCATCAACCCCGGTGCGGATGTGCGGCAAGAGTTGACCCGCGAGGCGGTGCGCACCGTGCTGGGCAAACAATCTGGCGGTGCTGCTGCGCCCCAAGCAGCGTGGAAGTGCCCGCCCATTGGTGTGCAGGTGGACGAACGCTGTATCGTCAACGCGCTGGTGGCGCTGCTGGCCACCGGTGGCTCTACCAACCACCTGATCCACTGGGTTGCCGTGGCCCGCTCGGCCGGCATAGTCATTGACTGGAATGACTTTTCGGATCTGTCGGATGTGGTGCCTTTGCTGACACGTGTCTACCCCAATGGCAGCGCCGATGTGAACCAGTTCCAGGCCGCCGGCGGCCCGGGTTATGTGATCCGTGAACTGCTGGATGCGGGTTACCTGCATGCCGACGTATTGACCGTGCGCGCGGGTGGCCTGCGTGAATACACCGGTATTCCTTCTGCCGGTGCCGATGGCGCGCTGCAATGGGCAGATGTTGGAGCCAGCAAGGACGAGACCGTGGTTCGCCCGGTCAGCAGCCCCTTCAGCACCAGTGGTGGGCTCAAGCTCTTGCTGGGCAATCTGGGGCGCAGCGTGATCAAGGTATCGGCCGTGCCGCAGGATCGGCATGTGATCGAAGCACCCTGCCGTGTATTTGATTCACAAGAGGCCTTGCACCACGCCTTCCATGCCGACGAGCTGAACCAGGATTTGATCTGTGTGGTGCGCTGGCAGGGTCCGCAAGCCAATGGCATGCCCGAGCTGCACAAACTCACGCCGCCGCTGGCTGTGTTGCAGGGCAAGGGCTTCAAGGTGGCACTGGTAACCGATGGGCGCATGAGCGGTGCTTCGGGCAAGGTGCCGTCTGCCATCCACGTATCGCCCGAAGCCGCTGCGGGCGGGCCGCTGGCCAAGGTGCGTGATGGTGACCGTATTCGCCTCGATGCTACCGCTGGCACCCTGCAGGTGCTGGTAGATGCCGCTGAGTGGAATGTGCGCCCTTTGGCGACCATGCCCGAATCCCTGCGTGCTGCCAATGGCGTGGGCATGGGGCGCGAGCTGTTTGCCGGTATGCGCCGCAATGCTTTGACGGCGGAAGAGGGCGCCTGCAGCTGGTTGTAGAGCCGCGCCACCCCTCATCTTCTCTCCATAAAAACTTCAATAATCCCATGCCATCTGCTCTTTCTTTTACCGCCCTGCAAGTGATGCAGGACGCGCCCGTCATTCCCGTCATCGTGTTGAACGATGTAGCCCATGCCGTGCCCATGGCGCGGGCACTGGTGGCCGGTGGTATCCGTATGCTGGAAGTCACGCTGCGCACACCCCAGGCCCTGGCCTGTATCGAAGCCATCGCGCGGGAAGTGCCCGAAGCCGTGGTGGGTGCAGGCACTGTGCGTTCCAAGGCCGATGCCCAGGCGGCGGCCCGTGCCGGTGCACGTTTTGCGGTGAGCCCAGGCTACACCAGCACCGTCGGCCAGGCCTGCCGCGACGCGGGGCTGGCACTGTTACCCGGCGTGGCCACGGGTAGCGAAATCATGGTGGCGCAGGAAGACGGGTTTACCGAGCTCAAATTTTTCCCCGCCATGCAGGCCGGCGGCCCGGCCATGCTCAAGGCCTGGAGTGGTCCGTTTTTTGATGTGAAGTTTTGCCCCACGGGCGGCGTGAGCCTGCAGAACGCACGCGAGTTCCTGGCGCTGCCCAATGTGGTGTGTGTGGGCGGATCGTGGCTAGTGCCGGCGGACGCTGTGGCCAAGGGTGACTGGCAGGCAGTGACGCAACTGGCGCGCGACACGCAGGCTTTGCGGAACGCCTGAAAACTTCCATTGCACCGCCGCAAACAAGTGCGTGGACTTTCCCCTGTATGGGGATTACTATGAAGATTGCGGATAAGAAAACGCAGAAGCAGTCAGGGAGTTGATCGGTCCAAAGCCGCTATGCCGGCAGAGGGGGTCCCGTGAATACCTCAGGTTTGCTTGATCGCTTGCTGTTGTGGCAGAAGTTTGTGATCGTTGGCATGGTTGCGCTGGTCGCCATCGCCATTCCGGTAGGTTTCTATATTCGCGAGGCCGACAAGAACTGGGATGCCGCGCTGCTGGAGCGCGAAGGCCTGGTGCCCATGGCGTCCATCCTGCGCACCATCCAGCTGACGCAGCAGCACCGCGGGCTGTCGGCCCTGGTACTCGGTGGTGTGGAGACTGAAAAAGACAAACGCCTGGCCAAACAGAAAGAGGCCGATGCCGCCTACGAGGCGCTGGACGCCATCGTCCAATCCCTGAAAGACAAGGGCGTTTCAGAGGCCTGGTCCCAACCCAAGCAGGACTGGTCCGCCCTGCGCACCAAAGTGTCCAACGCCAGCCTGAGCGTGCCCCAAAGCTACCAGGCCCACACGGCCCTGGTGCCCAAACTCTTGGTGGTCAACGACTTGATTGGTGACCACTTCGGTTTGAGCCTGGACCCCGACGCCGACAACTACCAGCTGATACAGGCCATGTTCTACATCCAGCCTTATGTGACCGAAGAGCTGGGGAAAATGCGTGCGAAGGGCGCCGGGCTGTTGGCCAAGAAAGAGGCGACGCTGGAGGACAAGCTGGTCATGGCCGAGTTAATTGCGCGTGCTGCAGACCGTCTGGCGCAGATGGGCACGGCCTACGGCAAAGCAGTGGCCAGCAACCCAGACATTGGCAAACGTCTGGGTGCAGGTATGACCGAGGCCGCGGCGATTGCGACACAGGCCATGGCGGTGGCCGCCGAGAAAATCGTCAAGGCTGAGACCCTGACACATTCTGGCGTTGAATATGTGGGGCTGACCACACGGGCGATAGATGCCCAGTTCGCGCTAAATGCTGCGGCCAACAAAGACCTGGAGCGATCTCTTAGCCAAAAGATTTCGGACCTGCGCACACTGCGCACCATCATGCTGGGTTCTCTGGCGTTGTTGTTGGTGATGGCGGTATGGTTGCTGCGCTCCATATTGCGCTCTATCAGTGTGCCAATGGCCGAGGCCGTGCAGGTTGCGCAGCGGATTGCCAAGGGTGATTTGACTGCCACCTTTGGCGCTATCCATGCGGACGAAACCGGGCAGCTGATGGCGGCCCTGCACGACATGAATGACAACCTGGCCCGCATGGTGGGCGCGGTGCGACAGGGCATAGAAGAAATTGACGATGGCGCCACTGCCATTGCCAGCGGCAACAGCGACCTGTCCGCACGCACCGAATCCCAGGCATCCAGCCTGGAGCAAACGGCCGCGGCGATGGTGGAAATGACGGCCACGGTGCGGCAAAACGCCGACAACGCCCGCCAAGCCAATCAATTGGTCAACAGCACGGCCGAAGTCGCCGTGCGCGGCGGCGAGATTGTGGCCCAGGTGGTCAGCACCATGGGTGGCATCAACGAGAGTTCGCGGCGCATTGTCGACATCATTGGTGTCATAGACGGCATCGCGTTCCAGACCAATATCCTGGCGCTGAATGCTGCGGTAGAGGCGGCGCGCGCCGGCGAGCAAGGCCGGGGTTTTGCCGTGGTGGCCAGCGAGGTGCGGTCCCTGGCGCAGCGCAGTGCCGAGGCCGCGCGCGAGATCAAGACCCTGATCGGATCCAGTGTAGAAAAGGTCGAGGCGGGCAACCAACTGGTCGGCAATGCCGGCAAGTCCATGGACGAAATCGTGGGCAGCGTCAAACGGGTGACCAGCATCATGGGCGAGATCGTGGGCGCCACCGAAGAGCAGCGCCTCGGCATAGAGCAGATCGAGCAGGCGGTTGCGCAGATGGACGGCATGACGCAGAAAAATGCCGCCCTGGTGGAGCAGGCTGCCGACGCCGCCGCGGCGATGAAGGACCAGTCGCACAGCCTGGTGCAGGCCATGGCGTCGTTCCGGTTGCCCTGAAGGCCCGGCCATTCGTGGCCGGTTCAGGTATCAGATACTATTGTTTTAATAGCGTTATCGCTATATCTGACGGGGGCTAAAGGCACTATTTGCTTACATGCCCTGGCCGCTGGATCAGCTCTATCTTGTAGCCATCCGGGTCGGTCACAAACGCTATCACCGAGGTACCGCCCTTGACCGGGCCGGCTTCGCGCGTCACATTGCCACCCACAGCTTTGATGGCAGCGCAGGCGGCATAGACGTCAGGCACACCCAGCGCAATGTGGCCAAAGGCGGTGCCCATGTCGTAGGACTCCACGCCCCAGTTGTAAGTAAGTTCGATCTCGGCATGTTCAGGATTGCTGCCGTAACCCACGAAGGCCAACGAATATTTGTACTCAGGGTTCTCCGACGTGCGGTTGAGCTTCATGCCCAGGATCTGTGTGTAGAAATTGATGGAGCGTTGCAGGTTGCCAACGCGCAGCATGGTGTGGAGGAGTTGCATGGTCAAGGTCTTTCTCTTGAAAACGGACGGTGCCCCGTAGGGTCAGCGGTCGAGCATAACGCGCCGCTGACCACCCCGCCTCAATGGCGGCGAAAGACCAGCGTGCCGTTGGTGCCGCCGAAACCGAAGTTGTTCTTGGCGGCAAACTCCATCGGCATCTCCCGCGCTGTGTTGGCGCAGTAGTCCAGGTCACACTCCGGGTCGGGGTTGGCCAAATTGATCGTTGGTGGAGCGGTCTGATGGTGCAGCGCGAGCACGGTGAAGACCGATTCCACGCCGCCGGCACCGCCCAGCAGATGCCCGGTCATCGACTTGGTCGAACTGACCACGATGTTTGTGGCATGGGCGCCGAAAGCCTGTTTGATCGCCTGGGTCTCGTTGAGGTCGCCCGCTGGGGTCGAGGTGCCGTGGGCGTTGAGGTATTGCACGTCCGAAGGGTTGATCTCTGCATTGCGCAAGGCAGCCCGCATGGAGCGGCTGGGGCCGGAGGCGTTGGGCAGGGTGATGTGGTACGCATCACCCGTCATGCCGAAGCCCACCAGTTCGGCGTAGATTTTCGCGCCTCGTTTTTTGGCGTGTTCGTATTCCTCCAGCACCAGTACACCAGCGCCTTCGCCGAGCACGAAGCCATCGCGGTCCCGGTCCCAGGGGCGGGATGCGGCCGTGGGGTCGTCGTTGCGGGTCGACAAGGCCCGCGCGGAGGCAAAGCCGCCGACACCCAGCGGTGTGATCTGGCTCTCGGTGCCACCCGCGACCATGACATCTGCGTCGCCATACTCGATCAGCCGGCCCGCCTGGCCTATGCAATGCAGTCCCGTGGTGCAGGCGGTTGCGATGGCCAGGTTCGGGCCGGTAAAGCCAAAGCGTATCGACACATGCCCAGACACCATGTTGATGATAGACGTGGGAACGAAGAAGGGTGAAATGCGGCGCGCGCCGCGCTCCAGGTATTCGCGGTGGGTCTCTTCAATCGCAGGCAACCCGCCGATGCCGGAGCCGATCAAGGTGCCTATGCGTTCGGCCTGCTCTTCGTTCAGCGCGTCGCCGGTGGCAAGCCCGGCATCCTGCACGGCCTGGATGGCTGCTGCCATGCCGTAATGGATGAAGCGGTCCATATGGCGGGCGTCCTTAGCCGCGATGTAGGCCTCGACATTGAAGTTCTTGACCTCGCCCGCGAAACGCGTGGTCAGCACCGAGGCGTCAAAACGCGTGATAGCGGCGATGCCCGAGCGGCCGGCGACCAAGCTGGCCCAGGCTTCCTGCACGGTATTGCCCACCGGGCTGACGATGCCCAGGCCGGTTACGACGACGCGACGGCGCTGCGCGTAGTGAGTCACTGCGGGGCCTTCAGTTCAAACACCAGGCAGGTGGTGGTGGCATGGGCGTACAGCGTGCCGTCCGGGCCAAACAGGCGAGCCTCGGCCGTGGCGAGTTGGCGGCCGCAGTGGATGACCTTGCCCTCGGCGCGGATGCGTTGCACCTTGGGGCCAATGGCCTTGACCAGGTTCACACCCAGTTCGGCCGTGGTGTAGCCGCGCCCGGGCGGCATCAGGGTGTGGATGGCACAGCCCAGGGCCGAGTCCAGCAACGTGGCATACCAACCGCCGTGGATGGTGCCCATGGGGTTGAGGTGGGCCGGGCCGGGCGTGCCCTGGAACAGTGCGCGGCCAGGCTCGACCTCCATGATCGTGAAGTCCAGCGTCTTGGCAATGGCTGCGTAGGGAATCTCGCCGCGCAGCATGGCTTGCATCGCTTCCAGCCCGGTCAACCCTGCGATCTGCTCGGGTTTGGCGACGCCGGGACCGGGTCCGGCGTTGAGCAGGGCAAGTACGGCTTGCTCTTGCGCCAGCCAGGCGTCGAGTGGATTCTGGGTCGTCGTGGTGCTCATGGTTTTCCTTCACGGGGTTGAACAGATGTTGAAAATTATACTTGCATATGCATCAATTGTAGCTACAATAAAACCATGAACCATGTCACCACCTTTACAGATGCCGGCGCGTCCCTGGCTAAGCCGCAGGGCTGCACCAACCTGAAGCTGCGCCAGTTGATGCGCCGCGTGGCCCAGCACTACGACGCTGAGGTGGGCAAGACCGGCCTGAAGGGCACGCAGTATTCGCTGCTGTCTTATGTGGTCAAGCTGGGGCCTATCCGCGCAGTGGATCTGGCTGGGGCCATGCGGGTTACCACGTCCACGTTGTCGCGCAACCTGCAGCCACTGGTGGCCACGGGCCTGCTGGCCATCCTGCCCGGCGCTGATGCGCGCAGCCGCCTGATCACCGCGACCGAAGAGGGCAAAACCAAGCGGACCGAGGCGCAACGCAAATGGCGAATCGCGCAGGAAGGCATCAACCAGATACTGGGCGCGCAACGTGTGGTGGCACTACACGCGCTGATCGACGAATCCCTTGAGCTGTTAACCCCCACAGACGGAGAAGAGGACGATGTCTGATGCAACAAAACCCGCAGCCACGGACAGCGATTTGACGACGGGCCGCCCCGAGGCAAATCAGCCCCCGCGGGGGGCAGCGACCCGCGCAGCGGTGGAGCGTGGGGGCCGTTACGCTATATGGATGGTTCTGCTGGCCGCGGCTGGCACTTTTGCCCTCACCATGGGTGTGCGCCAGACCATGGGGCTGTTCTTGAGCTCACTCAACACCGCGACGGGTTTGGGTGTGGGCAGCATCAGCCTGGCCTTTGCGTTCGGGCAACTGTGGTGGGGCCTGACGCAGCCGTTCGCAGGGGCATTTGCCGACCGCGTGGGTGCCGGGCGTGTGTTGTTTCTAGGCGTGGCCTTGGTGGCGCTGGGCACCTTCATCACACCCTTCATGACCACGACCGCAGGTCTGATTTTTGCGATTGGGGTGCTTGCGGCCGGTGGCGCGGGCATGGCCGGACCGGCGGTGCTGATGGCCGCCACCACACGCCTGTTGCCGGCCGACAAGCGTGGCATGGCGACGGGTATCGTGAATGCCGGTGGCTCGTTCGGTCAGTTTGTGATGGCACCGATTGCCGGCGCATTGATGGTCAGCGTGGGTTGGGGCAATGCCATGCAGGTGATGGCCGGCATCGTGCTGCTGGCGTTGCCCGCTGCCTTTTTCCTCAAGGGCAATAACGTGCAGGTGGCCGTGCCCGGCGTCAAATCCATGGGCACCGGTGAGGCGGTGCGCCAAGCGCTGCGCACGCCCAGCTTTTTGCTGCTGGCGGCGGGCTTCTTTGTCTGTGGTTTCCATGTGGCGTTTCTGGCCACGCATTTGCCGGGTGTGGTGGCGGCTTGCGGCTTGCCCACGCAGTGGGGCGCTTGGGCGCTGGGGATTCTGGGTCTGTTCAATATTGTTGGCAGCATCGCGATGGGCTGGGCGGTGGGGCGCTGGCGCATGAAGTCGCTGCTGTCGCTGGTGTACGCCGTGCGGGCGGTGGCTGTGCTGGTGTTCTTGTTGGCGCCCAAGACGGGGCCGGTGGTACTGGTGTTTGCCGCAGTGATGGGGGTTAGCTTTTTGTCCACCGTGCCACCGACTGCAGGCCTGGTCGCCAAATTCTTTGGCACGGCCCACATGGCTACCTTGTTTGGCCTGGTGATGCTGACCCACCAGGTGGGCGGCTTCCTGGGTGCCTATCTGGGCGGCAAGGTGTTTGACGCCACCGGCAGTTACAACTGGATTTGGTACGCCGACATTGTGCTGGCGGTAGGCGCGGCGCTGATCCACTTGCCGATCAAGGAAGCCCATCTGCCAACCCGTGTGGTGGCCGCATGAGCACCGGCAGCCAAAGCGCATTGGACCCGCGCACCCGTCAACTGCTGGAAGGCCCCATAGCGCCGACCTTGGTGCGCCTGGGTGCGCCCATGGTGCTGGTCATGGTGGCGCAGGCCGCAGTGGGCTTGATCGAGACCTGGTTTGTCGGCAAGCTGGGCACCGACGCGCTGGCCGGCATGGCGCTGGTGTTTCCGGCCGTGATGCTGATGCAGATGATGTCGGCGGGCGCCATGGGTGGCGGCATTGCGTCGGCCATTGCCCGCGCGCTGGGCGCACGCCGTAACGACGATGCAAATGCTCTAGTGTTCCACGCGCTGGTGATTGGCCTGCTGTTTGCCGCGGCGTTCACGCTGGCCCTGCTGCTGGGTGGGCGCTGGCTCTACACCCGCATGGGCGGCACCGGTGCCGCGTTGGAGGCGGCCATGCAGTATTCCAACTGGGTGTTCGCGGGGGCGGTGCTGGTGTGGATGTTCAATTCGCTGTCGGCCATCATCCGCGGCACCGGCAATATGGCCGTGCCGGCGGTTGTCACGGTGGGTGGCCTGGTGTTTTTGATCCCGCTGTCGCCGCTGTTGATTTTTGGCTGGGGGCCGGTGCCGGCCATGGGTATTGCTGGTGGCGCTTTGGCCCTGCTGGTGTACTACGCGGTAGGCACCTTGGTGCTGGTCGCTTATATGCGCTCCAGTCGCAGCCTGTTGCGCCTGCAGTGGGCGCATGGCAGCTTGCGCTGGCCGCTGTTCAGCGACATCCTGCGCGTAGGGGTGATTGGTGCGGTGTCTACCGTGGCCACCAATGTCTGCATTGCGATTGCCACGACGCTGTCTGGCGCGTTCGGACCGGCCGCGATTGCTGGATATGGCACGGCGTCGCGATTGGAGTACCTGCTGGTGCCGCTGGTGTTCGGTGTGGGTGCGCCCCTGGTGGCCATGGTGGGTACCTGTATGGGCGCAGGACAGCGCGAGCGGGCCATGCGTGCGACATGGATTGGGGCCGGCATGGCTTTTGTGATGTGTGAGGTGATCGGTATTGCCGCCGCACTCTTCCCCGCTGCCTGGTTGTCGCTGTTTGACAGCGACCCGGCCATGATCGCGGCGGGTTCGCGTTACCTTCAGATCGTCGGCCCCTGGTACGGATTTTTTGGCCTGGGGCTAGTGCTGTATTTTGCGTCCCAGGGTGCGGGCAGGTTGTTGTGGCCGGTCATTGGCAATGCGGCCCGCCTGCTAGTGGCCGCGGTGGGTGGCGCGCTGGCCTTGCACTGGGGCGGCGATCTGGGCATTGTGTTTGCGGCGCAGGCCGCGGCCATGCTGGTGTACGGCGTGGTCAATGCGTATGCGATTGCCGGTGGCGCATGGTTTGGCAAACCCGGCTGGCCGCGCTGGCCTTCTGCCTGGGCGTTGGTGCCTGGACGGTAGTATCGGGTGCATGAGCACCTTTACCAAAACCGTTTTGTTCACCGATACCGATGGCTGCGCCCGATTTCGTGAAGAATCTGTGCCGCTGGAGCAGGGCACACCACAGTCCATGTTATCGGACGTGTTTGCTTCCGGCGGTTACCAGTTGCGCACCAGCCCCGTGGGTTTTCGCAGCCAGTTCCATTGCACGGCAGCGCCGCAGTGGTGTTTTATCTTGGGCGGGCAGATGGAGATCGGCCTGCAGGGCGGTGTGTCGCGCATCTTCAAGCCAGGAGAACATTTTTACTCGGCGGATGTATTGCCTGAGGGGGCTACGTTTGACGCTGCGGTGCATGGGCACTGGAGCCGGCAGGTGGGGAATGAGCCGCTGGTGACGTTGTTTGTGCGGGGGTGAAGGCTTTTTTGGTGGCTTTGCCTTGCAGGGGGCTTCCTCACTTTCCCCACTCTCTCCCCCCGCCCTCTCTCGCCCCGCCGGGCGAAAGAGGGAGCCTTAACAGCCATATTTGGCCTCGTTTCTTAAGGTGGGACGTACACGCTCAATAGCCAACACCGGCCGTGTCAGGACTTCTTCACATGGAACGTGCCACCTTTGAAGACGCGGCCAAATACGGCTGTTAAAGGCCCCCTCTCGCCCGGCGGGGCGAGAGGGCGGGGGGAGAGTGGGGAAAGTGAGGAAGCCTCCTGCAAGGCAAACCCCCAGCAACGCTCAGCCGCCCTGCATTTCACCAGACATTAACGTCACAACCCCCGGCACACCAGCCTTGACATGGCGAACCAGCGCATGGGCGATGTCACTGGCCTTGATGGCTCGGTAGTTGGCAGGTATCAGTGGCGCCAGTCCACGCGCGAGCTTCAGCCCCAGGCCTTCTCCCGCACGTCCGGCTTGGCCTAACGCCGCACGGTCACCATCGATCAACGATGGCCGCGCAATCACAAGGCTTTTGAAACCCATGCGCGCGAGCGACAGTTCCATTTCGCCTTTGATGCGGTTGTAGAAAACGCGGGAGTGGGTGTTGGCGCCCATGGCGCTGACAACTCCTAATTTTGTAGCGCCAGACCGTTTAACGGCGAGGGCTACAGCCTCAATAGCCTTAAGGTCCAAGGCCCGGAAGGCTTCCTGGCTACCAGCCACCTTGATGGTGGTGCCCAGCGCGATGAAAGCTTCATCGAGCTTGGGCAGGGCAGGCAGGGCTGCGAAGTCGACCACGTGGGTGGTCAGCTTCGCGTGTTTGAGCTCTAGTGCTCGGCGGCCCACGCAGTGGACCGCTGCAACCGTTTTATCGGCTAAAAGGTCCGCGAGGATTTCCCGACCCACGAGGCCCGTTGCCCCCGCCACCAAAACCACCCGACCGTGATCCGCCGCCATTGCCGCCTCCGTTGCCTGAACCGCCGCGGTTGCCACCATAGCCACCGCCGCCGCCACGGCGTCCGCCGCGTTCGGCCATCATATCGACACTGGTGCGCATGGGATCAGGTTGGCCGCCAGCTGCTGTGCGGGGAGGGCGCTCACCCATGCCGCTGCCAAATCCGCCTTCGTGGCTGCGCGGTTGTGCGTCACCCACAGGAGGACGGCCACGGCCTTGACCACCGCCACCACCATGGCCGCCTTGGGGGCCGCGTGCGCCTTGTGGGCGCGGCGCCTGGTGTTCACCACCGCGTCCGCCGCCATTGCCACCACCGTTGCCACGTGGACCTTGTGCGCCACGGCCACCGCCGTTACCACCGCCACCACCATTGCCACGTCCGCCGCCACCCTGACCAGCACCTTGGCCGGCACGGTTGTCACGTACGCGTTGCAACATTTCTGTGCGGGCAGCCTTGGCGGCTGCCTGCATCACGTCGCGGCTTGGGGGTTTGCCTGCACCGCCCCAGATGGTCTGGCGACCCATGGCGATGGGCTCACCCTTTTCGCCTTGCTCAGGGCCAAAACCCTCGATGATTTGCACGGGAATGTTCTGCTTGGTGAAGCGTTCGATATCCTGCATGAAGCCTTCTTCGTCCAGGCACACCAGGTTCACGGCAGCGCCGTCGTTGCCAGCGCGGCCCGTACGGCCGATGCGGTGCACATAGTCTTCGCTGACGTTGGGGATCTCGTAATTGACTACGTGTGGCAATTCGTCGATATCAATGCCGCGTGCAGCAATGTCGGTGGCCACCAGGGCGCGCACTTCGCCGCTCTTGAAGCCGGCCAGCGCTTGCGTGCGGGCTGCCTGGCTCTTGTTGCCGTGCAGGGCCATGGCAGTGATGCCGTTCTTTTCCAGGAACTCGGCCACGTTGTTGGCGCCGAACTTGGTGCGGGTGAACACTAGCACCTGGCTCCAGTTGTGTTCGTTGATGATGTGGGCCAGCAAGGCCTTTTTCTTGCCACGGCCGACCGGGTGGATCACCTGGGTGATGCGCTGTACGGTGGTGTTGCGCGGCGTGACCTGCACGCTTTGTGGGTCTTTGAGCAGGCCGGCGGCCAGTTCACGGATTTCGTCGCTGAAGGTGGCCGAGAACAACAGGCTCTGTTTTTCTTTGGGCACGGCAGCCAGCACTTTCTTGACGTCGTGGATAAAGCCCATGTCCAGCATACGGTCGGCTTCGTCCAGCACCAACATTTGCACTTGGCCCAGGTCCAGCATGCCTTGCTGCATCAGGTCCAACAGACGGCCGGGGGTTGCGACCAGAATGTCCACGCCTTTTTTGAGCTTGGAGATTTGCGGGTTCATGCCCACACCGCCAAAGATCACGGTGCTGCTCAGTTGCAGGTATTTGCCGTAGGTGCGGATCGACTCTTCAACCTGGGCAGCCAGTTCGCGGGTGGGGGTCAGTACCAGGGCGCGGATGCCAGTACCGCCGAATTTGTTTTGCGCGCTGCGGCTCATGGTGAGGCGGTGCAGCAGGGGCAGGGTGAAAGCAGCGGTCTTGCCGGTGCCGGTCTGGGCGCCGCCGAGCAGGTCGCGGCCCTCAAGGATCAGGGGGATGGCCTGGGCCTGGATGGCGGTAGGTGTCTCGTAACCATGCTCGCGCACGGCTTTAACGATGGCCGCAGCCAGGTTCAATTCTTCAAATGTCATGGGTAGTGGCGCCCATCCAGGGCGCTTGGGATATCGGCCTGTACTGGGGCTACAGCACCAGTTCAGTCAAAGGCAGATGGATTCAAAGGTGGGACGTTGGACGTCAGTCCTGTATCCCCAGCGATGTGCTGACGTCGTGGGCAACTGAAGCTCCGCAACAGCGCATATTGTCGCACGTTCGCCGCGAACTCGGCAAAAACCTGCAACCGGGTGTTTCTGGGGTGTGACTTAAGGGTGACAATGCCGGTAAAACGCTGGTCTTTGCGCTTGGCAACTGGGAGAATCTGCACACAATGAAAAAGTTCATGTTGCGAAGGCTGGGCGTGGCCCACGATCCCGGCAGTCAGAAGCCGTCTCTGCAGGATTGCATCGAGGCGGTGTTGGAGCAGAGTGATGCCCTGGCGGACGACGTGCTGTCGGGGCTGAAGGCTTCCTTGACGCAAACCCGCAGCAAATCTGTGCAGGTGGTTCTCAATCCCTCGACCAAACCCACCATCGAGCGCCTCTATGCCGACGCAAGGTCCTTCAAAGAGACGTTTGCCGACAATTTGCGCCTGGCCCTCTACGGCGGCGATACGCTGCGCACCCAGGGGCAGCCCCTGCGGTTTGACGATTTTCAGTTTCTGGAAGAAGAACAAATCGACGCCAATATTGAATTTGCGCTGACCCAGCAGGAGATTGCGCTGGCAGTGGACGATGCGCTGCCCACCCTGAACGCCCTGATGAGCAGCCTGTTGGGCTGGATGACGGTGCAGCCACACTTGAACCCGCTCAAGCCCGAGTCGTTTGTTTACGCCTTGCGGGAATCCCTCCAGGAGCATGTCCCCAGCGATGAGGCCCGCACCAGCCTGATGACGCCCGCGGCCGGCTTGCTGGGCATTGGTATGCGCCAGCTGTACAAGGAGGTATCCGAATGGCTGCGCTCCCAGGGTGTGGAACCGGTGGGGCCGGTCCAGCACCAGGGCGCGGCACATGGCGCACAAAAAACTGGCGAAAGCTCGGTCACCCGCACCCTGTTGACTTTGGACAAGCTGCGCCGCTTGTTGTCTGGCGAGCTGGAGATGGCCCCGCTGAACGGGAATATCAAGGACTTCACTCATACCGTGCCGGCCTCATTTGTGGCGCTGGAAGACATGAAGCTGATGGAGCCCATGATGAAGCGCCTGCAGGAGCGGGCCAGCCAGGCCGCCGCGGCCGCACCCCAGGACAGCGCACCCAAGGACATGCTCGATAACGATTCCTCGGACCAAGGGCAAAAGTCCAAGGGCAAGAAGCTGGGTCGGGAGCTGGGCGAAGAAGTCGTGCGCATGATGCTGGAAAACCTGGCGCAAGACCACCGCATGTTAGGCGGCGTACGCAAATGCCTGAAGCAGATGGAGCCGGTGCTGATCAAGCTGTCGCAATCCGATGCACGTTTTTTCAGTGAACGCCAACACCCTGCACGCCAATTCATGGACAAGATGACCAGCCGCAGCTTGGCCTTTACATCGGAAGACCAGCCGGGTTTTGCACACTTTCAGAAAAACCTGGAGAAGTCAGTCAACATCCTGGGCAACAGTCCGGGAGACGCGGGCACCTTTGCGCACTTATTGACCAAGTTGGAAGCCGTGTGGGCGAAAGAGGAACACGAACAACGCCAACGCGCCGAAGAGGCCGCTCGCGGCCTGTTGCACGCCGAGCAGCGCAACCTGCTGGCCGTGCGGCTGGCCGAAGACTTTGCCGAACGGCTGAAAAACAAGAAAGTGCCGGATATCGTGTCGGCCTTCCTGCGCGGCCCCTGGGCCCAGGTGGTGGCCGAATCCCAATTGCAATGTGCAGATGGCACGGCCGATACCGATGGTTACCTGGGACTAGTGGATGACCTGATCTGGAGTGTGCAGCTGAAGCTGGCCCGGCGCAACCGTTCCCGCCTGGTGGACATGGTGCCCGGCATGCTGGTCAAGATGCGCCAGGGTCTGGGGCTGATTTCCTACCCCGAAGAGCGTATCCCGGTGTTTTTTGACGAACTCATCACCTTCCACGAGCAGGCCTTTGAAGGCGCCCGCCCGGCCACCACCACGGATGCGCCCGACAGCAAAAGCCCGGCGGCCGATATTTCGGTGGTTGACAGCGTGGGCCTGCCGGTGGACGAGTTCTGGATGGCAGACGAGGAGGCCACAGACTCCGGCTACCTGCACGGCACCCCCGAACGTATCCCCGAGGTTGAAGAGAATGAAGTGCCCGACCCTGTGGCCCAGATGGCGTGGAGTGCACAGAGCCTGATCACCGGCTCGTGGGTGGACCTTGCTCTGGGTGGTGTGTGGGTGCGCGCCCAGCTCACCTGGGCCAGCCCACACAAAACTCTGTTCATGTTTATATCGTCGGGCGGCATGGCGCATTCCATGTCCCGACGCACCATGGACCGGTTACGGGGTCTGGGGCTGATACGGCTGGTGTCGGATGGCCGCGTCATCGACCATGCGCTGGATGCGGTAGCCCAGGCCGCCCTGCGCAATGACGTAGAAAAAGCCGGCGGCGCGACACCGTAATTGCGGAGTTTGGCGGGCCAGGGTGCCGCGCAGTCGATAATACGCAGGTTCCGATCGCTAAATCCGATTCGCAGAGGCGCAGGCTTTTTAGCGACACGGCGCGGTATGCAGGGCCCCCGGGCTACTGGCACACCCAATTTCTCCTACTAACTTATTACCTGTACATCCATGGCCCAATACGTTTTTTCCATGAACCGCGTCGGCAAGATCGTGCCGCCCAAGCGGCATATTCTCAAAGACATCTCCCTGTCCTTCTTCCCTGGCGCCAAGATTGGCGTTTTGGGCACCAACGGCTCCGGCAAGTCCACCCTGTTGAAGATCATGGCTGGTGTGGACAAGGAAATCGAGGGCGAAGCCATTCCCATGGCCGGCCTGAATATCGGTTACCTGCCACAGGAGCCCCAGCTGGACCCGACCCACACCGTGCGTGAATCGGTGGAAAGTGGCATGGGCAAGGTGTTCGCCGCTAAAGCCCGCTTGGAGGAGGTTTACACCGCCTACGGTGCCGAAGACGCCGACTTTGACGCGCTGGCTGCCGAACAGGCCGAGCTGGAAGCCATCATCGCCACTGGCGGCAGCGACTCCGAACACCAACTCGAAATCGCCGCCGATGCGCTGCGCCTGCCGCCGTGGGACGCCGTTGTTGGCGTGTTGTCCGGTGGTGAAAAACGCCGCGTGGCGCTGTGCCGCCTGCTGCTGTCCAAGCCCGACATGCTGCTGCTCGACGAGCCAACCAATCACTTGGACGCCGAATCGGTGGACTGGCTGGAGCAATTCCTGCAACGCTACTCCGGCACCGTGGTGGCCATCACCCACGATCGTTACTTCCTGGATAACGCGGCCGAATGGATTCTGGAATTGGACCGTGGCTCCGGCATTCCGTACAAGGGCAATTACTCCGACTGGCTGACACAAAAGGGTGCCCGCCTGGAAGCCGAGCAAAAAGGCGAAGAAGCCCGCGCCAAGGCCCTGAAAAAGGAACTGGAATGGTCACGCCAGAACCCCAAGGCCCGCCAGGCCAAGAGCAAGGCCCGTCTGGCCCGCTTTGAAGAATTGAGTGATTTCGAATACCAGAAGCGCAACGAAACCAACGAAATCTTCATCCCCGTGGCCGACCGCCTGGGCCATGAAGTGATCGAGTTCACCAACGTCACCAAGTCTTTTGGCGACCGTGTGCTGATTGACAACTTGAGCTTCAAGATCCCAGCTGGCGCCATCGTCGGCATCATCGGCCCCAACGGCGCCGGTAAATCCACGCTGTTCAAACTGATCGCCGGCAAAGAGAAGGCTGATTCGGGCGAAGTCAAGATCGGCCAGACCGTCAAGATGGCCTTTGTGGACCAGCACCGCGATGCGCTGTCTGACGACAAGACGGTGTGGGAAGACGTCTCCGGCGGGCTGGACATCATCAACGTGGGCAAGTTCCAGATGGCCAGCCGGGCCTACTGTGGCCGTTTCAACTTCAATGGCGGTGACCAGCAGAAGAAGGTCGGCATGTTGTCCGGCGGTGAGCGCGGGCGCTTGCACCTGGCCAAGACGCTGATCGCCGGCGGCAACGTGCTGATGTTGGATGAACCGTCCAACGATCTGGACGTGGAAACCTTGCGCGCGCTGGAAGATGCGCTGCTGGAGTTTGCCGGCACCATGCTGGTGATCTCCCATGACCGCTGGTTCCTGGACCGTATTGCGACCCACATCCTGGCCGCCGAAGGCGACAGCCAGTGGACCTTCTTCGATGGCAACTACCAGGAGTACGAAGCCGACAAGAAGAAACGTCTGGGTGAAGAGGGCGCCAAGCCCAAGCGCATGCGTTACAAGGCGCTCAAGTAAGCTGCTGCGCCTTGCGCTGTCATACCGTGGCTTCCCTAACGGGCAGCACCCGGCGCTGCATGCCGCGGCCTAGATGGCCATGCATAACAGCGTCAATTCCATGTTTTGACCGGGCGGCTTAAGTCATTTTGGCAAAACCCCAAGTTCAGGCCTCTAGCCCCCGTCCAATATACCTACTGCGCTATTATATTTATAGCGAGTAGGTGGCAGTTTCAGAGCGGATGTTCTGCATAAAACTTGCCGCCGTGGAATAGCAATGGCGACGCGCCGACACGGTGGGCGCAGCGCTCCACCTCACCGACAAAAATCACGTGGTCACCCTCTTCGTAACGGCTGCGGTTAAAACATTCAAAGGTGGCCGCAGCACCGTCCAACAAAGGTGCACCGCCCGAGCCCTCCACAAACTGCACGCCGGAAAAGCGGTCGCTGCCACGGGCTGCGAACTGCCGGGCCAGATCCTGCTGGTCGGCACTGAGGATGTTGATGGCGTAGTGTGATCCGGTGCTGAAGGCCGCCATGGAGCCGGCCGAGCGTGCCAGACTCCACAACACCAGCGGCGGTGTCAACGAGACTGAGTTGAACGAGTTGGCCGTCAGCCCGATGAAGGCGCCATCGGCACTGCGGGCGGTGACGATGGTCACACCGGTTGCAAACATGCCCAGCGCGTCACGGAATTCGGTGGAGGAGAAATTGGGGGGGAGTGCCACGGGCGGGCGGACTGTCGAAGGCATGGGGACAATTTACCCGAATTTAATGGCTTTTTGCGTGGCTGGGTATAAGAAGCTCATCCCCACAGCCCCAACCTACAATTCCGGCATGTACTTCCGAACCCTGTGTCTCGTCTTGCTTGCTATCAATAGTGCAGCTTCCCATGCAATACCCATGCGGTCTTGCAAAGATTATTCTGCCAAGATACCGAACGTCAAGCCGGCCCTGTGTGAAGCCGCGCAGCTACAAGACAGTACGGCGCGCTCCGTGCTGGGGCGCCCGATCTGGAGCCGCGATGTGCCGGCCCAGGGCGCTGCGCTGCGTGTGCTGGTGCTGGGCGGTATCCACGGCGACGAGATGTCGTCCAGCTCGCTGGTGTTCCACTGGATTGCGATGGCGCAAACCCCGCCGGCCGACACACCGGTGCCCATCTCCTGGCGCTTTATCCCCACGCTCAATCCCGATGGCATGTTTGCCAAGCCGGCCCGGCGGGTGAATGCCCGCGGTGTGGACCTGAACCGCAATTTCCCCACGCCCAACTGGGCGCGGGATGCGCGCCACTACTGGGAAGAACGCACCCGCCGCGATCCGCGCCGCTGGCCGGGTACCCAGCCGCTGTCCGAGCCCGAGTCGCGGTTTTTGCTGGAACAGATCGATACCTTCAAACCCAACCTGATCGTCAGCGTACATGCGCCCTATGGCGTGCTGGACTTTGATGGCCCCTCGGTGCCACCCAGCCGCCTGGGCCGGCTCTACCTGGATCAGGTTGGCATCTTCCCGGGCTCGCTGGGTAACTATGGCGGTATCCACAAGGGAGTGCCCGTGGTCACCATTGAGCTGCCCAGCGCCTCGCACACTCCCTTGGAGGCCGAGATGCACCAGATGTGGTTGGACCTGCTGCGCTGGACCACCGAGCGCCTGGGCTCCACCGCATCAGCGGCAAAAGCGGCCGCTGCGCCCGCGTCAGCTGACTTACCCAAGCCCCAGTAAAGGGTTTGGGCAGTCCTGCTGGTGGCCGTGTTAAGTTTGGCCCCATGCAGCAAGAACTCCACCCAACCGTTACCGATGTGGTCATCGTGGGGGCAGGTTTTGGCGGCCTGTGTGCGGCCATTCGCCTGCGTGACAGCGGTGTTGCGCAATCGCTGGTGATTCTGGAGCGCAGCCACGAGGTAGGCGGCACCTGGCGCGACAACATCTACCCCGGTTGCGCCTGTGATGTGCCTTCGCACTTGTATTCCTTTTCGTTTGCGCCCAACCAGCGATGGACGCGGCCGTATCCCCAGCAACAGGAGGTGCAGGACTACATCCTGCGTGTTGTCGACGACTATGCACTGCGGCCGCTGATCCGTTTCCATACCGAAGTGCTTGCCATGCGCTGGCTGGTGGACCGGCAGTGCTGGCAGATTGACATTGCCGGGCAGGGCGCGCCGTTGCTGGCCCGCCATGTGGTGCTGGCCACTGGCCCGCTGAACAAACCGGTGATCCCTGACCTGCCGGGGCTGGACAGTTTTACCGGCGAGTCTTTCCACTCCAGCCACTGGCGCCATGGTGTGGACTTGAGAGGCAAACGTGTGGTCGTAGTGGGCACGGGCGCGAGTGCGGTGCAGTTTGTGCCGGAGATTGCGCCCAACGCCGCCCAGGTGACGGTGTTTCAACGCACCCCGGCCTGGGTGCTGCCGCGATGGGACAAGCCGTATGGTGTGGTCAAACGTTGGGCTTACCGTTATGTGCCCTTGCTGCAGCGTTTGAGCCGCTGGCGTGTGTACTGGTTCAACGAGTTTGTGGGCATGGGTTTTATGGGCTCTGCCGCCATCCAGCGCATGCTCAAACGCCTGTCAAACCACCATTTGCGCAGCCAGGTAGCGGATGCCGAGATGCGCGAGGCCTTGACGCCCAACTTCAATCCCGGCTGCAAACGTCTGCTGATTTCGAACACCTGGTTTCCCGCGCTGCAGCGCCCGAATGTGCAACTGGTCACGCAAGCTGTGGGTGGCATAACACCCAAAGGGGTGGTGGGCGCGGATGGCACTGTCTACCCCTGTGACGTGATCATCTGGGGCACAGGCTTCAAGGCCACGGAGTTTGTCACCCCGATGCGGATCCACGGGTTGGCCTCCGAGGGCGCACGGGATGCCGACGCGCCGGAACTCGGTGCGGCATGGCGCAGCAACCCTGCCGCCAGCCACTTGGGTATTACGGTGGCGGGTTTTCCGAATCTGTTTTTGCTGGTCGGGCCGAATACGGGCCTGGGCCACAACTCCATCATTTTCATGATCGAGTGCCAGGTGGATTACGTGGTGAAGGCGCTGGCCAGTCTGCGGGATCGCACGCAGTCTGTCTTGCAACTGCGTGCCGATGTGCAGCAGAGCGAATACGCCGCTATCCAGCAGAAGATGAAGGGTACTGTCTGGTCATCCGGGTGCAAGAGCTGGTACCAACACGCGGATGGGCATATCGACACGCTGTGGCCAGGGTATACGTGGGAATACTGGTTGAAGACGCGGCGGTTCAAGGCGGCTCATTACGTTTGAAGTGCTGTTGTGGTGTGTGCTTCGCCTCACCGGGCTGGGCGGGCGTAGGGCCTCAGAGGCGCTTCGCTTGCCAAGTCGGCCCTACGCCCACCCAGCCCGTTGGGGCTGCGGGGCTTGTGGTAAGCCGTTTTTGCCAGGTGCCTTAAGGAAAATATGCCTCTAGCCCCCGCGAATGCTTGTTATTCCACTATGAATTAGATAGCAAGTGGCACGCCCAAAACCCGTAGCCTCAAGGGGCAGGGTGGGGCTGGGGCCGACTTGGCAAGCGAAGCGCCTCTGAGGCCCCGGCCCCACCCTGCCCTTGAGGCGAAGCGAATGCAAAAAGCGCAATGAAGTAAACGGGACGGAATTAGTGCCCCAAAATCTTAGACAAGAAATCCCGACTCCGCTCACTCTGCGGATTGCTGAAAAAGTCATGCGGGTTGTTCTGCTCCACGATCTGCCCCTGGTCCATGAAGATCACGCGGTCGGCTACTGCCTTGGCAAAACCCATCTCGTGTGTCACACAAATCATCGTGATGCCGTGGCTGGCCATTTCTATCATCACGTCCAGCACCTCCTTGATCATCTCGGGGTCCAGCGCGCTGGTGGGCTCATCAAACAGCATGATCTTCGGTGTGAGACACAAGGCGCGCGCAATGGCCACACGCTGCTGCTGACCACCAGATAGCTGCAGCGGGTATTTGTGGGCCTGCTCTGCAATACGCACGCGGTTCAGCTGCTCCATGGCCTTTTCTTCGGCCTCTTTCTTGGGCATTTTGCCGACCCACATTGGTGACAGCGTCAGGTTCTCCAGCACCGTCAAATGTGGGAACAAATTGAACTGCTGGAACACCATGCCGACCTTCTTGCGCACATCGTCAATCACCTTGACGTCGTCCGTCAGCTCCACACCGTCCACCGTCAAGTGGCCCTGCTGGTGCTCTTCGAGCCGGTTGATGCAACGAATCAGTGTGGACTTGCCGGAGCCTGATGGGCCACAGACCACGATGCGTTCACCCTTGGCGACTGACAGGTCAATGTCGCGCAACACATGGAAATTATTGCCGTACCACTTGTTGACTTTATCGAAGGTGATGATGGGTTCGGACATAGGGTGTTAGCGCAGCTTGGACCGGTTGACCTGCTTCTCCACCCAGCGGCTGTAGCGCGACATGGCGAAGCAGAAAATGAAATAGATGGACGCGATGAACAGGTAGCCTTCGATCTTGAAGGGGCGCCAGTCTGCGTCCGAGTTCAGCGCCAGGCCCATGGCGCCGGTCAGCTCGTACAGGCTGACGATGGTGACCAGGGACGTGTCCTTGAATGTGGAAATAAAGCCGTTGACGATGCCCGGCACCACCATGGCCAGCGCTTGCGGCAACACAATCTTGCGCTGGGTTTGCCAGTACGACAGGCCCAGTGTGGCCGCCGCCTCAACCTGGCCCTTGGGTATGGCCTGCAAACCACCGCGTATGACCTCTGCCATATACGCCGCGGCAAACAGTGTGATGCCCACCAATACACGTATCAGCACATCAATCGTGAAGCCCTGGGGCATGAACAGCGGGAACATGAACGACGCCATGAACAGCACCGAGATCAACGGCACGCCACGTATCAGTTCCACATAAATCGTGCAGGCGCTGCGGATGGCCGGCAAGTTGGAGCGCCGCCCCAGCGCCACCACCAGTGCAATCGGGAAGGCCATGGACACCGACAAAGAGGCCAGCAAAATGGTCAGTGGCAGGCCACCCCAGCGGTCGGTATCCACCCGGCTCAGGCCCAACACGCCACCCAGCATGATGGTGAAAAATGCGCCCAGTACGGCAATCCACAGAATCGCCAGCCACGGTTTCCAGGAGGCACGCATGCAACTAGCCACCAGCAGCGCCACCATCAACAGCGTGGCCACCAGCGGGCGCCATTGTTCTTCAAACGGGTAGCGGCCAAACAGGATCAGGCGGTATTTTTCGGCGATGACGCCCCAGCAGGCACCTGCACCGTCGACGCGGCAGGCGTCGGCGTTGGGCTCCCAGACGGCACGCAACAGGGTCCAGCCCAGTACATGGGGCAGCATCCACAACAGCAGGCCGCCCAGCACCACGGTGCCAAGCGTGGTCTGCCAGTTGCCAAACAGGTTGCTGCGTATCCACGGCAGCAGGCCGTCGGTGTTGACCGGGGCAGGGCGCGCCGCTATCGGTTCGAAGGTTTGGCCGGGGGAGGAGGAGGGCGACATAGGCGGGTCAACGCTCCTTGATGGCCGCGCGGGCGTTGTACCAGTTCATCAACACCGAAGTCAGCAGCGAGGTGCTGAGGTAGACCAGCATGATGACGGCAATACATTCCACTGCGCGGCCGGTCTGGTTGATGGCCGTGTTGGCGATGGACACCACATCGGGGTAACCAATGGCCACGGCCAGCGACGAATTTTTGGTCAGGTTCAGGTACTGGTTGGTCATGGGCGGGATGATGACCCGCAGGGCCTGGGGCAGCATCACTAGGCGCATCTCCTGCAGCGGGCTCAGGCCCAAAGCGCCCGCGGCCTCAGCCTGTCCCCGGGGTACGGACTGTATGCCGGCACGCACCACCTCGGCCACAAAGGCGGCGGTGTAGACGGTCAGGCCCAACAGCATGGACAGAAATTCCGGTGTCAACGCGCCGCCGTTCTCAATAGCGAATTCGCCCTGCATGGGGCTGTCAAATTCGGCTGGAGCACCGCCCAGCAGCCAGCCCAAGATACCTGTCACCACCACGATGCCCAAAGGTTTCCAGAACATGCTGGTGGGCTGGCCCGTGCGCTCGAAAGCCCGTAGCGCGTGTTGGCGTTGCCACCAGGCCAGCACCAGGCCCGCCAGCAGGCCCCAGGCCGCCCAGGCATGGCCGGTTGCCCAGATGGGAATAGGGAAGTTCAGGCCACCTTTGCTCAGATACAGGGGGCCAGCAACGATGGGTTCGGTGGAGGCGGGCAGCAGCTCGGTGAACAGCAGGTACCACATCAGCAACTGCAACAGGATGGGAATGTTGCGAAACACTTCGATGTACACGCTGCACAGGCCGCGCACCAGCGCATTGCGTGAAAAGTGGCTCACGCCAATCAGCGTACCGAGTATGGTGGTGAGGACGATGCCCAACACGGCCACCCGCAGTGTGTTCGTCAGGCCGATCAGGAAGGCGCGCCAGTAGGGCTCGCCCGAATCAAAGGGGTAGAGGCTCTCGCCGATGTCAAAACCGGCCGCACTCGTCAGGAAATCAAAGCCACTCTGGATGCCCCGTATCCGCATGTTTGTGGCTGTGTTGTGGGCCAAAAACCAGAGCGCCAGGCCAATGGCCGTGACCGCCAGGATTTGGTACACCAGGCCCCGAAAGGCCTGGCTGCGCCAGGAAAATTTTTTCTTCCTGGGCGGGGCTTGCCGGGTCACGGTTTAGCGAACGGGGTAGGCGTACATGATGCCGCCCTTGTTCCACAAGTTGTTCAGACCACGGGGCAGTTGCAGGGCCGATTTGGGGCCTACGTTGCGCTCAAAAATTTCACCGTAGTTGCCGGTGGTCTTGATGGCGCGGGCCAGCCATTCCTTGTCCAGGCCCAACAGCTTGCCGGTGTCTTCCGTGGTGCCCAGAATACGGCCGACGACAGGGTCAGGACTGGTTTTCATGGCGTCCACATTGGCCTGGGTCACGCCATACTCTTCGGCTTCAATCAGACCGTAAACCACCCATTTGACGATCGCAAACCACTCGTCGTCGCCGCGGCGCACCAGTGGGCCCAGGGGTTCCTTGGAGATGATTTCGGGCAGGATGATGTGGTCAGCAGGGTTTTTGGCGGACTTGTTGCGCACCGATGCCAGGCCCGACGCGTCGGTGGTGTAGGCGATGCAGCGGCCGGAGAAGTAGGCGCCTTCCACGGCTTCCAGCTTCTCAAACACCACGGGTTTGACATTCAGGCCATTAGCCTTGGAGTAGTCGGTCAGGTTCTTTTCGGTCGTGGTGCCGGATTGCACGCAGACCGTTTGGCCCTTGAGTTGTTTTGGGCTCTTGATCTTGCTCTTGACTGGCACCATGAAACCTTGGCCATCGTAGTAGGTAACGGCGGTCTGGCTCAGTCCCAACGATGCGTCGCGGGTCAGCGTGAACGTGGTGTTGCGCGACAACACGTCGACCTCACCGGACTGCAGTGCCGTAAAGCGCGCCTGTGCGGGCAGGGGCACATACTTCACTTTTTCACCATCACCCAACACGGCGGCGGCAATAGCGCGGCAGATGTCAGAGTCCAGGCCATTCCATTTGCCACTGGAGTCGGCAGCAGAGAAACCGGCTAGGCCGGTATGCACACCGCAAATCACCTGGCCACGGGCTTTGATTCCGTCCAGTGTCTTGCCAGCCTGAGCGGGGGCGGCCCACACCAGACCCAGGGTTGCCACTACAGCGGCTGCGGTTTTCACGGTATTCAGTTTCATCTACAAGTACTCCAGTAAAGAACAAAAAGACCACAACAGTTTACGCTGGCGACAGGGGCACATTTTGTATGTGCATATGCGTGCGCGGTATATGTCGACACGGGTTGCGCTCGAGCGCGAGGATGCTCAGGAGGCCCGGTTGGGCAGAAGGGGTTGTATGGCTGTGTAACCAGGTTCGTCGCGACTGAGCCTGAACGTGTTCACGATGTGGGTCAGGTTGCGGGCCTGGTCCTTCAGGTTCTCAGATGCGGCTGCGCTTTCCTCCACCATGGCGGCATTCTGTTGCAGGGTGTCGTCCAACTGCGTGACGGCGTGTGAGATGGAGCCAATGCGGCCACTTTGCTCACCGGTGGCCACCGCGATTTCACCGACTATGGTTGATACGTCTTTGACCGACTGCACCATGTCCTGGATGATGTGGCCGGCCTGTGCCACCAGCGCGGTACCCGCCTCTACCTGTTCGGTGCTGTTACTGATCAGCGCCTTGATTTCCTTGGCCGATGCAGCGGCGCGCCCGGCCAGGCTGCGCACCTCACTGGCAACCACGGCGAAGCCGCGGCCCTGTTCACCGGCGCGGGCGGCCTCGACCGCGGCGTTCAGTGCCAGGATATTGGTTTGAAAAGCAATGCCGTCGATGACGCTGATGATGTCCGCAATCTTGCGTGAACTGGCACTGATGTCATCCATCCGCTGTACCACCTTGCCCACCACTTCGCCGCTGCGGGCTGCGGTCTCGGACGCGGCTGCGGCCAGGCGGTTGGCGTTGCGGGCAGACTCGGCACTGTGCTCCACAGTACCGTTCAGATTTTCCAGATTGCCGGCTGCGGACTGCAGGTTGTGCGAAGCCACTTCGGTGCGTTGGCTCAGGTCCAGTGTGGCACTGGCCACTTCGGCGCTGGAGGATTCAATGTTGTTGGCTGTCTCGCTGATATCGCTGACCAGTTGGCGCAGCTTGTCTTGCATGGTGGATATAGCCTCCAGCAGGCGGCCGGTTTCATCGTTGATACGCACCTCGACCACCGATGTCAGATCACCCCCGGCGATGCGTTCGGCCACCACTACGGCGCGGCCGATGGGGGCGGTGATGCTGAGTGTGATCCGCCAGGCAATAAAGGCACCCAGGGCGAGTGCTACAGCCACCAGCACACTGCCGGTAACCAAGGCCTGCGCCTGGGTTTTTTCGGCCAAATGCGTGGCTTCCTGGCTGCGTGCGTATTGAAGTTCCACCATGCCGGCGATCTTCTGGTTCCAGGCCAGTTCACCAGGATTCACCCGCACCATGAGGGTCATATTGGCCGCCACGGCGTCACCGTCCAGTGACTGGCCCACGGCCTGTTGCATTTCTGGGCCGGTCTTGCGGCTGATGTCGGCAATCTCCTGCAGCAGCTTTTGCTCACCGGCATCGACCTCTCCGGCTTGCACCAGGGCGGAGAGTTCTTTCTCCTGTGCCTGGTAACGCTTGAGGCTTTCCTCAAACCGTTTGCTCTGGTCCTTTGACCGGGCCGCGTCCACGGCGTCGAGCATCACGGCCGATCGGCTCTCTATGCCCAGGGCGTTGACGCTGGCCAACATGGCATTGGCCAGCTTGGTCTTGGTGGCGTTGACCCCGGTGATCTCCTGCATGCGTTTTTGCACCGCTTTGGCCGAAATCTGACCAACCGCAGCCACGGCAATCAGCAATATCAAAATGCCCCCAAACCCCAGGGTCAATCGTGTGGATATGGACCGGTGGTTGGTGCTTGGCATGCTGGAGATCCTTGATGCGTGGGTTTAGTGCTGAAGAATCTTGCTCAGGAAATCTTTGGTGCGGGGTTGGCGGTTTTCCGGATGGTTGAAGAATTCGTCTTTAGAGCAATCTTCCAGAATCTTGCCACCCACGTCAATAAAGATAACCCGGCTGGCCACCTTGCGTGCAAAACCCATCTCGTGAGTCACCACCATCATGGTCATGCCTTCTTTGGCCAATGTCACCATCACGTCCAGTACTTCGCCCACCATTTCGGGGTCCAGCGCTGACGTGGGTTCGTCAAACAGCATCACGATGGGGTCCATGGACAGGGCGCGCGCAATGGCCACGCGCTGCTGCTGGCCGCCCGAGAGCTGCAACGGGTACTTGCCGGCCTGCTCGGCGATGCGCACCCGGTTGAGCTGGACCATGGCTTTTTCGTCGGCTTCCTTCTTCGGCATCTTGCCGACCCACATCGGCGACAGCGTCAGGTTCTCCAGCACTGTCAGGTGCGGGAACAGGTTGAACTGCTGGAACACCATGCCGACCTTCTTGCGGACCTGGTCAATGGCCTTGATGTCGTCGGCAAGCTCGACACCATCCACAACCAGGCGGCCCT
>JAYSZJ010000088.1:0-6473 GCA_043738115.1 Rhodoferax sp. | reverse complement strand
CCCGAATCCGCCAGGTTTTTCGAGATGCCTTCACTCAGGCCGGATTACCCTATTTCAACCCGCACAGTCTCAGAAATACGTTGGTGCGGCTCGGTGAGGAGCGATGTCAGACTCCAGAGGAGTTTAAGGCTTGGAGCCAGAACCTGGGGCATGAGAAGGTATTGACTACTTTCTTGAGCTACGGGCAGGTTGAGCGTCCGCGTCAGGGAGCGATCATTCGGGGATTGGCATCGCCACAACGACCTGCTCAACCGGACGCAGTCGGATTTGCGAAGGCAATCGCTCGGGAGATGTTGGATATACAAAATGCGGAGGCCACCAAACACCAAACACTTTGCCCCAGATAGCTGCCCACGCACCCCAATTTAGCCCCATCCTGCCCATTTGAACCTTCGGTTTGCGCGCCTGTCCGTGATTTTATATACTGTATTTATTTACAGTAATGCAAATAAAGCGAGGTACAGCCATGAATACCGCCGAATGGAAGATACGGTGCTCGGCCCGTCTGCATGCCCAATGGCCTAGATTACACCGGGAACAGCGCGACGAAGTCGCCGCCGATCTCTGGAATGACCCGCGCTGGCAAAGCATGCAACCTGAGGTGGCTGCCGTTGCCTGGCTGAACCAAGGCATCGCTGCAAAGGAGCCCCATGATGCTCGCCCGAGTCAGTGAGGCCCGCCATGATGGCGGTGTAGCGGCGCAGCGTGTTGCGGCCATACGGACACCTTTGGCCCCCGGCCACGTGCTGCCCGATGTGGCGGCTATCTGGCGCGGCACCGAGTTTGGCTCGGTCGTCTCTGAGGTGGTGCCCACCGGCTGGGATGGCTTGGACCAGGAACTGCCCGGTGGAGGCTGGCCCTGTGGGTCGCTGGCAGAGGTGCTGAGCCCGCAGCCCTCGGTGATGGAATGGCGGCTGATCGGTCCGGCTCTGCGGCGTGTCGTCGCTGCCGATGGCCAGGTGGTGGTGATTGGCCCGCCCAAACATCCGCATTTGCCCGGCTTGGCCCATGAAGGGCTGGATCAGCGCCATCTCGTCTGGATACAGGCGGACGCGCCCGCCGAACGTCTGTGGGCCACCGAGCAGCTCATCAAGTCCAATTCAGCGGGTGCCATCATCGCCTGGCTGCCACTAGCCCGCCAAGAGCAGATTCGGCGCCTGCAAATCAGCGCCCAGGCTTTCAATGGCCTGGTCTTCCTGTTCCGCCCCGAAGCCGCCCGCCATGAAGCGTCTGCGGCCCCCCTGCGTCTGCACGCTACCTATGGGCTGGATTGGGAGCTGCGCGTGCAGGTGTTCAAACGCCGGGGGCCGGTGCATGACTGCGTGGTGGTGCTGCCGTCGGTGCCCGGCGGCCTGTCGTCGGTGCTGACGCCCCGGCTACTGCGACCCAGCCTTTTGCTGGCCGCCCGCGAAAACATCAATGAGAGTCTCCATGTTGTGGGCTGCCCTGCTGCTCGACCAGTCGCCCAGCTCCTCGCCCTCCACTGACGCCCTGAATGGCCTGGCGACGTGGTGCCTTCAATTCACCCCCAACGTCACCATCATCGAGGTTTCAGCCGTGGCGATGGAGGTGGAGACCAGTGCGCGCCTGTTTGGTGGCAAACGACATTTGGCGCAACGGGTGCGCGAGGAATGTGCCGAGCTGGGCGTGCAGTCCCTGAGCTGGGCACCCACCAGCCTGGCTGCTTTGGCGCTGGCCCGTTGCCGCATCCGCAATGGTTTGTCCAAACCGCTGGATCAGACACTGGATGCCTTGCCGCTGGAATCCTTGTCCGCCGTGCAGGCCCATGCGCCCACACTGGCGCGCCTGGGCTGCCAGACGCTGGGCCAGGTGCGGGCCTTGCCGCGCGGTGGCCTGAGCCGGCGCTTTGACGCCGCCCTGCTGGAAGGGCTGGACAGAGCTTATGGTCTGCGGCCTGATGGCTATGCCTGGGTGACTGTACCCGAGTCCTTCCATATGAAGCTCGAACTGATGTCGCGGGTGGAGCATGCCCCGGCCATCCTGTTTGGCGCCCGTCGCTTGTTGCTTCAGATGTGCGGCTGGCTGGCGGCACGGCGCGCCGGTGTGACAGCCTTCACCTTGCGCTGGTGCCACGACGTGATGCGCAGCAAGACGGCGGGGGATGGTGGTGAGTTGACGATACGCACCGCTGAAGCCACCCGCAACATCGAACATCTGAGCCGCCTCTTGGCTGAAAACCTGGCTAAGGTTACTTTGCTGGCATCCGTTGGTGATCTGGAACTGATCGCCGTCGATGTGAGGCCACTGGAAGAGACGAGCCAGGCCCTGTTGCCCGACCCCAAACGAGCGGGCGAATCGCTGGCGCTGGTGCTGGAGCGCATTGCTGCACGGCTGGGGCCTGATCGTGTGCTGCGCCCGGTGCTGCGGGAAGACCACCGCATGGAGTGGCAAGTATTGTGGAAACCGGCCTCCCAGCCCGCCCCGCGCAAGATCGCTGAACCGCAAGATTTGCCGCAGCCCAGTTTCATGTTGGCGGCACCCTTGCGGCTGGCGGTCCGGGCCAACCGACCGCTGTACCAGGGCGCGCTGCAACTGCTCTCTGGCCCGCACTGCGTGGAAGGCGGCTGGTGGGACCGGGTGACCCAGGACGGCGACACCACAAACCGCACCGTGGTGCGTGACTACTGGGTTGCCCTGAGTGAACACGCTGGCGTGTTGTGGATATACCAGACGCGGCTAGCTGGGGACGATACCGCCTGGTGGTTGCAGGGCGTGTTCGCTTGACGGGGCAATCCATGCAAGCGGTTCCGGCCTTTGCCGAGTTGTGGTGCCTGAGCAATTTTTCTTTTCTGCGGGGGGCGAGCAAGCCCGAAGAGCTGGTGGCACGGGCCAAACACCTTGGGTATGCGGCCTTGGCCCTGTCTGATGAATGCTCGATGGCGGGTATGGTGCGTGCCCATGTGGCGGCCAAGGAACAGGGCTTGCCTTTGCTGGTCGGCAGCCAGTTCAGGGTGGCCTGTGATGCGCCTTTCACCCTGATCGTGCTGGCCTGTAATCTGGAGGGGTATGGCAACCTGTGTCAGTTCATCACTCGTTTGCGGCGTTCATCCGAGAAAGGAACCTATCTCCTAAGCCGGGATGACATTGATCCCCAGGAACTGGCGCACTGCGTAGTGCTGGCGGCACCGGATCGCGGGTCCAGCCTTGAACAGGTGGAAACCGTAGCCCACTGGCTGCTGAGGCAGTTCGTGGGCCGGTGCTGGATGGCGGTGCAGTTGCTGCGGGTGCTGAGTGATGAGATGTGGCTGCACCGGCTACGCCAGGTCAGTGAATTGACGGCGATCCCCCTGGTGGCCGCTGGCGACGTGCACATGCATGTGCGTTCGCGCAAAGCCTTGCAGGACGTGATGACGGCCATCCGTGTGGGCAAGCCGCTGACCGAATGCCGTTATGCCTTGCAACTCAATACCCAGCGCCACCTGCGCACGCGTTTGCGCATCGCCCAGGCCTTTCCGGCAGGTTTGGTGGCGGAGACCCTGAACGTGGTGGCCCGTTGCAACTTCAGCTTGGACGAGTTGCGCTACCAGTACCCGGACGAGGTGGTGCCGGACGGCGAAACCCCATGCTCTTACTTGCGGCGAATCACTTATGAAGGAGCCGGGCGGCGGTGGCCCTCGGGCATTAGCGCCAAAGTGCAGGCCCAGATCGAGCATGAACTGGCGCTGATTGCCGACCTGCGTTACGACCATTATTTCCTCACGGTCTACGACATCGTGCGGTTTGCCCGGTCTCGGCACATCCTCTGCCAGGGGCGAGGCTCTGCGGCGAACAGCGTGGTCTGCTACTGCCTGGGAGTGACCGAAGTGGACCCGGAGCGCATGAGTGTGCTGTTTGAGCGCTTCATCAGCAAGGAGCGCAATGAACCGCCGGACATCGACATCGACTTCGAGCATGAACGCCGTGAGGAAGTGATCCAGTACCTGTACAGCAAGTATGGGCGCGAGCGGGCAGCGCTGACGGGAGTCGTCGTCTCCTACCGGCCCAAGTCCGCCATTCGTGATGTGGGCAAAGCGCTGGGCTTCCCCCTGGAGACGCTGGACTTGATTGCCAAGGGGCACCACTGGTGGGATGGGCGCGAAGTGCGGCCCGAACGCCTGATCGAGGCGGGATTGTCGGTGGATGACTTGGCCGTCAAGCAATTGCTGGAGCTGACCAGCCAGATTCTGGGGTTTCCAAGACACCTGTCGCAGCACACCGGCGGCTTTGTGCTGACGCGGGGACCGCTTTCACGCATGGTGCCGATTGAGAACGCTTCGATGCCCGACCGCACCGTCATTGAGTGGGACAAGGACGATCTGGACGCAGTGGGCCTGCTGAAGGTGGATTGCCTGGCGCTGGGCATGTTGACGGCCCTGCGCAAGTCGCTGGATTTCATCAGCGCACGTAAGAGCCAAGTGTTCGGGATGCAGGACATCCCGGCAGAAGACCCTGAGACTTACGCCATGATCTGCAAAGCCGACACCGTGGGGGTGTTCCAGATCGAGAGCCGGGCGCAGATGAGCATGCTGCCGCGCCTGCGACCCCAATGCTTTTATGACTTGGTGATTGAGGTGGCCATCGTGCGGCCTGGGCCGATCCAAGGTGGCATGGTGCACCCGTATCTGAACCGCCGACAGGGCAAGGAGGCTGTGAGTTACCCGAGTGAAGCCTTGCGTGAAGCGCTGGGGCGCACCTTGGGAATTCCAGTGTTTCAGGAACAGGTGATGCAGATTTCCATTTTGGCGGCTGGTTTCACACCGGGCGAAGCGGATGGCTTGCGGCGCTCAATGGCCGCGTGGAAACGCAAGGGCGGGCTGGAGAAGTACTACGACAAGATTGTCAACGGCATGACAGAGCGTGGCTATCAGAAAGAATTTGCGGTCAATATCTTTGAGCAGATCAAGGGGTTCAGTGAATACGGGTTCCCTGAGAGCCATGCAGCCTCGTTCGCCCTGCTGGTCTACGCCAGTTGCTGGATCAAGCACCATCACCCGGCCGAGTTTCTGGCGGCCATGCTCAACAGCCAGCCACTGGGGTTTTATTCGCCGTCTCAACTGGTGCAGGATGCCAGGCACCATGAGGTCGAGGTCCGGCCTGCCGATGTGATGTACAGCGATGTCGATTGCACACTGGAAGGCTTGCCCCACCCGCCTGCCGTTCGGCTGGGGTTGCGCCTGATTGACAAGCTCAAGGGCGAATCGGCCGAACGCATCTTGGCAGCGCGGGCGCAGGGGCCGTTTGACAGTGCTGAAGATTTGGCGCGCCGTGCAGGTCTGGAGCAGCATGAAATGAAGTTGCTGGCTGCCGCAGATGCCTTGATGAGCCTGTCGGGCCACCGGCGCCAGCAGGTTTGGGACGCTTCGGCCCTGCGCCGGGCGCCCGCGCTGCTGCAGGGTGCGCCTGTGAATGAAGATTTGCTGGAGCTGCCAGCGGCGGCCGAAGGTGAAGAGGTGGTCTGGGACTATGCGGCCTTGGGTTTGACCTTGCGCAGCCATCCGCTGGCCCTGCTGCGCCCGTTGCTGGTGAAACGGCAGCTGATGTCGGCTAAGGAGCTGCAGAATCTGCCGGATGGGCGCATGGTGCGGTATTGCGGCATCGTGACCTTGCGTCAGCAACCCGAGACGGCCAAGGGGACGATTTTTATTTCTCTGGAGGATGAAACCGGCGTAGTGCAGGTGATCTGCTGGCCGACGGTACGCGATGGCCAGCGCCGGGAGTTGCTGGGGGCACGCCTGATGGCTGTTTATGGGCGCTGGCAGCGTGAGGGGGACGTGAGGAATCTGATTGCCACCAAGTTGGCGGACTTGACGCCTTTGTTGGGCCGGCTGGGGACGGCCAGCCGAGATTTTCGGTAAAGCTTGCGCTATCCTTTGGCGATGTGTGCCACCTATGGGCCAAAAGCTGTCAGTCGCGAACGACTGCTATGCTGTTATCGCGCCGCCGCAGTCCCCAGTTCCTGCGGATATGCGCTGGCGTCGAAATAATGTTGATGAAGAGGAAATCGATGACGGGAAAAAAAGGGAATGATCCACGAGTCCGGAAGGAGCGAGCGGAAACGATGTACGAATTGAATGAAACGCCTAACCGTCTTCGTAGAGAAGTGGTCCGACGAATTTGAACAGTACGATAAGTGGAAACCCAGGCGATATTGATCTGCCGGGCGCAAGCCGGCTCCAGTCAGTTTCACTGAAACGCAAGTCGGCACTGGCAACTCCGGCTTCGTGTTCGCGCTAGACGCTGCGCAGGCAGCGGCGGCGCAGACATCGGCGTTCGGCGCAGGTTTTGGCAACAACCTCGTTGGCTTGGCGGCCACTGCCATCAACGCAACGGGTGGGTTTGAAACCTTTTTCGTTGCAAATACACTTGGTGGCGGCGGTGGCACTGCGATTCCGGAACCTGGAACCATCGCGTTGTTTGGGGCCGGATTGCTGGCGCTGGCGGCAAGACGGCGCCGCGCTTTATGATCCAGCGCT
>JAYSZJ010000087.1:0-16093 GCA_043738115.1 Rhodoferax sp. | reverse complement strand
GTCCCGTCGCTGGCGACAGAAGGTGGACTGGGTGCTGGTGGTCGATTGCTCCACGCAAGTCCAGATACGCCGTGTCACGGCGCGCAGCGGTCTGGAGCGCGGCGCGGTGGAAAGCATCATCGCGGCGCAGGCCACACGCCAGCAGCGGCTGCGTGCGGCTGACCTGGTGGTCTTCAATGGTGCAGACTCGATAAGCGCCCTGGAGCAAGAAGTCGGGCAGGTCGCGCAACGCTTGGGGCTATGATCACCAGCGAGGAAGAACCAGAGTGATCCTATACGAATACCCCTTCAACGAGCGAATTCGCACCTATTTGCGACTGGAACATTTGTTCCTGCGCCTGTCCGAACTGATGTCCCGCGCGGACCCCTTGGACCACCACTTTGCGATAGCCACTATGTTTGAAGTCATGGACGTAGGGGCGCGTGCGGACTTGAAGTCCGATGTCCTCAAGGACCTGGACAAGCAAAAGCAGATTTTGAACGGCTACCGCGGCAACCCGGCCATCGCCGAAGGTCTCCTGGACGGCATCATCCAGCAATTGGAACGCTGCTTTGCAGCACTGAACGCACAGCCCGGAAAGGCTGGCCAGGCCTTGACCGAAAACGACTGGCTGATGAGCATACGCAGCCGTGTCGGCATTCCCGGCGGAACCTGCGAATTTGATTTGCCCGCCTACTTCGCCTGGCAGCACCGCGACACGGCGTCCCGTCAGGTGGACTTACAGCGCTGGGCATCAACACTGGCGCCACTGGCAGAATCCATCCATCTATTGCTCAAGCTGTTGCGTGATTCAGGTTCGCCGCAAAAAGTGATTGCCGTGGGGGGCCAGTTCCAGCAAAACCTGCCACAAGGCAGGACGTTTCAGCTGTTGCGCCTGTCCTTGAAGGATGAAATGCGGTTGATCCCCGAAATCAGCGGCAACCGGCTGATGGTCTCCATCCGCCTGATGCGCCATGAGCAGGATGACCGCTTGCACATCTGCAACGAAGATGGTGCTTTTGAGCTGACACTGTGTTCGTGAACTTGCAGGAAGTATGACCGTGGCGACCAAGCATCCCCAGGGGACCGATCTCCCAACCGACGAAGCCATTCTGCGCCACGTCCGCTGCCCCGGCTGCGGTGGCGACAGCGTCTACGCTGCGTCCAACCCCGCCCGGCCGTTCTGCAGCGAGCGCTGCAAGAACATGGACTTTGGCGACTGGGCCAGTGAGAGTTTTAGGGTCCCAGAACCCCTATCGCTAGAGGATCTGGACCTGGACGGCAACACCCTCCAATAGAGCACTCCGGCAGATCGTTTAAGCCAAATCAGCCGTTAGCCCCCTAGGATACTCGTTCTTCCGCTACTAAATGTGTAGCGCCCTCGAATTGCTGCTCCTCAGCCAACCATTGCAAAACCGGCACCGTTCCCGGTAGTACGGGGTACATCTGCACTGGCAGCCGCTCCCACGAAAAAGACTGGGCTTCCCGCATCTCCAATGCACCTACCCATTCAAACACCTTGCAAAAGTGCAGACGGACCAGCGAATGGGGATAGTCCACCACTTCCACCTTCCAGGGCATCACGGCATCAATCTGTATTCCCAATTCCTCTTCCAGCTCGCGCCGCAGCGCCTGCTCCACGGTCTCGCCGGCTTCCAGCTTTCCACCGGGGAACTCCCAATAACCAGGGTACGGCTTGCCCTGTGGTCGCGATGTGACGAGAAAAGTGCCGTCCGCTTGAAACAGAACGCCAACGGCAACATCCACGACCTTGCGGTCCGAACCACCCTGCCGTGCGGTTTGCGGGTCCGCGACGAGAGGCGACTGCGTCATGGCGTTGGCGGCGCGTGGCGCCCGGCATAGTCACGCGCAAATTGCAACGCCACGCGGCCGCTGCGGGATCCACGCTCCAGTGCCCACACCAGGGCTTCCGGGCGGGCCTCAGTAATGCGGGACGCCTCCACCCCCAAGGCGGACAGCCACTGCGCGACGATCTGCAGATACTCTTCCTGGTTGAACGGATAAAAGCTCACCCACAAACCAAAACGCTCGGACAGTGAGATCTTCTCTTCCACCACCTCGCCGGGATGCACTTCACCATCGGCGGTATGCGTGTAGGTCAGGTTCTCGGCCATGTACTCCGGCAACAAATGGCGCCGGTTGCTGGTGGCGTAGACCAACACATTGGGCGTGGCCGCTGCCACGGAACCATCCAGCACGGACTTCAAGGCTTTGTAGCCCGGCTCACCCTCGTCGAAGCTCAAGTCGTCGCAGAACACAATGAATTTCTCAGGCCGCTGCGACACCAGTTCCACAATATCGGGCAGATCGACCAACTCGGTCTTGTCGACCTCAATCAAACGCAGGCCCTGGGCTGCGTAGGCATGCAGACAGGCCCGTATCAGCGAAGACTTGCCGGTGCCCCGTGATCCCGTCAGCAACACGTTGTTGGCCGGCAGGCCGTGCACAAACTGCTCGGTGTTGCGCTGGATCTTTTCTTTCTGCGGGTCGATTTCTTTCAGGTCGTCGAGGCTGATGGCGCCGATGTGCGCCACCGGTGCAATCACACCCTGGCCTGAAATACGTCTGCGGTAGCGAAAGGCGATGGAGGCGCCCCAATCAGGCTGCTGCAGGCCGTGGGGCAGGGCTGCCTCTATGCGCTCCATCAACTGCTCTGCACGCGTCAGGAACGCGGTCCACTGCGCTTCCATGGCTTTAGGAGCGGTAGTCGGCGTTGATGGTCACGTAGTCATGGCTCAGGTCGCAGGTCCAGACGGTCTGGCTGGCAGTGCCGCGTCCCAGACCTAACCGAATCGTGATCTCGCTTTGGCGCATCACGCGCTGGCCGTCTTCCTCGCGGTAGCTGGGCTTGCGCCCACCTTGGGTCACCACGTGTACATCGTCCAGGAACAGCTCAATGCAACTCTGGTCCAGGTCGGCGATGCCGGCATAACCCACGGCCGCAAGGATGCGGCCCAGATTGGGATCGCTGGCAAAAAATGCGGTCTTGACCAGCGGTGAGTGGGCGATGGCGTAGGCCACCAAACGACACTCAGCCTCATCGCGCCCGCCATCGACCTGCACGGTGATGAATTTGGTGGCACCTTCGCCGTCGCGAACGATGGCTTGGGCCAGGTTGCGGGCCACGCCCAGCATCACCTGCTTGAGGGCCTGACCATCCGCGCTGTCGAGTGAGTCGATCACTGCATGGCCGGCCTGGTTGGACGCGATGACCACCAAAGAATCGTTGGTGGACGTATCACCATCCACCGTCACGCGGTTGAAGGAGCCTTCTGCCAATTCCTGGGCCAGTTGGTGCATGAGCCCTTGGCTCACACACGCGTCCGTGGCGATAAAACCCAGCATGGTGGCCATATTGGGCCGGATCATGCCTGCACCCTTGCTGACACCGGTGATATGTACGGTCTTGCCACCTATTACGGCCGTGGCGCCATATGCCTTGGGGGCTGTGTCGGTGGTCATGATGCCTTCGGCGACACGCAGCCAGTTGCCCGGTTTGGCATCGGCAATGGCGGCCGCCAGGCCCGCTTCAATGCGGTCATGCGGCAGCGGCTCCATGATCACACCGGTAGAAAACGGCAGGATCTGCTCAGCTGCCACACCCAGGTGCTGGGCCAGTGCAGCACAAGTGCTGCGCGCGCGGGCCAGCCCATCGGCGCCCGTACCTGCGTTGGCATTGCCGGTATTGATCAACATCGCGCGAATGCCCTGCTGCCCTTCCAGGTGCTGGCGGCAGATCTGCACGGGTGCCGCGCAAAAGCGGTTATTGGTAAACACACCGCCGACCGAAGCTCCGGCATCCAACAGCACGACGCTCAAGTCCTTGCGACCCACCTTGCGGATACCCGCTTCGGTAACGCCGATGCGGACACCGGCGATGGGAAAAAGTGTGTCCGGATTCGGTGCGGGTAGATTGACGGGCATCACTATCTTTCAGGAAATATCAGGCGAGTTTTCCGTGGCACTGTTTGAACTTCTTGCCACTGCCACAAGGGCAAGGGTCGTTGCGGCCAACTCGCATCATGTCGGCGCCCAAGGCGGCAGCACCTACGGCACGCAGGGTGGTCGGATCGACGGTGGTTGCGACCTCACCGGTTTCCGTCGGCGCGCTATAGGTTACGTTGGCAATACTTTCACCACGGCTTTCCATTGCGTCTGCAGCCTGCTCCAATTGCTCGGAAGACTGCACCTTGACGGTCATCAAAATCTTGGTCACTTCGTTCTTGACCGAGTCCAGCAATTGCCCGAACAACTCGAAGGCTTCGCGTTTGTACTCCTGCTTGGGCTGCTTTTGGGCGTAGCCCCGAAGGTGGATGCCCTGACGCAAATAGTCCAGTGAGCTCAGGTGGTCACGCCAATGGGTGTCGATGCTTTGCAGCAAAACCATCCGCTCGAACTGCGTGAAATTCTCCAAGCCCACTTGCTCCACCTTGGCCTGGAACATGGCGTCAGCGGCCTTGGTCACGGTCGTCACCAAGTCTTCGTCGACTATGGCACTGGCCTCGCTCACCTGTTTCACCAGGTCAAGTTCCATCTGCCACTCGTCTGCCAACACCTTTTGTAGCGCGGCAACATCCCACTGCTCTTCCACCGATTCGGCAGGAATGTACTGGCGGGCCAGATCCTGGAAGCAGCCTTCGCGCAACGATGCAATCTGTGCCGTCAGATCCTGGGCGTCCAGAATGGCATTGCGCTGCTGGTAAATCACCTTGCGCTGGTCATTGGACACGTCATCGTATTCCAGTAACTGTTTGCGCATGTCGAAATTGCGGGCTTCGACCTTGCGCTGTGCGCTCTCGATGCTGCGTGTGACGATGCCGGCTTCGATGGCTTCACCATCGGGCATCTTCAGGCGGTCCATGATGGCCTTGACGCGATCACCCGCAAAAATGCGCATCAGGGAATCGTCCAGGCTCAAATAGAAGCGTGACGAACCTGGGTCACCTTGGCGGCCTGAACGGCCGCGCAACTGGTTGTCGATACGGCGGGACTCGTGGCGTTCAGTTGCAATAATGCGCAAACCGCCTAATGCCTTGACCTCCTCATGGTCAATGGTCCACTCTGCACGCAGTGCTTCAATCTTCTGCTGCTTGGATGAGGCATCCAATGTCTCATCCGCTTCTATGGCTTCTATGGTCTTGCCAATGCTGCCACCCAATACGATGTCAGTACCGCGGCCGGCCATATTGGTGGCGATGGTGATCATCTTGGCGCGTCCCGCTTGCGCAACGATATCGGCTTCGCGGGCGTGCTGCTTGGCATTGAGCACTTGGTGCGGCAGTTTTTCCTTCTCCAACAGCTGCGCGATGATTTCCGAGTTCTCGATCGACGTGGTACCCACCAGCACCGGTTGGCCGCGTTCATAACACTCGCGAATGTCTTGGATGGCCGCGGCATACTTCTCGCGCGTGGTCTTGTAGATGCGGTCCAGTTGGTCTTCGCGCTTGCTGATGCGGTTGGGCGGGATCACAATGGTTTCCAGGCCGTAAATTTCCTGGAACTCGTACGCCTCGGTATCGGCCGTACCGGTCATACCGGCCAGCTTGCCATACAAACGGAAGTAATTCTGGAAGGTAATGGAAGCAAGCGTCTGGTTTTCGGCCTGAATGGCAACACCTTCCTTGGCTTCGACCGCCTGGTGCAAGCCGTCGCTCCAGCGGCGACCGGTCATCAGGCGTCCCGTGAACTCGTCCACGATGATGATTTCACCTTGCTGCACCACGTAGTGTTGATCCCGGTGGTACAGGTTGTTGGCCCGCAGCGCTGCATACAGGTGGTGCATCAGCGTGATATTGGCGGGGTCATACAGCGACGCCCCGAGGGGGATCAGCCCCATCTCGGCAAAGATGCGCTCGGCGGTTTCATGGCCTTGCTCGGTCAGGAACACCTGGTGGCTCTTCTCGTCCAACGTGAAGTCGCCGGGCTTGGTAACACCTTCACCGGTGCGTGGGTCGGCTTCACCTTCCTGGCGCACCAATTGTGGGGCGGCCTTGTTGATGGCCAAGTACATGTCGGTGTGGTCTTCGGCCTGGCCGCTGATGATCAGCGGCGTGCGCGCTTCGTCGATCAGGATGGAGTCCACCTCATCGACGATGGCGTAGTTCAGGCCGCGCTGCACACGGTCTGCCACCTCATACACCATGTTGTCGCGCAGGTAGTCGAAACCGTATTCGTTGTTCGTGCCGTAGGTGATGTCAGCGCGGTAAGCGGCCTGTTTTTCCTCGCGTGGCATCTGTGGCAGGTTGACACCCACCGTCAAACCCAGGAAGTTGTACAGACGCCCCATCCACTGGGCATCGCGGCTGGCCAGGTAGTCATTCACCGTCACGACGTGAACGCCTTTGCCCGTCAGGGCATTCAGGTAGACCGGCAGGGTCGCCGTGAGGGTCTTGCCCTCGCCAGTGCCCATCTCGGAAATTTTTCCGTAGTGCAGCGACATGCCGCCCAATAGCTGCACGTCAAAGTGCCGCATCTTCATCACCCGTTTGGAGCCTTCACGCACCACCGCAAAAGCTTCGGGCAACATGTCGTCCAGCGTAGCGCCCTTCTGGATGCGCTCTTTGAACTCCTGTGTCTTGGCTTTTAGCGCGTCATCACTCAACTGCTCGTACTGTGCCTCCAAGGCGTTGATACGCGCCACACCGGAACGGTATTGCTTGAGCAGGCGGTCGTTACGACTGCCGAAGATTTTGGTAAGAATATTGATGGCCATGAATGCAAGACTGGCCTGGACCCACAACGGGTTCGCAGCGCAGCGCAGTCCTTTTTCTAATCTGTGTGAAGTGGGGATGTTCTGGCGAAAATCAAGCCGCGTGAGCGGTCAGACCAACACCGTTGAAAACCAAACCGGCGATTTTACCGTTGACTTAGGGGTGCCTCGGGCGAATTGCTTTTAGGGGGCAAAACACCGCCAGCGGTTTGCGCATTGCTACGTGCCAACTGGGTGGTACCCAGCTCACGCCCGGCGTTGAGGAATTTTTGCGGGTCTTGTGGGATGCCCTGCACCAGAACCTCGAAATGCAGGTGCGGCCCGGTTGAACGCCCGGTACTGCCGACCTCTGCAATTTTCTGCCCGCGCTTAATCAGGTCCCCCTTTTTCACATAAACCTTGGAGGTATGGGCGTAGCGGGAGATCAGGTCGTTGCCATGGTCCACCTCCAGGATATTGCCGTATTCGGACTGGTATTCTTGGGTAACGACCACGCCGCCAGCAGCCGCAAATATGGCCGTGCCGGATGTTGCTGGGAAGTCAAGCCCGGTGTGCAAGGCGGAGCGACCCGTGATGGGATCAATACGCCACCCAAAGTTGGAGCCCAAATTGGCGTTGGGCACTGGCGTCTGCGTTGGGATCATCATTTTTTTGATCTTCTGCTCGAACAGACGGGATTCAAGCACCGTCATCAAATCTGTTCGCGCACCGGCCAGATTGTCCAGCTCCTGCAAAGTTGCCTGCAACTCCAGCATGGACAAGTCGCGACCCGAAACCAGCTTGCCACCCTGGCCAGGTTTGATTTTGATATCCGCAGGATTGACACCTGCCAAACCGGAGACCCGTTCGCCCAGCGACTCCAGTTGCAACATCTTGGCCTGCATCTCACCGAGCTTCTTGGCCATGACTTCAATGTTTTCACGCATGAAACGGTCTTGTTGCGCGACTTCGTCCTTCACGACCAAGCGAACAAGGGTACCAATCACGGGCCAACCCTCCCGAGCGCCTTTGAGAAAAACCCAGTGGTACATGCCAGCTGAAACCAGCATCAGTGCAAAGGCCGAAGCGATCACGGTCATCAGGAGTTTGGAGCCACTCAGGTGAAAGGCGCGGCTTCTGACGAGCCAAGCATCCGTGATAATCAATTGCATTCAGAATCCCTTCGCATTAACTCAGGCCATGAACCGTCGCAACCATTCCTTCACGCTGCTACAAGCAACGCAGGATTCACCTACTTTGGCGCGTCTCACCGGGCTCGCAATGGAATCGTCGGCTCGACTGAAATCGATTGAGGCCCTCATCCCCGCTGCTTTGCGCAAAGCTGTACGGGCTGGCCCCATCGAGGGCACCGTCTGGTGCCTGATTCTCGACAATAACGCTATTGCCGCGAAAATTCGCCAACTGCTGCCCTCCCTGGAATCCCACTTGCGCACAAAAGGCTGGGAGGTCAGCGCTATTCGCCTGAAGGTGCAGACGCCGCGCCTGGAACCTTAAGAGGAACTAGCAAAAATAAGTGGTGCCGATTATCGGATTCGAACTGATGACCTACCGCTTACAAGGCGGTTGCTCTACCAACTGAGCTAAATCGGCACGTCTTCTATTCTACATTACTTGGACTGGCTAAAAACGCCAAGTATGTATCGTGATGTTATTTAATACGCGTCAACGAAGGCTTTCCGCCGCCGGACGGAGGACGAGGAGGCGCTTTAGGTCCATCGTCCGTGGGCTTGCTGGTTACACGGGTCAACACAGTCGTTGTCTTTGCCTCCGCAGATCCAGGCTTCTCCGTAGCAGTGGGCGTGGTTGTCGCGGTTCGTGCGAGCATGGGAAAGGCCATGCCTTGTCCGTTCTCACGGGCGTAGATCGCCACTACGCGATCCACCGGCACAAAAATGTCCCGCGCCACACCACCGAACCGGCCTTTGAACTCAATGAACTCATTGCCCATGGTCAAGGAGCTGGTGGCATCAAAACTGATGTTCAACACAATCTCACCATCCTTGACGTACTCGTTGGGTACGCGCACCGTTTCATCCACCAGGACAGCGATGAAAGGTGTCAGGCCATTGTCCGTGCACCACTCGTACAGCGCACGGATCAAGTAAGGGCGTGTGGAGCTGGAGTCTGCTGCGTCTAGCATGGTGGCACGCCCGGCAATTACTTGCGCATGACCTTTTCGGAAGGGGTCAGTGCTTCGATATAGGCGGGACGCGAGAAGATACGCTCTGCATATTTCAGCAAAGGTGCAGCATTCTTGCTCAGATCAATGCCGTAGAAATCCAGGCGCCACAGCAAAGGTGCAATGGCCACATCCAACATGGAGAAGTTGTCACCCAGCATGTATTTGTTCTTCAGGAACACGGGCGCCAATTGGGTCAAACGGTCGCGGATATGCGCACGTGCCTTCTCCAGCGCCTTGTCGTTGCCCTTGGAGCTGCGCGCTTCCAGTGTCGACACATGCACGAACAGTTCCTTCTCGAAATTGAGCAGGAACAGTCGGACACGTGCACGGTCCACGGGGTCACCGGGCATCAATTGGGGGTGGGGAAAACGCTCATCAATGTATTCGTTGATGATGTTGGACTCGTACAAAATCAGGTCGCGCTCGACCAAAATCGGCACTTGGCCGTAGGGGTTCATGACACTGATGTCTTCGGGCTTGTTATACAAGTCCACATCGCGGATTTCGAAGTCCATGCCTTTTTCGAACAACACGAAACGGCAACGGTGAGAAAAGGGGCAGGTTGTTCCTGAATACAGCACCATCATGGCAAAAGACTCCTAAAAATTAAAAAGAGTGGGTTGCCAATGCGAACCCACTCTGGAACCACTACCTAGCCTCCGTAGATGCAGGGCAATTGGCAAAAAGACCGTATTACTTGACGTCTTTCCAATACGCGGCGTTCAGACGCCAGGCGAAGAAAGTCATAACCAGCAGGAACAACAGCACACCAAAACCGACACGTATCCGTGTATTTTTTGCGGGTTCTGCCATCCAAGACATGTAACTTACCAAATCACCCATCGCCTGGTCATACTGCTCAGGCCCCAAGGCACCGGGCGTCAGTTGCTGCCAGCCCTTCAGGGTCTGCACTTCATGGCCATGGTCCATCACCGTGTCAAATACTGGGACACGCTTGCCCTGCAGTTCCCACAACACGTGGGGCATGCCCACATTGGGGTAAGCAAGATTGTTCCAACCGGTGGGCTTGGTTTCGTCCACGTAATAGCTGCGCAAGTAGGTGTACAGGTAGTCTGCACCCGTGCCCTTGCCTTGGGCCGAACGCGAGCGGGCGACCAGCGTGAGGTCTGGAGGATTGCCACCGAACCATTCCTTGGCCTGCTTGGGATCGATAGCGGCCTTCATAGTGTCGCCAACCTTTTCGCTCGAGAACAGCAGGTTGTCCTTGATCTGCTGCTCTGTCAGGCCAATATCTGTCAGCCGGTTGAAGCGCATGAACGCCGCCGAGTGACAGTTCAGGCAGTAATTAACGAACAGTTTGGCGCCGTTTTGCAAGGCTGCCAGATCATTGGAGCGGTCTGGCGCCTTGTCCCAGGCGATACCGCCGCCGCCGGCGTGGACGGTTCCTGCCATCAGGCTCAGCGCCGTCATTAAAGTCAAAAATACTTTTTTCATTTGCGTAATCTCCGACTCAATGGGCAGCGAAAGTAACACGGGTTGGCACAGGTTTGACCTCACCCAGACGACTCCACCACGGCATCAGCAGGAAGAAACCGAAGTAAAACAAGGTACCCACTTGCGAGACACGCTCACCGATAGGCGAAGGAGCCTGCGTGCCCAACCACGCCAAGATGACGAAGTTCAGCACAAAAACGGCATACAGGTACTTGTGCCAGTCCGGACGGTAGCGAATGGATTTGACCGAGCAATAGTCCAACCAGGGCAGGAAGAACAGAATCACAACCGCACCACCCATGGCCACAACACCCCAGAACTTGGCGTCAATGGACAACATCATGGCGACCACCACTACGGCAGCCCCCAGGATCACGCCCTTGAAGATTGCGGGCATCTTGAACTTGACGATGCTGAACAATGCAGCAGCCACTACGCAGATCTCCAGCACGATCATCATCTCGTCGGTGATGGCACGCAGCATGGAGTAAAACGGTGTGAAGTACCAGACCGGTGCAATGTGCAACGGTGTCTGCAGTGGATCGGCAGGGATGAAGTTGTTGTACTCCAGGAAATACCCACCGAACTCGGGCGCGAAGAAGATCACTGCCGAGAACACCATCAGGAACATACACACCGCAAAGATGTCGTGCACGGTGTAGTAAGGGTGGAAAGGGATGCCATCCAGCGGCACACCCTTGGCATCCTTGGTCGCCTTGATCTCGACGCCGTCGGGGTTGTTGGAACCCACGTCGTGCAACGCCATCAAGTGTGCAACCACCAGACCCAGCAGCACCAGGGGAACAGCGATCACGTGGAAGGCGAAGAAACGGTTCAGCGTAGCATCGCCAACAACATAGTCGCCGCGGATCAGCAAAGCCAAATCAGGGCCAACAAATGGCACAGCCGCAAACAGGTTCACGATCACCTGCGCACCCCAATAGCTCATCTGGCCCCATGGCAACAGGTAACCCATAAACGCTTCCGCCATCAGGCACAGGAAAATAGCGCAACCAAAGACCCAAACCAGCTCGCGAGGCTTGCGGTAGCTGCCGTACAGCAGGCCGCGGAACTTGTGCAGGTAGACAACAACAAAAAATGCTGAGGCGCCGGTCGAGTGCATGTAACGGATCAACCAACCCCATGGCACATCGCGCATGATGTACTCAACCGAGCCAAAGGCCAAAGCAGCATCGGGCTTGTAATGCATCACCAGGAAAATGCCGGTAACGATCTGGATGACCAGCACCAACATGGCCAACGAGCCAAAGATGTACCAGAAATTGAAGTTCTTCGGAGCATAGTACTCCGACATATGAACCTTGTAGGCATCAAACGCAGTGGGCAGGCGGTTCTCGAACCAGTTCGTGAGCTTGGCGCCTGCCGACGCGTTGGGGGAAATTTCCTTGAAATCAGCCATGTCTCTGTTCCTCAGGCTTTCTTGTCTTCACCGATCAGCAAACGGCTGTCGGAAAGGTACATGTGGGGAGGGATTTCAAGATTGTCCGGAGCAGGCTTGTTCTTGAAGACGCGGCCTGCAAAATCGAAGGTCGATCCGTGGCAGGGGCACAAAAAGCCACCTTTCCAGTCGTCCGGCAGCGAAGCCTGGGGACCAGGCTGAAACTTGTCCGACGGCGAGCAACCCAAATGGGTACAAATGCCAACCGCGACGAAGTACTCAGGCTTGATTGAGCGTGTGCCCTTGTCGACATAAGCCGGTGTCAGCTCTGTGGGTTTGCGTTTGGATTCTGGATCAGCGAGCTGCCCGTCCAGTGTGGGCAGGGCTGCCAATTGTTCGGGTGTGCGGCGCACAATCCAGACCGGCTTGCCACGCCACTCTACGGTCAATTTTTCACCAGGTTTCATGGCGCCGATATCCACCTCAACGGCAGCGCCGGCCGCTTTGGCGCGCTCGGATGGTTGAAATGTGCTTACAAACGGTACAGCAACAGCACCAACGCCAACGGCGCCAGCGCAGCTAGAGGCAATCAGCCAAGTTCGCTTACTGGAGTCGATCTGTTTGCTGCCGACAAGGGTTTCACTCATGAGAATCCTCAATGAACATGACTACTAGGGGGTAATTTACGATTGTAGCTGACGGCTACGGCGTCAATTCCACCCACCTGGCCACGTCCGGGACCATCCTTGACAGTGGTCGTTTATCAGCAATACTGGCGGTTTTTGACACATTGGGAGCTTGTAACAATGGGAATGGTCCAAGAATTCAAGGAATTCGCCATCAAAGGCAACGTTATCGACTTGGCCGTAGGCGTCATCATCGGGGGTGCTTTTGGCAAGATTGTCGATTCCATCGTGGGTGATCTCATCATGCCGTTGGTGGGCGCCGCATTCGGAAAACTGGACTTCTCCAACCTGTTTGTTGTTTTGGGTGCCATTCCGTCCGGCACAGCCACCACCTTGGACGCGCTAAAGAAAGCCGGCGTGCCGGTGTTTGCCTACGGCAGCTTCATCACCGTAGCGGTGAATTTTGTGATTCTGGCCTTCATCATCTTCCTGATGGTCAAGCAGATCAACCGCCTGAAACGCGAAGCACCCGCACCGGTGGCGCAACCCGCCCCAGCCGTCACGCCAGAAGATGTGTTGTTATTGCGGGAAATTCGGGACAGCCTGACGAGATAGGGCCTTTGCCATGCGCACTGCCTCCAGCAAGCTGGATGCATCCGCGCGGCCGGTACCGGCAATATCGAAGGCTGTGCCGTGGTCCGGACTGGTGCGCACCAGGGGCAGGCCCAGCGTCACGTTGACACCCTGCTCTACCCCCAGGTATTTGACCGGGATCAAACCCTGGTCGTGGTACATGGCCACCACCACATCGAATTCACCCTCCACATCGGGCCGCTTGCGGGCCCGCATAAACACCGTATCGGGCGCCCAAGGGCCGCTGGCTTCCAACCCCAGGGCTCTGGCGGCGGCGATGACTGGCTGAATCACCTCCATCTCCTCGCGCCCAAACAAGCCGCCCTCGCCTGCATGTGGATTAAGTCCGGCCACCGCGATGCGCGGCGCACGGCCCAGGATCGGCCACAACGCGGCATGCGTGATCTGCAGCGTCTGCAAAACATTCTCGTATGTCACCGCGGCAATGGCGTCACGCAGCGACACGTGGATGCTGACCAGCACCGTGCGCAACTCGTCATTGGCCAGCATCATGCGCACCGACACCTCGGACACGGGCTTGCCCAGAAAACGTGCCGCACGGTCCTGCAACAATTCGGTGTGGCCGGGGAACTGGTCAAACGGCTTGCCGGCTGCGGCCAGTGCCTCCTTGTGCAAGGGGGCCGTGACCAGGGCACACACGTCGCCCCGCAGGGCCGCGTCTGCCGCCCATTCCACACACTGCCCCGCCAACGCACCAGCCACGCTGCTGACGACCCCCCAGCGCACGGGCTCCAGCGGCGGTCCGATTTGCAGCACCGGTATGCAACGGGGCGGCACATCGGCCACTTGGTCCACGGACGTGACGACGGCTACCGGTACAGCGGGATGCCCAACGGAGGCGACCACTTGGGTCGCGCGGCGCATGGTGCCGATGTCACCAGCAACAAAGCAGTGGCGCACCAGCTCCGGCTGATCGCGATACACCTTGGCGATGATCTCCGGGCCAATGCCAGCTGCATCACCCATGGTGATGACCAGCGGTTTTAAAGCGGTGTTTGCCATGCCCAAACTACCCTCAGGCCGGGTTGTCGATATCAATAAACAAATGCTCCAGCCCCAGCTGCGCCGCGATGTGCGCCGCCACTGCCGGCGCGCCGTAACGCTCGGTCGCATGGTGACCGCCGGCTATGTAGGCCACGCCGGTTTCCCGCGCCAGGTGGGCCTGGGGCTCCGATATTTCTCCGGTGATAAAGGCATCCGCGCCGGCGGCGATAGCCGCTTCAAAATAACTCTGCGCGCCACCGGTACACCACGCGATGCGCCGCAAGGGCCCGCCTCTGCCAGGCACCAGCACCATCGGGCGGCCCAACACGAACTCCGCACGCTGTGCCAGCAACTGGGCATCGGCAAACTCTGCGTCGCCGATACAACCCAGCTGCTGCTCACCAAAACTGCCAGATACCTGCAAGCCCAGCTTCTGCCCCAACTGCGCGTTATTCCCCAACTCCGGCAGTGCATCCAGCGGCAGGTGGTAGGCAAACAGGTTGATGTTGTGTTCCAGCAAACGACCCAGGCGCTGGCGCATCCAGCCGGTCACGCGGCCATCGTGGCCGCGCCAAAACAAGCCATGGTGGACAAAAATGGTGTCGGCACCCTGCGCAATGGCGGCGTTTATCAAGGCCAGGCTTGCCGTCACACCCGACACCATCTTGCGCACTGTGTGGCTGCCCTCCACCTGCAGGCCATTGGGGCAGTAGTCTTTAAAGCGTTCGGGCTGGAGCAAACTATCCAGCGCGGTCTGGAGTTCCTGGCGGTTCGTCATGGTTGCTATTGTTGGGGGCGGCGCACCACGGAGCGGCTGGCCTGGGGCTGTTCGGTAGCGGGCATTGTCGTTGAAAGCACATCCGGTGGCACCACCTCCAGGCTGCTGTCACAGCCCGTGCCGGCCGCGATCCAGCGTCTGCCCAGGCGGCGCAATACGGGGGCCAAGGGCGGGCTCAGCCATCGCAAGCCCCGCGGCATCGTTTGTGCCAATACGTCCTGTGGTGCCACGATGGCACCACAGCGGTACAGCAGCAGCGCCGTGTCCCAGCGCAGGGCATTACAGGCGCCGCTGCGCCGGCCGGACAACACCATTCCCAGCGGACAGGGTGCAAACACACAACATACGCCACAACCAGTACAGGGCGCGCCCACCACCACCTTGGCGGGCGCCAGCGGATGGATGTGAATGGTGGTGTGCTCGGCCATACCCCCGGGACTGTAAACCCAATACCCATGCGCTCTACAATTTGCCATTGCACCGCTTGCCCGCTACCGGGCGCCTGGAAAATCCCATGAAACGACTCTGGCTTCTGTTCACCCAAACCACCACGATTCTGCTGGCTGCCTACTTTGTCGTGGCCACACTCAAGCCGCAATGGATAGGCCACGGCCAGGGACTGGTGGCCTCCAGCACCGTGGCGCTGGTCGAAGCCTCGTCCGCGCTGTCGGCATCGACGCCGGCTGGCAGCTTCCGCGGCGCGGCGCAAAAGGCGTCCGCAGCCGTCGTCAGCATCAACACCAGCAAGGCCGCCCGCCGAAACCCCAATGCCAACGACCCCTGGTTCCGCTTTTTCTACGGCGACCAGGGCAATGAGCCCCAGGTAGGCCTGGGCAGTGGTGTCATCGTCAGTGCCAGCGGCTACATCCTGACCAACAACCACGTGGTAGAAGGCGCCGACGAGATCGAGGTCGTGCTCAACGACAGCCGCATTGCGCGTGCCAAAGTGATTGGCACTGACCCCGATACCGATCTGGCCATCCTCAAAATCGAGCTCGACAAATTGCCCGTCATCGTGCTGGGCAACTCCGATGGCGCCCAGGTGGGTGACCAGGTGCTGGCCATTGGCAACCCCTTTGGTGTCGGACAGACCGTGACCAGCGGCATCGTGAGTGCGCTGGGACGCAACCAGTTGGGCATCAACACCTTTGAGAACTTCATCCAGACGGACGCTGCCATCAACCCCGGTAATTCCGGTGGCGCACTGGTGGACACCAATGGCAATCTGCTGGGCATCAACACGGCCATCTACTCGCGCTCCGGTGGCAACATGGGCATTGGTTTTGCGGTACCCGTATCAACGGC
>JAYSZJ010000086.1:0-77198 GCA_043738115.1 Rhodoferax sp. | reverse complement strand
CGCCCATGGCCCAGGTGCCCAGGCCCACGCTGGAACACATGATTCCGGAAGACCCCAATACATTGCTCTTCATTTGTCCGTTCCTCTGAGTTCGACGAGTTGATGCTACATAGGTCATGTTGTCATGACATGTTTGCAAGTTTATAGCCCGAATTTCATCAATTTTATTGGCGTTTACCCTAGTGTTGGCAAATCATGGTTCGTATGATGTAATGACAAGTCAAAAGAAGAAAAGGGTGCTGTTGCATGGCGAGTCACATTTATATTGGCCTGGATCTTGGCTCCACCAGTTTAAAAATTGCGGCATTTGATGGGGATACTGGCACCGTGTTGGCGCAAGCCGGTGCCGCCATTCCCTGGCAGCGGGCGTCCACCGGCGCCTGCCAGGTGCCAGGCAACGTGCTGCGCCCGTTGATCACGGGTTTGTTGGCACAGGCGAGCCAGCAGCTGGGCGCACGTGCCACCGATGTAGCTGCGATGGCCTGCGTGGGCCATGGTGGCGGGCTCTACGCGGTGGATGCCGCGGGTGCGCTGCAAGACGATTTTGCGGTGTCCTCCACCGACCAGCGCGCCGCGCCGATTGCCAATGCCCTGGCGCAGACCGAGGCGCGCCAGCTGTTCAGCACGGTGGGCACGGGGCCCTGGTCGGGGCAGCCTTCGATGATTGCAGCAGACATCGCCCGGCTGAATCCGGCTGCCTTTCAGCAAGCAAGCACCCTCTTCTTTGCCAAAGACTATGTGGCCATGGTGTTGTGTGGCGAGCGCGCCACCGACTACAGCGACGCCAGCACGGCGGGCCTGCTCGATAGCACCACAAGACGTCCTTCAGAGTTGGCATTTGCGGTGGCCAAGGTGCCCACATGGCGGCCGGGCCTGCTGGCCCGCCTGCAGGACAGTGGCAGCCCGCTGGGGCAACTGCGCCCCGAGCTGGCCGCCCACACAGGGCTTTCCGCGTCTATTCCCATTGCCATGGGGGCAATTGATTTGTACGGCGCCATGGCCGGTGTGGGCGCCACGCAGGTGGGAGACGTTGCTGCGGTGTTGGGGACCTGGTGTGTCAACGCTGCTATTGGTGCAGACGACGGCTCCATTGCCACTGTTTTGAATGCCGCTGCGGCAGGCATCAGCAATGTGGTGCTGCTGGACTCCAAAAAATCCGTCATGTACATGAACAACAGTGCCGCAGCCATGGCCAACACCACCTGGCTCTCCAATACGCTGCAGCACAGCACCGCGGGCCTGCTGGATGCCGCGTTCTCCTCGGTGCCCGGTGCGCATGGTCTGCGCTACATCCCGTTCATCAATGGCGGCGGGGACGCCAGCGCTGGTTTTCTGGGCTTGCGGGCATTCCACACGCCCGCCGACATGGCTCGCGCCGCGGTGGAAGGTGTGATGGCCTTGCACGCCAAAAGCCTGAATGCACTGGCCGCATGCGGCCTGCCGCGCCACCGTCTGTTTGTCTTGGGTGGCGGCGCCGGCGACGAGCGCCTCAGTGCGCTGCTGGCCACCATGCTGGACAACACGGTCCACACGCCCGGTGCCGACGAGAGCGGCGCACGCGGTGCGGCCATGTTCGCAGCATCGGCCGTGGGCCATGCATCCGCGCCGATGCAAGCACCGCTCAAACAAGTGGAGCCCATTGGGGGACTGACCGGTTTTTATGGCAAGTACCTGGCCAGCTTCGAAGGCTTGTTGGTCGACATGGGCCCCGTCTTCGCCCGGTTGAACCAGCCTCTGCCATGAGCGCGCCCTCCATGCACGAACCGACCCCATCCGCACACGTACGCCCTGCCAGCATTCAGGGGCAACATTTCCAGGTGGTCATAGTGGGCGCCGGCATCAATGGCATCGGCGTCTTTCGGGACCTGTGCCTGCAGGGTGTGCAGTGCCTGCTGATTGACAAAGGCGATGTGGGCAGCGGTGCGAGCAGCGCCCCCTCCCGCATGATCCATGGTGGACTGCGTTACCTGGAGAACGCCGAGTTTTCGCTGGTGAAAGAATCGGCGCATGAGCGCAACAACCTGCTGCTGACGGCCCCGCATCTGGTGCAGCCATTGCACACGGTGATCCCGCTGTCCTCACGGCTTGGGGGGCTGTTTGGCAGTGCCCTGCGGTTCTTCGGTGCCAACCCGCCCGCCCGATCGCGCGGCGTGTTGGCCGTGGCCTTGGGGCTGAAGCTGTATGACCTGATGGGTAGAAAAAATCGCTCGCTGCCCGGGCATTGCGTTGCATCCATCAGCCAGGCAGACAAGGCCCTGCTCTCGGACGATGTGCGCTGGACCGCACACTTCTATGACGCATGGATCAACCACCCCGAGCGCTTGATGCATGAATTGATCGCCGATGGGCACCGTGCACACAACCGGTCGGTGGTCAGCAATCATTGCGAACTCTTGGCATTCAGTGAGAACCGATTGACCTTGCGGGATACGGTGCTGAACACCGAGGTTGGTGTAACGACCGATCTCGTGGTGAACGCTACGGGTGCATGGTTGGAGCAACTGAGCGGCCTCTTTGGCGTGCCCAAGGGACGTCTGGTTGGAACCAAAGGCTCGCATCTGGTTATGGATCACCCGGAGCTGCTGGAGGCCCTGCAAGGGCGCATGGTGTACTTTGAAGCGAATGACGGACGGGTCTGTATCGTCTACCCTTTCAGCGGGCGTGTGCTTGCCGGGTCGACTGATATTCCGGTGGTCAACCCGGATATGGCACAGACAGACGCGTCCGAAATTGACTACCTTCTGGCGGTGCTGCAGGAAGTCTTTCCACGGTTCGAGTTCTCAAAAGATCAGATTGTTTACACCTTCGTTGGCGTGAGGCCACTGGCTACCGTTCAATCCGGGAACGGTGTGTCTGGCAAGCCCGGAAAAATTTCCCGCGACCACCACGTCGTCGTGGACGGCCCCGACGGGCCCAGAACCATACCAGTGGTGAATCTGGTGGGTGGCAAGTGGACGACTTTTCGGGCGCTGGCAGAGGAAGCCACTGATGCCGTGCTCAAACTGATCGCAATGCAGCGGGCTGTGTCTACGATGGGGTTGCCCATCCCCAGCGCCGACCTGGGCTTCGATGGTGCAGACATACAATCATTGCGTCGCTTGTGTCGCCTGACCGGGGTGGTTCGTTTGTCTGACCTGGTTGTGCACCGCAGTCTGGCGGCGTTTCTGGGTCATTTGGACCATGCCACCCTGGAAATCATGGCCCAAGCGGCGAGCGAAGAGTTGGGTTGGAGCATCGATCGACGGCAGTTTGAAGTGTCCCGATGCCAGTCCATTCTTGTCAACAAACACAATATGCGGCGGCTAGCGGAAGCCCATTAGAAAGGCTGTGTGTGACCTCACGACCATTGCATTTGCTTCACCGTGATAGCGGAACCCCTTTGTGGATTCAGCTCAGAGACATACTGAGACAGCAAATCGTCACTGGGGAATTGGGTGTCAACGCGCAGTTGCCCTCGGAGGCAGAGCTTGGCGAGATCTATGGCATATCACGTATCGTGGTGCGCGAAACGCTGTCGGACCTGGTGCGCAGCGGACTGATCTACAAGATCAAAGGCAAGGGTGCCTTCATCTCCACCCCCAAACGCGATGAAGACTTCATCTCCATGGTGTTGGGCTTCTCGGACGAAATGGCACTCAAAGGCCGGGTCGTCAAAACCCAGGTCTTGCACCAAAGCCAGCGCACACCTGATGAAAAAGAGGCTGTTGCGCTGGGCCTGCAAAGCCATTCTGAGGTGACGTCCCTGCAGCGCTTGCGTAGCGTGGACGGCAATATCCGGCTGCTGGTGAGCACCGCCATCCCAACCGATGTGGCGCCAGAGCTGCACAAGATTCGGCTGGAAGACAAGTCCCTGTACGAAGTCTTGCGTCGGCAATATGGGCTCCATGTGGCCAAGGCCGAGCGCTGGATTGATGCCGTGCTGCCCGACGCAGAGACGATGGAGCTATTGCAACTCGTTACCCCAGAGCCCTTGCTGCGCATTGAATCCGTTGCGTTTACCAAAGACGGGCGTGCGGTGGAGCACTATGTGGCACTACACCGCTGCCAGAACACCCGCTTGCACGTGCGCACCCAGGCCTGACGGCCAGCCTAGGCCTTTGGCTGCTGCGCCCTGCGGTCCAGCACTAGCCGCCCTTCCAGACCCCAATCTTCATCCGCCACTTCCTGAATCAGGATGTGCGTTCTCTCGGGCTTGGCACCGGTCACCCGGGACAGGGTTTGCGTGATCTCTGCGACCAGCGTGCGCTTCTGGTCAACGCTCAGCCCTGCAATGAGCTGCAGGTTAACAACGGGCATGGCTTACTCCTTGGGTTTTATTCACCGGCGCGCATCCACGTGGCGGCTTTCTCCGCAATCATCAGCGTGGGGCTGTTGGTATTGCCACTGACGATGTTGGGCATGACACTGGCATCCGCGATGCGCAGCCCGCGGATGCCATGCACACGCAGGCGGCCGTCCGTGACCGCCATGGCGTCGTCTGCCAGGCCCATCTTGGCCGTGCCAACTGGATGGAAGATGGTGGTGGCGATATCGCCAGCGAGTTGGGTCAACTCAGCGTCGGTTTGGTACTGCACACCCGGCTTGAACTCGGCTGGCGCATACGGCTGCATGGCGGGCTGCGCCATGATGCTGCGCGCGACCCGCAGGGAGTCGGCAGCGACCTGCCGGTCGTCTGAGGTGCTCAGGTAGTTAGGCTCGATGGCCGGCGCCACGCTGAAGTCATTCGACTTGATGGCCACCTTGCCCCTGCTGGTCGGGTTCAGGTTGCAGACACTGGCAGTGAGTGCGGGAAAGCGGTGCAGGGGCTGCCCAAACGCATCCAAACTCAGCGGCTGCACATGGAACTGGATATTGGGGTGCGCCTGGCCCACGTCACTGCGGGTGAACACGCCCAGTTGTGAGGGTGACATGCTCATGGGCCCGCTGCGCGAGACAACATACTGCATGCCTATCTTCATCTGGCCCCACCAGGAATTGGCCAGCGTGTTCAGTGTCAGCGCGTTCTGGACGGTGTACACCGCCCGGATCTGCAGGTGGTCCTGCAGGTTCTGGCCCACACCGTCCATGGGTTTCACCACGGGGATGCCGAACTTTGCCAGCAACTCGGGCTGGCCTATGCCAGAGAGCTGTAACAGTTGCGGCGTTCCAATGGCGCCCGCGCACAGCACCACTTCTTTGCTTGCCTGCAAAGACACCCGTTGTCCGCCCCGGATGACTTCGAGCCCCTGGCACACGGCAGATCCGTTGTCTTCCTGCGTCAGGATGAGCTTGCTGGCTTGTGTCTCCGTCCAGATGGTCAGATTGCGCCGGCGTCGCACATTGGCATTCAAAAATGCCTTGGACGTATTCCACCGAAAACCCGATTTCTGGTTGACTTCAAAGTACCCCACCCCTTCGTTGGTTCCTGTGTTGAAGTCATCGCTCTTGGGGACTCCCGCCTGCTGGGCCGCAGCGGCAAATGCGTCCAGAAGCTCCCAGCGCAAGCGCTGCTGCTCCACCCGCCACTCGCCCTGCCCGCCGTGAAAATCGGCAGAAGGGAAGCTGCTGGCCAAGTGCTGCGCATCCAGCCGGTGGTGCCATTCGTGTTGTTTGAAGTAGGGCAAGCAAGACGCCCAGCTCCACTGCGCATCACGCAGTTGGTCGGCCCAGGCGTCATAGTCGCGCGACTGGCCGCGCATATAGATCATTCCGTTGATGCTGGAGCAGCCCCCCAGGGTCTTGCCGCGCGGGTAGATCAACGACCGGCCATTCAGGCCGGGATCGGGTTCGGTACGAAAGCACCAGTCGGTTTTGGGGTTGTTGATGCAGTACAGGTACCCTACCGGGATGTGGATCCAGTGGTAGTTATCGCGGCCACCGGCCTCCACCAGCAACACCAAATTCTGCGGGTCTGCGCTGAGCCGGTTGGCCAGCAGCGCGCCGGCCGTACCGCCGCCCACGACGATGTAGTCATAGTGGGCCATAGTCATTTGGACACCGGCATCGCAAATTCGGCTCCGCTGAGCATATTGGTTTGCCAGCGCTGCATGATGGACTTTTGCTTGGTATAGAACTTCACGCCGTCCAGCCCGTAGGCATGAAGATCGCCAAACAAACTGCGTTTCCAGCCACCAAAACCATGCCAGGCCATGGGCACGGGAATGGGCACATTGATGCCCACCATACCTACCTGGATGCGCCGAGAAAATTCACGCGCCGTGTTTCCATCCTGCGTGTAGCAGCTAACGCCATTGCCGAACTCATGGCGGTTGATAAGGTCAATGGCGTGGCCCAGTGAATCGACACGAATACAGGCCAGCACGGGGCCAAATATCTCCTCTTTGTAGATCCGCATGTCGGTGGTCACATGGTCGAACAGGCTTGCCCCAACAAAGAAACCAGCCCGATCGGCGCCGCCCCATGTCCGGCCATCGACGAGCAAACGCCCTCCCTCGGCAACGCCGGAGTCCACATAGGAGAGCACGCGCTGTCGGGCAGCCTCTGAAATCAGCGGGCCCATTTCGCTGGCACTGTCGAGGCCATCTCCCACCCGCAGTGCTGCAATGCGGGTCTGCAGGCGCTCAACGACAGCGTCCGCAATGTCTCCAACCAGCACTGCCACGGAGATGGCCATGCACCGCTCACCTGCGGAGCCGTAGGCGGCCCCCATCAGGGCGTCAACAGCTTTGTCCACATCGGCATCCGGCATTACGACCAGGTGATTTTTGGCGCCTCCTAAGGCTTGTACCCGTTTGCCAAAACTGGCACCACGCTCATAGATGGAGTTCGCCACAGGCGTACTGCCCACAAAGGATACGGCCTTGACATCAGGGTGCGCAAGGATGCAATCCACAGCATGTTTGTCGCCATTGACCACATTGAACACACCATCGGGAAATCCGGCTTCCGCCATCAGCTCGGCTGTCAGCATCGGGGGCGTGGGATCCAGCGGACTGGGTTTCAGGACAAAGGTATTCCCCGCCGCAATGGCAATGGGGTACATCCAGGCAGGCACCATGACAGGGAAGTTGAACGGTGTAATGCCTGCCACTACGCCCAGTGGTTGGCGCATGGTCCAGTTGTCCATGCCGGTAGACACCTGGTCGGTGAAATCGCCCTTGAGCAGATGCGGAATGCCACATGCAAACTCGACGATGTCGATTGCCCGGTCCACCTCACCCTTGGCGTCCGAGAGAATTTTTCCGTGCTCCTTGGTGATCGCGGTGGCCAGGGTATCCCGGTGCTGGTTCAGAAGCGCAAGGTAGCGATTCATGGTGCGCGCCCGCCGGATGGGAGGCACCTCCGCCCACGTCGGGAACGCCTTGGCAGCCGCAGCAACGGCGCGGTTTACGTCCCCTGTTGCCGCCAAAGCAACTGCCCCAGCCACCGTGCCGGTTGCCGGGTTGTAGGTGTCTTGTGTCTTGCTCTGATCAGACAGCACATGCTGTCCGTCGATGAAATGTCCGGTAGTCGTCATTCTCAAAAAGCCCTTTTCAATCATTGACCCAGCACACGCCCGTCTGGCGGCCCCTCACAGCCTCAGGCAGATAATTCATATCGCTAAACATGTCATAACATCTTATCGTGCTGATTCAGCATATATGTACGGGTTATTCCTTATATCCTGCCAATTTTTTGTGCTTTAGAGTCAATCCTGTCATGACAACAATGCATGTTCATGTCATAAAGTTAACTGGACAGCCATTTTTTAAATAGCAATGAAGGAGTCGAAATGAGGCGTGATTTTCTAAAGACAGCTGCGGTTGCAGGTGCTGGAATGGCATCGTTGGGCGCGTTTGCACAGACTGCAAACGCCGTTGGCCTGCGGGGCAACCCCAATGACACCTATGTCATGAACGTGATGGTGAGCGGGGTCGAATACTGGTTCCCCGTGTACGAAATGTTCAAGTCGCTGGGCAAATCACTGGGTGTGAAAACCCGCTACTCCGGTACGCCCGAGTACGACGTGAACAAGCAATTGGCGTCGTTTGAGCAACAGCTCGCACGCAAGCCTGCTGGCATCTTCCTGCACCCCATGAACCCTGATCCGTTCATCGAGCCCATCGCCCGTGCGGCCTCCATGGGCATCCCGGTGGTGACATTTGCGGCAGACTCCCCCAACTCCAAACGTGTCTCGTTTGTCACCTCCGACAACGCCCGCGAAGGCGCTGCCGCTGCCGACGCGATTGCCACCGCCATGGGCGGCAAAGGCGAATACGCCGTGCTGGAGAATCCCGGGCAAGACAACCATGACCGCCGTATCTCGGCCTTTGTAGACCGCATGAAGGCCAAGTACCCCAACATGAAGTTGGTAGGACGTGCCGCCACCAACCAGGATGCCAACAAGGCCTACCAGGCCACGCAAAGCCTGATTCAGGCCAACCCCAACCTGGGTGCCCTGTTCATGCCAGAAGCCAACACGGCCTTGGGTGCTGCGCAGGCCAAGGTGGAGTCCAAAAAAGACATCAAGGTGATGTGCTGCGACGTGAACGCCAAGATCCTCGACATGATCAAGTCGGGTGATGTGTTCGGCTCCATCAACCCCAACCAGGGTATGCAGGGTTTCGCGGGCATGATGCTGTTGTTCATGGCGAAGAACACGCAGCTGATTGACCCCATGAACGACGCCACCCGCGCAGGTCGCAACCCCATGTCGATACCCTTCCTGGACAACGGTCTTGCCGTGGTCAGCAAGGCCAATGCGGATGACTTCTACTGGGACAAATACCTGACCCGCCGCGGCACCAAAGGAATTAACGAGTAAGGATTGAGGATGCTGCTCGAATTACGTGGAATCAAGAAATCATTTGGTGCAACCCATGCACTTGCGGGGATTGATTTTTCACTCGAAAAGGGACAAATCCACGCAGTCTGCGGAGAGAACGGTGCAGGCAAATCTACCTTGATGAAGGTCATAGACGGCATTCTTCAACCCGATGCGGGACATATCTTTATGGAGGAGAGTCCGGTACGCATCAAGGATCCGGGGCACGCGGCAAAACTTGGGATCTCCCTTGTGCACCAGGAGATATCCCTCTGCGGATGCGCCACGGTGGCCGAGAATATTTTCATGTGCGAAGTCAATCAGTCGAAGCGGCTGTTGATGGACTACACAGCTTTGCAAGCACGGGCCCAACTGATCATCCGGCGCCTGGGTAAGGACATTAACACCGCCACTCTGGTGGAGAACCTGAGCCAGTCCAACCAACAGCTGGTGGAGATTGCCAAGGCGCTGGCGCTGGACTGCAAGATCCTTATTCTGGACGAGCCCACCGCCGCACTCACGGAGGTGGAGTCTCAATCGCTTTTCAAAATCCTGCATGAGCTCGCCGAGGCGGGCATAGGGGTCATCTACATCAGCCACCGCATGGTCGAGATATTCGAACACTGCTCGCATGTCACGGTGCTGCGCGACGGGGCCAGCGTCTTCACCGGCAAGATCCAGGACACCACCGCAGACGAGCTCATCAAGAAAATGGTGGGCCGCGAACTGGGCGCCTATTACCCGGAGAAGTCCAAGACCATTGGCACGCGGTCCCTGCTGGAAGTCACAGCCATCAGCGACGCAGACCGCGTCCATTCCGTCTCGCTAAAGATCATGCCTGGTGAAATTCTCGGCATCGCAGGCCTCATGGGGGCCGGTCGGTCCGAGATTGCCAAAGTGATCTGTGGCATCACCCCACAATCCGGCGGCACCGTGGCAATGCATGGCAAAGCCGTGGACACCAGTACCTACCAGAAGGCGCTAGCCCAAGGCATTGCCTACCTGAGCGAAGACCGCAAGTCAGAAGGCGTGTTCCTCGAATTGCCGATCCAGGCGAATATTTCCTCCATGGCCCTGGACACCGTCCAGTCCAGATTCTTCACGGTAGACCCGGTCAAAGAAACCCGGCAGGCCGAACGGTTGGGTCAGAAGTTGAAGCTCAAGGCCAGCAGTGTGGCCGCAAATGCAGACAGCCTGTCTGGCGGCAACCAGCAAAAGGTGGCGATTGCCAAGCTACTGGCAATGAACCCGAAGATCGTCTTCATGGATGAGCCAACCCGCGGTGTCGATGTGGGCGCCAAAGCCGAGATCCACCAGGTGCTCAGGCAGCTCTGCAATGAAGGCGTGGGCGTTGTGGTGATCTCCTCCGAGCTTCCAGAAATCATTGGCTTGTGTGACAGGACCATTGTGATCCGCGATGGCAGCGTCGTTGGTGAATTAAGCGCCGCGGCCACCACCGAAGAATCGATTTTGCGCATGGCCTCCGGATTGAAACAGGAATAAGAGCAATGAAATTGAAAACAAGCAATCTCCGCGAAGCGGGATTGATCGTCATCATCGCGGTGCTGTGCATTGCCATGTCATTTGCATCCGAGTTTTTCCTAACGTGGGAAAACATCCGCGCCATGCTGCTCTCATTTGCCATCGAAGGCATTGTGGTCGTTGGCATGACGGTACTGCTGATCGTGGGGGGTATCGATCTGGCTGTGGGCTCGGTCGTCTGCCTGGCCATGGTGATCGTTGGCGCGTTGTTTTTGATGGGCATGGACCCCTGGTCCGCCAGCCTCATCGCCATCGCCGCCAGCGCGTTCATCGGCCTGTGCATGGGCCTGTGCGTGACCAAGATAGGCCTCAGCCACTTCATTGCGTCATTGGCATTCATGGTGATTGCGCGAGGCCTGAGTTTGGCCGTCACGCAGGGAACACCGCAGTCGCTGTTCACCCTGCCGTCCGAGTTCAAGGCAATTGGGCAAGGCACTGTCGGCGGTGTGCCCATCGTGATCATTATCTTTGCGGTGATTGTCATCGTGAGTGACTTCGTTCTGCGCAAGTCCACCTTGTTTCGCAAGGTGTTCTACACCGGCAGCAATGAACGGGCGGCCATGTATGCAGGCATCAACGTCAACAGCGTCAAACTTTGGGTGACCGTGCTGTGCAGCACCATGTCGGGCATCGCAGGGGTCATCTACACCGCACGCTTCGGCGCAGCTACACCCACCTTTGGCGTGGGCATGGAGCTGAACGTTATCGCGGCGGCGGTGATCGGTGGGGCCAGCCTTAAAGGCGGCTCGGGCACCATCTACGGTGCCGTGCTGGGTCTGGCACTACTGTCCGTGGTCACCAGTTCGTTGATTCTGCTGGATGTGTCGGTGTATTGGCAGGACGTGATCAAGGGCGGGATTCTGCTCTTGGCAGTGTCTCTGGACCACTGGATGAATACGCACAAAGCCCGCAAGTAGCCGACAAAAAGTGCGCTCTGGCCGCGCAAACAAGAAACGTTCGCAGTGTTGACACAACCACAGTTCAGGAGACAAAGATGATCGTCAAGAAAGTTTTCTCAGTGCTGGGGCTACTGCTGGCGGCCCTCTTTGGCCATGCGGCGGTGACGGGGCAAGGCCCGCTGGCCACGTTCCAGAAGGTGAGCGCCGCGGTAACGCCTGCTCTCCCGCTGAAGGGACCGGGCCTCGGAAACCTCACGTACACCCAGGCGGAACTGTTCAAACCGATTTCCTGGATCCGGCGCAATGCCGAGGGCGTCCCGGACACCTACCCGGGGCGCAAGGACTTTGGCCTGAACGCGGGCATCATGCACAACGGTTACTTCCTGACCATGTTCGCTCCGGACAGCGGCCTGGGCCCCGGCGGCTTTCTCCTGTATGACGTGTCGAACCCGCGCGCCATCCGCCTGGTCAAGCGGATCTATGAACCGGAGGGAAGAACCGCCGAATTTCGGGAGGCGCATTCTTTCGGAACCGCGACGATCGCGGGCAAGAACTGGATCGTCATCGCGACCACCAAGGGCGTCGAGTTCTGGGATTTCACCGACATCAATGACATCCAGCAGGTCAAGAAGCTCGCGCTCCCGACGGTGAACGCTGGCGACTACACCAACGTGAGCTGGCAGCTGTGGTGGCAGGCCCCTTACGTCTACGTCGCCTCCGCAAATGACGGTATTTACATTGTCGACGCCAAGGACCCCGCCAACGCGGTGCTGGCCAACCGGGGTGGCGGCAAGCCCAACCCCGTGCCCACCGGCGAACTGGGGGGGTTTCGCATCGGCCCCATTTTCACGATGGGCAACCACCTTGTGCTGACTTCCATGGAAAGCACCGACGGCATCGCCAGTCTGGACATCTCCGACCCCCTCAACCCCAAAGTGCTCGACACGGTAGGTGCTACCCCGTTCTACTACGCGACCTGCTTTGACGGGCAAAAACTCTATGGCGCCGTGCGCGGAACAGGCGCGAAGATGTTCGCCTATGACCTGACCGACAGGAGCCGCTTTACCGCCGAGGACAACCGGCTTGTCGTCGATGAGCAGCTGTACTGCGGCACGCAAGACAACTATGTCTTCCAGGGCGCGCAGTACAAGATGCACAAGGTCGATGTCACCAACCCGATGCAGCACGTGGACATCGGCAGCGGTTCGTTGTTCCCGGCAGGCTCCGAAGAACTATCGCACTCTGACCACGGCCAGGTGGCACCTTTCGGCAACCTGGTGTTCATCGGCAATGACCACGGTTCGGGCAGCGCATTCATGGTGCACGCCATGGCGCCCGACACCACGCGGCCGGAGGTCAAGCAGATATCGCCCGCCAATGGTGCCCGGCAACAGGCCCTGACCACCCGCGTCGGCATCGGGCTGACCGACAGCATCCTGCCGGACAGCCTGAACGCGAACACCTTCATCGTGCGGCCCGTCGGGGGCAACACCCTCCCGGGAACATACAGCGTCCAGCTAGGCATCATCAACTTCTTCCCCAACGTGCCGCTCCAGCCAAGCACGACCTACGAGGTCCTGCTGCCGGCACTCGGTTTGAAGGACTACGCCGGCAATGGCATTGGCACCGAGTACCGCGCCACCTTCACGACCGGCAATGCCACCGACATGTCGCTGGCGCACTACTGGACCCTGGCTCGCACCCTGGCCGACCAAGTGGGCCAGAACAACGGCACACCCAACACCAATGGGACCGACGTTTACGAAAGCATCGGCCTAAACTTCGCCCAGCGCACGGGCGGTGTCCCCATCAAGGACGACAACGCCGCGTCGCTGCTGGGCGGTACCGCTTCCCTGAGTTTCTACATGAAAACCACGCAGGCCGGCTCCGCCAATCCCTGGACGGCTCCCGGCATCTTTGGCCGGGATCAGTCCGGGGGTGACAGCGACGTCTTCTGGGGCTGGATCGACGCCACGGGTCGCATGAACCTGTCCGTGGGCAATGCCAACGCGAACAACCCGGGCACCAAATCCTCTGCCGCAGTGAACAACGGCGCCTGGCGCCATATCGTCATGACGCGCGACGCCGCCTCGGGTGCGCAAACCATGTACGTCGATGGTGTAAAAACCAGCTCCACGGGCCGCACTGGTACGCTGGGCCTCAACAACCGCTTCCAGCTCTTCGGGCAGATCCAAGGCAACACCGACTTCTTCAAGGGCACCCTGGCGGACGTGCGCGTCTACAACCGGGTTCTCAGTGATTCGGATGTGACCCAGTTGCAGGCCCTGCCGATGGTCGGCGACCCAGGCGTAGGCACCGCGCCCAGGCTCGTCAATGGACAGCTGGTGTTCGACCCCACGGTTCTGGGTGGCACCGCGCAGTACCGGTGGAATTTCGGCAACGGCACGCAAACAGCATTCGCAAGCACGCCGCGTACAACCCACACCTATACGCAGCCCGGCCACTACAACGTCACACTGACGGTGCGCAATGCAAGCGGGCTCGAGAGTTACTACACCTACCAGGTGACAGTGATCAAGCCTGTCACCGCCTCTGCGCCGACGCACACGACCAACATCAGCGGTGATGCCAACACGGTATACAGCGTGAACCCCGACAGTGGGACGGTGGCCGCCATCGACGCGGCGACCATGGTCAAACGCTGGGAGGTTCGTGTAGGCACCGAGCCGCGTACCCTGGCCGTCGGCCCTGATGGCCGGATCTGGGTGACCGTGCAGGAAGAGGACAAACTCGTCGCCCTGAACGCCGCCGACGGAAGCGTTTCGGCCACCGTCAACCTGGACTATGGCAGCGGACCCTATGGCGTGGTCTTCACCCCCGACCGTTTGAAAGGCCTGGTGACGCTGGAGAGCAAGTCGACGCTGCTGGTCTTCAACCCTGGCACGGGCGCCGCCATGGGGTCTGTGGCGTTGCCGGGCGGCGTGCGAGGCATCGCCGTCAGTGCCGACTCGCAAACCGCGTATGCAACACGCTTCAAATCAAGCGCCACAGGTGGCCAGTTGCACAAAGTGAACCTGCAGTCGCTCTCTCTGGCCACGACCATCACGCTGCGGGTGGACACCACCACGGTGGATGACGAAAGCCGCGCCCGGGGCGTACCGAACTACCTGAACCAGGTTGTGATCTCGCCGGACGGCGGTCGCGCTGCGCTCCCGTCGAAAAAGGACAACATCGTGCGCGGACGGCATCGCGATGCGCGCGATCTGGAACATGACCAGACGGTACGGTCCATCCTCTCCCAGGTCGATCTGTCGCAGGCGAGCGAAAAATTTGACGAGCAGTTGGACTTTGACGACCGCGCGCCGGCGCGTGCGGCCCTGTATTCACCCCATGGGGACTACCTCTTCGTCGCCCAGATGGAAGGCAACCGCGTGGCCATCGTGGACGCCTACAGCCGCGCCATTCGAGGGGAGATCACCGATGTGGGCAGTGCGCCGCACGGCCTGTACCTGGACGCGGCCCGCAAGCGCCTGTTCGTCAACAACTTCCTGTCGCGGACCGTGTCGGTGCATGACGTCGCAACCGTCCTCACGAGTGAAAGCTCGGCTGCCACCTTCCTGCGGTCGGTGCCCACCGTGGCGCAGGAGACCCTGAGCGCCGCCGCGCTACGCGGAAAGGCCCTGTTCTACAACGCCGCGGACCGCCGCATGAGCAAGGACAACTACATGTCCTGCGCGAGCTGCCACGCCGACGGCAAGGACGACGGCATGGTGTGGGACTTCACCCAGCGCGGGGAAGGCCTGCGCCGCACGGTCAGCTTGCTGGGACGCCAGGGAACAGGCCATGGCAAGGTGCACTGGTCGGGCAACTTCGACGAGATCCAGGACTTCGAGAACGACATCCGCGGTGCTTTCGGCGGGACCGGATTCATGCGCAACGAGGACTTCGCGGCCACCTCCAATCCGTTGGGCACCCCCAAGGCCGGCAGGAGCGCGGCACTGGACGACCTGGCGGCCTACCTCACCTCGCTGTCCGCCAACGGCCGCAGCCCGGTGCGCAACGCGGACGGCAGCCTCTCGGTCGACGCGGTGCGCGGCAAGCAGGTGTTTGCCACCGCTCAGTGCGCCACCTGCCACTCGGGCGCCACCATGCAGGACGGCCTGCGGCATGACGTGGGCACAATCCAGGCGTCGTCCGGCAAGGGCAACAACCAGCCATTGGCCGGGGTTGGGTTCGACACGCCGACACTATTCGGAATCTGGGCGAACCCATCGTTCTTCCACAACGGTCAGGCGGCGACGCTGCAAAACGTGTTCTCGCTGGGGCATGGTGGCGCGGGCTCCCTGTCAGCGGCTGACCTCCTGGCGCTGACGCAATACCTGCGATCCATCGACGCCAAAGACGCCGTCCCGGTGCAACGCATCCGGTCGAACCACAGCACACAGTGCGTGAACATTCGCGCAACATCCACCGCCAGCGGCGCCGCCGTGATTCAATGGCCTTGCGGCAACAGCCCGAATGAACAGTTCACCGTGCACAGCATCGACGGGCATGTGCAGTACGCGGCCAGGCACAGCGGCCTTTGCATTGCACAAAGCACGACCGCGGCGTCCGGCGGGCCCGTGGTGCAAGTGGCCTGCGACTCGGGTGCTGCTGCCCAATGGACCCACAGCGGCACCCTGATCCGCAACCGCGCGTCCGGCGCCTGCCTGGATGTGCCGGGAGGATCGACACAGCAGGACACCCAGCTGCTGACCTGGCCCTGCAATGGCGGCAACAACCAGAACTGGACGCTGCTTGCGCCCAACTGACCGCACGCACGGCAAAAAAAAGCCTTCAGCCCTTTGCAGCGCCCAAGTGGGCCAGCAGACCTTGCAACATGCTGCCGCGTCTGAAGGTGGTGCGGGTGCGCAGCTTGCGCTCCAGCACGGCGTTGGAAAACTTGGACTGGCTCTGCAGCGATTGGCAGATCCAGTACAGCTCATGACCGTCGGACACAAAGTCGTCCTGTGTATTGCGCAGCGGTGCGATGGCGGTTGCGTCCTCTTCTGTCAAGGCCCGCTGCAAGAAGGCCACGTTGATATCGCCGTCCGGCCCTATACGGCTGCGCAGCGCTGCGGCCTTCGCGGCAATGGCCTGCAGCTGCGGCACGGTGCGCACAAATACCTCGGCACGAAAACCCAGCAGCGGCTCCAGGGCGTCTTCCATCGCAGTGGCCAGGCGTGCAGTCGATACCTGGCGCGATTGGAACAACACGTTGCCGCTGTTGATATAGGTGCTGACGTTGGCATGGCCCAGCGTGCGCACATGGGTGGCCAAGTCCACCATCTTGATGAAGCGGCCCGTCACGTTGATGGCGCGCAGGAAGGCGACGTACTGGGGCAAAAACAGCTCTCTAGGATTCGGCTACAGGCTTATCACCGCCTGGGCGCTTTGCGGCGCGCACATAGTAGTTGTCAAACTCACCCTGCCCCAGCAGTTCAAAGCCGTGGTGCAAATAGAAGTGGTTGGAGTCGCTGTCCCGCAATGAGCGAAGGTGCACGGATTTTTTTTCCGCATCGGCCCGGGCACAGACGTGCGCCAGCACCGCACCGCCTATGCCTTGCCTCTGCCGGTCTGGCCGGATGTAGAGGTGGTCCAGCACCAGTCTTGCGGCTTGCGGTTTGACAACCAAAAGGCCTACGCGCTCACCCTGCCACTCGATGTGCTGGGTGTACACGGGCTCGAAGCTGTCCAGAAAACGGTCCCGCGCGCGGACGAGATCAAAGCGCCCTATGCGTTCCAGGCTCTCGCGCATGGCGGCGATGCGCAGAGCCACCAAGGCCTCGGCATCCTTGGCCGTCGCGCCTACAAAAACCAATGGAGAATTTGTGGTGGTTCTCATGCGATCACCTACCAGGTCTTGGCCGTAGCGACGAGGGTGACCGCGGCCACCTCACCATTGGCACGGCGCAGCTTCAGATGCAGCGATTCGCCGATGTTTTTGCCGACCTGCGCCTTCAGGTCATTGCCCTTGGCGCCGACCACCACTTTGCCGCTCACTTCCACAACTTCGTCGCCCGTCACAATGCCCGCCAGTGCTGCGGGAGATTTGGGCGCCACGCTTTCAATCTTGACGGAGCGCAGGGTTGGGTTCCACATCGATCCTTCCCCATCCACCGCGACGCCAAACCCGAAGTAGCCACGTTCACCCGCCCATACGGCCGACGACACGGAAAGAAGCAGCGCGAATAACGCCACGGAGAATCTGGTTTGCATGTGGAAAAGGCTCGGTAAAAAAGTGGCGTTACTGTACCAGCGCCGCACCGCTTTCAAACCATTGTTTGATCAGATTGCGCTCGGCATCGGTGATACCGGTCGCATTGTTCATAGGCATAACTTTGATAACCACCACCTGCTGGTAAATGGCCTGGGCATTGCGCTGAATGCCATCCAGCGAATCCAGGCGTACGTTTTTCATCTGCGCCTGTTCGCCATGGCACATGGTGCAGCGTTGGTCCATCACCGCCTGCAGGGTCTTATAGCCAATTTGGCCTGTAGCCCCTGCCGATTCTGATGACTTAGCTACCAAATTAGGAGCAACCGCTGCCGGAGCTGCAGCCGGTGCCGGCTTGAGCCACACCACCAGCGCCGCCAGCGCCAGCACACCCATCAGCGCATAAGGCCAGGGGTGGCTGTTGCGCCCCAGCTTGAAACCATGGCGCAGCACAAAAAATTGGCGGATGGCCGCGCCCGCAAACATCATGGCCACCAGCACCAGCCAGTTCTGCGGGTGGGTGTAGGTAAAACTGTAGTGGCCGCTGAGCATGGCAAACAGCACCGGCAGCGTGAAGTAGGTGTTGTGCACGCTGCGCTGCTTGCCGCGTTTGCCGTGTATGGGGTCCACCGGCTCACCGGCCTTGATGCTGGCTACCATCTTGCGCTGGCCGGGGATGATCCAGTGCGCCACATTGGCACTCATGGCCGTGGCCATCATCGCGCCCACCAGCAAAAAGGCCGCGCGTCCAGCAAACCAGTGGCAGGCCAGCCAGGATGCAATCACCACCAGCACCGCGACCAGCGCACCCACGATGGCGTCGCCATTTTTGCGCTGGGCAAAGATACGGCAAATGCCGTCGTACGCCAACCAGAACACCACCAAAAATGCCAGTGCCACGGCAATGGCCGCGCCGGGCGACCAGTCCATCACCGACTTGTCTATCAAATAGGTACCCGCGCTCCACAGGTAGGACACGGTAAACAGCGCAAAACCGCTGAGCCAGGTGCTGTAGCTCTCCCAGTAAAACCAATGCAAGTGTTTGGGCAACTGCGGTGGTGCGCCGGCAAACTTGACCGGGTGGTAGAAGCCACCGCCGTGCACGGCCCACAGTTCACCGCTGACACCCTGGCGCTTCAGGTCTTCATCTTCCGGCGGCGTGAGGCTGCTGTCCAGAAACACAAAATAGAAGGAGGAACCGATCCAGGCAATAGCGGTAATGACGTGGACCCAGCGCAGCAGCAGGTTGGCCCAATCGAGCAGGTAACTTTCCATGCGGTGTGTGTTCTCTGTGGAGTGGTTTTTGTGGTGTGCTTTAAAGTGTATACAGTTTTACTGTGCTGTGGTGACCCAGCCTACGGCCCTGCGTTGTCCATACCGTTGAGTTGGCGAACCAGTTCATAAGCTGTGTTTTGCACAGCTTGGCGTGCGGCGCTGGTTCCAGAATTGGTCATCACTGCCACTGATACGCCTAACGTAGGTGCGATGACCAAGAAACTGGCACCGCCCTCTTGCTGGCCACCGTGATGGATGATGGCCGTGGGCTTGTCTTTGCCGAACATCCGTGTGGATGTGTCGATCCTCCACCCCAGCGCATAATTTTGTTCATTGGCTTGGCCGTCTGCCAAGATGACCGGCGTCCACATCGTCTTGCGCGCGGCCGGCGACAGAAAGCTGTCTTTCTCAGCACAAATGGCAAGACGCACGAGATCTGAAGGTGTTGACACGAGACCTCCTCCGGCAATGCGATTGCTGGTGTCCATGGGGTCTGCCAAACTGTAGCTTCCACTCTCCGCTTGATAGAAGCTCGCACGCGCCTTCATGGGAGCGATTGCATCGACCGCCGTGTCCTGCATGGCACAGGGTTCAAAAACAAATGTTTGCAATAGTTGCGGGAATGTAGAACCGGCGGCCAATTCCAGTTTGCGTGACAACAGCGAGTAGCCCCATGTCGAATAGAGGAATTTGGTACCCGGTGCAAACCGCAATCTATCGCCTATAAAACTATCCAAACCTTCGGCGACGCTAGCATAGTGCTTAGGGCCATTGAAACCGACTGAGCTGGACAATATTTCCATTAACGCGTAGTGACGTATGCCGGATACATGGGCCGCCAATTGCCGCGGAGTGATTCGGCGGAACTCCTCTGGAAGCCCGGCGATGCCCGTACCCAACGGTGTATCCAGCTCCAGCAGTCCCCGGTCTACTAAGCGCATCATCGCCATGGCAGTGATCGGTTTTGCCACGCTGCCCGTACGGTAGCGCGTGGAGGGCGATGCAAGCGCACGACTTTCAATGTCAGCCCATCCATAGGATCCGGCCCATCTGAGCTCACCCCGGGTAGCGATGGCTGCCGACATGGACACCACACCAGCCTCTAGCGCTGCAGTGCGCAGAGCTACGTCCAGGGCGGCCGCATTGGATGCGGAGAAGCCAGCGGATGAGGTGCTGGTGCTGACCGTCGCTGCAGGCACAGCAGGAATTGGTTTTTTTGAGAATGCGTGCGTGGAGTTACTGAACACGACCATTGGCGCGATGGCGAACAATAGCTGGGCGAACTTACGAAGTTTTTTCATAAGAATCCAAAAGAGATGCGTGATGAGGAAATGGTATCCCTTGGAGGCAAGTGGTTGTCCTGCCAATATCCGGGCTAGCCACCCAGCTGCAGGATCTGTGCCGCAACAGCCACCGCGATCACCTCAGGATCCTTGCCGACAATTCCCGGCACACCAATGGGGCAGGTAATGTGCGCCAGCTCTGCGGTAGTAAAACCTCGCGCCTGTAGCCGCTGGCGAAACGACGCCCATTTGGTCTTGCTACCAATCAGGCCCACATAGGGCAGATCGGCCTGCGCCCGTTGGCGGGTCAGGCAGGCGGCGACCACGTCCAGGTCTTCGGCGTGGCTGAAGCTCATGATCAGCACGCGGGAACCCGGTTGCACATCTGCTACTGCAGCGTGTACGGGGTCGGAATGTTCACACTGCACGTTTGCTGGCAGGTCAGATGGGAAGATCTCGTCGCGGCTGTCGACCCAGGTCAGCTGCATCGGCAGGTTGGCCAGCACCTGCACCACGGCGCGCCCTACATGACCGCCGCCAAACAGGGCCACCGGAACGTGGGGTCGTGTCAAGCGCTGGCGCAAGGCCTCCACATCGGCCGTGTCAATTTTCTCAAAATGTAAAACCATCTCGCCACCGCAACATTGACCCAGGCTGGGGCCCAAGGCGTAGCGCACTACGGGGTCCCCTTCGCCCTGATGCAACAGGGTGCGGGCGTGGGTTATGGCGTCAAACTCCAACCGGCCACCACCTACCGTGGCCACGGTGGCGCCGGAAAACACGGCCATCCAGGTGCCGGCTTCCCGCGGTGCCGAGCCGCGGGTGGAATACACCGTGACCAGCACACCGGCCCCATGCTGCAGTTGGTCGAACAAGCGGAACAGCAAACTCACATTCAGATACCTTTTCGACAGATTACGTCCTGTTGCAAAATGGACAATAAAGGGGCAGTATGCATCTACCCCTTGGCCCTCCACACCTGAAAACCGTAACCATGCTATTGCAAAAGTTGTATCGCGCCAGCCTGTGGATCGGCATCGTTTGCCTGGTGGTTGCCTGCACCAACCCGCCGCCGGTGCTGCCACCGCAGCCCCCCGCCCCGGCACCCGCCATCGTTGTGCCCCCTGTGCAGGCCGAAAGCCCGGTCATCGCGGCCATGGCCTCACGCACATCCTACGCAACCACACCCCGCGACTACCGCCGTGACGGTGCCGCCCACCTCTACGCCCGCAACACCCACCGCATCTTCAGCGGCAAGCTGCCACCCCTGCTGTATGCCATTGGTGTCATCCAAGTAGACATCAATGCCAGCGGCGCTGTGACCGCCATTCGCTGGATGCGCGCACCCAAACATGCACCCGAGGTGGTGGCAGAGATTGAGCGTTCGGTGCGCTCGGCAGCGCCCTTCCCCGCGCCCATCAAGATGGGCAAGGTGACCTACACCGACACCTGGCTGTGGCACAAGAGCGGCCAGTTCCAGCTGGATACGCTGACCGAAGGCCAGCTGTAGCCATCTCGGCGAGCGCGGGCAACAAATCCGCGCCGGGCCGCCCCAAGCGGATTTAGCCCCCTCGGGGGGCAGCGACCCGTGCAACGGCGGAGCGTGGGGGTCTTATTTCGCGACGCACAAAGGCATTTCGCGCCGAAGTTAGCCATTTCGTCTCAAAGCGGCTGCGCCAACGGCGCGGCTTTCAGACACTGCAGTCCTCATTCACTTTACGAGGACGCAGCCATGAACCAGCAAGCCACTTTTATCCGCCACATTCGCCACATCGCGCTGGCAGCCAGCCTGGTCTGCCTGGGTGCAGGCGCCATGGCCGCGCCAGAAGCGCAGTTCCAGGCAGCGTTCAAACATTTCATACAGGCCAGCAGCGGTGACGAGGCCGCCATAGAGAAGGCGGCAGAAGCCTTCAGCGGCCTGCTTAAAAACGAGCCTGCAAATCCGGTGCTGATGGCTTACGCGGGATCGGCCACGGCCATGAAGGCAGTCACCACCATGCTGCCCTGGAAAAAGATGGCCTATGCCGAAGACGGCCTGGCCCAACTGGACAAGGCTCTGGCCATGCTAAGCCCTGCCCATGACGCGCCGGTGCAACACGGTACCCCCGGCGTGCTGGAGGTGAAATTCGTCGCCTCCAACACCTTTCTGGCGGTACCCGGCTTCATGAACCGCAACGAGCGCGGCGCCAAGCTGCTGGGCGAGGTGGCCGATAGCCCATTGCTGGCCTCCGCACCCCTGCCGTTCCGGGGCTCGGTCTGGATGTCGGCCGCCAAAGAAGCCAGCAAAGCCAAGAACACGGTAGAAGCCAAACGCTACCTGGACTTGGTTGTGCAACAGCAAGCGCCACAAGCCGCAAGGGCGCAGGCCCAGCTGAAGAACCTGTCGTCGTCATGAACACCGCGACCCATACCAATGACAACCAGGCGGTGGTGTCTATGCAGGGTGTGTTCAAAACCTACCGCCTGGGACAACACGTGATCCCCGCACTGCAAGGCGTGGACCTGACCGTGCAGCGCGGCGAACTGCTGGCGCTGACCGGCCCCTCCGGTAGCGGCAAGAGCACCATCTTGAATCTGTGCGGACTGATCGACACACCAGACTCGGGGGACATCGCGTTGGGTGGCCAAAACATCGGCGGCCTGGACGAGAACCAGCGCACGCTGTTGCGCCGCGACGCACTGGGTTTTGTGTTCCAAAGCTTCAATCTGGTGCCGGTAATGACGGTGGCCGAGAACGTGGACTACCCGCTATTCCTGGCCGGTGTTCCCGCAGCGGAGCGGCGCGAACGTGTGGCTGCACAACTGGCCGCAGTCGGCCTGCAAGACCATGCCCACCACCGGCCCGATGCTTTGTCCGGTGGCCAACGCCAACGTGTAGCGATTGCCCGCGCGCTGATCAAACGCCCGCGGCTGGTAATTGCGGATGAACCCACGGCCAGCCTGGACTCCCACACCGCGGACCAGGTACTGGACCTGATGCGCGAACGCGGCCACGCCGAAGGTGCGGCCTTTGTCATCGCCACCCACGACAGCCGCCTGACGCGCCGCTGCGACCGCGTGGTGGCCTTGTTAGATGGAAAAATCCAATGATCTCGACAAACATGTGGCTCAAGTTCGCCATACAAAACACGCTGCGCAACCGCCGCCGCTCGCTGGTCACGGTGTCGATCGCCGCACTGGGCACGGCCGCCATTTTGCTGGCCGGTGGTTTTGCGCTGTACACCTACCAGGCGCTGGCCCAGGCCGCTGCGCGCACCAGTGGCCACCTGATCCTGGGCAAGCCCGAACAATTTGCCAAAGACGAAGACGTGCCGTTGCAGCACGGCCTGGACGATGTGGCCGCACTGCGCACCACGCTGCTGGCCGACCCCTCTGTGCGCCAGGTGTTACCCAAGGTGGAGTTCAGCGGCCTGATCAGCAACGGCGACAAGTCCACCGTGATGATGGCCGCCGGTGTGGACCCCGATGGTGAATTCGCGGTCAAAGGCCCCTTTCTGACGATGACCGAGGGCAAGGTGCTGGTCTCCGGCAGCCCGGATGCCGAAGTGATGCTGGGTGCAGGCCTGGCCCGCAGCCTGAAGGCCACACCCGGCAGCAGCCTCACCTTGTTGGCCAGCACCACGGACGGCGCGATGAATGCGATGGACGTACGGGTCAAGGGCATCTTCACCACCGGCGTGCCGGATGTGGACAAGCGCCTGGTCTATACCGACATCGTGACCGCGCAGAAGCTGTTGGTCACACAACGCGTGTCCAGCCTGGGCATCTTCCTGGACCGCATGGAATCAACCGATCCCGTGCAGCAGCGCCTGGCGACACAGCACCCGCAGTTCACCGTGCAGACCTGGATGGACCAGGCCTTCTTCTACCGGTCGGTGCGCGATTTGTACAACCGCATCTTTGGTGCGCTGGGGCTGATCATTGGTGTCATCGTCGTGTTTGTGGTGACCAACGCCATGGCCATGGCCATCATCGAACGCACCCGCGAGATCGGCACGCTGCGCGCCATGGGCACTCTGCCCGGCCAGCTGCTGCGCACCCTGGCGCTGGAAGGCATGGTGCTGGGCGGTGTGGGTGCGGTGACGGGCGCGGCGCTGTCGCTGGGCATCTCGCTGATGCTCTACGTGGTACCCGTGCACATGCCACCACCACCCGGCCGTTCGGTCGGTTATCCGCTGAACATTGCCATAGACCCGCTGATGTATGTAGCCACGCTGGCCGCCATGGTGCTGCTGACCATGCTGGCGTCGAGCTGGGTGGCACGCAAGACGGTGCACATGCCAGTGGTGGATGCACTGGCACACACATAAGCCCGAATCCGCTTCTCAGAAATACTCCTGAATTCATAGCGATAGAGGCAATGGATTCAGGGGCTAGAGGCCAGTTTCTTATAAACATATTCTGTAGGACGACCATGAAACAATTACTTGAAACTCTCGCCGCACTGGCGGTGGCCGCTGCAGCATCCGCACCTGCCTTCGCGCAAGACATCAACACCCTGCTCAAAGACGCCGACCGCTACCGCATGAGTGCCGACAACCTGCAGGTCGACACCCAGGTCACCGTCTTCAACACCGACGGCAGCCAGGACAAGGAGCGCCGTTACACCGTGTTTGCGCAGTCCGAACGCAAGTCTTTGGTGCTGATGCAAAGCCCCGTGGAAAAAGGTCAAAAAGTGCTGATGCTGGCCGACGACTTCTGGCTGCTGATGCCCAACACCCAGCGCCCCATGCGCATCACGCCCATGCAAAAGCTGCTGGGTGATGCGTCCACCGGCGACATCGCCACGATGAACTGGGCCGGCGACTACACCGGCACCGTGGTGGGTGAGGAGCCCTGTGCGCCCGACAGCAAGGCCACCTGTCTGCACCTGAGCCTGCAGGCCAGCCGCAAGGGCGTGACCTACCAGCGCATCGAGTTGTGGATTGGCAAGACGCGGCACGAGCCGGTGCGTGCGGATTTGTTTGTGCAGTCGGACAAACTGGCCAAGCAGGCCAGGTTTGTGATGGACAAACCCACCAACCCGACCACCGTGTCCGAGATGGTGCTGATGGACCAGTTGAGCAACAAGAAAGAGACACGCATCAAGTACTTGGCCCGCAAGGACCGCACGGTGCCGGCGGAGTGGTTGAACCCCATGTTCCTGGCACGCAATCCGTCCCTGGAGTAGAGCATGGCCACTTTTCTACTCCGCCGCTCCATGCTTGCGGTGATGGGAGCCTGCGCGCTGGGCGGTGTAGCCCACGGTGCGGAGTTATCAGGCCAGGTACGTGGCGCCTGGGTAGACCGCCAGGTAGCCGACGCTGGGCCACTGGCCCAGGCCAACCTCTTACAGGCAGGCTCGGCAACTGTCGAACCGTCCGCCGCCACCGTTCAGGCCGAGTTGCGTGCATCCGGTAACGCGGGCCCTTTCACACTCCATGCAGTGGCCACGGTGCAGGCCCGCAGTCCGCAAGGCGGTACCACCGTCAGCGATGGCCGGTTGAATGAGGCCTATGCTTCAGGCAAGGCCCTGGGCTGGCAATGGAGTGTGGGCAAGAAAGTCGTGTCCTGGGACGTAGGTTACGGCTTCAGGCCCAACGACATGGTGCAGCAGGAGGTGCGGCGCACGCTGGCGTCCGAGGCGCTGACCGGTAAACCCATGCTGATGGCCGAACACTTTAATGCCGCCACGGCCTGGTCGCTGGTGTGGGTGAACCCGCTAGAAGCGCAATCGAATACCGGCGCCAAAGAGGCCGCGCTGGCCGCCCGTGTGTACCGCCGCGCCGGCGCGGTGGACTGGCATGGCTTTGCCCGCCACGGAGAACACACCGGCGCTAGCGTGGGTGCCGCCGCGTCCTGGGTTGCGACCGACGCGCTGGAGCTGCATGCATCCGTGCGCAGCTACCAGCATGCCAACAGCCTGCGCAGCACCAACACCGGTACCGCCCCTTCTACTACCAACCCGTGGCAAGCCACCCGCATCGGCGCGGGCCAGCAATGGCTGATTGGCGGCACCTGGACCCACGAGAGCCAGGTTGGCGTGATGGTGGAAGCCTGGCACGACGACACAGCGCTGTCTGACGCGCAGTGGAGCGACTGGACCGCGCGCAACCAAGCCTTGCCGCTGTGGCTCAACCGGCGCGTACCAGCCTCGGCTGTAGCCGGCAACCTGGCGTGGCAAGGCCATGCGTTCGGTGCGTCCAGCAACCTGCGCCAAGACAATGTGTTTGTGCGCCTGAGCTGGCAGCATGAACGCTGGCAGCCGGCGCTGGATGTGCTCTATACACCGACCGATCAGGGTTATGTGACCACTGCATCACTGCAGTGGGGCGGTGACCATATCAAGCTGGAAGCTGGTCTGCGCATTCACGGCGGGCCCGAGAGAGCCATCGTGCGCCAGTTGCCGGTGCAGCGCCAAGGATATGTGGTGGCGACGTGGGCCTTCTAAACAGAAAACCTAGATTGCGGCGACCCGCTTGCTCATGTCCTGCATGCGCGTCGCCAGAATGGTGCCCAGCGCCATGCTAACGGCCAGCGCAACATTGGCATTGGTGCGTGACAGGCGCTCAAATTCTTCGGGCGCCAGTATCCAGATCTTGCAGTCGCTGTAGGCCGAAACCGCTGCGATACGCGGCAGGTGGGAGAAAAAACTAGCCTCACCCACCACGCTGCCCGGGCCCACGATGGCCAGGTGCACGATGCCCTTGTCGGTGTGCATGTCAACCTTGAGATCGCCGGACTCCACAAAATACACCTTGCGGTCTAGCTGGTCTTGGCCGATGACCAGCTCACCCCGCTGGTGCGTCACTGGGCGGATGTAGTCGGCCAGCACCTTCCAGCGATAAAGCTCCAGAAACTTGCGCAGGCCACCGGCCTCAGTGTTGCGCGCCACGGCGGCTATCAGCGCGGTGACATCGTGAGCGGTGGTGGGTGGGCTAGATACAGCAGGGCTTGTCATGGCGATCTCCCTAGTAGCGTGGACGCGCAGGCATATCCATCTTGCGCGCTATGGCACCAAATTGCAACTCGCTGAGCGGGCAGCGCGGGCTTACGACCCGCGGTAGGTGGAATAACTCCACGGGCTGACCAGCAGCGGCACATGGTAGTGCTGGTCTGCATAAGCCACGCCAAAGTCCAGCGTGACGCGGTCCAGAAAATTGGGCTCTGGCAGGCTCACGCCGCAGCCCTTGAAATACCCCGCCACGTCAAACACCAGCCGGTAGGTTCCCACCTTCAGGTCGTCATGTTCGTACAACATGCCGCCGGGGTTGCGCCCGTCCTGGTTGAGCGTGAAGGATTTCACCAGCGTGGCCTGTTCGCCCTGCGTGGTGTACAGCGCCACCTGCATACCGGCGGCGGGTGTGCCGTGCATGGTGTCCAGTACATGTGTGCTCAAGCCCATAGCTGCTTCCGGTGTGGTTGGTATCGCCAAAGTGTATACACTTTTGTGCCGTGCCGCTATGATGCCGCATGGACTCCACCACCACTGGCTTCATTGTCGAAACACTGACCCGCTCCATTGTTGAGCACCGCCTGCAACCGGGCGCCAAACTGGTGGAGCAGACGCTGGCAGACCAGTTTGGCGTATCGCGCACGCTGATCCGCCAAGCGCTGTTCAAACTGTCACAAAACCGGCTGATCCACATGGAGCCGGCCCGCGGAGCCTTTGTGGCCGCGCCGTCGATTGCCGAAGCACAACAGGTGTTTGCCGTGCGCCGCATGCTGGAAGCCGGCATGACGCAAGCCTTCATCCGCAGCGCCACGCAGGATCACATCGACGCTTTAAAGGAGCACATCACCGAGGAAGAAGCGGCCGTGCTGCGCGGCGACGTGCCGGGCCGCACCACACTGCTAGGCGACTTCCATGTACGCATGGCACAGCTGATGGGCAACGAGGTGCTGGCGCACTTGCTGATGGATTTGTTGTCGCGCTGCGCACTGATCACGCTGATGTACCAAAGCGCCGGCGCCGCCGAACATTCACACGAAGAGCACCGCGGGATCGTGGAAGCGCTGCAGGCACGTGATGAGGCACGGGCCTTGCGTCTGATGGACGAACACCTGCAGCACGTGGAAGCCTCGCTGATGCTGGCCCCCGCCGCCAATACAACACCGCCATGAAACACTACGATTCCACAGCAACCTATCCGCGCGACCTGGTCGGTTATGGCAAAGACCTGCCCCACGCGCAATGGCCGGGCGGCGCCCGCATCGCCGTGCAGTTTGTACTGAACTACGAAGAGGGTGGTGAGAACAGCGTGCTACATGGCGACGCAGGTTCAGAACAGTTTTTGTCCGAGATGTTCAACCCCGCCAGCTACCCCGAGCGACACATCAGCATGGAGGGCATCTACGAATACGGTTCGCGCGCCGGCGTGTGGCGCATCCTGCGCGAGTTCGAAAAACGCGGCCTGCCGCTGACCGTATTTGGCGTGGGTATGGCCTTGGAGCGTCACCCCGAATTAACTGCCGCCTTTGTCGAACTGGGCCACGAAATCGCCTGCCACGGCTGGCGCTGGATCCACTACCAAAATATTGACGAAGCCACTGAGCGCGAACACATGCAGCTCGGCATGGCCGCAATCGGCAAACTGACCGGCCAACGGGCCTTGGGCTGGTACACCGGCCGCGACAGCCCGCGCACGCGCCGCCTGGTGGCCGACTACGGCGGCTTTGAATACGACAGCGACTACTACGGCGACGATTTACCGTTCTGGATGCAGGTGCAAAAGACCGATGGCACGGTGGTGCCACAGCTCATCGTGCCCTATACGCTGGACTGCAACGACATGCGTTTTGCGCTACCGCAGGGTTATTCACACGCCGACCCGTTCTTCCAGTACCTGAAGGACACGTTTGATGTGTTGTACGCCGAGGGCGACCCCGCAGGTCATAACCGACCCTCCATGATGAGCATTGGTATGCACTGTCGCCTGCTGGGTCGGCCAGGGCGCATCACCGCACTGCAACGTTTCCTGGACCATATTGGTCAGCATTCCAATGTGTGGGTGGCGCGCCGCGTGGACATTGCGCGGCACTGGAAAGCCACCCATCCGTTCACTGAGTAGATAGTGGAGACTTCATGGCATTGACGCTTTCCCAACTCAACCAGGCCACGCTGGAAGAAGCCACCCGCCTGCTGGGCGGCCTGTACGAACACTCGCCGTGGATTCCCCAAGCGGCCCTGGCCCAGCGCCCCTTCACCAGCCTGGCCCAGCTCAAATACGCGATGGTCAGCGTGCTGAACGCGGCAGGTATCGAGCCCCAACTGGCGCTGATACGTGCCCATCCCGAGTTGGCTGGAAAGGCGATGGTGGACAAGAGCCTCACCGCCGAATCTTCCAATGAACAACGCAAGGCCGGGCTGACCCACTGCACGCCGCAAGAGTTCGACAAAATTCAGCAGCTCAACCGTGACTACAACGCCCGTTTTGGTTTCCCCTTCATCCTGGCGGTGCGCGGCCCGCGCGGCACAGGTTTGAGCAAAGCCGAGATCATCGCCACGTTCGAGCGCCGCCTGCAGGGCCACCCCGCCTTTGAACGCCAGGAGTGCCTGCGCAATATCCACCGCATCGCCGAGATCCGGCTGAACGATCTGTTTGGCTACATACCCGAACTAGGCAACACCGTGTGGGACTGGCAAGAGGCCCTGGCCCAACACACCGATGCTGGTTATGCCGAGTTAGGCCAGCTCACCGTCACTTATCTGACCGACGCCCACCGTGCCTGCGCGCAACGCATCAGCATGGACATGCGCCATGCGGGCTGCGACACCGTGCACATCGACGCCGTGGGTAATGTCGTCGGTTGTTATAAAAAAGATAGCGCACCGGATAGAACTGACGGGGGCTACAGGCCAATTTCTCATAAGGCATTGCTCACCGGAAGCCACTATGACACGGTGCGCAATGGCGGCAAATACGATGGCCGCCTGGGCATTTATGTACCCCTGGCCTGTGTGCAGATGCTGTCTCAGGCCGGAAAACGCCTGCCGTTTGATATAGAAATCGTCGCCTTTGCCGAAGAGGAAGGCCAACGTTACAAGGCCACTTTTTTAGGATCCGGCGCGCTGACGGGACACTTCAATCCGACCTGGTTGGACCAGGTAGATGCGGACGGCATCAGCATGCGTGCAGCCATGCAACACGCCGGCCTGTGTGTGGACGACATCCCCAGCATCAAACGCAATGCCGACGACTACCAGGGGTTTGTCGAAGTGCATATCGAGCAAGGCCCGGTGTTGAACGAGCTGGACAATCCGCTGGGCATTGTCACCTCTATCAACGCCGGTGTGCGTTACCAGTGTGAAGTGGTCGGCATGGCCAGCCACGCAGGCACTACGCCGATGGACCGCCGGCGCGACGCGGCGGCAGCCGTGGCCGAACTGATGTTGTTTGTGGAACGCCGCGCCGCATCCGATGGTGATTCGGTAGGGACGATGGGCATGCTGCAGGTACCCAATGGCTCCATCAACGTGGTGCCGGGTCGCTGCCTGTTTTCACTGGACTTGCGTGCACCCAACAATACGCAGCGGGACAAATTGGCAGACGATGTACTGGCCGAATTGGCCAGCATCTGCACGCGCCGCGGCGTGCACCACAGCGTGACCGAGACCATGCGCGCCAGCGCCGCACCCAGCAACCCGGCTTGGCAAGCCCGCTGGGAGCAGGCAGTAGCAGCCCTGGGCGTGCCGCTGCACCACATGCCCAGCGGTGCAGGACACGACGCGATGAAGCTGCATGAAATCATGCCGCAGGCAATGTTGTTTGTGCGTGGCCTGAATTCCGGCATCAGCCACAACCCGCTGGAATCCACCACCAACGACGACATGCAGCTGGCGATTGACGCCTTTGCCCATTTGCTCGCCGACCTCGCCCAATCCCCCGCGGATTGAGCCGCGTACAACCCCCTTTCCGTCCAACATTCCCATGAACACCTACAAACAACTCGACGCCTGGATCGACGCCCACTTTGACGAACAGGTCCGCTTCCTGCAGGAGCTGATCCGCGTGCCCACCGACACGCCGCCCGGCAACAATGCACCCCACGCTGAGCGCGCCGCCGAGTTGCTGCACGGCTTTGGCTTCGACGCCGAAAAACACGCCGTGCCCGAAGCCGAGGTGCGCGCCGCCGGATTGGAGACCATCACCAACCTGGTTGTGCGTCGTAAATATGGCGCGGGCACCACCGTGCTGCTGAACGCCCACGGTGACGTGGTGCCGCCCGGCGAAGGCTGGACCAAGAACCCCTATGGCGGTGAGATTGAAGACGGCAAGATTTATGGCCGCGCAGCCGCGGTCAGCAAATGCGATTTCTCCACCTATACCTTCGCCGTGCGTGCGCTGGAAGCGGTGACCAAGCCCAACAAGGGCAGCGTGGAATTGTTATTCACCTACGACGAAGAGTTTGGTGGCGAGGTCGGCCCGGCCTGGCTACTCAAACACAAGATCATCAAACCCGACCTGATGGTGGCCGCAGGTTTCAGCTACCAGGTTGTCACCGCACACAACGGCTGCCTGCAAATGGAAGTAACGGTGCACGGCAAGATGGCGCATGCGGCCATTCCATCGACCGGCGTCGATGCCCTGCAAGCGGCAAACCACATCCTGACCGCACTGTATGCGCAGAACACGCTGTACCAAGGCATCACCTCCAAGGTCGAAGGCATTACCCACCCCTACCTCAACATCGGCACCATAGAAGGCGGCACCAATACCAACGTGGTGCCCGGGCGCGTCAGCTTCAAGCTGGACCGGCGCATGATCCCGGAAGAGAACCCCACCGAAGTGGAAGCCACGCTGCGCCAGCTGATTCAGGATACGGCCGCGGCCCTGCCCGGCATCACCGTGGACATCAAACGCATTCTGTTGGCACGGGCCTTGCAACCCCTGCCCGGCAACCGTCCGCTGGTGGACGCGATCCAAAAACATGGAGAACAAGTGTTTGGAGAACCCATTCCCGCTTTAGGCACACCGCTGTACACGGATGTGCGCCTGTTCTGCGAAGCCGGCATCCCCGGCGTGATCTACGGCGCCGGTCCGCGCACCGTGCTGGAGTCGCACGCCAAACGCGCCGATGAACGCCTCGACTTGGAAGACCTGCGCCGCGCCACCAAGGTCATGGCGCGCACGCTCAGCGATTTGTTAACTTAAACATGGCATGGCACGCCCAGCTGCAGCTGGACTACACCCTTGAAGCCGGCCGCACGGTCGCCCGCCACGTCCACAGCGGCCCGCTGCGCATTTTGCAAAGCCTGTACCCCGAAGGCGACGAAATTTGCCACAACGTGCTGGTGCACCCGCCCGGCGGCCTGGTGGGTGGCGACACGCTGGAGATCCGTGTCCACGCCCAAGCCGGCAGCCACGCGCTGATCACCACGCCGGGTGCGAGCCGCTTCTACCGCTCGGACGGCCTGACCGCGCTGCAGAAGACACACCTGCGGGTGGAAGACGGGGCGCGGCTGGAATGGCTACCGCTAGAGGCGATCTGTTACAGCGCCTGCCTGGCCGAAAACCGCCTAACCATGGAACTGGCGCCAGGCGCCGAGCTGATGGGCTGGGATGTCACCGCAATGGGCCTGCCCCTGGCCAACCTGCCCTTTGTGGCTGGCCATTTCCGCCAACACATCGAGGTGCCGGGTGTCTGGCTGGAGCGCGGCGCTATCGACGCCAGCGACAGCCGACTGCTGGACAGCCCGGCAGGCATGGCCGGGCACAAATGCCTGGCATCGTTCTTCTTCGTCGCCGGTCAACCCATCACCCGCGAGCGCCGTGAACGCGCGCTGGACAGCGCCCGGGCCGTTATCGCACAGCACACACTGGCAGCCACGGCTGGCGCCACCAGCCCACACCCGCAGGTGCTGGTAGTGCGTGTGCTGGCACCGGTGGTGGAGCCGGCCATGGCGCTGCTGCGCACGCTGCGCAACACCTGGCGCCAGGAGCTTTGGGCCAAATCGGCCTCTAGCCCCCGTATTTGGTCCATGTAGTGCTATCCTTTTGATAACAAATTGCCGGGGAAACTGTAGTCCTCTGCATTCGGTCATGTTTTTGGAGCACACTGTGCCGATCTGATGGTCACACTGGAAGACGATTTCACCAACTGTTCCGCCCTGGTGGTGGACGGCAATCCGACGTCCCGCTCCATCCTGGTGTCGCAGCTGCGCGAGTTTGGAGTCGGTGCCATCGTGCAGTGCGCCCGGGCGGTCGATGCACGCCGCCAGCTGGAGTTTCGCGCATTCGACTTTGTGTTGTGCGAGCTGCATTTCGCCGACGAAGCCAGCTCCGGCCAGGACCTTCTGGACGACCTGCGGCGCAACCAGCTACTGCCCTACTCCACCATTTTCATCATGGTCACCGGCGAGGCCACCTACGCCCGCGTGGCCGAAGCTGCCGAGTCCGCACTGGACGGTTATCTGCTCAAGCCCCACCGTGCCGTAGACCTGGGCGAGCGGCTGCTGCAGGCGCGCGTGCGCAAGGTTTCACTGCAGGACATCTTCACTGCAATCGAGAACGAAGACTTTGAAGAAGCGGCTGCGCTGTGTATGGAGCGTTTTGAGACCAAGGGCAAGTTCTGGCTCTACGCAGCACGCGTGGGCGCGGAGCTGCTGCTGCGCGTGGGGCGGCCCAACGACGCACAAAAGGTCTACCGCGCGGTCATAGCAGCCAAAACCCTGCCCTGGGCACGGCTGGGCGTGGCGCGCGCGCAGCTGGACGCCGGCCAAGTCAGCCAGGCCACCAGCACGCTGGAAAACCTGATCAGCGAAGAACCCAGTTTTGTGGATGCGTATGACGTGATGGGCCGCGCCCAGTTTGAGCTGGGCAGGCTGGACAAGGCGCTGGAAACCTACAAGATGGCCGCCACGCTCACACCTGCCTCCATCACCCGGCTGCAGAACCTGGCCATGATGACCTACTACGCAGGTGACCATGTGGAGGCTGAGAAGCTGCTGGACCGCACGGTGCGCCTGGGGCTCGAATCCAAAATGTTTGACAGCCAGTGTCTGGTGCTGCTGGCCTTTGCCCGGCTGGAGAGTGGCGACCGCAAGGGTTTGCAGCGCTGCACGGATGATTTCAACCGGCTCATGGAAAAGAACCCGGACAGCCCCCGCCTCAGGCGCCTGTCGGAGATTGTGCTGGCACTGGGTCTAATCCAGCAAAACCAGTTTGCACCAGCTGTAGATGCCGTGCGTGCCCTGGCCAAGACGGTGGGCAACAGCGAGTTCGATTTTGAATCCGCCACCAATGTGCTGGCCCTGGTGGCACAGCTGGCCAAACGCACGATACAGCTCTACGAGGTGGAAGCGGTGGTGGAGACCATAGGCCTGCGTTTTTGCAGCAACCGTTCACAAACCGAGTTGCTGGCCGCCTGCGCCAAAGTGCATCCGCCCTATGCAGAACGCATGCAGACCTGCCAAGCCCAGGTGCTGGAGATAGCAGAGTCCGCCATGGCGCTGAGTCTGGCGGGTGACCCCGCGGCGGCAGTCGAAAAGCTGGTACTGCATGGGCGCACCACGCTGAACGCGCGCCTGATCGACAACGCCCACCAGGTGCTGTTGAAACACCAGGCAAAGATCACCCATGCACACACACTTGCCGCGGAACTGCAGCAGTTGCGCGCCCAATTCGGCATACAAAGTGTCAAGGCCGCCATGGGTGAACAGCGGCGCCAGTCAGGCGGGCTGGTGTTGCGCACCGGCGGGCCGGTCAAGCCAGCCGAACCGCCGGGCTAGTTTCAGCGCCGGGCCGCCCCAAGCTGAAACGCGACCCCCTCGGGGGGCAGGGAGCCACACGCAGTGGGCGACCGTGGGAGCTTGCTAAATCGCTACTAATTTGCGCACGCCGTTGGCTTCCATGTCTTTGCCCAAGCCACTGGCCACCACCGCACCGCGCTCCATCACCACGTAGTGGTCGGCGAGTTCCTGTGCAAAGTCGTAGTACTGCTCCACCAGCAGAATCGCCATATCGCCCCGGTCCGCCAGCTTGCGGATCACGCGGCCAATGTCCTTGATGATGCTGGGCTGTATGCCTTCGGTCGGCTCGTCCAGGATCAGCACACGCGGCTTGGCCGCCAGTGCACGGGCAATGGCCAGTTGCTGTTGCTGCCCGCCCGACAAATCACCACCCCGGCGGCCCAGCATTTGTTTGAGCACAGGGAACAGTTCATACAGCTCGGGCGGAATTGGCGTGCTGGCGCTTTTGTAGGCCAGGCCCATCTGCAGGTTTTCCTCTACCGTCAAGCGGCCAAATATCTCCCGGCCCTGGGGCACAAAACCGATGCCGGCGCGCGCACGCTCATACGGCGTGGCTTTCTGGATGGCCTTGCCACCCAGCTCAATAGAGCCGGTCTTGATGGGCACCAGACCCATCAGGGACTTGAGCAGGGTTGTCTTGCCCACGCCGTTGCGGCCCAATATGACAGTGACTTTTCCCAACTGCGCTTCAATGCTGACATCGCGCAGGATGTGTGAGCCGCCGTAGTACTGGTTGATGTTTTTAGCGTTTAACATTTTTTTCGCCTCGACGGGCCGCCCCTAGAGGCGAAAGCGCCCCCTCGGGGGGCAGTGCAGTACACGAAGTGACAAACGTGGGGGTCATTTATCTGCCCAAATAGACTTCAATCACGCGCTCATCACTCTGCACCTGGTCCAGCGTGCCCTGGGCCAGCACCGAGCCATCACACAGCACGGTCACGATGTCGCTGATGGTGCGGATAAAACTCATGTCGTGCTCCACCACCATCAGCGAGTGTTTGCCCTTCAGCGTCAAGAACAGTTCGGCGGTGCGCTCGGTTTCTTCGTCCGTCATGCCGGCCACGGGTTCGTCCAGCAGCAACAGCTTGGGCTCCTGCATCAGCAGCATGCCGATCTCCAGCCATTGCTTCTGGCCATGGCTCAGATTGCCTGCCTGTCGCCCTACGCTATCCGCGAGGTGGATGGTGTGCAAGACCTCGGCCAAGCGGTCCCCTTGGGCCGAATCCAGGCGGAAGAACATCGAAGACTTCACACCTTTGTTGGTGTGCAATGCCAGCTCCAGGTTCTCAAACACGGTCAGCCGTTCAAACACCGTGGGCTTCTGGAACTTGCGGCCTATGCCCAGCTGCGCAATCTCGGGCTCGGTGTAGCGCAGCAGGTCTATGGTGCTGCCAAAGAAGACCGTGCCGCTGTTGGGCCGTGTCTTGCCGGTGATGATGTCCATCATCGTGGTCTTGCCCGCGCCGTTGGGCCCTATGATGCAGCGCAGCTCACCCGGCGCAATGTCCAGCGACAGGCCGTTGATGGCCTTGAAGCCGTCAAAGCTGACGTGTACATCTTCCAGGTACAGGATGCGACCGTGGGTGACATCGACCTCGCCGTCTTGCACAACACGCCCAATACCCGCCGAGCGCCCGCCCGATGCGGTTTGCCCGGAGCGCGCGGCCAGTGCAGCGGCACGGGCTTCTGCACGTTGGGCGCCTTGTTCCAATAGTTCGGGGGTCATTTGGCCACCCCCTTCGTTCCCTTGAGCTTCTTCACCAAGCCTACGACCCCGTCCGGCAAATACAACGTAACCCCAATGAACAGCGCGCCCAGAAAGTACAGCCAAAACTCAGGGTAGGTCACGGTCAACCAGCTCTTGGCACCGTTCACGATAAAGGCGCCAACGATAGGCCCTATCAGCGTGGCACGACCACCCACGGCGGCCCAGATCGCAATCTCGATCGAATTGGCCGGGCTCATTTCACTGGGGTTGATGATGCCTACCTGCGGCACATACAAGGCCCCTGCCACGCCACACATCATGGCCGAGATAGTCCAGATGGTGAGTTTGTAACCAATGGGGTTGTAGCCCGAGAACATGACCCGGGTCTCGGCATCCCGCACGGCCTGCAACACACGGCCAAACTTGGCATTGACCAGCCAGCGGCCCAGCAGAAAGAAGGACAGCAGCGTGGCCGACGTCATCACAAACAAGACCATCCGCATATTGGGTGTAGCGATGGGAATGTCCAGAATGCGCTTGAAATCGGTGAAGCCGTTGTTGCCACCAAAGCCGGTCTCGTTGCGGAAGAACAGCAGCATCGCGGCGAAGGTCATAGCCTGGGTGATGATGGAGAAATACACCCCCTTGATGCGCGAGCGGAACGCAAAGTAACCAAACACAAAAGCCACCAGCCCCGGCACGGCCACCACCAGGAATAACGTGGCGGCAAAACTGTCGCTAAAGGTCCAGTGCCAGGGAAGCTCTTTCCAATCCAGGAACACCATGAAGTCCGGCAGGTTGCTCTTGTAGTTGCCATCCGTGCCGATCTGGCGCATCAGGTACATGCCCATGGCATAACCCCCCAAGGCGAAAAACAGGCCGTGGCCCAGGCTCAGAATGCCGGTGTAACCCCAGATCAAATCCATGGCCAGCGCGCAGATGGCGTAACACATGATCTTGGCGGCCAGCCCCACGGCAAAGTCACTCATGTGAAAGACGCTGGTGGCAGGCACCACCAGGTTCAGCACGGGCACGAGTGCGCACAACACGATCAGTGCGACCAGCCATGCGCCCCAGCCGGTGCGGGTCAGCAACGGCGCTCGCGAAGGCAATATCAAAGTTGATGTCGTCGTGCTCATGCTTCTGCACTCCGGCCCTTCATGGCGAAGATGCCTTGCGGACGTTTCTGGATAAAGATGATGATGAAGACCAGCACGGCAATCTTGGCCAGCACTGCACCGGTCCAGCCCTCCAGGAATTTATTCAGGATGCCCAGGCCCAGAGCCGCATACACCGTGCCGGCCAGCTGGCCCACACCACCCAGCACGACCACCATGAAGGAATCGACGATGTAGCCCTGACCCAGGTCCGGCCCCACATTGCCCACCTGGCTCAGCGCGCAGCCGGCCAGACCGGCGATGCCCGAGCCCAGTGCAAAGGCATAGGTGTCGATACGGGCGGTATTGACGCCCATACAACTGGCAATGGGGCGGTTTTGCGTGACACCCCGCACAAACAGGCCCAGCCGGGTTTTCTCGATCAAAAACCACACACCGGCCAGCACCGCAATCGCAAAGCCCACGATGACAAGCCGGTTGTAGGGCAGCGAGAGATTGCCCATCAACTGCACACCGCCGCTCATCCAACTCGGGTTTTCAACACCCACGTTCTGCGCACCAAAAATCGTGCGCACCAATTGCATCAGCATCAGGCTGATACCCCAGGTGGCCAAGAGTGTCTCCAGCGGGCGACCGTACAGGAAACGGATCACACTGCGCTCCAGCGCCGCGCCTACCAGTGCCGACGCCAAAAAAGCCATCGGTACGGATGCCAACAAATACCAGTCAAAGGCGCCGGGAAAATACTTCTGGAACAGACCCTGCACCACATAGGTGGCGTAGGCCCCAATCATCATCAGCTCGCCGTGGGCCATGTTGATGACCCCCATCAGCCCGTAGGTAATGGCCAAGCCCAGCGCCACCAGCAACAGGATTGACCCGAGGCTGATGCCGCTGAAGATGGCGCCCAATCGGTCACCCCAGGCCAGGCGCGACTCCACCTTGCCCAGGCTCATCTGCAAGGCGGCTTTGACGCCTGCATCGGTCTCCACCTGCAGGCGTTCAATCAATAGAGTTTTGGTTGCTGCTTGTGAACTGTCGGCCAGCAGTTTGGCGGCTTCCAGGCGCTTGGCATTGTCGGTACTGCTTAGCAATGCTGCGGCGCGCAGCAGGCCCAGGCGGTCTTTCAGCTCGGGCACCGTCTCTTGCGCAAAGGCCTTGTCCAACATGGGCAGCTTGCTCTCGTCCACCTCACCCTGCAGGGTCTTGATGGCCTCAGAACGCACCGCCACGTCCGGCGATAACAGCTTGAGCGCGGCCAGGGCGCTATCGATTTCACCGCGCATGCGGTTGTTGTTCATCACATCTTCGGCAGTGTCCGGCAGTGCCGACTCAGCCCCGGTCACGGGGTCCACGGCCTTGTCATCCTTGACCAGTACCGGTTTGCCCGCCACCACCTTGACTGCGTCGTCGGACAGGGCCTGGATAAATTGCATGGTTTTTTCATCGGCACCTGCGACCGCTGCGCGCAGGGCCTCGACACGGGTGTCGCTCTCCCCGATTGCAATGGATTTTGCGGTCTCGGCCGTTAGGGAATATGCATGGCCAGCTATAAAAATAGCAGCAACTGCGAGCAATCTGGATATTCGATATGGCATAGCTGAACCTGTTTCTTCATGGGCCAACTCAAAGTGAGGTGATGGCCGTAGCGAGCGGTCCGGTGTGTGATCGGACCGCGCAGTAGGCTAGCGCCTTACTTTGTTACAGGTTCGTCAGGCTTCTTGTCATTACCTTCGATGAACGGAGACCATGGCTTGGCTTTAACAGGGCCAGGCGTCTTCCACACCACGTTGAACTGGCCGTCGGCCTTGATTTCGCCAATGAACACGCTCTTGTGCAAGTGGTGGTTTTTCTCATCCATCTTGCTGACGATGCCGCTGGGTGCTTTGAAGGTCTGGCCGGCCATGGCTGCAATGACCTTGTCGGTGTCGGTGGACTTGGCTTTTTCAACCGCTTGCTTCCACATGTTGATGCCGATGTAGGTGGCTTCCATGGGGTCGTTGGTCAAAGGCTTGTCGGAGCCGGGCAACTTCTTGGCCTTGGCGTAGTCAGACCACTTCTTGATGAAGGCGGTGTTGTCGGGGTTCTTGATGGACTGGAAGTAGTTCCAGGCCGCCAGGTGGCCGACCAGTGGCTTGGTGTCCACGCCGCGCAGCTCTTCTTCACCCACAGAGAATGCAACCACGGGCACGTCTTTGGCCTTCAGGCCGGCATTTCCCAGCTCTTTGTAGAAGGGCACGTTGGAGTCACCGTTGATGGTGGACACCACAGCGGTCTTGCCACCGGCGGCGAATTTCTTCACGTCAGCCACGATGGTCTGGTAATCGGAGTGGCCGAATGGTGTGTACTTTTCGTCGATGTCCTTGTCGGCAACACCCTTGCTCTTCAGGTAGGCGCGCAGGATCTTGTTGGTGGTGCGGGGGTACACATAGTCGGTGCCCAGCAGCACCCAGCGCTTGGCGCCGCCGCCTTCTTTGCTCATCAGGTAATCGACAGCGGGAATGGCTTGCTGGTTAGGGGCCGCACCGGTGTAGAACACGTTCTTGGACAGCTCTTCACCCTCGTACTGCACGGGGTAGAACAGCAGGCCGTTCATTTCTTCCACGACGGGCAACACCGACTTGCGCGACACGGATGTCCAGCAACCGAAGATCACGGAGACCTTGTCCTGGCCCAGCAACTGCTTTGTCTTTTCGGCGAACAGGGGCCAGTTGGACGCAGGGTCCACGATGACGGGCTCGAGCTTCTTGCCCAGCACGCCGCCCTTGGCATTGATTTCATCAATCGCCATCAGCACGGTGTCTTTCAACACGGTTTCCGAGATGGCCATGGTGCCCGACAGGCTGTGCAGAATGCCGACCTTGATGGTGTCAGCGGCAAAAGCTGGCACTGCGGTCAGTGTGGTGAGGGCGACGGCAGCGGTGAGCGCCTTCAGGGTAAACCGGCGTGAGTTCGTAGATTGCATGGGTGTGACCTTCCGAAGTTAAAGAGAAACCAGCTTCGCTGCGCGGCGCCCGTGGCAGGCACAGGCCTTTGCGTAACGATGGCTTCACTGTAGGGAAGGACCGCCGGATGCGGAATACGCCGAGTGGCGTATGGAACGCCTAAGCCGTCAGCACCGGGCGGGTGGTCGGTGCCTGGTACTGTGCCAGCCATTGAGGCAACTGCTCCGCTGGCATGGGTCTGGCAATCCAGTAACCCTGGGCAAGGTCGCACCCCAGTGCCGCGAGCTGGTCCCAGTGTTCCTGTGTCTCCACACCCTCAGCCACGGTCAGGCGCCCCAGATCGTGCACCAGGTCAATGGTGGACCGCACAATGGCCAAGGACGCCTTGTTGACTGTCATGTCGTACACAAAGGACTGGTCGATCTTGATGTACTCCACTGGCAGTTTTTGCAGGTAGGTGAGCGAGGAGTACCCGGTGCCAAAGTCATCGATATAGAGTGGAATGCCTTCCTCACGCAGCCGGTGCAGCACATTCAACGCGAATGCTGCATCCTCCATGACGGTGCTCTCGGTAATCTCCAGCTCCAACAGGCCGGCAGCCGTGCCCCAGGTGGCCTTGAGGTTGCGAATCTTGTCCAGCAGCTTTTCATCACGCAGATTGCGTGCCGACAGGTTCACCGCAATCGGTAGAGCGCAGCCCTGTTTTTGCCAATCCTGGTTCAGGCGCAGCGCGGTTTCTATGACCCATTCCGTCAGCGGCCGGATCAGGCCGGTGTTTTCGGCCAAGCCGATGAACTCCACCGGTTGGATGAGGCCACGCTTGGCATGTTGCCAACGCACCAGGGCTTCCACGCCGCGCACCGCACCACTGCGCATGTCCACCTTGGGTTGCAGATACAACAGCAGGTCGCCGCCTTCAATGGCCCGGCGCAGCTCACCCGCCGCGTTCAGACGTTGGGACTGGCCCTTGGCCTTTTCGGGGTCATACAGTTGGTGGCTGGTACCCTGCTTCTTGGCCAGGTTCAGAGCGCTGTCCATGTTGCGGAACAGGTCGTGGGGGGTTTCGCCATGGTCCGGGTACAGGGCCACGCCGATAGTCGCCGTCACATCCATCTGAATGTCTGCAAGTGCAAATGGCCGCACCAGAATGCCCTGTACACGTTTGGCTAAAGCTATGGCTTCCTCTGCGCTGCTGTCTGGCAACAAAATGGCGAATTCATCCCCACGCAAACGCGCAACAAAAGCCGGTGCCGGCGCCACCGTACAAAGCCGCTCACCAAACGCGCACAGTAGTTCGTCGCCTCTGGCAAAACCCATTGCGTCGTTGATCTCATTGAGCCTGTCCACATTGGTTTGCAAGACGGCAAATGGGGTGTGCTGCTGCGCGCTGCGCTCAATCGCTGCGACCAGGAATTCGGTGAACTGTGTTTCGTTGGGAAGGCCGGTCAAGGCATCAAAGTGGGTCAGGCGATGCATGGCTGCCTGAAACTCCTTGCGCTGCAGTCGCGCCCGCAGGGTTGCAATGCCAAAGGCCAGGTCGTCCGCCATCTCCGAGAAAAGGGCTTCTTCATCCGCACCCATGGCATGGGTGTCATGTGCGTAAATGGTCAACGCACCAATGGTTTCCCCACCCAACCGCAACGGGCAGGCGATGCCTGATGCAATACCCGCCAAATCCCCCAGCCGCGCTCCATAGTTGGCATCCGTCAGCATGTCACGCGCTACGTGTGTCTGCCCCGTGCGTATGGCCTTCGCCAGCATGCGCTGACCATCCGCGTCGTCGGCCCAGCTACTTCTTATCCGGTAAATAGTGGAGAGCGCCTCTGTGGGTCCAACTCCTGCCATTGGACGCAGAGACTTGTACACATCCTTGCTGCGGTACCAGACAATGGCCATGGCATACCCCCCCACGTCAACAATGGTCCGGCACATGTTCTCCAGCAGCTCCATCTCGTCGATGGCCCGCAGCATAGTGCGATTGCCTGCGCTGAGCGTGCGCAGTATGCGGCTGGTGCGCTCCAGGTCAACCACGTGGCGCTGGAGCTCGGAATTGAGCGACTGGATGTGGTGTTCGGCATTTTTGCGCTCGGTGATGTCGGAACCCAGAACGTAATACCCGTACACCTGTCCGTTGGAACCCCATTTGGGCAGGTAGTTGATCGCCATCCACACACCTGGGAATGGCTGCCAGTCGTAACTCTGCGCATGCCCTTCCAGCACCAGCGTGATGAGCGGGCTGGTCTGCGCATACTGTTCTTCACCCAGAATCTCTTGCACACTGCGCCCTCGAAGGTCGGATAGCTCGGGGGCAAAACGGGAGCGGTATTGTCGGTTGACGTACACGTAGTGGCCTGTGGCGTCTACGTACGCAATGAGTGCCGGCACATTATTGATAACGCTTGTGAGATGTTCCTCGCTTTCCAACAATTGTGCGCTGCGCTCCTGCACCCGCCGCTCCAGCAGCTGATTCTGCTCGCGCACCACGCCTTGCAACTTGTGGGTGATGGTCACATCGCGAAACACCAGCACAACGCCGCGTACCTGCCCTGCCCCATTGCGAATGGGGGCTGCGCTGTCCGAAATAGGCACTTCGCTTCCGTCACGCGCAATCAAAATGGTGTGGTTGGCCAGTTCCTGCACCTGCCCCGTCTGCAGGGCCCTGGTTACGGGCACCTCTGCGGGTTCGCGCGTGTAAGCGTTGACGATGTTAAATACCGTTTCCACTGGCAGCCCTGCGGCCTGTGCCATGGTCCAGCCCGTCAGACGCTCCGCCACCGCATTCATGCGGGTAATGCAGCCCTGGATATCCGTCGCCAGCACGGCATCAGCTATGGAGTGCAGTGTGGTGGACAGGTTTTCCTCACTTTGCGCAAGCGCTTGGCGGGCGGCCTCTACCGCACGCATCTGGCGGCGGATCAGTACATAACTTGCGACCAACAGCACCAGTAGCACTGACGCGACAACGCCAACGACCACCATACGCCCTGCTTGCGTGGTACCGACCATTAGCCATGCCGCACAAGCAAGTCCCGTCACCACTACCACGGCAGTGACAAAAGCAATCAAAACTGTGTTCTCGAAGCGTGAGCCCAACACTACGGATTTCCCTTGTAGCTTGTGATTAATTGTTTGTTCGCTCCATGCTCTGCCATCACAGCACGGTTATTGTCTCTCCCACGTTGGACACCGTACAGACTACAGACGCACGCATGGCGTTAACAAGCAGTTGCACTTCAACCATAAATTGATACTACAAACGGGCGTACTCTGGTTTACGCTTAGCCTTCTGCTTCTAGAAGCCCACTATGGGTTCGCGCCGCTGGCAGATCGCACACCGTCCGGTACTGCCGGTTCTTGCGCGCCGCCCCCATCGGAGGAAAATACATGAATCCCCAACACCCCCCCTCATCTACTGCCGTATCCGAGGCCGATATAGCGCAACTGGTTGGTCAGGTGTACGCGATAGCGCCGCCGACCATGCGTACACGTCTGCTGGAGCATCTGCTCAAGCCTTTGGGCGTGTTATCCGTCGTCGCTGTCGCTAATGGGATCTTCGCCAACATCCGGTTTCGAAGCGATTCGCCCGAGCTCCATGTGCGTGTGGAGGATGCGCAGAATGTGCAGCCGGGTGACGTTATTAGCTTGGTGAACCATGTGCAACAGGTCAGCATCCATGCTGTTGACGGTTTGGCTGACATGCTGGCCACGTCACCGGTGATGACCGGTTCGGCGGCTGCCGTGCTGTTGATCACGCTGCTGCTGCAGCGCTCACGCAATCGCCGTGCGGAGGACGTTTTGTAGAACCGGTCTGTAGATTGCTATGCAAACAATAGCTAAAAGACTAGAATTTAGCGAATGATATCGCTGGATACCCGTCCAACTGCTCCAATGCATGGTGATCATGGGAGATCGGCTCTGCCATGAAGCTCTTGCGTCTCCCTCGCGCGAAAGTCCAACTCGGCGCTGCCCTGCCGTGGAATGTGCGCGACGAACACGGCACCTTGTTGCTGTCCAAGGGTCATATCGTTGAAGACGAACACTTGTTAGAGGCCCTGCTCACGCGCGGCGCGTTTGTCGACGAAGAGGAAGCCAGGGCGGCCGCAAAAGAAGCGGCGGCAGGCAAACTGCTGATTTCCAGCGGTGACCCCAGAAACTCCATCGGGACACCCGTCAGTGTCTTCGGTCTGTGGGACCAGACAACGGACGGGCTCAAGAAGCTGCTGTCCGACATGGCGCCCGAATCTGACTTTTCCGGGCGCATGGATGCCTTTGCAACGCAGCTGGTAGCGACATTCGATCTGAACCCCGACATTGCCATCTACCGGTCGGTACGCCAGGACAACGCCCAAAACTTTTATTACGGCTACACCCATGCGGTGTTGACCGCGACCTTATGCATCCTGTTGGCCCGCCATCTGCAATGGCCCCAACCACGGCTGATGAGCCTGGTCAAAGCCGCGCTGACCATGAACCTGGCGATATTCGAATTGCAGGGGCAAATGGCGGCGCAAGACCACCCGATGCGGGACAAGCAACGGGCTGCCTTGTTGCTGCACCCCAGCCAGGCCGTGGAAACACTCAAGAATAGTGGTGTCACCGATACCGAATGGCTGGACGCCGTGGCACAACACCACGAACACGCGGACGGCACGGGTTACCCGACGGGGCGAACGGATGTCTGCGAGATGGCCGCTGTCCTGCGGGTCGCCGATGTGTTCATGGCGCGCATCACGCCCCGCACGCTGCACGCGGCGGTGTCGCCCAAAGAAGCCGTCACGCAGTTCTACAAAGACGACAAAGGTGGCGCGCTGTCAACGGCGCTTATCAATGAATTGGGGTTCTACCCGCCGGGTGATTTTGTCAAGCTGGCGTCGGGAGAGTTGGGCATTGTGGTGCAAAGAACGGCCAATGCGCGGGCGCCCATTGTGGCCTCCCTCACCGACACGTCCGGGCACCCGGTAGCCAAGACCGTGCGCCACGATACCGCCCAAGCCGGATTTGCCATCGTGGAAGCCGCGAATGACAAGACCATGCTGAAACGGCTGGCACCCGAGCGCCTCTACGGATTTTCCAGCGCGCCCGCCGGGTAATAGCCCCGGCGGGCAAACCTTACATAGCCGTCAGCCCACCGTCCACGGGCAAAGCAACGCCAGTTGTGAAGCCGGCCGCATCACTGCACAGGTACAGCACCGCAGCCGCAATTTCTTCCGCCTTGCCAATGCGCCCGATCGGGTGCATGGCCTGGGCAAAGGCGCCCTTCTTGGGATCGGCCGCGTTGGCGCGGCGGAACATCTCGGTATCGATGACGGCGGGGCACACCGCGTTGACGCGGATGTTTTTCTTGCCGTATTCGACAGCCGCCGTCTTGGTCAGGCCTATCACCGCATGTTTGGTGGCGCAGTAGATGCCCATCTTGGGCGCGGCAATCAATCCCGCTACGGAGGCTGTGTTGACAATGGCCCCACCACCCTGCGCCAGCATGGCCGGGATCTGGTGTTTCATGCACAGCCACACGCCTTTGACATTGACGTTCATCAGCGTATCAAACTCCGCCTCGGTACTGTCGGCCAGCCTGCCTTGTTCGATGTCAATGCCGGCATTATTGAAGGCATAGTCCAGGCGACCGTAGATGGCCACCGTCTCCTCGACCAGGGCTTTGACCTCGGCATCACGCGCCACGTCGCAGCGCACAAAACTGGCCGTACCACCCGCGTCGCGAATCTGGGCCACGGTGCCCTCACCGCCGGTCACGTCCACATCGGACACCACGACCTTGAGGCCTTGTGCGGCAAAGGCCAGTGCGGTTGCACGGCCAATGCCGTTGCCTGCGCCCGTGACCAGGGCGACCTGACCTGAGAATGTCTTGCTCATATAAAAATGTTTCTTTCTTAAGCCAAAGCGGCGAGATAGGGTGCGAGTTCCTGCTTGGCAATCGCGTTGTTGTGCACTTCGTCCGGTCCATCCGCAGTGCGCAGATGGCGGGCGTAGGCGTAATAAGAGGTGAGCAAAAAGTCCTGGCTGAAACCGCCCGCGCCATGCGCCTGGATGGCCCAGTCGATGACCTTGCAACAGTTGTTGGGGGCGGCCACCTTGATCATTGCAATCTCCTTGGCCGCTACTTTATTGCCAACCGTGTCCATACGGTGTGCCGCATGTAACACCAACAGCCGTGTCTGATCGATCAGCGTGCGGGATTTGGCAATGCGCTCACGCCATACGCTTTGGTCCGACAGCGGCTTGTGGAAGGCCACACGCGACACAACACGTTTGCACATCAGCTCCAGTGCGGCTTCCGCCATGCCGACCACCCGCATGCAGTGGTGGATGCGCCCGGGGCCTAGGCGACCTTGCGCGATCTCGAAACCACGCCCTTCGCCCAGCAGCAAGTTACTGGCCGGCACACGCACGTTCTCAAATAGCACCTCGGGGTGGCCGGCGGGTGGGTCCATAAAACCGTACAAGGCCATGTCGCGCACAATGGTGACACCCGGCGTGTCCTTGGGCACCAGGATCATGGACTGCTGGCGGTGCCGGTTGGTGTTGTCGGGGTCGGTCTTGCCCATCAGCACGAAGACCTTGCAGGCCTCTGCCGCCGCGCCGGTGATGTACCACTTGCGGCCGTTGATAACGTAGTCGTCACCGTCGCGGGTTATGCGGCATTCGATATTGGTGGCGTCTGACGAGGCCACGGCCGGTTCGGTCATCGCAAAGGCGGAGCGGATCTCGCCGGCCAGCAGGGGTTTGAGCCAGCGCTCCTTTTGCGCCTCGGTGCCGTAACGCTCCAGCACCTCCATATTGCCGGTGTCGGGCGCCGAGCAGTTGAAGACCTCGGCGGACCAGTACTGGTGGCCCATCATTTCGGCGATGGGCGCGTATTCCAGGTTGCTCAGGCCGTGGCCGTGGGCGGACTCGGGCAGAAACAGGTTCCACAGACCCTGCGCCTTGGCCTTGGTTTTGAGTTCCTCCATCAGCGGGTAGCTGCGGTAGGCATTGCCGGCCTTGGTATTGGCGGCGATTTCTTCCTCGCGGCGCTGGTATTGCGGAAAGACCTGGGTGTTCAGAAAGTCCCTGACCTGTGTATGCAGATCCAGGACCTTGGGTGAAAAATCGGTGTACATGGGGATGTCCTTGTGGCGGTGTGTCTGTATGTGGGCTTGAGATTAGCGGCCCGGCACTGGCCTGACCAATGCTTTGTTTTCAGCAGAACTATTCATTTGGTGCATGGTTTGGCTATAGTGACCCCGTCATGATCCATATCAGCCGCATCGACCTGAACCTGTTTGTCGTGTTCGACGCCATCTACACCGAAGGCGGCATCACCCGCGCCAGCGAGATCCTGAAGCTGACACAACCGGCCGTCAGCCACGCGCTGGCGCGGCTGCGCACATTGGTGGACGATCCGCTGTTTGTGCGCCAGGGCCATGCCATGTCGCCCACACCGGTGGCGCACGAGTTGATTGGGCCGGTGCGCCGCGCTATCGCCGAGATCGAAGGGTCGCTCAGCCAGTTGTCGCGCTTTGACCCACAAACCTCGCAACGCGAATTCAAGATCGGCATGCATGCCATCGTGGAACTGGCCACCATTCCGGCTCTGATGGAGTTGATTGGGGCTGCGGCACCGGGCATACAGATCTCGTCCGTGGTCCACAACCGCAACGATTTCCAGACCCAGCTGACCAGCGGAAAACTGGCCGCCGCCATCGACGTGTTAGTGCCGGTCACGCACAACATCCACAAGCAGCGACTGGCCGGCGGCAAGATGGTGGTCATCGCCCGCAAGGACCACCCGGTGGTCCAGGGCCGTATCAGCCTGGAGACCTATCTGGCGCAGGAACACGTGTTGTCCAGCACACGCATGGAAGGCCCGGGCATGGAGGATGTGGAGCTGTCGCGCCTGGGGTGGACGCGCCGTATCAAGCTGCGTTGCCAGAATTTCTGGACAGCCTGCAAAATCGTCAGCACCACCGACCTGCTGCTGACCATGCCCGAACGATATGCCCGCGCTGCCAATGCGCCACTGGACAACCAATTGCTGCCGTTTCCTATCCCCATGAATGCGCGCGACATTTACCTGTATTGGCACGCCAGTGTGGAAAGCGACCAGGCCAACCGCTGGCTGCGGGACAACCTGGTCACCTCGTTTGAAACCCAGCCCTGAAACCATGGCCAACAACCCATTGACCCCCATCAGCCAACGCACGCTGGCCCACTACAACGCCAACGCAGAGGACTTTTTTGCCGGCACCTGCGACCACGACGTGCGCCAGAACATGGACGCTTTGTTGCAGCACATTGAAGGCGTAGCACCGTTCACGATCCTGGACTTTGGCTGCGGCCCGGGTCGGGACCTGAAAGCCTTTAGCGCGCTCGGCCATACCGCTGTGGGCCTCGAAGGTGCCGAGCGTTTTGCCGAAATGGCGCGCGCCTACAGCGGCTGCGAGGTGTGGCACCAGGATTTTCTGGCGCTGGACTTACCGGCCCAACACTTTGACGGTGTGTTTGCCAACGCCTCGTTGTTCCACGTTCCGAGTCCAGAGCTGCCACGTGTGTTGCGCGAGTTACATGCCACGCTGAAACCGCGCGGTGTGTTGTTCAGTTCCAACCCGCGTGGCAACAACGAGGAAGGATTTAACGGAGAGCGGTATGGCGCCTACCACGACATCACTGCTTGGCGTGCCTATGTAATGGCGGCAGGCTTTACGGAGCTGATGCATTACTACCGACCACCGGGTTTGCCGATAGAGCAACAGCCGTGGTTGGCCAGCGTGTGGCGCAAGGTATAGCCGCCGTCACAAGGCAGCCTGCGGCGCTCCCGTCACGCCACTGGGGTGTGCGCACGTTCCACCACTCGCACACTGCCGTCCACACCCAGGGTCACCACATCCCCTGAGCGCAGCTGCTGCAGAGCCTGCGCCACGCCAAACACGGCTGGCAGATCTTTCTCCCGGGCCAGGATGGCCAGGTGGGCCAGCCAGCCACCGACCTCCGACACCAGGCCGCCGGCGCGGTCAAAGCCAGCCAGCCACACCGGATCTGCCAACCCCACCACGGCAATCTCGCCGGCTTGCAGGTGCACAAGATCATCGGCATGGCGCAGCACACGCACGGCAGCCGTCACTTCCTGCCGTCCGGATACACGCAGCCCTTTCAAGGCATTCGACGCAACAGCCGTTGACGCCCCAGGTGTCAAAGCATGCATCCAGTCGGAGCGGGTCTCCAGTTCGCGCACCGACAGGCTGGGGCCAACTACCACGTCGCGGAAAACCTGGGTTTGTGCGCGACGGTTCTGCGCACGCCGGCGCAGTGTGCCGATTGCAGGCCCCAGCAGCTTGGGTAACTCGGCCAGCTCCAGATAAAACACCAAGCCGTCTAGCCCCAGGCGTTGGTCCAGCACCAACAGCAGGCGCCGTATCTGGGCCCATTCGCGCAGCAGCGCGTGTTTGGCTTCTTCCTTAAGCCGAGCGAAACGCTGGGCACGCTCTACGCTGGAGTCCAGCATTTTGCGGCCTGTACCCGTTGTGGCACCTGATGCCGAAGCGGCCGTGTGGACGGCAACCATAGGCACCGTAGCAGCCGCACAAAAGTGCCGCGCAAATGACGTCGGGTCTTCGCAATAACGTGGCTCGCTCAACTCCCAGTCGTGTACGGCGCGGTGCCCGTGCGTGGCCAGCGTGGGGGCAGTTGCCGGCTCAGCGGCAGTAAGTGCCCCCTGAGCGGGTGACAGACCTTGGGCAGCCAAGGCCTTGGCACTGGCGCGTGCATAAAACTCGGCTGCGATGTTGATGACGTCGGCCTCAACATAATGGGTTTCCACAAACTCCCGTATCCAGGTGTGAAGGGCAGACACCAGCTCGGCATCGTCGAGCGCCTGCAAATCCATCACCGCACGCCAGCGCATGACCTCCTGGTGGCCGGGCAAAAAATCGTTGCGAAAGTGCGCCTCTATGGCGGAGGCACTGCGCGACAGATAAAACGAAGCCAACACACCCATGGGCGGCAGCTGCGCCTGCGCTTGCAAGACATAGGTCTGGCCAAATGCGCTCTGTACTTCAGACGTGCCATGCGACCCAATCTGCCAGGCCAGGCCCAGGCGCTCAAACGCACGGTCGGTGGAGCCACCATCACCCCGCAGCCGCTGCATCAGGGACAGGCTCAGCGGTGTGGGCCTGGGCAGGTCGGCCGTCAGGTCCGTCTGCACCAAGGCCGGGGCATCCGGAGCGGCGGCGCCGAAAGCCAGCAGGCCCAGCAACCGTGAACGTTCCTGTTCGATCAGGGTGTGTGTGTCTTGGCCCGCGTCTGTTGGCCGTGGCAGTACCACGATATCGCGCGCCTGCAAGATGAAAAAACGGCCATCGGCGAATGCCCACTCAATGTCTTGGGGACTGCCGAACATGGCTTCTATGGTTTGCGCCAGTTGCACCAGCGGCGCCATGTCCACCGGGCAAGCCTGTGCATCTGCACCGATAGTCAGCCCGGATACCCGCCCCACCCGCAACGCGCTGGGTGTGGCGCGACCACCTGCAAGGGCTTCACCCAGACCCGGCACCCACTCGATCAGCATGGCGCCTGCATTGCCAGGGTCACGGGTGAATAACACACCGGCGTACTCTGCCTCCACCATGGTCTGAACGATGACACCACCGGTGTGCGGAGTACCCGTCACAGCGCGGTACGAGGCCCGCACCCGCTGTATGGCGGCCGGTACATGTGCAAAGGGCACTTGCAGTTCACTCCGGAAGACGCCGGCAAAACTCTGCGTGGCAGAGTCTTCGGCAATGCCGGAGCTGCGAACAGCGTAGCGAGCTTGCGCGTCTAGGCCGAGCGCCTGCAGCTCGACCAGCACTTGTGCATCGGTGGTGTCCTGGTGCGCGGCCGGCCAGACCCAGCCCGGCGGCACCGGCAGGCCGGCCAGGCGCATCTGGCCCTGGCGCGAAGCCTTGTTGCCGAACGCGTTGGCCTGCGCGCAGTCCTCCAGGGCCACGGCACACACAGACCGCGCCTGGAACTGGGCCTTGCGCGCTGCCCACCACGTGCGCAGTCGCCCGGCGCGCTCGCGCCAGGGCCGCTGTTGCAACCACAGCAGCGCCATAGAGGCCAACAGGTACAGACTGATGGCAGCAGACAGATCCCAACAGAGCCACAGCATCACCACGCCAGCAAGAGCAGCCAGCACCCCACGCAGCAGGCGGTGCACCACCGTGCCGACCAGCAAACGCCAGGTCAGTGCGCAGGCGGTGACGGAAATGGCGGGAGCCAACAGCTTTAGTGGGTCAGGCTCGCGCAGCAGTTCCATCCACAGAAAGGATTCATTGCTCCACTGGGCGGCGGCCCGCACGGCGGCAAAACAAATCAGAAACACGCCCATCTGCAGCAGGCTCACCGCCAGGTTGCGCCAGGGTGTAAGCCCGTGCTGGCGGCGCAATTGCTGCACGGCACGTTGCAGGCGGAAACCGTCATCTTTGTAGTGGGCGCGCAAGCCCGCGGTTTGGTCAGCAATGGCGCGCTGGGCCAAACGGTCCCGCTGGGCCTTGGTGGCCAGCGGGGCCAAGGGCAAGCGCGTCAACAACAAAAGTATCAGCATGGCGGGCACCAGGCCGCCCGCATGGGCACTGGTCCATGCCACGGCCCGCGCCAGGGGCTCCACTGCCTTGTCGATGGCCGTGGACAACACACGCTGCACCCGCGGCCACATGCCACGCGCGGCGATTTGCGCAGGCACCGGATACTCCTGCGGCACCGTGTAACGCCCGCGGAAGTCGAACCCGAGCCGGGTCAGCTTCAAACCCAGCACACGGGCGTGGAAGCAGCTGCGGTTGTCATAACAGGCGGCAATCAGCGGCCGCGGCGGCATTTGCGCAAGCGCTTCAGCCAGGGCCTGCGACGCCATGCCACGCATAGGCAGGTTCAGCGCATCAGGCAGGTGGCCGCGCGCAAACTCGTCGGGGCTTCGCACATCCAGAAAGCGGGCTTGGTCATCGCGCACCATCTCGCTTACTTCGGGGGTATCGAGGTACACGGTGTCGCGTGCGTAGCGCGGCAGGGGTGAGAAACGCGCGCGCCAACCGGAGCTGGGGGTGGACAAGGGGCGCTCTTCACGCACCCACTGCGGGTAGCCACCCTCCAGAACTTGGCAGGGCAGGCCCATGCGTGCACGCTGCTCACACACCTCACCACTGCGCTTGCCGGAGTCACACACAAACACCACCGGTACGCCATCATCCGGTGGGCTGCGCACACCGAGCAGCAAGTCGGCATACCTCATATTGACCGCGCCGGGCAGGTGGGTGACTTCAAACTCTTCAGGCTCGCGTACATCAATCAGGTGCACGGGCTCAGCCTTTGCCAAGCGTGCGCCGAGTTCCGCCGTGGTGATTTTTGGTGCGGAGAACACCCGGTCCCAATCCGGTGGCTTGCGCCACAGGTTGGTGTCCAGACGGCGGCTGTCTGCGCTGACATGGCTGGCGTATTGCCAGACGTTGACCAGAATCGCCAACACCGCCACCACGCCAAACACCGATATCCAATGGTTGGCACGCGCACTCTTTGGCCCACCGCCGCGCTGAAAACGCAGCATCGCGGCACCCGACATGGCCGCCAGTAGACCGGCAATCTGCGCGGCAGACGCAAATGCGTTGATGACGAGATCGGGCGAGGGAATCGCATGGGCCGGCATCGCGAGGGCCAGCAATGAGAAAGCTAGAAATTTCAGGCGCATCTGGGCGAGTATCGGATATACCCGCATCCCAGCCGTGCACCTTACGGGGACGCAACGCCCCTTAGGCGATCGGTGTCACCCTCCCTGCCAAGTCGGTCCACACAACACCGGTCTCGGGGTCAATCGAAAACACACCCTGGCTGTACTCTTTACGCAAATGCGCCATGGTGCTGCCGAATGCAAGGTCCACCGACCCCGCCACACCACCCACGCCGACTGCCACCCTCGCCGTTAGCATCAAGGCCCATTGTTTTTCCAACTCGGTCCGCTCTGCCAACGACTTGGACCACACTTTCACGGCCTGTTGCCAGGACGCCTTGACGCGTTCGAGCAATCCCTTGGGGTCGCCTGCGGCTGTCAGTTGTTTGACCAACTTGGCCAAATTCTCTTCCTGGGTTTTTTCGGTTTCTAGGCGCAGTTGCAAGGCCTGCATTTGCGCCTCCAGCTCGGCATTCGCTCCCACCTTCACACGCGTCAGGCCGCCCTTGTCGGAACCCAACAGCGGCGTACGGACCAGCATCATGGCTGTAGCATGGCCACCCACCAGACGGCCGCGCTTGGGTGCTTTTTCTCCGACGATGATCTGGTTGCCGGACTCCAGCTCACACTCCAGCGCCATGTCTTCCAGCGCGATGGTGGTACCCGCCTGAATGCTGCAGTTCTCACCAAACCGTGCAGACACCGCGCCATCCGCCTTGACCCGCGCCTGGGCAATGATGCCGCCGGCCACACGGATATCGCCACCGGCTTCAAGCAAACCGCCATCCACCGTTCCACCCACCACGATATCGCCCTTGGCCTGTACTTTCATGCCGTGGGATACCTCGCCATCGATCTGCACCGTCCCGTCAAAGTAGATGTTGCCCACCGCCAGGTTGACTTCGGGCAAGTGCAATACCGGCTCTACCATCACGCCGTGGTTGACCAGCACCGGCTGGCCCGCAACAGTGGACTTCAATAGATTGGAGTCTTCCACGGCAACCTGCACCCCGGTGAGTGACGGCGCAAAGGTCGCATCCAGCCCGGCTCGCGGGGGCAGCTCCCGACCGCGCAACGTGTAGCCCACCACTCCGGGGGTGGGCGGAATGCGGCGCATCAAAGGGGCTCCGGCCTGGACTACGACGATGCCACCGTGCTCACGGTAGTCAATCAATCCGTTGGCATCGATCTTGGGAGCGCGGTCAGAGGTCTCGGGTATCAGCGCCTGGAAGACGGTGTCGCGACCGTTTTGGGGTTTGACTGCAAAGGCCACGGGTACATGGTCGGCCTTGCCCAGTGCGCAGGCCTGCATTACCGCAGCTTCGTCAACGCCATATCCGACCCCGGCCTCGGCCAGCGCCTGGAGAATGTCGGCCACTGTGGCGGGTTTTCCACCCTGGGGCGCCGTCAGGCTGATCTCGGCAGTCATATCGTCAGCGGAAATGTGCACCTGCACAGCCGCATCACGCCGCTCAGCAACCTGAACCGCAAACGGCAGTTGTTGGGTATTGCAGTCAATCGCGGCCTGGGCAAGGGCCGCGGCATCTTTGGCACACTGCTCGAACCCGGCCTCAGCCAGCGCTGCGTTCAGCATGGCGGGATCAACGTCCGCACGCCCCGCCACCGGCCGGTGGTGCAACAACACCTGCCCGTCTGCCTCGGTGAAAGAGATGCCCGACAAATCCATGCGCTATCAGCCCGTCCTTTCTATGGCCCAAACCTTGGATCAAGTGTAGGAACACTATGTGATGGCGCAACGTCTTTTTTGGTCACTGACCAGTGACCCATGCCATCAGCTATTTTATTGATAGCAATAAGTGTATATTAATCGGGGGCTAGAGGCCAGTTTCTTATAAACGCTCTAGCCCAGGGCGTAGTCATAACGGATAAAACCGTGGTGTTTGGCAACCCGGTCATAGAGCCCGCGGGCGCGCGCATTGATGCTGTGGGTCAGCCAATACAGCTTGGGCGCACCGCGCGCCTTGGCCACCTGGGCCACCTGCTCAATCAGGGCTTGGGCCAGACCGTGGCCCCGCGCGGCCTCGTCCACAAACAAATCCTGCAGGTAACACACGTCGGCCGTCCAGATGCTGGGCTGGAACAGGTAATGGGTGATGCCCAGCAACTGGCCATCGACCCGTGCGGCAAAGCCGTGGATGCCATCGCCTTGCATCAGACGCTGCCAGGTGCGTTCGTAGATTGCCTGCGGAAACTCCCGCTCATAGAAGCGGTTGTAGCCCGCACCCAGGCGTTGCCAGGCGGCGTAGTCGGCCGGTAGCAGTGCGTTGACGGTGACGGATGCCCGTTGCGTTGTAGTCTTTTCAGTCATGTTTTGATCCTTTGTTGGACCAACGCGGCCATCTGCATCGCTGCCTCACCGCCTTGACCACCCAGCCCAGCGGCCACACCCTGTTGGTCGGCGGCGGGACGGTTTTGGCTGACCTTCCATTTGCCAACCCAACGCTGCACCGGCATCTCAATGGCTACGATGGCGCGCAACAGTTTGCTGATGTAGTCGGCCGGTGCGTCGGACACCTGCCAGGGCAATGCCTGGCCACCCTCGTGTACCTGCGTCAAGCGCGTCACCACGTCCAGCACACGCTCGGCGTTCTCAGACGCCTGGGGCACGCCGTGGGCATGGACCGTGGCGTAGTTCCACGTGGGCACGGCCATGCCATTGGCGTGTTTGCTGGGGTACCAGTTGGGCGACACATAGGCCTGCGCACCGGTGAATACCGCAACCGACGGTGCGCCCGCGGCCAGCGCCTGCCACACCGGGTTGGCGCGCGCCACATGGCCGACCAGCGTGCCGTTTTCGCCGCGCTCGGCGTCCAGCAGCATCGGGATGTGGTTGACCAGCAGTTCACCCTCGTGCTGGACCACCCAGGTGGCTAGTGGATGGGCGCGCACCAGGGCGTGCAGCATGGCGGTATCGGTTTCTGCGAAATGGGGCGGCAAATAGGTCATGGTCTACGGGAAGTGGGTTGTAGGCTTAGAGCACGGGTTCACATACCACCTCGGTCTTCACCGAGTTGGCGATAAAACAGCTGGCGTGGGCGCGGTGGTGCAAGCTATGCAATTCGTCGGCGGTCGGGACCTTGCCCGGTGCAAACTGTACTGCCGGGCGCAGCACCACACGCGTCATGGCCTGCTGGCCTTGGTCGTTGCGGGCCAGTGTGCCCACCGCCTCATCGCGGTAGCTGTCCACCACCCACCCGGCACGCGCAGCAACGTCCAGAAACCACAACATGTGGCAACTGGACAGCGAAGCGACGAAGGCCTCCTCGGGGTCCACCGCCGCAGCGTCGGAATACGGCAACGGCACCACGTGTGGCGACGAAGAGCCGGGCACCACGGCACCGCCATCGAAGTGCCAGCTGTGGCGGCGGCTGTAGCGGTGGTCGACAAAGGCCGCGTTGTCCGCGCGTTGCCAGTGGATGGTGCTGCTGTGTTGGGCCATGGTGGTGTGCTCGGTGGGGTACTGGTAAAGTGGTTCCTTAGTTTAAGGAAATTCCGCGACAGGCAAGGGGCCAATTTCCAATGCGCCAAAGAGCCAATCCACCCATCAAAAAGCCCCGCGGAGAGACCGTGCGCCAAAAGGTTTACCTGGAGCTGCGCCGCGCCATCGAGCAGGGCACGTTCAAACCCGGCACACGCCTGCCCGCATCACGCGAGCAGGCGGCAACCTTGGGTGTGTCGCGCAACAGCGTGTTATGGGCGCTGGAGCGGCTGCAGTCTGAGGGTTATGTGGTGGCGCGGGTGGGTGATGGTAGTTACGTGGCCGACAACCTGGGCGCACTGGTGTCCCCCGCCGGGGCGACCAAGGGCCTGCGCCCGGCCGTTGCCGCAGGTCTGTCGCAACGCGGACAGTTGGTGGCCGACACGGTGTCGCGCTGGAACCCACCCTTGCAGGCCGCACACCCCTTTCGTATCGGCGCACCCGAGATCGCCACGTTTCCGTTCGCGGTGTGGGACCGGCTGGCACGCCAGGCCAGCAAAGAGCAACGCATGGCCCAGGCCCAGTACTTGGACCCTGCCGGTTCGCCCGCGCTGCGGGATGCAATTGCGCAGTGGCTATGGGTGTCGCGCGGCATACGCTGCGAGGCGGCGCAAGTGGTGGTGTGTTCGGGCTCTCAGCAAGGCATAGATTTGGTCGGGCGGCTGCTGCTGGATGTGGGCGACGAGGCCTGGGTCGAAGACCCGGGCTACCCCGGCATACGCGCCAGCCTGGTCGGCCACGGTGTGACCGCGCGACCGGCGCCGGTGGATGGCGAAGGCCTGGTCGTGGACCAAGCCGCCGCGCAGTGGCCTGCGGCGCGCCTGGCCGTGGTGACACCGACCTCGCAGTTCCCCAGCGGCGTGCGCATGAGCCTGCAGCGCCGCCTGGCCCTGCTGGACTGGGCCAATGCACAACAAGCATGGATAGTGGAGGACGACTACGACGGCGAATTCCAGTACGGCACCCACCGCCTGCCCGCGCTGTGCAGCCTGCCCCATGCCCAGCGGGTGCTGTATGTGGGCACCTTCTCCAAGGCGCTGCACCCCGGCCTGCGCCTGGGTTTCATTGTGCTGCCCCACGCGCTGGCCGGCGCATTTGCGATGGCACGCGCGCTGACCGACCGCCACGCGCCCGGCGATACGCAAGATGTATTGGCCCGCTTCATCACCGAAGGCCATTTGCTGCGCCATCTGCGCCGCATGCGAGAGTTGTACCCGCAGCGCCAGCAGGTTCTGATCGAGGCCGTGGCCAAGGCCAGTCAGGGCCTACTGGTGTTGCAGCCAAGCGAACAGGGCATGCACCTGCTGCACGAATTGCCCGCAGGCGGAGATGACCAGACGCTGTCTGCACGGGCGCAGCAGGCCGGCCTGCTGCTGGCACCGCTGTCGCGCTACACCATAGCGTCCCAACGCCGGGGCTGGTTGTTTGGCTACGCGGGGTATGACACGGCGGCACTGCGCAAGGCGGCTACCGTTTTGGGGAAACTGCTACGTAATTTATAGCGAATAAGTCAATCTGCACGGGGGCTAGCGGCAGTTTAGCGGAAGGTACTCTTTGGAGATACTGGTCTTGTTCTCACCCATGGTGGTCGTCTTGTCGGGGCCTGTGGCAAAGCCGCACACCCAGGTCACGGGCACGATCTGGGCGTCTTCCACCACGGCGGGGCGTAGCGTCAGGATCTTGTCCTTCAGGTGGCCATTGGCACGGTTGCCGTAGGTGATGTGGATGGCGCCATCCTGCACGGTGACAGCGCGCACCAGGTTGTTGACGATCTTGTCGGCCGCGGGCAAGGCGATGCTGGCGTTGTCGACCGGCAGCGTCTTGCTGGTCGTCCACTGGGTTGCAATCGGCCCCCTGGCGAGATTGGCCAATGTGCTGCCCTCCACGATCTGGTCCCGCACCAGCTTGCCTTGGTAGCTGGGCAGGGCCATCAGCGCCAGAATGGCGAGCACGGCGACCACCACCATCATTTCGATCAGCGTAAAGCCTGGGTTCAGTTTTTTCATGCGGGGATATCGGCAATTCGTATGGACCTGATTGTCACTCTACGCAAAGCGAGACCGCAGGGGCACATGTGGGAAACAAAAAAAACACAGGTCGGGCGTGCGGATTCCGGTTTAATGCTCCAACGCCCACAATTCGCCGTAGACAACCTTAGGAGTAAGACCCATGGCATTCCCGCGTAGCACATCTGGTTCACTTTTCGTAATGGCCACCCTCTTCGTGGGGATGGGCACCCAGGCCCTCGCCCTGGACATGCCCAAGCGCAAAAGCGGCCTGTGGGAACTCACCACCAGCATGGAAGGCATGCCCAAGGGCACTGGGCCCATCCAGCACTGCATTGACCAGAACTCCGACAACCTGATGCAGCAAAACGCCGAGAAATTCAAACAGCAGTGCAGCGCGACGGACATCAAGCAGCAGGGCGACCGGATCACCGTGCACTCGGTCTGCAAGATGGACACGACCACAACCACGATGGATGCAGTGTTCACCGGTGCCTTTGACTCCGCCTACCGCGCCGACATCAAAACCCGGTTCAATCCTCCATTACACGGCATGGCCGAATCCAAAATGGCCATCACCGCCAAGTGGGTGGGCGCCTGCAAGCCCGGTCAGAAACCGGGAGACATCGTCATGCCAGGCAGAGGCAATTTCAATCTGGACGATGCGATGAAAAAGCAGAACGAGCCCAAGCGCTGAAGCCTCCTTTAGGCCGACGCAGCAAACACCGGCCAGCGCTCCGAGATGCGCTGGCCGTCAAACACGGCGATATCGCCAAACTGTAAAAACACAGCCTCGCTCTGTCGCGGGCGCAGGAAAACCCAGTCGTCAACCGCCAACGGCGCACTGGCCGATGTCACCATGACCTGCTGGTTGGACGACGCGCCATACAGGCCGCTGGGTTTGACGCCTGGTGGCGACACTGGGTCGGCCAGCCAGTGGCCGCCGTGTATGGCCACGGCGCGGGCCTGGTTGGTGTCCCATGCGCCAACAGCCCGGCTCAGCCACTCCACGCCATTTGGCAGGCGGAAGTTATCCATGGTCTTGAGGACAGGCGTGGCGATAAAACTGGCGGCCTGCAGCGCCTCTGTACTGGCGCGCTGAAAGTCCAAAGGCTTGACGGCGGCGGAACCGACGCTGACTTCATTGGGCACTTGTTTGCCATCGTGTAAATGGTAGGTCAGCGAACCAGCCGTGTTCAACGTCAACGTCTCACGTGGTATGGCGCCCAACACGGTTTGCGCGGTGGCGAAGTGGCGTGTATAGGCGCTGCGCGCATGCTCGGCCGCGCCACTGCGTGCACCGGGTAGGTCGGGAATGGCCGCCACATGGGCGTCGTAACCCATGAAGCCACTCCAGCGCAGCAGGGGCTCGCTCTGCACAATTTTCAGCAAGGCGACCAGCGCCGCGTCGTCCTCAATGCCGCCGCGGTGCAGGCCCACATCCAGCTCCACGTTGAGCCGCATCGCGACACCACGGGCACGGGCCAGATCACGGTACTGCGCCGCGCGCGCCGGGGTGTCAATGAGCCATTCGATCTGGCGTGCCGTGTCAAAGGGCAGACCGGCCAGTTGGTCCAGCACCCAGGCGGCGGTGGACACTGGCATGGGTTTACCCAACAGCACCTGGGCTCCGGGCCGTGCGCGGGTCAGGGCCAGCAACTGCGGCGCGTTGAAAGTCATCACGCGTTCGGTGTTCCAGGCCTTTAGTGCATGTTCTATCAGGCTGAGGCTGGGCAAGGACTTGACGACCACGCGCAATGCCAATCCTGACTGGCAGGTCTTGGCGATGTAGTCCAGGTTGGCCAGGTAACGTTGCTTGTCGACCACCAACGTGGGCATGGCAGGGCCGGCCGCGCGCAAGGCTTGCTGCAGGGTGGTGAAGTACGCATCGTGCGCACCACCCTGGTCGGTGGGCCGCAACGCCAGCGCACCGCCCACACCCAGGGCTGCAGCACCGGCCAACCAGTGGCGGCGTTGGATGGAGGCCATATCAGCTCTCTCCCAGCAGTCGTTTCATATACGGTGTGAGCATACGGCCCTGCGGATCGAGCTCGCGGCGCAGCTCGGCAAAACGTTTCCACTGCGGGTACAAGGCGCGCAACTCGGCGGGGCTGTAGTTGTGCAGCTTGCCCCAGTGCGGGCGCGCGCCATGGCGGCGAAACACCGGCCCCAACTCTTGCACCAGGTAGTCATGCGCCTCGCCTTGCAGCGCGTGTGCGGCAATCGAGCAACTGTCGCGGCCATGGAAGGGGCTCAGCCAGGCCTGGTCAGCCTTGGTATAACGGAACTCAATCGGGAAGAACACCTCGTTGCGGCGCTCCAGTGTTTCCAGCACTTCGCGCAGGCAGGTGATACCGGATTCGCGCGGCACGTGGCCTTCGCTCTCGTTGAAGCGTGTGGGGCGCTGGCTGGTCAATAACTTCCACGACAGGTCGCGCATGTTCTCCGTCTGGTCCGGGTCAATCGCTCGCTGAGCCACCCAGCGCCGCAGTCCGGGCCAACGGCCCAGCCAATCGCGCAACAAACGCAAATCACGCAACACGTCTTCGTCCGCCGCGGCGACGCGCTGCACGGCGCCTATGGGCACTTCATCATGGGTGATCGCGGCGCCGTAACCTGTGAAGGGCAGCAGGTAGAGCTCAAACTGGCGGTGCCGTTCGGCCAGCGCCGGCGCCTGGTCCAGCAGGTCCTGTGTCTTGGCCAACCAGACTTTGCGTTGCAAATGGAAGCTTGGGCGAACCCGCAGCGTCATCTCGGTCAGCACGCCCAGAGCACCCAGTGAGACCTGCGCCGCGGCAAACACGTCAGCGCGTTGGTTGGGCGAGCATTGCAACAGCTCCCCTTTTGGGGTCATCAGCGTCAGGCCCAACAGATCGGTATGCAGCGCGCCAAATTTCACGCCGGTTCCGTGGGTCGCGGTGGCCATAGCACCGGCCAGGGTTTGGGCGTCAATATCGGGCAAGTTGTACAAAGCCAATCCCTTGGCATCCAACTGGCGATTGGCGACTTGCAGGCGCGTACCCGCACCCAAGGTGGCCTGCGTGTCGCTGTGGGCGGTGATGCCGCTGAGGCGGTCCAGCGAGAACAGTGTGCCTGCCGTTGGCACCAGTGCCGTGAACGAGTGCCCTGCCCCCACGCAGCGTATCGGCCCCGGTGCCTGGCGCAGCAGATCTGCCAGCGCATCCACCGTGGCCGGCACCTGCCAACTGTTGGGCTGGCAGGTGTGGATACCACTCCAGTTGCGCCAGGTGTTGGTGTTGGCGCTTGTGGCGCTGGCTCCAGTGGCAGGCGCGGCCGTGGGCGTTGTGGTGGATGCAGCAGAGACCGGCACACTGGCGGCCTTCTGCGCACCGTGCAGACTGGCAACGCCCACACCCATGCCAGTGGCCAATGCGGTCTTCAACACCAAACGGCGGGTGCGACGGCTCATGGTTGCACCCCACGCATGAAGTCGATCAGCGCACCCAGGTCCTCACGACTGCAGTCCGGGCACAAGCCCATGGGGGGCATGGCATTGAAGCCCTTTTGCACACTGAGAATCAGCGCACCACGCTCTGTGACAGCACGGCGGCTCCAGGCCAGCGTGTCGCGCGTGCGCGGCGCACCGCTGGCGGCGTCTATATGGCATGTCATACAAGATCTTTCGTATTTTTCGGCAAGGCCGGCCTCAGCCGGTCGCAAGGATTCGATGGCATTCGCGGAGGATGCGACCACAGGTGCGGTTCGCGGCTCACACGCGAGCAACAGAAACACGGCAGTGGCGGCGCCAACACCCCGCGCCGCACGTATTGCCCAGCGCAGGGTCTGCATCAGAAACGCTTGGCCACGCCCAGCACGAGTGTGGTGCTGTCGATGCGGCGCGTATTGCCACTGCTGTCTGGCACGTTTGCATAGTCACGGTTGCGCAGCGCGGCGCCCACCACATCGGCCGAGAAGTCGACACCCCAACGCGTGTGCACCACGCCCAGGCGGTAGTCCCAGCCATCGATGTCGGAGAAGTTCTTCACACTTTGGTAGCCCAGGTGTGCGATCAGCTTGGTCTGCCCGCTCAAGGGGTATTTGATGTCCAGGTCCAGCAGGTGGGAGCCGCCGGTCTGGCGCGGTCCAGCGCCATAACAATTGATGGCCTGCGTGGGGTCACCGCCCATCAGTGCTGGCGTCAAGTAGGTGCTGCCACACAGCGTGGCCGCGTTGTTGCCGCGAAAGTCGTTCGACAACACGTACAAATAACGCGCCTCGACGATGCCCCAGCCCAGTTCGACCACCAGGTAGCGGGTGTCGAACTTGGTATCCGACAGGCCGGTGAACGTGGGCACACCGGTGGCGCCCGTGGTCTCCCAGTCCACACCAGTCGGTGCCTCCACATGTGCGCCGGGGAACCACTCCTGGGCAACACCCAAGCCATAGTGCCAGCGCTCGGGGTTCCCCCAGCGATAACCCACTGCCCCCAGTACCGACGTGCCATTGCCATTGGGAAACAGCGTCTGGCTCGCGGTGCCGATTTGCAGTAACCCAACCACACCGGACTCGTGCGCCGCGTTGACCGTGAACTCCAGCGCCGGGTTGTTGTAGCTGTCGGACACACCCCGGTTGCGCCGGTCGGTCATGGCTTTGATTTCAAAGTCCACAGAATAACTTTGCACCACGGGCTCAGCAGTCGGTGCGGCGTGGCCAGGGGTTGCCAGTGCAGCGGTGGCGAGTGTGATGGCGAACAGGGATTGGTTTTTCATAGCAATTCGGCAGCTGTGCTGCGGGTTAGGAGTGGGGCTGAAGACGGGGCAAGCGCAATCCGGGTCAATGGGTAGCAACTAGGAAGCGGGCTGGGTTTTGCAACCCGCCGGCAGCACCTGTACACGAGCCATTTGTTCGGTTTCGCCCAGCAGCTCGGTGCCGATGAAGGCGCGCAGGCTCAGCACGTCGGCCTTGACGCGCAGCGCACCCTTGTAGTGTTTGTTGGTGCGCGGGTCCAGCACCCAGCCATTGCGCCAGGCGTCATCCTCATACCGTGTTAACTTGGCAATCGTCATGCCGCAGGCATCGGCCGGGGTATTGGCGTCTTTGTCCCACACAATCTTGCCGCACAGTGCGCTCGGTGTGTCGGCACAGGGCGCGAACTGGATCACAGCCGCCTTGTCGGCGCTGAGCCACAGGCCCTGTGCATCCTGGGCCGAGCCGGCTTGGGCGCTGGTGCCGACGAGGCTGACCAGCACCAACGCGGCGGCGCGTGCCACGCCCATCGGGCCGCTGGGATGGGCTACGGGAAAGCGATTCGAAACAGTCATCGGTGAGTCCTCCTTTTTTCTTATCAATTGACCTGAAACGTGCGGCTGGTTCCGCTGACCTCGCCTATCGCACCGTTCCAGCCGTTCTTGTAGTTGCCGTAATGGCGTATGCGGTATTGCCCCGGTGTCGCGTTCAAGGGAATGTCCCAGGAGATGGCCGCCTTTGAGGTTCCCCACACCGGGTCAACCCGCAGCCAGCGGTAGACAGTGTTCCAGTCGCTGTCCGTGGCGATGCTGGTCCAGAAGGCGCCATCCAGGCGCTGCACCTCTAGAAAAGTGCCGTTCTGACGCAGGTTGTTTTTGGGGTGGCCGGTCCAGAATTCCACGTTGACTTGCTGGCCGCGCGCATAACTGGCATTGGCCTGGCGCACGACATCGCCAAAACTCTTGAACAGGGGCACGTTGTCCAGCACCACCCCGGTCTGGAAACTCATTTGCTGGCCCGACAGGTCCCGTGGTGTGGCGCTGGCATAGGCCGGCAGGCCCTGCTGCAAGGCCGTGGCCAGCTCATGGTAGGTCTGCTGGTAGGCCGGCAGGGTCCAGCGGCCGAAGTGGGTAGAGGCACCCTCGTAGTGCTGGGCGTCGTACTCTTCGGGCGTGGTGACATAACCGGCGTAGGCATTGGAATAACCGGCCAACACGACGTGCTGCACGCTGTTGCCCAGTGCGGCCTTGACCGTGTCGCGCACGCGCCGGCCCGACATGATGGTGAACTCGCCCGGTGCCGCCACGATAGCGAGCTGGCCAATACGCACGATGGACACCGGCAACACCTCGGGTGTCCACGGATAAGGCGTTTGTGTGCCAGTGGCCAGCAACACCGGCTTGGGTGCCTGGCAGTCGCGCACCCACTGCGGCGCCGGGGTGATGATGCCGCCCAGGGCATTGAAGAAGGGGTTGCCGTTGAGGTCGCCCTCGTTGATGCCGTCCAGGCCGCGGCCGTCCTCTGTGCCGGCTGCGAAGGCCGAGCCCATGGCGGCTGGGCAGGTGCTGCGCGCCGCACCACCAGTAAAACGACCATCCACACTGATGCGCGAGAAGTCCACGAAGCGCTGGCGGTAGTCAAGCGGCCCACTGATCGTGACCAGGGGTCCGTTGTAGATCTCCAGCGCCTTTTGCAGCTGGCGCTCGCCGATGATGCGGGTGTTGTCAAACTCGTTGGCGGTGGGTCCGGTGCCATCCAGGTTGAGGTTGGGCGTCATGTCGCCGGCGTTGGACTGTGCAAACGCGGCCACGAAGTCGCTATCACGCCGGTAACGCACGCCCTTGATGTCATGCTCCCAGCGCCAGGCGGCGTAGCCCTTGTTGTCCGGGGTGATCAGGTGGTTGTGGGGCGACATCGACACGCCGTGTGTGGCAAACCAGTTGATCACACCCACATCGGTTCCGCCCTGTTTGAAACGCAGCAGCGTCATGTCGGGATCGATGGCGCGACCCCAGCGATCACGCTCGGCCTGTGGGTTGCGTTCGTACGCTGGCAGCGAGCGGTTGTTGTTGGCGTTGGTGAGTTCGCCGGTGCCGATCTGCACCGTGCCGGGCTTGAGATCGCGGTGCGCCGCGTCGATGGCCAACACGATGCCGCTGACAATCGCGTCAAAGGTGCGCTTGTTGAAACCCCAGGTGGTGAAGTTGTACAGCGCGTAGTGCGAGAAACCGCCGGGTCCGCCATGGGTGTGGGTGGCCGAGAGGATCACATTGTCGGCACCATACAGGCCGCCGTACTTGGCCTGTAGCTGCTTGATCACCGCCTGCTGCACACCCTGGAACACCATGCCCAGGTCGTTGTTGACGAACACCATGCGTTTGCCATTGCCCTGGTCGACGACGATGAATGCCCGTGCCCGCTGGCGCATGTGGATGCCACCGGTGACCTGCGAGGTCGAGGCGTAGCCCATCATGCCAACCTCGGCCGCCTCACCGGTGATATCGGCCATGCCGCGGCCGACCAAGTAGGGGTCGGCCCAGGCCGCGCCGGTGACAAGTGTGGCGCCCAGCAGGACCGCCCAATGCTGACGAATCGACATGTCTCTCTCCTGTTTTGTTTAGCCAAAAAAGACCAGAAGCCCCCGCAATCCCATAACGCTAGTGATGACTACCAACTAGTGATCGCTAGTATATTGAGCAACAATAGCCACAACACTGGGACTAACCCTTGCCCCCTTGGTAGACTTCCCCCACACATGCCCAAACCCCCCTCCGAGCGCCAGACCCCACCCGCCCCCGCCCTGCAGGCCAAGGCACAACCGCGCCAACAACGGGCGCACGACACCTATGAATTGATACTGGGCGCAACGCTGGAGTTGTTGTCCGAGGTCGGCATCGAACGGCTATCCACCAACCTGGTGTGTGAACGCGCCGGCATTTCACCGCCGGCCCTGTACCGTTATTTCCCCAACAAATACGCGTTACTACGCGAACTGGGCCAGCGCCTGATGCAGGCGCAAAACGAGCTGGTGACGGTGTGGGCCACACCGGCTACGCTGAAGCTGCCGCCCAAACAATTGACGCAACAGATCTACGACCTGTTTGACCAGACCCGTGTGCTGACCGAGTCCCTACCCGGTGGGCTGTGGGTCACACGCGCCCTGCGCGCCGTGCCGGCGCTGTCGCAGGTGCGCATCGAGTCGCATGGTTTTGTCAGTGGTTTGATCGTTGACGCCTTCATGCAGGCCCACCCGAAAGCGCCGCACAACGAGATCGTGATACTCGCGCGGCTGGCAGTCGAGATGAACTACGCCGCGCTGGAGATGCTGTTTGATGACCCCTTGCTGGATGCCAAGGCCGTCGGCATGGCACTGGCCGACATGTTGTCGCAACAGGTGGTGGCGGTGCGGCGCAAAAGCGCTTGATTCCTCTTACGCTTGCCGACGCCGGTAACGCGCAGGAGTCTCCCCCACCCGGCTGGCAAACAGGCGCGCGAAAGTGGGCACATCGGCATAACCCACGGCCTCGGTGATTTGCGCGATGCTCCTTGTGCTGTTGTTCAGCAACTGCTTGGCCTTGTCCACGCGCGCTTGTTGCAGCAGGGCCAGTGGTGAATCCCCCGTCTCTGCCTTGACCCGGCGTAATAGCGTACGGCTGCTGACATGGAAGGCCTGAGCCAGGCGCTCCAGGTCATAGGTCTCGGTCAGCCGCGCGCCCAGCCACTGCGCGACGCCTTGCGCAAACGTTGGCAAGCCGGCAGGGCCTAACAAGGCACTGTCCACAAACGGCGCCTGACTGGCCCGCGGCTGGGACAGCAGGGCGAGGCGGGCGGTAGCTGTGGCAACCTCAGCCCCCAAAGTCTTTTTCACCAGATGCAGCCCCAGGTCAAACGCGGAGCTGACGGCTCCCGTGGTGGTGACCGCACCGTCTTCCACCAGCACCGCATCGGCAATGAGTGTGGTTGTGGGAAAGCGGGCCGCAAATTCTGCCGCGCACAACCATGCGGTCGTGGCCTTACGTCCGTCTAGCAAACCCGCTTCGCCCAACAGAAAAGTGCCGATGCAAACCGAGGCCACGGGCGTGCCACCGGCAAAACTCTTGCGGATAAAGCTCAGTTCGCGGCGCAGTGGAGCCAGCGTGTTGTCCCACCCGTCCAGACGGCGGATCTCCGGCCCCGGCACGATCAGCAGGTCGTACACACCTGCAGGCCTTTGCACCCCGACCGAAAAGCCCCCGGCCACTGAAACACTACGCGGCCCCAGGCCAACGACCTGGACTTCAAAAGAGGGTTCCGATGTCTTGCGCATCGCACGGGCGACGTGGCTGGCGATCAGCAACACGTCGGCCACGGCAAATATTTCTGTTGCCATGCAGCCCGCGTAGGCCAGGATGGCCAGGCGTATGGGTCTTGATTTTTTGGTTGACAGAAGTTTGGCTGGCATATGGCGATAACACCATTAAATATGGCAATAACGCCATAGTACCGCAGCCCCAACCGATTTAACAATGCAGTGGTGCAGCACCCCGCTCCACACGGCCAAAGAAAGAAGTTAAAACACCATGCGCCTCTCCATTGTTTTGTTCGACGGATTCACAGCACTCGACATCGTCGGTGGTTACGAAGTGCTGGCCAATGTGCCCGGCATCACCACCGAATTCATTGCCGAACGTACCGGGCCTGTGTTTGCCGATACCCGCCGCCTGGCGCTACACGCCTACCGCACGCTGGAGGAAACCAACAGCACCGACATCCTGTATGTGCCCGGAGGTCCCGGCGTGGAAAAGGCCTTGCACAACAGTGCAATGCGGGAGACGATCCGCCGCCTGCACGCCACGTCCACCTGGACCATTGGCATTTGCAATGGTGTGGAGTTGCTGGGCGCAGCAGGCGTGCTCAGCGGATTGCGCGTCACCACCAACTGGTTCGCCCGCGACCGTGTCGCCGCCTATGGCGCCACCATCAGCACGGCACGTTACCAGCGCGATGGCAAAGTGATGACCGGCGCTGGCGTGTCGGCCAGCATTGATGCAGGGCTGTACTTGGCCGGGCTGATTGCCGGGGAAGGCGTGGCCAAGACCATACAACTGGGTATTGAGTACTACCCCGACCCGCCGTTTGGCAATGGCACACCGGATACGGCACCGGCAGCATCGCAGGCGCTGATCCGCGCGTTCGAAGAGGGCGGTCTTAAAAGATTGGATGCGCTCCAGCCGGCGTTCTAAGCTCCATTCCACACCACAGCCCCATGAAAATTACCCAACTCCGCAACGCCACCGTCATCGTGCACTTTGGTGAGCGCCACATCCTGGTGGACCCCATGCTTGCACCCCAAGGCGCATTACCGCCGCTGCGCCTGCTGGACGGCAAGCGGCTGCGCAACCCCACGGTAGACCTGCCTGTGCAGGCCCAGGCAGCACTGGCCCAGGTCACCCACTGCCTGATCACCCATTGCCAGAAAGGCCACTTTGACCACCTGGATGGTTTTGGCAAGAAATGGCTGCGCGACACGCAACTGCCCGTCATCTGCACCCCGCATGACGCCGCCTATTTGCGCAAACGTGGCCTGAATATGCAAGCCCTGCCCGAAGGACATGACGAGCCCAAACCATTTTTTGAAGGGCAGATCCGCACCGTACGCTGCACCCATGGCGAGGGTATGGTCGGCCGCATGATGGAGCACGGCGTGGGTTACTTCATAGAAATGCCGGGCGAACCCAGCCTGTACCTGGCGGGCGACACGATCCTCACGCCACGCGTAAGAGACTTTGTCAGCCAACATCAGCCCGGAGTGAGTGTGATACCAGCCGGTGGAGCACGTTTTGACATCGGGCAAGACATCATCATGGGTGTGGACGATGTGATGGCTTTTGCACGGCTTGCAACTGGCACCGTGGTGGCCAACCATCTGGAGGCCATCAGCCATTGCCCGGTGACGCGGACCGAACTATTGGCCGCCGGGCGGCGCGCCGGTGTCAGCCAGCGGCTGCTTGTGCCTGCGGACGGCCAAACCCTGGAACTGCAGACCCAATCCGAGCCCGAAATGGCATAAGCGCCTGCGGCTAAGATACCGCCTCAAAAAGGGGGCGCTGTGGAAAGAGCAGATTTCATTCATTTGGTTCGCTTAAACGAACACGCCAGCGCCGAGGACAGTGCTGCTTACCGCCGCAGCGTGGCGGGCTTTGCCGCGCTGGGCTATCTGTGGGTTGTGGGCTGTTTTGTGGTGGCGGTGGCGTTGCTGGTGTGGACACTCGCATCCATGGCCCAGGGGCGCGTCAAGGGATACCACTTTGTGCTGCTGATCACAGGTGGCGGTTTGCTCTGGACCAGTTTGCGGGCCCTATGGCTGCGTCTGGAGGCGCCGCAGGGCGCTGTCCTCACAGCCGCCGACGCCCCTGCACTGTTTGAGGCCCTGGCCCGCATCCGCAAGAAGACCAAGGGCCCGGCCATTGACCATGTGCTGCTGGACAGCAGCTTCAACGCCAGCATCAGCCAGTTGCCACGTTATGGCCTGTTTGGCGGTGCTACCAATTACCTGACGATTGGCCTGCCGCTGCTGCTGGCCATAGACAAGCCGCGGTTTCTGGCGGTGATGTCCCACGAGTATGGCCATCTGCGCGGTGGTCATGGGCAGTTTGCCGCATGGGTCTATCGCACACGCCTGAGCTGGATGAAGCTGGAGCACGGCATGCGCGATGACTCCGGTGTCATTGCCGCGGCCACACAGGCCTTTTTGCGCTGGTACTTTCCACGCTTCATGGCCAAGACCTTTGCACTGGCACGCCAGGACGAATACGAGGCCGACCGCATTGCGGGCAAGCTGCTGGGGCGCGACGTGGCTGGAGCCGCACTGACAGAAATCGCCATCAAAGGCAAATGGCTCCATACCGAGTTCTGGCCCCTGCACTGGAGCGCCGCGACCAAATGCCCCCTGCCAACGGGCCCGTTCACCGCCATGCGCACGCTGCTGTCACAACCCGTAGCTGACGATTTTGCCCGTGACGCGCTGCGCCAGTCTCTGGTGCAACTCAGCGATGAGGAGGACACCCACCCGGTGCTGCGCGACCGGCTGGAGGCCCTGAAGGTAGCCAAGCAATTGCCCACCTGGTCCACCCGGCCGGCGCTGGAACTGCTGGGCCCCAGTGCCACCAAGTGGCTGGCCCACTTCGACAAGCAATGGTGCCTTGAGAACGCCAGCGACTGGAAGCTGCACCACGACTACCTGCAGCGTGTGCAGGCGCGCATAGACACACTTGCTGCCAGTCTGCAGCGCAACAACGCCGACGAAATGGCGCAACTGGGCGACTTGCAAAGGCGCCTGGATGCCAAGGCCGATGTGCGCAGCTGCTACGAGCGGGCGCTACAGATCACGCCCGGCCACGCTGGCGCCTTGCGCGGCCTGGTGAATTGCCTGCCAGAGACGGACTTTGCAGCCCGTATCCAATGTCTGACGCAATTGTTCGAAAGCAGCGCCGCCCACAAGTGGTGGGCCTGCCGCACCGGAGTGCGCATGCTGGAGAAAAGCGTGGCCGCTGGCAACCTGGATGACAAGGCGCTCAAGCTATGGCGTGAGCGGCTGAAGCAGGCGGACCAGGCCGAACAACGCGCATGGGACGAAATGACGGATACACCGTTCTTCCACTCCATCACGCGCCATGACCTGAACGATTTTGAGAAGGGGGAGTTCCAGTCCGACATCGCCCGCTGCAAGCCCGTCAAACGCGCCTGGCTGGTGCGCAAGGTGCTGAAAGAATTTGCCTACCGGCGTTGCTACATTTTGTTTATTGAACTGCCGGGCATGGACGACGAAGACCGCTACCACCTGTGCCGCGGCCTGGAGCGCTCGCTGGACCTTCCCGGCCCCGTGCTGGTGCTATGGGCCGGGCACTCCCCCACGCGGGAAGAGATACAAAAGAACGCGTTTGATGCGGTCTATGCGCGGGCATTGAACTGACCGGCAACGTACGCCGGTCGACTCAGTTCCCGGTGGGGTACTTCTCCAGCAGGGCCGGCAGGCCCATGGGGCGGTCCAGCAGATACCCCTGTATCAGGCTGCAGCCAGCCTGGCGCAGAATCTCCAGCTGCGGTTCCGTCTCCACCCCTTCGGCAATCACTTGCAGACCCATCTGGCAACCCAGATCCACAATGGTTTTGACGATGGCGCGATCGTTGCGCTGGTGCGGCAGGTCACGCACAAACGAGCGGTCAATTTTCAGCGAGGAAATAGGCAAGTTCTTCAACAGAGCCAGCGACGAGTGGCCCATGCCAAAGTCATCCAGGCTGATGCCAAAGCCCAATTGGCGCAATGCACGCATGACGGGTATCACCTGGTCCGGGCGCGTCATCAGCATGCCCTCGGTCAGCTCCAGCGACAGGCGGTGGGGCTTTAGTCCATACGCACCGACCAGCGCATGGAGTTCGTCTGGCAAGCTTTTGTTGGTGAACTCGGGCGCGGCCATGTTCACGTGCACCTTCAATTCGGTAAAGCCGGCCGCATCCAGAATGGCGAGGTCGCGGCATGCTTGGCCTAGCACCCATTTGCCAATACGCACAATCAAATGGCTTTGCTCGGCAATCGGGATGAAAACATCGGGCGGCACCACCGTGCCATCGGGCTTGCGCCAGCGCACCAGGGCTTCTATGGATTCCAGTTGCCCCCGGGAAATGTCAAATATCGGCTGGTAGACCAGGTACAGGCCATTGCCGTCCAACGCATGGTGCAGCTCCGTTTCCAGCGCCAGGCGTTGGGCGATGGACGACTGCTGCTCGGCCAGCGCATGGGTGTTGCTGATAGATGAAAAGTGGCAGCCGTTGCGGCCATTGTTCTTGATGCGGTACATGGCCGCATCCGCGCTTTGCAGCAGCGCAGCGCAACTGTCACCACACTGCGGGAAGGTGCTGACCCCCACGCTGGCCGACACGGTCAGTTCAATGCCCTCATACACAAAGGGCGCACGGGCGGCTTGCAGAATGCGCTCCAGCAAATGGGCCGCTTCGGGCAATGCCCCCGCGGGTATCAGCAGCGCAAATTCATCACCCCCCAGGCGGCCCACCTTGCTGCCGTCGGGCGCAAGCGCACGCAGGCGCTGTGCAAATTCCCGCAGCACGGCGTTTCCCGCCTCGTGGCCAAAGGCATCGTTGATGGGTTTGAACCGGTCCAGGTCTATAAAGGCCAATCCGAATGCGGTGTTGTCTTGCGACGCAGTGACGCAAGACTGGCTGACCAGCTCGTGAAAGTGGTTGCGGTTGGCCAAGCCGGTCAATGCGTCCACCTGGGCCAAGTACAAAATCGTCGCCTGGTGCTCGATACGCTGCGCCATCTGCGCGATAAAGGCACCAATGCTGGCCGAGACCTTGGGCAACTGGGCCTCGGGCTGGCGCGACAGGCAGCTGTAAAACTCCAGCACGCCCGGGGTGTGGGTGTGGCCATCGGCCGAAACATAGGTCACCGGGAACACATAACCCGACCACAGCTTGCATTCGCGGTCATTGGTGCGCTGCGAGAAGCGCAGGTCGTTGACCATGTCTTCCACCCAGTCTGGCCTGCCGCTTTGCCATACGGAGCCCACCAGGCCTTCACCGGGCGCCAGCGACAGGCTGGCACTCTCGGCACCAAACGAGGCGAGGTCCAGCTCGGGCTGGTGCCAGAAATATTTGCAGGCCAGGCGCGGTGGTCCATTCGCCGCTGCTGGCTCGGCAGCCCAATACGCGCCCCAGTCCCAGCCCAGGTTTTTGCAGATCAGCTGGATCACATTGGTGATGGCATCGCCCAAGGGGTGCGTGCCGACCAAAAACTCGGTCAACTCAAAACCCAGACGCTCGCGCATGGCAGCATGTTTGAGCGGCGTGATATCCGACAGGATGCCACTCACCAAATTTGGGTTGGCCGGGTCCCGCGGCAGGTTTGCTAGGCGCAGCCAGCGCATACCCTCCACGGGGCTGATGACGCGAAAATCACTATGGACGGTACGCAGTGCCCCTTCGGACAACTCCGCAATCAGGCTCAGCATGTCATCTGACACCACATGGATAAAACAGCTGTCCACCCCACTGTGGTGCAGTGACTCCACATTCAGGTAGCGCGCTGCCAGGGCAGACAGCACGATTTGGGACGTCTGGGGATCAAACCACCAGCGGCCAAATCCGGCTGCCTCTTCCAGCGCACTGGGCGACGCGCCCTGCGTCAGCGCCTGGGAGAGTTGCTGCGAGAGCCCCGTGCCGCTGCCAGCCATGCGGGTTTGGCACGTACTGAGTGTCGTAAGCGTGGGGTGTGACAAAGTGGCCATACCCCGACAGGCAGCATATTCCATGCCACTAGAGAACAAGCGTTTGGACCAATGCCTATCCGTATTTACCCTTTACCAGGTATTTGCGGCCGACTTTGGTGCGTAGCTCCCCGTAGTGGTGCTCACATCCTCAGGAAAGCCAGCGTGCGTTTTGGATCACCTCGGAGAAAAATGCGCGCAGCGTGGTGGTGCTCATCTTGTAGGGGTCAAAGTCCGCCGTGCTGGAGTATTTGAGGAACAGTTGGCGGTTCTCCTGCGTTGCGGCAATCAGGCCCATGGCCCAGCTACCGAATTGCCGAACCGGGATTTCGCACAGATCCAGCACGGCCGGCTCTTTGTGTCGTGGGTCTTTCAGGATGCGGTGGTACAGCGTGTTGACGGCTGCGCCGGCCGCAGTCTGTCGAAGTTATAGAATACTATCATTTTGATAGTGTATTGTGCTTATTCGACGGGGGCTAGAGCCACGAAATGATTAAGCCTATCCCTCAAACTGCGGATGCAGCTGCCGTATCCGGGTCATCGCCATACCCGCCGCCGCGGTGCGCGTCTCCACCCCCATCTTGACGAAGATGCGCTCCAGGTGCTTCTTCACCGTCATCGGGCTGCTGCCCAGAATATCGCCGATATCTTTATTGGTCTTGCCCTTGACCACCCAGTACAGCACCTCGGCCTCTTTGGCAGTGAGCTTGAAGCACAGGCTCATGGCCTCGATGACGGCGGTGTCCGACACCTCGCGCATCACGATCAGCCAGTCGCCATCTTCGACGCTGCCGTCGCTGTCACCAATCTGCTGGTGCATTCGGAAGGTCAGGCGCCTGGCGCCATGCTCGATGGCGAAGCGGGGTGGCTCTGCGCCCGGTGGCTGGGGTTGTGCAAGCAGGGCCAGGCAGCTGCGCAGCCAGGCCAGCACTGGCTTGGGCGTAAGGGGGGCCTGGGTACCACAGTAACGCTCCAGCAGTTCGCGGGCCAGCGGGGTCTGCCACATCAGCGCACCGTCGCTGGCGCGCACGGTGATGGTGGCGTAACCAAAGGCGTCCAGCGCGTTGCGGGTCTGGCGTCGTTCGCGTGCGCCCTTCAGATGTACCTGCATGCGGGCCAGCACTTCTTTAGGCTTGATGGGTTTGGTGACGTAGTCCACACCGCCGGATTCCAGTGCGGCCACCAGGTATTCGGTCTCGGTCAGGCCGGTCATGAAAACGATGGGAATATGGGCCGTGGGCGCCAGGGCCTTGAGCCGACGCGCCACTTCAAAGCCGTCCATGCCGGGCATCATCGCGTCCAGCAGAATGATGTCGGGCACGGCCTGTGTGGCGCGCTGCAGTGCGGCATCCCCCGACGTGGCGACCAGCACCGTGTAGCCAGATTCGTCCAACGCATCGTGCAGCACGGAAAGGTTGTCGGGCACGTCGTCCACGATCAGCACCACGTCGCTATTAGCGCGGTCCAGTGTGCCGTGCAAGGCACTGCTGGCCGATGGGGTAGCGGGTTCAAAAGGCGTCATGGTCTTCGCTGTCCAAGTCTTTCAGATCGTTCAGGTCTTTTTGTAGTTGGGCCAGCATGGCCTCAAACTGGAACTGCCGGGCCATATCACCCATCACTTGGGCGAAGCCAGCGCAGGCCGGATGTTCAGCGACGATGGTGGCCAGCTTGTTGGTGATGCCGCGGTAAAAGCCCAGGCGAACCAGCTCTTGCAGGGCTACTACATCAGCCCTTGGCGGCAGCGTCATGGCGGCGTCTTCCGTGGCAGGGGTTGGCGTTGCGGGAACGTCCTCCACCACGTCGGCCGTTTCCAGCCAGGTCAGCGCCAGCTTGCGCTCCAGCCAGTCCAGCAGTTCCGAGTGGCGAACGGGTTTGACGATGAAGTCATCCGGCTCTATGCCCAGCACATTGTTGACTCCCCGGTCAAAGGCATTGGCCGATACAATGGCGACCTGCGGCTGGTGGCCGTCCAGCGCACGTATGCGGCGCAGCGTCTCCCAGCCGTCGATACCCGGCATGGCCAGGTCCATGAACACCACATCAGGGTCGTAACCCGCAGCCAATAAATCCAGACAGTCGTGCCCATTGGCGGCCACGCGCAGCACAAAACCCAGGGGCTCCAGCAGGCTGACCAGCAGGTCGCGGTCGGCCTCTTCGTTGTCCACCACCAATATCTTGCGGCGCACGCCAGCGTAACCCTTGCGCGGCCGGCGCACTGCCTGGGTCAGGCGCTCCAAGCTGTGGCTGCCGACTTTCAGGTGCAGCTCGGGCAGGAACAGCCGCACTTTGAAGATAGAGCCCACGCCCAACTCACTGCTGGCGGTCAACTCACCACCCATAAGATCGGTCAACATCTTGGCGATGGTCAGGCCCAGGCCCGAACCCGTGGCACCCACGGCCACACTGGTGGCGCGGGCAAAGGGGTCAAAGATGTATTCCAGCTCCTGGGGCTGCATGCCGGGGCCGGTGTCGTGTACTTCCACCTGCGCCATCTCGCGCGCATAACGCAGCCGAAAGGTGACGCTGCCTTGCTGCGTGAACTTGATCGCATTGCCCAGCAAGTTGATGATGATCTGGCGTACCCGTTTTTCATCGGCCTTGACCCACTCTGGTATGGCGCCTTGCACCTCGAAACGGAAGGCCAGGCCACGCGCAGCGGCTTGCAGCTCAAACAGGCTGGCGATCTCGTGCATGCCATTGGCAAACTGCATGGGCTTGGCACTGAGCGTAAGCTTGCCGGATTCGATCTGCGCCATGTCCAGCGTGCCCTCGATCAGGGACAGCAGATGTTCTCCACCCCGCTTGATGACGCTGACGGCCTGCATGCGGTGTGGCGGTATGGACGCGTCTTCGCCCATCAATTGCGCGTAGCCCAGGATGCTGTTGAGCGGCGTGCGCAGCTCGTGGCTGATGGCGCTGATGTAACGGCTCTTGGCCTGGTTGGCCTGCTGCGCCTGGCGCTTGGCCTGCTCCGCCAATGCGGTTGCGGCTTGCAGGGCCTCATCGGTCTGGCGGTGGGATTCAATTTCCTGCATCAGCAGGTGGGTCTGGCGGTTGGACTCTTCTTGCGCTACTTGGCGGCTCTTGTGGGCCAGCACCAGCCACCAGGCCACGATGCCACCCATCAGCAACAGTGCCATGTAGGCCTTGAAAAAGCCGGAGCGTAACGCGTCCTGCAATGCCGCGTTGACACCCGTCGCCTCGTTCAGACTAGATAACTCCTGCCGGTAAAACATGCCAAACACCGTGGCCAGCAGGGGCACGATGATGAGCATCAGCAGTATGAAGTGACCCACGCCCGTATCCAGAAACGGCCATGCGCGTTTGGGCAACAACCAGCGCAGGGCTGTCGACCACTGGGCAGACAGACTGGCATGGGGTTTACACAGGTCGCCACAGCGTGCATCCAGCGTGCAGCACAAAGAGCAGATGGCTCCGCGGTAGGCTGGGCAATGGGCCATGTCAGGGCCTTCGTATTCGCGTTCGCAGATGACGCAGCGTTGAACACTCAGTAATTCATCTGGCGCTGAAGCCTGGACGGCATGGCGTTTTGCTCCGTGTCCCCCGCC
>JAYSZJ010000085.1:0-6508 GCA_043738115.1 Rhodoferax sp. | reverse complement strand
ACGCTTTGCCGCCCAGGCGCCTAGCCAGACCACTTAAGCCAAAGCAGGCTGTAGCCCCCGTGCAATCAGCGTTATACGCTACAAAAACAATAGTATTTTTAGACGGTCGGCGCAATCCGCAGCGGTATCGTCACCGGCCCATCATTGACCAGACTCACCTGCATGTCGGCCGCAAAGATGCCAGTTTGCACCACCGCATGTGCGCGCCGCGCCGCCTCCACAAAGCCGTCAAACAGACGCCTTCCATCGTCTGGTGCTGCGGCCCCTGTAAAGCTGGGGCGATTGCCGCCACTGACGTCCGCCGCCAACGTGAACTGGCTGACGATCAGCAGGCCGCCTGCGGTGCCGGCACCATCCATGTCCTGCACACTGTGGTTCATCTTCCCGTTGGCGTCGCTGAAGATGCGCAGTTTCAGTATCTTGGCCAGCAGCTTGTCGCCCTGGACCTGGGTGTCGCCCTGCTCGGCGCAGACCAGCACCAGCAGGCCGGGGCCAATCGCCCCCACCGTCTGGCCGTCCACATCAACACGGGCCGCGCTGACCCGCTGCAAAACGGCGATCAAGCCAGCGTGACCCGCGCAAACTTGCGCTTGCCAACCTGCAGCACATAGGTGCCGGCGGCCAGCTTCAGGCCCTTGTCGCTGACCACATTGGAGTCCACCCGCACACCGCCGCCATCGATCAGGCGGTTGCCCTCGCCGCTGCTGGCTGCCAAGCCCGCCGACTTCAGCAGTGCGGCGATGCCCAAGGCTGCACCACCCTCGCCCAGCGGCAAGCTGATCTCGTCGATCTGGTCCGGCACGCCGCCCTTGCTGCGGTTGATGAAGTCTTGCTCGGCCGCATCGGCCGCGGCGGCGCTGTGGAAGCGCGCCGTGATTTCCTTGGCCAGCGCCACCTTGGCGTCCTTGGGGTTGCGCCCACCGTCCACTTCAGCCTTCAGCGCGGCAATGGCGGCCTCGGACTGGAAGCTCAACAGCGTGTACCACTTCCACATCAGTACGTCGGATATGGACAGCACCTTGGCGAACATGGTGTTGGCGTCCTCGCTGATGCCGATGTAGTTGTTCTTGCTCTTGGACATTTTCTCCACACCGTCCAGGCCTTCGAGCAAGGGCATGGTCAAGATGCATTGCGGCTCCTGGCCATATTCGGCCTGTAGGGTGCGGCCCATCAGCAGGTTGAATTTCTGGTCGGTGCCGCCCAGTTCCAGGTCGCTTTTCAAAGCCACGCTGTCGTAGCCCTGCATCAGCGGGTACAGGAATTCATGTACCGCAATCGGCGTGCCGGCCTTGAACCGGTCGTGAAAGTCGTTGCGCTCCATCATGCGGGCCACGGTGTAACGGCTGGCCAGCTGGATCATGCCGCGCGCGCCCAGCGGGTCGCTCCATTCGCTGTTGTAACGCAGCTCGGTCTTGGTGGGGTCCAGAATCTTGTCGGCCTGGGCGCGGTAGGTTTCGGCATTGACCTTGATCTGCTCGGCCGTCAAGGGCGGGCGGGTGCTGTTGCGGCCGCTGGGGTCACCTATCATGCTGGTAAAGTCGCCGATCAAGAAGATCACGGTATGGCCCAGATCCTGCAGCTGCCGCATCTTGTTCAGCACCACGGTGTGGCCGATGTGGATGTCAGGGGCGGTGGGGTCCAGCCCCAGCTTGATGCGCAGCGGTTTGCCGGTGGCTTCCGATTTGGTAAGCTTCTTCACCCATTCGTCCTGCGGCAGCAGCTCTTCGACGCCGCGCAGGGTCACGGCCAGGGCCTCACGGACACGATCGCTTACAACAAATTGGGGCATTGGGGCTTGATTCATAAGGGTTTTTATCGATGTGTCTGTGCGGTAGGCCGCTATACTGGCGTTCCTCCTGCAATTGCGCTTGATTGCCAGCGGCTTGATTTTAGTCGCGCCAGCGTTGCAGTTTGGGGTGTAGTGCCGCAGGGCCTCACCCCCAAATCCATGGAGTCCAGATTTTGATACAACGCCTGCTACAGGCCGCCGAGGTTTCTCTTGCCTCCGCCGCCCGTCTTGTACACAGCCATCCCAAGCAACTCAGCCTCGCAATCGCCGCCCTTTTGTTGGGTGGTGCTGGCGCTACGTACGCAGTAGCCTCCTTGGCACCCGACGCGGCAGATTTGCCCGTGCGTACCGTGGTTGAAGATGTTCAACCACTGAGCTTGCAGAACCCTTTTGACAGCGTCCAAACGCAGGCCATGCGCCTGTACCGCTCGGACGCCACCCGCTCGGCGGACACGGCCGAAACCCTGCTCAAGCGCCTGGGCGTCTACGACCCGCAGGCAGCCGCTTTCATCCGCTCCGACACCATGGTCCAGCAGACGCTGATGGGTCGCGCCGGACGCAATGTCACAGTGGAAGCCAGCGAAACTAATACCCTGCTCAAACTCAGCGCCCGCTGGAGCCCGGAAGACGACGGCATGTTCAAACGTCTAACGGTTGAAAAAACGGCCACCGGCTTCCAGTCCAAGCTGGAAACCCTGCCCATGACTGCATCCTCGCGCCTGGCCAGTGGCAACATCCAGACCTCGCTGTTCGCCGCAACTGACGATGCCCGTATCCCCGATGCGGTCGCCATCCAGCTGGCAGAGATCTTTTCCGGCGACATCGACTTCCACCGCGCACTGCGCAAGGGTGACCGATTTGCCGTGACCTACGAAACCCTGGAAGGTGACGGCGAACCCATGCGCGCCGGGCGTGTGTTGAGTGCTGAATTTGTCAACGCGGGAAAAAGCTTCCAGGCCATGTGGTTCCAGGAGCCTGTGGCCAGTGGCAGTGCCGCCGCGTCGACCGCCAGCCATGCGTTGAGCAAGGGCGGCTATTACACGTTGGCGGGTGAAAGCCTACGCCGCTCCTTCCTCGCCTCACCCATGGAATTCTCACGGGTAACCAGCGGCTTCAAAATGCGCTTTCACCCCATTCTGCAGACTTGGCGCGCCCACCTGGGTGTGGACTACGCTGCGCCTACTGGCACGCCCGTACGCAGCGTCGCGGATGGTGTGGTGGATTTCGCCGGCACCCAAAACGGCTTCGGCAATGTGGTCATGGTTAAACACCGCAACAACAGTGTCACGGTGTATGCCCACCTGAGTCGTATCAATGTGCGTACTGGCCAGAGCGTGAGCCAGAGCCAGAACGTAGGCGCCGTCGGACAGACCGGCTGGGCTACCGGCCCGCATCTGCACTTTGAATTCCGCGTTAACGGCGCCCACAAAGACCCGCTGACCATCGCCAAGCAGAGCGACTCTGTGCCGGTGGCGCCATCTGCCCGGACAGCGTTTAACCAGGCTGCCGACCAGGTCCGTATCCAGTTGGCAGCTGCCGCCAATATGCAGCTGGGCAGCGTGCAATAAACCCTGACTGACGGGTCACCGCCTTGTCGGGTTTGTACATAGGGCTGATGTCTGGCACCTCGCTGGACGGGGTAGATGCCGTACTGGTGGACTTTGATGGTCCCCAGCCCCGCGTCCTGGGTCACTGCAGCGCGCCCATGCCTGCTGCACTGCGGGCCGAACTGCTGGCCCTGAATAGCCCCACTGAAAACGAATTACACCGCGCAGCGCTGGCCGCCAATGGCCTTGTCCGCTTGTATGCCGGCCAGGTTGCTGCACTGCTGGCGCAATGTGGCATGCAGGCGACTGCGATCAAGGCCGTTGGCGCACATGGCCAGACCGTGCGCCACCGTCCGCAGGAATTTGATGGTACCGGTTACACCTTGCAGCTCAATAACCCTGCACTGCTGGCCGAGTTGTGTGGCATCACCGTAGTGGCCGACTTCCGCAGCCGCGATGTTGCCGCCGGCGGCCAAGGCGCGCCGCTGGTGCCGCCCTTTCACCAGGCTTTTTTTAGCAAGCCAGACCAGGCGCTGTGCGTGCTCAATATCGGCGGCATTTCCAACATCACGGTGCTGGACCCGGCTGCGCCGGATCTGTTGGGCTTCGACTGCGGCCCGGGCAATGCGCTGATGGACTCCTGGTGCCGGACCCACACGGGGCAGGAATTTGACGATGCGGGCCGTTGGGCGGCACTGGGACAGGTGCATGCTGGGTTGCTGGCCCGTTTACTGGATGAAGCTTTTTTTACCAAGCCGCCGCCAAAGAGCACAGGACGGGATTTGTTCAACGGTCCTTGGCTGGATGCCAAATTGCTGGGGATGGGAAGCTTGCCGCCGCAGGACGTGCAGGCCACCTTAACTGAACTGACGGCGCTGGCCTGCGCCCACAGCCTGTTGACCACCAGCCCTGGCTGCAAAACACTGGTGGTTTGCGGTGGCGGTGCGCTGAACGACTATTTGATGTTGCGTTTGCAAGCGGCTTTGCCCAACTGCCGTGTGACGTCATCTTCTGAGTTGGGTTTGCCGCCCCTGCAGGTGGAAGCTACCGCCTTTGCCTGGTTGGCACGCCAGACCATGATGGGCCAAACATCCAGCATTAAAAGCGTTACGGGCGCACTAGGCGCCCGCGTTCTGGGTGCAATCTACCCGGCCTAGACCGGGCAATTACCAGGTCTTCTCATTAAGAGAACGACGAGCCGCAGCCGCAGGTGGTTGTGGCATTGGGGTTTTTGATCACGAACTGGGCGCCTTGCAGGTCTTCCTTGTAGTCGATCTCGGCACCCACCAAATACTGGTAACTCATCGCGTCGATCAACAGGGACACGCCGTTCTTGCTCATCACCGTGTCGTCTTCATTCGTGATTTCATCGAACGTGAAGCCGTATTGGAAGCCCGAACAACCGCCGCCCTGGACAAACACACGCAGTTTCAAATCGGGGTTGCCCTCTTCGGCGATCAGGTCGGCCACTTTGGCCGCTGCGCTGTCGGTGAACAGGATGGGCGCGGGCATTTCGGTGGGGATGGTTTCGGCTAGGGCACTCATGGATGGACTCCGGTCAGATCAGGTATAGCGGGAATAGTACAGTAATTCGCTCGGGAATTCTTCTACTGGTTATTTGCCGCCAGTTTCAGTGTGGGCTTTTCTTCCCCTTCACCCAAGATGGGGCGTAGCTGGCCGGTAATCAAGGCGCCATGGTGCATTTCCAACGCTGCGTATTCCACATCACCTTCAATACGGGCTTTGGGCTGGAGTTCCAGCATCTTTCGGGCATGGATGGGGCCTTTGACGCTGCCGTTGACGATGATGTGGTCCGCCACTACTTCGCCGGTGATGCTGGCGATCTCGGAGATCACCAGAATGCTGGCCACCTCTTCGCCCGCGCGGATGTTGCCGATAACGCTGCCATCAACCCGCAGGCCATCGGTGAAACTGATGTTGCCCATGATTTCGCTGCCTTCAGCGATCAGGCTTTTGATAGGGGGCTGCTTTTTCTTGTTGAACATAGGGACAACCTTGGTTACGGAAATTACAACTTGATGGACTGCGTCGCTTTGACAAGCGTGCCGTCCATCACCCTGGCCGACATGCCCTTCACAACGACCAGTGGGGGAATAGCAAAAGTCCCTTCCATACGACCATACTGCTTGACCTTGATGGCGGGGGCGTCACCAGTCATATTGGTCGTCCAGGGCTTGCCGTCGAAAGTGCCCGAAAAAGTGACCTCCAGCCGTCCGTTGAACTCTGCTGGGTTCTTGCCAGACTGGATCACCAACACCTGCCATTTTAACGTGTTGCCGTTTTGCAAATCCGCCTGCAGGCTGCGGATGGCCAGTCCGTCTACACCCGCCGAAGGGATCAATTTTTCGAAAAAACCCAGGTCATCGCGCAATGTGCGGTTGTCGGCTTCCAGTTGTTTGAGTTGAGCCAGCAGGCTTTCGTGTGATGCTTTCTCGGCAGTGACCAGCGTGTCCGCCGTGTTGGCAATGGACTGCGCATGGTCACGCTCCTGCTTGACCTTGGTTAATTCAGCCCTGGCTTCGGTCAACTCGGTGCGTAATTGCAGCGTCTCTTCTTTGGACCCCTTCTCCAACCCGGCGATGTCCTTGCCAAACTCGAACGCCCACAGACCGATGGCAGAACAAAATCCCAGCACGATGGCCACGATGGCCCAGCGAAAAGGCCAAGGCATGGCACTGCGTATAGCCATACGGGGAGAACTGATGGTGAGGCGTCGACGGAGTAGCTTGAATCTCATGGAGCGCGAAGTCTAACAACACAATGTAAAACGGCCGCAAGGGTTTGCACCCTGGCGACCGTTCGATTTGCAACGGAATGTTCCGTTGGCGAGCGATTAACGCTTGGAGAACTGCTTGCGACGGCGAGCGCCGTGGAAGCCGACCTTCTTACGTTCCACTTCGCGCGCGTCACGCGTCACGAAGCCGGCTTGGCTCAAGGCTGGCTTGAGCGTCGCGTCGTAGTCGATCAGGGCACGGGTGATACCGTGGCGCACTGCACCAGCTTGGCCGGACTCACCGCCGCCAGCGACGTTGACCATGATGTCAAACGTTTCAGCGTGGTTGGTCAACAGCAGGGGCTGCTTGCAGATCATGATGGAAGTGCCGCGACCGAAGAACTTGGAGATGTCCTTGCCGTTCACGACGATTTGGCC
>JAYSZJ010000084.1:0-16215 GCA_043738115.1 Rhodoferax sp. | reverse complement strand
CTTGAAAATTGGCATGCGCCTGACCAGCGCATTTGTAGTGCTGATGCTGATGTTAGTTGGCATCGCCTTGGTGGGCTTGAATGGCATTGGCAAGATATCCCACACCGTGGAGGAGATGTACTCCACCAACATCATCCCCATGCAAGAGTTGGGCACGGTGCAGTACCTCAGCATGCGCAACCGCATACTGGCCATGGACATGGTCATCAACCCGGACCCGGCCAATGTGAAAAAGCGGGCTGCGGAGCAGGTCCAAAACGTCGAAAAGCTGGACAAGGCCTACGCCGCTTTCAAGGCGACCGAACTCACCCCCAGAGACGTTACGCTGATTGCAGAGCTGGATCCTGCCCTGCTGGCCTACCGCCGTGACGGCTTGGCCCCGGCGCGCGAGGCCAGCCTGGCCGGCAAGACGGACGAGGCGGCAGAAATCTACAAGAGCAAGATCAGCGCACTGGCACCCAAGATGTTTGAAGCGCTGGATAAGCTGATTGCGCTGCAGGTCACGCTGGCCAAAGAGGGTTACGACCAATCGGACCAGACCAAATCCTCGGTCACCACCACGACCATCGCCGTGTGTGTGGTCGCCGTGTTGCTGGCCATTTTTCTGGCATGGACCATCACTGCATCTATTACCCAACCCATAGACAAGGCGCTGCAATTCTCCAAGGCTGTGGCAGACGGTGACCTGACCGCACGCCTGCACCACGATGGCAAGGACGAGATTGGTTCGCTGCTGCAGTCCCTGCAGGCCATGCAGGCCAGCCTGGTCAAGGTGGTGGGTAATGTGCGCCAAGGCTCGGAGGCCGTGTCGTCGGCCAGTTCAGAGATTGCGCAGGGCAACCAGGATCTGTCGTCCCGCACGGAGAGCCAGGCCAGCGCGCTGGAAGAAACCGCGGCCAGCATGGAAGAGCTGAGCGCCACCGTACGGCAAAACGCCGACAACGCCCGTGAAGCCAACCAGCTGGCGCAGAGTGCGTCCACCGTCGCCGTGCAGGGAGGTGAAGTGGTCGCCCAGGTGGTGGACACCATGAAAGGCATCAACGAATCCAGCCGCAGGATCAATGACATCATCAGTGTCATCGACGGCATCGCCTTCCAGACCAATATCCTGGCGCTGAACGCTGCCGTCGAGGCCGCTCGCGCTGGTGAGCAGGGCCGCGGCTTTGCGGTGGTGGCATCCGAAGTGCGCTCTCTTGCGGGGCGCTCGGCGGAAGCCGCCAAGGAAATCAAGAGTCTGATCAATGCCAGCGTAGAGCGGGTGGAGCAAGGCACCGCACTGGTGGACAAAGCCGGTACCACGATGACCGAAGTGGTGGCCTCCATCAAGCGGGTGACCGACATCATGGGCGAGATCAGCGCTGCCAGTAACGAGCAGTCTGCCGGGGTGTCCCAGGTGGGCGAGGCCGTTACCCAGATGGACCAGGCCACGCAACAGAACGCGGCGCTGGTGGAGCAAATGGCCGCCGCGGCGAGCAGCCTGAAGAGTCAGGCCCAGGAGCTGGTGCAGGTAGTGGCAGCGTTCAAGCTGGACGAAGGCGTCTACAAACCCATGGCGGTGGCGAGCTTCAGTGCGCCCAAGCCTGCGCCGCACAGGAGCGCAGCGGCCAAACCCGCCACACCCAAGGCCGTGGCAAAACCCGCATACCAGCCCAAGCTGGCTGCGGCAAAACCTGCCAAGACCACCCCCACGGGCGGGGATGAGGATTGGGAAACTTTCTGAGACTGCTCCGCCAGGGGCATGTGTCCGGATACGGCCAGTCCGGCGGCATACCATGGCATGCCGTATCCACCCACGCCATTTGCCATGTCCAACCACACCACACTGCACGCGCTGTTTAAGGCCTTGCACTGCTCACCCAGTCCACTCGTCATCCCCAACGCCTGGGACGCCGCCAGTGCCGCGCTGTTCGCTGGCGAGGGTGCCAGCGCGGTGGCCACGTCCAGCGCGTCACTGGCATGGGCGCTAGGTTATGCCGATGGCGGGACCCTGCCACGCGACGAGCTGCTGGCCGCCATTCGGCGCATTCTGCGTGTCATACACATCCCGCTCACCGTTGACCTGGAGGACGGGTATAACAACGACCCGCAAGCCGTCGCCGCCTTGGTGGCCGAAGTCGCCGCGCTGGGTGTGGCCGGCATCAACCTGGAAGATGGTGCGCAAGCCCCCGGCTTGCTGGCAGACAAGATTGCTGCATCGCACCAGGCGCTGGGCAACACCCCCTTGTTCATCAATGCCAGAACCGACGTCTACCTGCGCGGTCTGGCAAAAGGTGAGGCCGCTATCGCCATGGCACTGCAGCGTGCTGCGCAGTACCAGGCGGCCGGAGCAGACGGCCTGTTTGTGCCGGGCATGTCCAGCGTGGAAGACGCGACCCGCATGGCCAATCAGACCCCACTGCCTTTGAACCTGATGCTGTTACCCAGCATGCCCGCCATCCCCGCCCTGTTTGCCGCGGGCGCCCGCCGCTTCACCGCCGGACCTGCCACATTTCAGACAGCCTATGGCCACGCGCGCAAGCTGGCACAGGCTCTGTTGGTGGACCACAGCATTGCAGGCCTCTTTACCGATGGGGTAGGGTATGACGCGATGAACGCGCTGTTTACCGGCTCGCAACCTGGTTGATATTGGCAACACGCTCCTTGTCAAAAACAGCAATGATGCGGGTGTGTTGGTAGCGCTGGTGCTCTTTCATCTTCACATCGCGCGGGCTGTTGAGGTCCCCATTGCCAAACACCTTGTGGAACTCGTGTGGCACGTTGACCAGGTATTTGTCCATGATGTCCAGCGGCACTTCGGCGCGCTTCTTGGCCAGGTCGGTATTGGTCTTTTGTTTGCCATACGTGGACGCGCTGCCGATGGACAGCAGTATTACCTTGCGCCCCTTGCTTTCGCGGGCCAGAAAATCGGCAAAACGAACCAGGCGGTCATGCTCCAGGCTGCCCTTGGTCAGGTGAGACGAGCCATTGGGGAAGAACACCGAGAGTTCACCCGTGCCCTGCTGACTGGCCATTTCCTCAATGATTTTGAGCGAGTTTTGCGCCGTCTCCAACGACTTCTGGCTGCTGGCCTTGACGACATCTAGGTCTGCCTTCATTCCCTGGTTTGCAGTCTTGATGTCGGCAATGCCGCCCATCACTTCTGCATGGGCACTGACGAATTGACGAACCGCCACGTTGGCATCCGGTGAAGGCGCCTTCTGTGCACTGGGGGCAGAAGTGTTGTCCGTCGATGTCTGCGATGTGGTGCCGCAAGCCATCAGCATAGGCAGTGAGATCAAGGACGCGACTGCGATCTTTGTAAGCATTGTGTTTCCTAAAAGTTGCAATGTGTGAGGCTTTTTAAACCTCGGCGATTCTGACTTGGTACAACGCGGTAACTCATCCGTTTTTGGTAAAGGGATGTTTCATTTGTATGACACGCACCGAACCCCATGCTATGTTCGATTGCGCACATACAGCTCCGGTGCACCCCGCCACGATGGCGTAATGGCATACAAAGGCACGCGCGCACGCCCTGCCGAGGGCGAGACAAATAGGCACTTCTGTGTTTCAAGAATCCGGCTGAACGACGACGGCTTTGCAACCCATGTGTTGTGGAGCGAAGTCGACTCGCGGACCAACCTGGACGTCACCGAACCGCTGGTGGCGCCCGTTAGTGATGTGGTCGACGCATTGCACGACGGAGCCCAGGTACGCGTGGTGCTTGCGCCGCCACACACTGCACTGCCGGTACAGACACTGGAGGTTGTATGCCGCGCGGACGGTACCCAAACGCTTGCACTGGCCAGGCGCCCGGGCGTGGCACCCGTGCGGCAGGCCAGCCTGCGTGACATCGCCACGCTGGACGATGCGGATGCACAACTCAAGAAGCGCCTGTTCAGCTTCTCCACACAGCGGCGCGTCCGTGCCGTGTATGCGGTATCAAGGGTCGGGCTGGATAGTGATGGACGCGTCACACACGTGCAATGGGGCCGGGTAGACACCGCCACCAACCTATGGATAGGTGCGGAGCTGTTGGCGCCGGCGGCAGACGTTGTGGCAGCCTTGCAGGCTGGGGACCAGGTGTTTGCGCTGTTTGCAACGCCCAACGGCTACTTACCCGGTCGACAATTTACTTCCGTGGAATATGACGATGGAAGGCAAACCATTGCTCTGCATGGCGACCCGAAAGCAGGCAAAGAAATCCGCGACATGGAGCGTGTGGCTGATACAGTGCGCACATAGCAGCTACTCCGTCCCTCCCCGCCTGAAAGGCCTCCGTGACAGTTTGGAAGACATGGGCCCTTCGGTTCAGCATTGCAGCGATTGTGGTTGTGGGCATTGGTTGGCTGGCCGCCGCCTGGTGGCTACCGTCCGATGAAGAACTCGCCCAACGGCTCTCGGCTGAGGCTAGTGAGAAGCTCGGCATCAAGGTCAGCGTAGGCGCGGTGCAGTGGTCTGTGCTGCCAAGGCCAGTCATCACCGTCCACGACCTTCGCACGCACCAGGCGGAACCGTTGGTCATAGGCAAGCTCAGCGCGTATCCCGTTCTGCGAAAACTCTTGCAACGCGAATTAGCGCTGGAAGGGGTGGAAGTGGAAGATGCCACAGTCCCGCGCAATTCACTGCACGCGCTCGATGGCAAGCACAACGCGCTGCCTGGCCCCGGGGGCGATGGTGTGCTGTTGGAGCACCTGGTGGTTCGCAACGTGACCTGGATCTCTTACAACGGTGTTGCCAACACCTTTGACGGCGAGGTTGACTTTGACCCGCATTGGCGCCCACGTCACGCCGAATTACGCAGACCAGGCCACACGCCGCCCTTCACACTGACACTCATGCGCGAGGCCGATGCCGACCGCTGGCAGACACAGATCGTGGTCGGTGGTGGCACGGCACATGGCCACGTGGCGCTGAAGACTGCAGAAGACGGCACCACCATGCGCCTGAGTGGCCAGCTGACTCCGCAAGGCATTGAAGTGGCCAGTGCGCTAGCCACGTTCAACCGCCGCGCCCCGATAGGCGGCAAGGCCAATGGCAAGACAGAACTATCGGCAGGTGGCAAATCGATAGGCCAATTAACGCGCTCACTGCACACCCAGACCCGCTTCACAGTAAACCCCGCAACCGTATTGCGCTTTGACTTGGACAAGGCCATACGCACACGCGGCAAAGAGCACGACGGCCAAACCGCGTTGCAGGAACTGACAGGCCAGCTGGATACGCAAAACGGTGCCGAAGGCATGCGTGTGACGCTCACCGACATCCGCGCCCGGGCCGGCAAGTTCACCGCTACGGGCAAAGGCACCATCTATCACGGGCAGATCGAAGCCAGCGGCAATCTGGATCTGGTCGAAGGCGCTTTGGGCATACCCATTACGCTGAGCGGACCGGTGAAAAAGCCCAAGGTAACAGTTCCACCAGGGTTTTACGCCGGGGCGGCGATTGGTACGGTGCTGCTGCCTGGTATTGGCACGGCTATTGGCGCGCGTATTGGGGGCGCTATTGGAGAAGTTTTCTCAGGTGATGGGAAGAAGCCCGCTACGAAATAGATAGCTATAGGGGTAAGGGATTCGTGGGCTAAGGCCTATTTGGAACGCCGTGCGCTCGGCGCGGACCACCTGATCCCTCTGCGTGCCGCAGCGCACAGAGATAGGCGGCACCTCCCGAGAGAATTCATGCATGAATTTGCTGCGATTCGAATTAGTGCTTTATCGCCATGGTCTATTACTTGAATTTCGCTGGAGCGGCCATTCTTGTATATCTGGCCATAAGGCGAAGCCCTGATGCGTAATTCAGCGCAACGCGGCGTCAGCTCGGATTGAATACTGTTGCCCCCCCCCGACACACCATGCACAAAACTCCGACGGAAATTGAACATGCTGAAGAAAAAGTAGCAGCGCAAGCGACGGGTTTCATAGCAGCAAGCCAGCCGCGAGTGCCACCAGCGCCAGCGCGCCCATCCCATTGGGTCAGTCCACAATGGGGAATAGTCAAAGCGGCTGCTATGGCTTGGATAGACGACTATGCCCCAAGCATGGGGGCCGCAATCTCTTACTACATGCTTTTTTCACTGGCCCCTTTAATCGTCATTGTGGTTGCGGTGGCGGGCATGGTGTTTGGCGAGCAGGTTGCACAAGGGGAAATCGTGGCTCAACTGCGCGGAATCATGGGGGTGGAAGGTGCGTCGTTGGTCGAGGGCCTTCTCAAGTCCGCGCGCGAACCTGAAAAGGGTGTGGTGGCTACTATGGTCGGCTTCGCTCTCCCCTTAATCGGCTCGACTGCAGTGTTTGCGGAGCTACAGAGCGCGCTTGACCGCATCTGGCGGGTCCCTGCAAAACAAAATGAATCGGGTGTGTGGAACTTGTTGCGCTCGCGACTGCTGTCATTCGGCCTGATCCTCGGCTTAGCCTTCATGCTGGCGGTATCGCTGGTGATGAGTGCGGCACTTGCAGCTTTAGGCAAATGGTGGGGTGGTTGGTTTGCCGGCTGGGACATGCTCCTGACGGCACTCAATTTCACTGTGTCGTTCGGCATTTTCGTAATGCTCTTTGCCATGATCAACAAAATCATGCCTCGCGCCGTCATTCCTTGGCGGGATGTGTGGACCGGTGCCACAGTAACCGCGCTCTTATTTACTGTCGGCAAAGAATTGATAGGAATGTATCTGGGCACAAGTGCCCTGGCGTCGGGTTTCGGAGCCGCCGGCTCGTTGGTGGTACTCGTGGCGTGGATCTACTATTCAGCGCAGATATTTTTGTTCGGTGCCGAATACACCTGGATCTATGCGAATCGGCATGGGTCACGTGCTCTTGCTTAACAAATCCGGCTCTACTTACTCAGGCGGCTCAGGCATATGCTCCAGCAGCCCCCGTAACAACTCTGCCTGTTGCGACGCTTCTCGTATCCTCGCTTGAGGTGTGGGTCACCCCCCAGGTTGCCTTCGGCGAGTTGTTGCGCTAGCGCCGTTCGTAGCAGCAACTCCTGTTCCTGCAAAGCGCGCAAGGCACCCCATGTCGCTTCGTCCGTCGCCTTAGCTTGAGCATGCAGCAGCGTGCGTAGCGTGTACCCGTGTCCGGTGTGGCACCGGTAACGCTTCGGCTGCACACCACTAATCTCCCACAACCCTCCCCGGCAATCGGGGCAAACGAAGGGCGACGGCGACGCAATGGCTTGCAAGTGTTGCATAGGCTCTCTTTGCGAAAGGATCAGCGCGTGTTCGTGTGCGTACACGGTTTTCAAGGGTGTTGGCGGGGCAAGAGGAACGACCTTGGTCCGCACCAGCGCGGTAAGCAGTTGGGCCATCGAACCCAGCGGTACACGATGATCAACCTCCACGTACTGCAGCGCGCTTGCGGGCATGCTTGGCTCCATTGCATCGGCAGGGTCCTGCACCACCGCAATGCCGCCGGATTGCTTGATCGCTTGGAGGCCGGCAGTGCCGTCATCGAGCCGCCCCGTAAGTACGACGCCAATCACTCCAGCCCCGTAAGCCAGCGCCGCAGATCGGAACAGGGGGTCGATCGCAGGCCGACTGTGGTGCTCTTTAGCGCCCCGCGACAGCCGCAATCGCCCGGCGCTGTCAACCATAAGATGGTGATCCGGCGGCCCCACGTAGATCTGCCCTGCGGCCATTTTTTCGCCGTCTTTCGCATGTGTCGCCGGTAGCGGGCCGCGACGCGGCAACAACTCCGGCATGATGCTCCGGTGACTGCCGATGTGCAGCACGACCAGCAGCGCGGCGGGAAAGTCTGTGGGTAACTCCGACGCCAGCGCCTGCAGCGCATCCACACCGCCCAACGACGCGCCGACCACAACGACACGCACTGGTGCCAAATGCGGTGCAGCCACGGGAAGCGGAGCGTTCATTGCGAGGCCTGCGCGTTCTCTTCACACCTAAACTCCCTTGGTACCTCAGCCGCCGGCATGATGGAGTAATCGATTGGCTTGAATGAACCGTTATTCGATTGCTCAGCCGAACACGCAGTCAGCCCGCAAACCAAATCCATCTCGGCTCGCAGCTCAATGAAGCCGCCTGGCCGGGAGGTAGGAGGCAACACGTGCACGATACCGTCCGGGTCTACAGCCACGTTCATAAAGATGTTGAAGGTTGTGGAAATTTGCTGTGGCTGAATGCCGTGAGGCGCAAACGCGATGCACAGGTTTTCGAAACAGCTGGGGTGGTGGCCCTTGCAGCGATAGAGCTTTGCAAACATCTCCTGACTGCACGGTGTCAACAGAAAGTCATGTCGGCCAACCGTATCAGCCACGATGGTGAACATTGCTCGGCTGTCATTTGCATAGAGGATGTCTCCACAGCTAAGGTAGATTTTCCCGGCATAGTCAATACTGCGGCCTGAGGACAGACTGCAGGCCAGATCACCGTCCCGAAACGCAAAAAGATCAGCTACTTGCTCGCCTAACGGGTCGTATACACGCAGCAGATCGCCGGTTCGCAATTTGAACGCCGTACCGCTCTGCGGCGCAATACGTGACTTTTTGTACTCAAGCTGCATCGCGATCTCCAGGTCTAAACGGACAGTTCCAGTGCCCTTCGACCGAGCGCCCCGAGTACTGCCGGGCTTCCGAGGCCTCGCCAAAACTTTTGAGTACAGGGTTCGCGTTGCCTTGCAGGGCAACGTCACGCACGCGGATCGCGCGTTGCATTTTTTCGAACTTTCCACTGGCCCGCAGCAGTTCGAATTGATCGTGAAAATTGAATGCCAGACATGGCATCGGTGCGCGACGCGAAATGCGCGAGGAATTCGGGTGAAGACCAACAATAAAAAAAGCCCTCCCCGCAATACTGAAAGAGAACTTGGGTGATTCGGGATCGTCGCTCACATCCGGCGCCCAATCGAAATTGTGTTTGTCGATGCTGTGCAGTAGTTGCAAGTGACGCCAGAGCCGTCGCTCAAAGTCCACTTCATCGCGCACATCGTCGTCGAACAGCGCCATGTAAGTGACAGGTACCTCGCATGGATCGGAATAGGCCATCGAGAATCCCATCAAGCTATCGCACAACGCTTGCAAACCCGCTGGATTATCGCTGCCCAGCGACCCAAAGCTTCCGAACATGGCGCGCTGTGAATTGATGGCAGAGCGGGCACCCACGCAAGGAAACGTAGGACCCAAGACGAACGCTTTCATGCGCTCTAATGAACCGGGGTTGACTGGGGCAAGGCGGGGAACAGTGGTGTGCATCTTTCGGTGTCCGGGGCGCTAAGCGTGTAGTGAGTACGCGCAGAAAAAATTTCCTGCGCACGCCGAATCTATGCTTTCGTTGGCACGAAATGTGTGCTTTGGCATACATAGCTGGACCAAACCTTGGCCGAAAGTCGAGCAGAGCTACTCATCCGGAGTTCTGTTGAAAGCATGCTTGCTTTCGTGAACCCACAAACCATTGTTTAAATTCTGGCTCGACGGGACTTCCGGTCCGCTCGCGCCGGGCGCAACAGTGACATGGAACTTCATGGTTCCGGATGCCACAGAGACCGTAAAGATCACCGCGTTTTCAGCGCCCTGTCGTTTGGCTTTTGACCGGTCGGACGGCGTCCAAGTGGACATGCAGTTCAGGCAGCATGGGCCAAGTGCATCGGTTGTGCGGTCACTGGCCCGCCAATGTGATTCACTCCTCGGATCGCAAATGAAATGCTGCCAAATTGATAGCTGAATACGTATATCTGACGGGGGCTAAAGGCACATTTCATCTGAAGAATTCAGAAAATTCTCCAAATTGGGTATTCAGAGCCCTTTTTTGGGGCACTCAATCCGGAATAACCGCCGTCACCTCAATCTCCACCTTGGCCCGGTCCTCAATCAGCGCCGACACCTGCACCGCCGTCATCGCTGCGTTGAAGCTGCCGATGATCTCTCTGAAGGCTAAGCCAATCTCGCGCCCTGCCGCCAGGTACTCACGCTTGTCGGTCACGTACCAGGTCATGCGCACGATGTGTTCGGGCTTGGCACCCGCCTCGTCCAGCACGGCCACCACGTTCAGCAGCGCCTGGCGCACCTGGCCGGCGAAATCGTCGGTGTGGAACTGGCACTGCGCGTCCCAGCCGATCATGCCGGCCACACACACGGTCTGCCCGCGTGCCATGACGCCATTCGCGTAACCGCGGGGGCGAGCCCAGTCGGCGGGTTGTAGAACTCTTGTTGTTGATGTCGTCATGGTGAACTCACTCCTGAATTTCTGATGGCGTGTAGTGCCGCGTGCCTACACACCGATATAGCGGTGCCACAGGCTGGGGTCTGCACCCAGTTGCTGGGAACTGCCCGCCCACACCACGCGGCCGCGCTCGATGATGGTGTGCTGGTTGGCCAGTTGCACCAGGCGCTGCACATATTTGTCGATGACCAGAATGCTCTGGCCCTGCGCGCGCAGCGTGGCCAGGCAGCGCCAGATGTCTTCGCGTATCAGCGGGGCCAAGCCCTCGGTGGCTTCGTCCAGCACCAGCAGGTGCGGGTTGGTCATCAGCGCGCGGCCTATGGCCAGCATTTGCTGCTCGCCGCCCGACAACTGGTTGCCCATGTTGCGCGCGCGCTCGGCCAGGCGTGGGAACAGCGCATAGACGCGGTCCAGCGTCCACGGGTTGCTGGATGCATTGCGGTTGCCAGCAAAGGCGCGCAGGTTCTCGGCCACGCTGAGCGTGGGGAAGATCATGCGGCCTTCGGGCACCACGGCCATGCCCATGCGGGCGATGCGGTCGGCGCTGAGTCGCTCAATGCGCTCACCCCTAAAGCGCACCGTGCCGCTGCGACTGGGCGTCAGGCCTAGCAGGGAGCGCACGGTAGTGGTCTTGCCCATGCCGTTGCGGCCCAGCAGTGTGGACACGCCGCCCTGCTCTATGCGCAGGCTGATACCAAATAACACCTGACTGGGGCCGTAGGCAGTCTGCAGATCGTCGATTTCCAGCAGCGCGGTCATGGAGCCACCTCCACTTCATCACCCAGGTAGGCTTTGCGCACTTCGGCGTTGTCGCGTATGGACTGTGCGTGGCCGCTGGCAATGACCTTGCCAAACACCAGCACTGAGATGGTGTCGGCCAGGCGGAAGACGGCGTCCATGTCGTGCTCTACCAGCAATATCGTGGTCTCGCCGCGCAGGCTTTGCAGCAGCGTCACCATGCGTTCGGATTCATCCGGCCCCATGCCGGCCATGGGTTCGTCTAGCAGCAGCAATTGCGGTTGGGTGGCCAGCGCCAGGCCTACTTCCAACTGGCGCTGCTCGCCGTGTGACAGTGCGCCACACAGCCGGTTCAGGTGTTTGCCCAGACCCACACGTTCTGCAACGGCTGCGGCTGCGGCATAACGCGCGTGCTCGCTGCGTGCGGCACGCCAAAAAGTCATGCCGCTGCCATCCACCGCCTGCACGGCCAGTGCCAGGTTGTCCAGCACGGATAACTTTTTGAAGATGCTGGTGATCTGGTACGAGCGCACCAGCCCCTTGCGTGCACGTTGGTGCATGGGCATGCCGCCCAGGTCCGCACCGTTGAACACGATGCGGCCCGCGTCGGACTGCAGTGCGCCTGATATCTGGTGGATCAGCGTGGTCTTGCCGGCGCCGTTGGGGCCGATCAGCGCGTGGATCTGGCCCTGGTGCACGGCCAGGTTGGCATGGTCGGTGGCGATCAGGCCACCAAAGCGTTTGACAAGGCCTTGTACATCCAACACTACTGCTGCGCTCATGCAGACGATCCTTTGCGGCGCAGCATGCTGGTCAGGCCATTGGGGGCCAACAGCACCACACCCAGCAGCACGGCGCCCAGGCCCAGTTGCCAGTGGATGGTGTAGTGGCTCAAAAATTCTTCCAGCAGCAGGAACACGATGGCGCCCAGCACACCGCCATACAAATGGCCGACACCACCCAAGATGACCATGATCATCAACATGCCGGACTGGTTCCACTGCATCAGCGCCGGGCTGACAAAACTGCCCTGGTTGGCCAGCAGTGCACCGGCCAAGCCAGCCAACGCGCCGGCCAGCACAAAGGCCACCAGCTTGTAGCGAAACACGGGGAAACCAATCGCCGTCATACGGACCTCGTTCTCGCGTATGGCCTGCAGCACATGGCCAAAGCGCGCATTCAGCAGGCGGGTGATCAGCACCATGGCGGCAACCAACAGCGCCAGCGTGACGTAGTAGAAGTGTGTGTCTTCACCCAGGTTGACACCCAGGCCCATGCTGGAGCGCCCAGCCAGCGACATGCCGTCGTCGCCACCATAGGCCTTGAGCGACACCACCAGGTAGTACAGCATCTGCGCAAAGGCCAGTGTGATCATAATGAAGTACACACCTTGCGTGCGCAGGCTGACCCAGCCGATCAGCAGAGCGGCGATGGCGCTGACCAGCATGGCGATGGGCCACGCGGACCAGGCGGACACTACACCGTTTTGCATCAAGATGGCAACCGTGTAGGCACCCACGCCCACAAAGGCCGCGTGGCCAAAACTGACCATGCCGCCAAAGCCGAGGATCAAATTCAGGCTAGTGGCGGCCAATGCAAATATCAGAATGCGGGTGGCCAGGCCTACGTAAAACGTGTCGCCTGCCAGCGATGCCAACAGGGGCAACGCGGCCAGCAAGGCCAGCACGGGCAGCGACCAGCGCAGTTGCAGCGAGTGGTCCAGCAGGCTGGGCGCAGAGGGGTTCTGGGTCGTCTGCATGCGGATTACCCGTGGGTGGGGAACAGGCCCCGGGGTTTAAAGAACAACACAGCAGCCATCAGCACATAGATCAGGATGGAGGCTACGGCTGGGCCGGCGTTGGACGCGGCCTCGGGTCCGACCAGATAACCCAGCGATGGTGGAATCAACGTGCGGCCGGCGGTGTCCACAATCCCGACCAGCAGCGCGCCCAGCAAGGCGCCGCGTATGGAGCCAATGCCGCCAATGACGATGACAACAAAGGCCAGAATCAAGATACTCTCGCCCATGCCCACCTGCACCGCCAGCAGCGGCCCCAACATGCCACCGGCCACGGCACACAGCGCGGCGCCTACGCCAAACACAGCAGTGAAGAGGCGCTGCACATTGGTGCCCATGGCCATGGCCATCTCGCGGTTGGCCGCACCCGCGCGCACTTGCATACCAACGCGGGTGTGGGCAATCAACAGATACAACAAACCCGCCACCAACAGGCCCACACCAATGATGAACAAACGGTAGGCGGGGTAATAGAAGCCACTCATCAACTCCACAGGGCCGGCCAGTGCCGCCGGTGGATTCAGCGACAAAGGTTGCGAGCCCCAGATCATGCGCACGCCTTCATTGCACATCAACAAAATCGCAAACGTGCCCAACACCTGCGACACGTGGTCGCGCTGGTACAGGCGGCGCAGCACCGTCATCTCCAGCAACATGCCAAAGATGGCTGTACCAACGATGCCAAAGCCCAGACCCAACCAGAACGACCCGGTGGCCTGCGCAATGGACGCGATCAAATACGCGCCCACCATATACAGCGAGCCGTGGGCCAGGTTGATCATGTCCATGATGCCGAACACCAAGGTGAGCCCAGCGGCCAGCAGAAACAGCATCAAGCCGAACTGCAGGCCGTTGAGCATTTGCTCCAGGATCAAAATGGTGTTCATGGGCTCTGGGGTCTTTCGTCAGTCAATCAATCACGCATTACGAAGGCATCTTGCAGCTGCCGACATAGGCGTCGGGCTGGTTCTTGAACACCGTGCCCAGCGTGCGGTTGGTGACCTTGCCTTGGGCGTTCTTGGTGACGACGCGCAGGTAATAGTCCTGGATGGGGAAGTGGTTGGTGTTGAACTTGAAGGCGCCGCGCACCGAATCAAATTTGGCGGCTTCCAGGGCTTTGCGCACGGCGGCCTTGTCAGAGAGCTTACCTTTGCTGTCGCGCACGGCAGCGTCAATCAGCTTGGCCGCGTCATAACCTTGGGCGGCGTATAGCGATGGGATGCGACCGTATTCTTTTTCAAACGCGGCTACGAATGTTTTGTTGGCCGCGTTGTCCAGGTCATGCGCCCACTGCGAGCTGTTGAACATGCCCAGCATGGGTTCACCCACGGCCTTGATGACGTCTTCATCGGCCGAGAAGCCGGGGCCAAACAGCGTCATGTCTTTGGACAAGCCCGCACCCACAAACTGCTTGATGAAGTTGATGCCCATGCCACCGGGCAAGAAGATATACACCGCATCAGGCTTGGTGGCGCGTAATTGCGAGATCTCTGCGCCGTAGTCCAGTTGGTTGAGCTGGGTAAAGCTCTCGGACGCAATCGTGCCTTTGTAGAAGCGTTTGAAGCCGGCCAACGCGTCCTTGCCTGCGGGGTAGTTGGGGGTGATCAGCGCCACGTTCTTGAAGCCCTTGTCCGCCACGGTCTTGCCGACGGCTTCGTGCAGGTTGTCGTTTTGCCACGATGCGCTGAAGAAGTAGGGGTTGCACTGCTCACCTGCGTACTGCGAGGGGCCTGCGTTGGCACTGATGTAGAACGTCTTGGACTGGAAGGTGGGCGCGCCCACGGCCAGCATGACGTTGGAGAACACGATGCCGGTCAAGAAGTCGACCTTGTCACGTTTGATCAGGCGGTCCGCTGTTTGGCGACCCACGTCGGGGCTGGCCTGGTCGTCGGCAATCACGACCTCGGCCGCGCGCCCGCCCAGCTTGCCACCGCCCAGCTTGACCGCCAGTTGGAAGCCATCACGAATGTCCACACCCAGGCCGGCGCCGGGGCCGGACAGCGTGCTGAGCAGGCCGATCTTGACCGGCTCGGAAGTCTGTGCCGTTGCGGACAGCGCGGTCACTGCGGCAGCAGTTGCGACCAGGGTGCGCAGGAAGAGCGAGGAGCGAGGTGTACTACGGTTCACAGTGATTCCTTTGGGTTGATCAAGAAGGGGAAATGAAACGGATGGATCAGGCCAGGTCGCGCAGCTTGAAGCGCTGCAGCTTTCCGGTGGCGGTCTTCGGCAGCTCGGACACGAACTCGACTCCTCGCGGGCGCTTGTATTCCGCCAGGCGGTCGCGCACGAACTGCTGCAGCGCGGCCGCCAATTCCGGGCTGCCGCTCACCTGTGGCCGCAGCACCACATACGCGAACGGCTTCGACAATCCATCGCCATCATCTCGCCCGATCACCGCGCACTCCTGGACGGCGTCGTGATCGATCAACACGTTCTCGATCTCGATCGGGCTGACCCAGATGCCGCCGGCCTTCAACATGTCGTCGGTGCGGCCGCCGTAAAAATAGAAGCCGTCGGCGTCACGGTAGTACTTGTCGCCGGTCCTGATCCAGGCACCCTGGATAGTCTGTCTGGTCTTCTCCGGCTGGTTCCAGTAATAGGCGCAGGTCGAATCGCCCTTGATGAGCAGGTTGCCCATCTCACCGTCCGGGAGCGGGCGATCCTCGTCATCCACGATCCGTGCGTCATAACCAGGCACAACCTGGCCGCTCGATCCCGGGCGAGCGTGACCCGGCCGGTTGGCGATGAACATGTGAAGGCACTCGGTGGAACCGATCGCATCGAGAATCTCGACGCCGAAGCGTTGCTTGAAGCGCCGGAAGAGCGATTCGGGTAACGCCTCACCGGCCGAGACCGCGTGTCGCACGCTGGAGAGATCGAAATCGCGCCCGCTGCGCTCGTGGGCGAGCAGCATGCCGAAGTTGGTCGGCACGCTGAACAACAGCGTCGGCTTGGAGCGCTCGATCATCGCGTAGACACGCGGCGCCGCCGGCGCGTCGGGCATCAGGATTGTCGTCGCACCCACCGCGAACGGCATGTACAACGCGTTGCCAAGGCCATAGGCGAAGAACAGCTTGGCCACGCTGAAGCAGCGGTCGGATTCCCGCATGCCCAGCACACCCTTCGCGTAGGACTCGGCGCACACGAACATGTCCCGCTGCAGGTGCACGCAGCCTTTGGGGCCGCCGGTGCTCCCTGACGAGTACAACCAGAAGGCCATTGCGTCCTGTTGCGTCGGCGCGGCATCGAGGACGGGCGACGATTGCGCGAGCAGCGCATCGAAACTGAGGCAGCCGGCGGGCGCCTCGCCAACGACGATCACGTGTGCGAGGTGAGGCAAATCGGCGCGAGCGATCGCCTGGAACTCCTTGAGCAGCGCGTCGCTGATCACCAGCGCGCTGGCGCCGCTGTCGTTGAGTGCGTGCTGGTAGTCTCTGGCGCGCCACAACGTGTTGAGCGGGATCGGCACGAAGCCGGCCTTGATGGCGCCGAAGAACGCGTACGCAAACGCGGGAGTGTCCTGCAGGAT
>JAYSZJ010000083.1:0-6594 GCA_043738115.1 Rhodoferax sp. | reverse complement strand
GTGCGTGTTGGCATCGCCAGCCTGGGTTTGCAAGGGCTCCATGCCGTGAGCATGGTTCAACTGACCCCGCAGCACGTGGGTCAGGCCGTGGCCCTGGGATTTGAGGGCGGGCAAACCGACCGGCCCGTGGTGCTGGGCTTGATGATGCAGCCTGTGACCACCAGTGTCGATGGCGCTCTCAATGACGCTTTACGCGTGAGCCACAACGGTCAACGCGTAGTGATTGAAGCGCACACCGAGCTGGAGTTGCGCTGCGGTGAAGCTGTGATCTTGCTCAGCGAAGACGGGCACATTCAGATTCGTGGCGCTTACGTCACCAGCCATGCCACGGCGAGCCAGCGCATTCGCGGCGGCTCGGTGCAGATCAACTGACGCGGGGCAGGCTGAACAATGGAAGTCGTGGTCGGCAGCTCTTTGCTGCGCTCAGAGGTGTTCCCCTCCATCGACGTCACAGGCCAGGAGCATTTGGTGATCGTGACCAAGGCCGCGTGGACTTTGCCTGGCCCGGGCCAGCGCCCACGCCCGATCGCGGCGCCTGCCTTTGCTTATGCCGACGAGCACCACGGCGAGCCTGGCTTATCGGCTGTGCGCTGTGCCAACGACATGGTGCGTTTCAAACCCCAATGCGACATCTTGTTTGATGCCTATGCCCACAGCCCGGATGGCAAAGCCGTGACGGCACTGGGCGTGCAAGCCCAAGTGGGCAAGTGGCAAAAACAAATTAAGGTCTGGGGCCAGCGGTCCTGGAAAAAAGCACTCTTGCGCTACGAGCCATCCAACCCTGAGCCCTTTGTATCCATGCCGCTGCACCTTGGGCTGGGGTTTGGCGGAACGCGCTCCTATGTCAAAAACAAAGAAACCCTGGTCGAAGCGTTTGATTCCAACCCTATTGGCATGGGCTGGGCCGGCTCGCACACCATAGGGCAGGTGCATGGTCAACCCGTGCCTTGCCTGGAAGACTATAACGACCCCATCAAGCAGCCTGATGGGCAGTACCGCTCCATGGGCTTGAGCGCCATCAGCGCCAATGTGCCTGAGCGCAGCCAATACGCAGGTACCTATGACGACGCTTGGCGGCGTGATGTGTTCCCCTTTTTGCCTGAGGACTTTGATGAGCGTTTCTACCAAAGTGCCCCACTGGACCAGCGCATCTCCTACCCCCAAGGCGGCGAAGAGGTGCAACTGGTACACATGGTCAAGGGCCAGCCTCACATCCGGTTCAAACTGCCCGCATTGAACGCGTTGCACGTGCGCGTGCTGCGCAAGGACTACAGCATTGAGCAACCCCTGGTGCACGCCGACACCCTGTTCTTCGAGCCCGAGGCTGGGCGCTTCAGCGTGGTGTGGCGCTCTAGCGTGCCTATACGGCGGCGTATTCAAGAGTTCAGCACCATCGCCGTGGGGCCGATTGACGAGCAGTGGTGGCGTGCCCGCTCGCTGGGCCTGGATGAAACTGGCTGCGAGGGTTGCGGCGAACCCATGCGCAAGGCGGCGTGAGCATGGTCAACCCAACTACGACCCCCCAAACCATTGGTGCAACAGACAAAACCCTGCGCATCGTCGCCGCAGGCCTGTGTTGCGCCGTGGGTTACACCGCCCAAGCAGCGTCATGCGCCTTGCGGGCCGGTATGGACCACTTCCAGGAAAGCGAGTTCGTTACCAAAAACGGCGAGCCTGTTCGCGTGGCGCGTTTGCCGGACACCGAAACTTGGGGAGCGCAGCGCCAGTCGCAGTGGATGGTGCATGCGGTGAACGACTGCTTGAGCCAAGCAACCCAGCGCCAAAGCGCCACAAAGATCGACGGCCCCCTGACCGTGTTGCTCCTGTCGGCCGAACCAAGCCGCCCCGGGGTTGAAGAACGCAGTACCATTGAAGCGGCCCTGATGGGCAGCAACTTGCTAAAACTGCCACTGAGCACTCATTCCAAGGTGTGGCATAGCGGACGTGCGGGTTTGAGCGCGGTGCTGCAAGGTGCCCACGACTTGCTGATAAAAGGCACTTGCCAGCAAGTGATGATGCTGGGGTTTGACAGTTACTTGAACGCCCAAACCATCAACCACTACCTGCAAGCGGAGCGACTGTTGGTGCCCGGCAACCGCGACGGGTTTATTCCCGGTGAAGCCGCAGCAGCCGTGCTGCTGGAGCTGGCCACGCCAGAGGCCAGTGGCCTGCACATTACCGGGTGGGGTGAGGCGATGGAAGCTGGCCGCCCCGACGGCAGCGTGCCCTCACGTGCCCAAGGTTTGAGCCAAGCCCTGCGCACGGCATTCAACCAAGCCGACATCACCTGCAACGACTTAGCCTGGCGCATGAGCGACCAGAACGGCGAAGGCTTCTTTGCGGGCGAGGCCGCCAATGCCGTCACCCGGGTGGCAGAGAATGGCGGAACCGTACCAATGGTCTATACCACCGCCGACTGTGTGGGAGAGGTGGGCGCAGCCACTGGACCCCTGATGCTGGCCTGGCTCAACCAATTGCTGCACCGCGAAGATGGTCCCGGCGACTGCGGCGTCATCCACCTGGCAAACGACGAAGGCCTGCGCAGCGCCGTGGTGGTGCAACACGTCACAGGCCCAGCCGACACGGCAGCCAACCCACATTAAGAGAGCAAAAGATGGAAACCCACGTTTACGCCAATGACGACGAGTTCTGCTCTCAAGCTGCTGATGGGCGTACCGTGGCATTTCCTGATGTGTGCCACAGCCCACCCAAGCCGCCCAAGATCGGCATTCCCTTGCCCTACCCCAATACCGCCTTTGCTCGCGACTTGTCCAACGGCAGCACCACCGTGTTTGTGTGCGGCACTCCCATCTGCAAAAAGGACGTTTCGTTTCTGTCCACCAGCACCGGGAACGAACCCGCTACCTACGCCTACAAGATGGGGGCGGCCAGCAACACCATCAAAGGCAAATGCTACTTTGTGGACTGGTCGCCGGATGTGAAGGTGGAAGGGCTCAACGTCTGTCGCCATACCGACCCGACTACACATAACCACAAGAATTGATCATGCTCATGGCAAAGAAAAATCATGGTTAGAAGTACATCACGCGGGGGCCAATCGACGACCAACAGCGGTGGCGCAAACGGTCGCAAACCTGAGCGCAGTAAAAAAGAGACGCCCAACACGGTCAAATACCCCTACCTCGACACCTTTAACACCCACGACTTTTGCAAAAAAGACAGGGACGATATAGAGAAAACGTGTAAGAGCGAGCAAGGCAAAAATGACTCCAAAGACGCCAAGAACAAGGCCAAACCTATTTCCAAGCTGGGGGCAGCGTTCGACAAGGTCAAAGGGGCGGTCGGCGCGATGGACGAAGCGGCCAAAAAGGCCAATGGCTATGGCGACAAGGAGAAGGCTAATCCGGCGACCAGTTGGCTGAATGACCATTGCGACGGGCTTTGGGTTAAGCCCAATGGACCCGGCAATATGGACGAGTTCTCCAAAAAACTCGACGGGATAAAGGAACAACTCAACAAGGACATCGCCACCACCGTGCAACAAGCGGGCGGCAAGCTGGTGGACGTGGCCGGCGAAGCGGCCACAAATTACGTGGAAAAAGCTGTGATTCGCGAAGGTGTCGGCGTCGCGTCATTAGTAGTACCCGTAGTCGGCGAAATCGTCCTTGCTGGAGTGACTGTGTGGAACATCGCCGATGGCATTTGGACCGCTGGAAAAACAGCAGTTACCCTTGTAGGCAGCGCGAAAGAAGCCTACGACAAGATTGCCGGGATGAAAGACCAGTTGGGCAAGATCAACGACATGCTCAGCGGGAAAATGAGCCCGAGCGAGATCTTTGAAGAGACCATGACCGCCCTTGCAGAGGTCAGCCCTTGCTTGCGGGCACGAAAATGCCAGTTGGTCCCATTTAACAAGACAGAAACGTCCAAAGAACAAGCCGAAAAAGGACAAGGCTGCTGCCCTGGCCAAACCGGCCACCACATCATTCCAAACTCGGCTGCCTCGGGTGCTGGTTGTGAGGGCTACACCAGAGGCAGTGCGCCCGTTATTTGCCTGGAAGGGGCCAGTAACACCCATGGTAGCCATGGGGCGGCGCACCAAGCGTTGAAAGGGTTTACGGATATTTATAACGGAGGGAAGAATAGACCTCCCAAAGATATTGATTATGGAGAAATGAGAGATGAAAGTCTCAAGGCAATTAAACCTTCTACTTCACCACAGTGCAACCCAGACTGCCTAAAAGCCCAACTGGATTCTTACTATAAGAACTGCGGGAAGATGAAAGCCAATCCGGGGACGGGTGGTGGATCGCCCAAACAAGACGGAACTGCCAATACAGAATAAGGAATAGGGACCCTTTATATGATGAACAAAGAGACGCAAGAAAATTTTCTCTATGGTTACAACACAGTAGATTGCTGTGTGAGGAAGAAAAATATTTTCTACTTTGTAGTTCGAGAAGACTATACGCGTTGGCCTAAATCCAAGTGGGATGGAGATTCATCCGGTCCGCCAGAGGGGGATGTTGAAAAGCGAGTGTTGGCGTGGTTTAGAGATAAAAAAGATGCAAACGCATGGAGCAACACATTTCTTCGTGGCATTGACATTCCTATCTGTGAAGCCCCGACCAAGCCAAAAGAACATTTTGTTGGTGTCGCGGGGAATGATGTCTATTCAATGGGCAGTGGTGACGGTGGATTTGAAAGCGACATTCCCTATTTTGAAGATGATGGCCCGTTCAAAGGTAGCGCATCGAAATTAAGAGTCATCGATGGATGGCTGTATGGTTGTGGACTAGGTAAAAGCGTTGGTAAAAGAATTGAGCGCGGAGATTGGTACTCGTTCACAAAACTTATTCCGAATCACGACGCAATGATTTCTCTGGATGATGGGTTCAGCGACATTGACGGGTTTTCAGAAAGTGATATTTACTGCGCCGGTGGCCTAGGCCATGTTTACCACTTCAACGGCAAAGACTGGCGCGCATTAGCCTTCCCAAGCAACACAAACTTGCAATCCCTTTGCTGTGCGGGAGATGGCAACGTTTACATCAGCGGCATGCATGGCGTCGTTTTCAAAGGTCGTGGTGAGAAGTGGAAAAACATCCACAAGGCCCAGCCTGCGGGCATGGTACTCGGCTTCAAAGACATGGTTTGGTACGAAGACCGGGTATGGTGCACTTCCGACTATGGCCTTTGGACGATACACAACGAAAAATTGACACAAGCCGACGTGCCGGACTATGTACGAGCTTGTTCTGGCAACTTGTCGGTGGCCGATGGTGTGCTACTTCTGGCTGGATACGGCGGCGCCGCTTTCCGTGAAAACGGGCAGTGGTACCCAATTTATTGATCCACATCTTTTGGCTACCAGCACCTTGAATCTACGCTCAAGTTCTTTTCTCCATTGGCTGCGCCACACCGGCGTACCCCTCGCCCGCCCTGGCCTTTTGTTGGTCACGTTGAGCGCTTTGCTGCTCACAACGCTGGGCTACGTGTGCATCATGCTGGCCGACGACACGCTGCTCCGCATCGCTGAGAAACATATGCCGGAGTTAACGCCTGAAGGCCGAGAACTGCTACGCCAGAGTGGCATCCATCAAACGCTCTTTCGCGCTAGTTTGCTTCTTGGTGGATTGTTCTGCCTAGCCAGGGGGTGGCGTTTTTCGCGGCGCTTTTGGTTGCTGATCCTGGTATTCGTTGCCTTGGCTGATTTCTGGCGGGTATTGGTTCCGGTAGTGTCGTTGATAGTCAGCCTGGTGCTTGGCACACCGCTGAGTCAAATTCCATCGCAACCGTGGGCGCCTTTGTTGCCAACCCTACTCATCGCTTGCAGTTTTCTGGTTCTATCCACGTTGCTATTTCTGCCACCCGTCAACCGCTGGCGTAAGGCTCTGCGCCAACTCGCCGGCACATCTTCCCAATCAACACCTTAACTATCCCTGGATTTTTATGAGCATCGCTGCATCTTCCCTTCCCCGCCCTGGGCTCGTCAATATGGCTATATCACTCGCAATGGCAGTCAGTTTGGCCGGCATTGTCGTCTTGTTCTTTTTCTTGCCCAATATGATTGCGCACTTGCAGGCCCAGGGCCTGCCAACCGAAGCGCTTAGTGGTGCCATCATGTATGGGGGCGCCGCAGCTGGCGTGCTTTTCGTTGGCATATTGTGCTTTTTCATCGCACGTGGCAACAACGTGGTGCGCTGGGTGTGGGCCGTGTTTACCGCCTACGGACTCATCTCCGCAATAGGTGGAATGGGGATGACCTTCGGCATCTCCCCGCTGTTTGGCGTCATCGGTATCGCGCTTCAACTGCTGTCAATCATCAGCGTGGTGCTGCTCTTTATGCCGGTTTCCACCGCGTGGTTCAAGGCCGTCAAGCAGGCCAAGCTTGCGTCCTGAGTGAAGTATTCCGTGATGTCTGCCCGTGACCTGATCATCCCGCCCCTGGTCACCCGCCACGCCGGTGACGCAGCCTTCTACTGGCAGCAGCGAGACGGCTCGGTGCACTCGCCCTTGGTGGGCTTGTCGCATTTGCTGGAGTTTGACCGTCTGCTGGATGCACACCTGGATGGCCTGCGTGTTGCCGGTGATGCAGGCTGGGACATCGCCCTTGCCCAACTCGAACGCTGG
>JAYSZJ010000082.1:0-1616 GCA_043738115.1 Rhodoferax sp. | reverse complement strand
AAACCAGCGGGGAGCAAGTCCAGAAGCCGGACATCGGTAGCGCGGTTAGGGCCGTCGTTGGTCACCGTGACGGTGAAGCTGACAGTGGTGCCAGGTGTCAGGTTGCTGGCAGTTTTGGAAACCCGCAGATCGGCGCGGACGTTCGGATCAGGGTTGGTGGCCAAGTCACCAAATGCCGCGACACCGGTCGCGTTGGGCAATGCGGAAGCCACCAGCGTACCGATATTGACGCTGTAGAGCTGCGCACCGGGTGACACCACCAGCTTGCCGTCGCGGTCAAAGGCACATCCGGTTGAGATGGCGGGCATGCCCGTGATGGTGCCAAGGCGCGTCACCACGCCCGTCGAAGTCAACGTGTATAAATCCTGCTGCGAAATCATGTAGAGCACGCCCGTCGTAGGGTGCAAACACAGGTCGCCACCGCCGGTGAGATTCCCGCCGTTGAAGCCACTGGCTGGGGTGACGCTTAAAATTCCGCCGGTATTCGTGTCGAGCTTCCAAAGCGACGTGCCCACACCGGAGTCCATGGCGAAAAGACTGCCGAACACGTCAAAACCAAGTCGAATCACGCCGGTGGTGGTGGCACCCGGCGTGCCGACCAGCACCGGCATCAGGCTGGGGTTGGCCGGGTCCCAACGCCAGAGGTTCGGGTTGGCATTGCCCGAATCGAGATAAAACAACATCCCGTCGGAGGGGCGGGTGGCCAGCGTAGCGGCAAAGGCGAGCGGCGTGGTGAACGTGACCAGCTGGGTAGCAGGGCCACCGCTGACGCTATCAACGCTGAAAATTCCGTCGGCTGTAATACCGTGAACGGTTTCTGCGTGTACGTGTTGCCCTTGCACCAGAAGAAGCAGTGCCATAGCCAGCGCCAGCACGGCCGCCGCACCGCGCTGCATAAGGTGTTTAAGAGCGTTCATTTCGCTTGATTTACGGTTTGGGAATGCGGGTTTGGCGTGCGGGACTGGGCCAAGGCTATGGCTTGCCCGGAAGTGGCGCCAGCTGGCCCCCGCTGCGGTCATTTAAATGGAACGTGTCCTGGTCAAACTTGACCCGCAGGTTCAGGTACAGGCCCTCGGCGCGGTACTCGCTGCCGATGAAGTCGCGATCAACAAAGCCGCGCTGGTTGTAGCCTACGCTCAGCCACGAGTTTTCTGCCAGCTTGAACCCGACCGATGCCCCAAGCTGGTAGTCGCGCGCGCTGGTTTTGAATGAATGAAGCATGCCGCCATGCAGGCCAATATCGAAACGCTCACCGATGTCTTGCCGCGCTTCCAGGCCGATGAGCTGCGTGAAGCCTTTGTAAGCGCTACCGTCAATACTGTCGCGAACGTACTTGGCGCCGTACTGCATCGCAATTTGCGTTTGCCGGGTCGGCATCCAGTTGGCATTGAAGTTGTTGATTAGCTTGCGTGTTAGCAGAGGCCCTAGCGGGTCTTGCAGCGACTCATGAACATACTGCAGGCGGTCAAGCCAGATCAAGGTGCCGCCCAGCGGCCGGTGCGCATAACTCAGGCGCGCATCGGCCCGGCTTGCGCTCAAGGAACCGCTGGATTTGGTGTAAAGCAAGGCTGCAGCCGCGCTGCGGCCTTCGTCGAGGTTGCGCTGCGCACCCAGCA
>JAYSZJ010000081.1:0-16644 GCA_043738115.1 Rhodoferax sp. | reverse complement strand
GGCAGTGCCTGTGCGGCTTTAGCCTTCTGCGATTTGCTTGGCATTCATGTTCCTTGGTGACATGGTATGCCTCACACACAAAATTTCTGACAGGCTCCCCGCGCCAAGCGGGCGCCTGCTGAACTGAGCCTACTAGAACTTAAAGCTGCCGTCACTCCGCGTCACAATGCTCGCACAACTGGCCGGCGTAGTCATCTCCCGATTTCCCGAACCCGTCGACTGGTTGCTCTCCCAGACCGCCGCACTGCCATTCCACTTCACATATTTGTATTGACCAGCTGTGCTCACGGGCAGCATGACCGTGCCAGTCCACGGCACATTGGCGCCGCTGCCCTGTATGGCCAGCGCAAAGCCCGCCGCGGGTGTCCAGTTGCCAATGGCAGTCTGATTGCCCACCACGTACAAGTTTTGCCCCACCGTCGTGTTCGCGTTGGCAATGGTGAATTTCACTTGGCAACCCGTCGGCCCCGCTAGCGTGGTGACGGACAGTGGGCTACTGGCGGCCGATACGTTTCCCGCTGCATCCAGCGCCTGCACGGTGTAGCTGTAGGTGGTGGCGGGGGACAGGCCGGTGTTGGTGGCGCTGGTCGATACGGCAGTGGTGACCTGTGCACCATTGCGCAGCAGGCGGTAGGTGGCCACGCCCACGTTGTCGGTTGATGCGTTCCAGCTGATGGTGGCTGCGCTGGATGTCACATTGCTTTTGCTCAGACCCGTGGGCACGCTGGGTGGCGTGGTGTCGGTGGTGAGCTTCTGGTTTGCATGGATGGCCACCGCAGGCACGGTGCTGCCGCCATTGGCGGGCAGGTTGATGCTGATCTGGCCGCTGGCGTTAACGACCACGGTGCTGCCGGTGCAGCCGGTCTGGGCAGCGTTGCGCTGGCCGTCGACCACATTGCAGTAGCTGCCGGCCGGCATCTGGGTTTGGAGCGTGGTGTTCCACGCGGAGAACTCGTTGTTGATGACAACAAAACCTTTGGTACCGCGGCCAAAGGCGATCTGGTTGGTGGTGCCGCTGACAAAGCTGTTGACGTCCTGGCCCGAGGTGGTGGAGCGGAACTTGACCATGTTGGAGATGTCGCTCCAGCGGTGGATGAAGTCCCAGTTCACGTTGACCTGCGGGTTGCCGCTGGCATCAAACGGGCTGGCGCTGGGGCTGGTCTGGTCCTTGTTGGTGAAGCGAAAGCCGGAGTGCAATTGCGCGTGGCCATAAGGCCAGGCCAGCATGAAGATATTGGCCAGGTCATAGCGCTTGGAGCCCTGGGTGTCGTTGCCCAGGCCGGTGTAGTTGCTGGCCATCAGCGAGTCGCCACTGCGTTCGGTGTCCCAGTTGTTGACGAACACCGTGGCTTTGGCGCTGTCGACAAATCCCCAGGTGCCGCCCCAGTTGCCGGGTGTGCCCATGTAGGTGCGGATCTGCGACAGCTGGTTGCCATTGGTGCCGCGGAAGGTCTCGCGCATGGCGTAGGTGAACTTGAATTCGTTGACGGTGCCGCTGGTGAAGTAGTCGGCGCGGTTGACGTTGCCGTCCGGAATGATCTCGTGCGTCGCCCAGACGGGCTCACCGGCCAGCGTGGTCTGCGACACGCCGCTGACCACGGCCTGCAGGTCTGCGGGCTGCATGTGTTTGGACGCGTCGAAACGGAAACCATCAAAGCCCATGTTCAAGAGCTTGGTCAGGTAGTTCTTGATCTGGCCGCGCACATAGGTGGATTCGGTGGCCAGGTCGGGCAGGCCCACCAGGCGGCAGTTGCGGATGCTGCTCTGGTTGCCAGGGTTGCTGTAATCGGCGTCTTGTATCGCGCAGCTGGCATGGAAGTCACTGCCGCTGAAGAAGGGGTAGGTCAGTGTGGTGGAGTTCCAGGTCTGGCCGTTGGTGGCGGTGCCTGCGCCCGCCGCCAGGTGGTTGACGACCACGTCGGCATAGACACGCACACCGGCCGCGTGGCAGGTGTTGACCATGGTTTGCAGCTCGGCCTCGGTGCCCATGGCGCTTTTCAGGTCGGTGTAGTTCACGGGCTGGTAGATGTCGTACCAGAAGCCCAGGCTGGCTGCGGCGTGGGGCGGGGAGATTTGCACGGCGCCATAGCCCTGGGGCCCGAGCCAGTTGGTGCATTCCTTGGCAATGTCATTCCATTTCCAGCGGAACATTTGCACTGAGGTGTCGCTAGGGTTGAGGGCATAGGCCGGGGTTGTGGCGGTCAGGGTGGCGCCAAAGACGGCACAACCCAATAAAAGCGCTTTGACGAGGGGGGATCGGATACCAGTTGTCATGTCTACTCCATCTCTTTGTTGATTTCGTCTGCAACGGGGTAACCTCTGTCCAACATGGCCGGGATTGGGGTTTGCTCCGCATGTTTGTCCTTGTGGAACGCTTCTTTGGAGGGGCGCTGCATGGGAGAGGTTGGGCGGAGTGTAGTTTTATTACGTTGCTATGCGGTTGGTGGAAACACTAATGCGGTGCAATCTATAGGAATAATTTGGTATCTGTTTGTATTTACATAGTAAAACTACATTTTGCAAGACAACCATAATGCGGTAATGAATACCCCAAACGCCATCCGCCGGGCGCTGCAGACTGCCGCCCTTGCTCTGATTCCCTTCGCCGGTGCCATGGCGCAGAAGCCCACTCCGGTGGCATCAGCCCCAGAAGTATCTGCAGCCTGTCCGGCCATCCTGAAGCACCAATTTCCGCGTTTGCAGGACGACGCGCCGCAGAACCTGTGCCAGTACGCGGGCAAGGTGGTATTGGTGGTGAACACCGCAAGTTTTTGCGGCTTTACCAAGCAGTACGAGGGGTTGGAGGCTTTGTATGCCAAGTACCAGGGTAAGGGCCTGGTGGTGCTGGGTTTCCCGTCCAATGAGTTTGGTGAACAGGAGCCGGGGTCGGCCAAGGAAATTGCGGACTTCTGCTTCAACACCTATGGCGTCAAGTTCCCGATGTTCGCTAAAACCGAGGTGAAGGGGCCGAAAAAGAATGCGTTGTATGCGGAGCTTGCCAAAGCGACACAAGCCGAACCCAAATGGAATTTCAACAAGTACCTGATTGACCGCCAGGGCAAAGTCCTGGCCCACTACCCCAGCGGCGTTGAGCCCCAGAGCAGCACCCTGGTGAAGGCCGTGGAAAAGGCGCTGAGCCTGTAGTCTGCGTGGCCTTGTCGTCTAGGGGCGGTCGGGCCCCTTTTCAGGGTGTCGCGTCCAGCCCCGCCCACTCTGCCAATGCGGCGGTCGCCATGGCGCCACTGCGGCTCACGGTCTGGCCTGTGCGTGCATTTTTGGCAACCACAAAAGGAACAGACTCCGCACCGAAGCTGTTGAGCAGCGCGGTATTGGCCTTGATGGATTTTTCGATCTCGGGCGTGATGCCGGCAGGTGCCGAAATGCCACCCTTGCCAGATAGCAGCGATGTTTCATGCGCGGTCATCGATTCCACAGGGTTGGCCGCCGTTAGCAACGCAGAGCCTTGGGGCAGACTGGACGCATTCATCAATGCAACCGGAATCCACACAAACTTCATCTTCTTGTGCAGCGGAATGGACGCCTGCCACAGGTGGCCACAATGCGGGCACTGCGGATCGAAGAATACATACACCGTGTGGGCACTCATGAACGCGCCCACGGTAAAACCCTTGGCTTGTGCCGCCACGGTTTCTACCGATATCTCTTGTTTGGTGGATTTGGAAGTCTCTGCGCTGGGACTGTCTTTTTGGGAGCAGGCACCCATCAAGAGCGCGGTGCAGGTGAGGAGGGCGGTCAACAGGCGGTTCAATGGCATGGGGTGCAATACTTTATTCGGTTCGTTTGCGCACGGTGGCGGCGATATCTTCCTCCAGCAGGGAGGCGGGTACGGTGTCCAGAAACTCAGGGTCCGGCTGGCGGGGCACGTCTGAAAACAGAGCCCAGGTGGATTCTGTATTGGCTTCAACGGCGTCCGGCACGGGAATGGGGTCACCCGGCATGTAGCGCTCTTGGGAGCGCTCCTGTTTGGACGGTGGGGGGGAGGTGGGTGCAGGGGGCTTTTGGTTCACTTCGGTTCCCTAGGTGGGCTGGGCTGCTAACACTTTAGCGGATTCGAGCAGGCCCCGCAATTTCCGCGCCGCGGCCCGGGTTTAAGGGCCAATATTGCATTCGCGCCGTAGCAGCGCCAAGGCGTCGTTCAGCGCGTAATCCCGGTCGCTCAATAGTGTCGGCTCGGCATCCTCAATAAAGGCGTCCCACAACTGGGCGTAATCACCTTGGTGGTGTTGGGGGGCGTGGTCGACTATGTACTGGCTTGCCTTTGCGGCTTGTAATCCGGATTTTCGGATTTTGCGCACCAGAGTGGCGGCTGATTTTTCGGTCAGAACCGTCTTCGGCGGGCTGCCTGCGGCCACGCACAGAAACAGTGTCAGCAGAGAGCCATCGTCACCATGGCCGCCTGTTGCCTTGTTCCATGCGGCAGACGCATTGCGGTCAAAGTGGTCCACTTCGCTGATGCCGTCTTCCAACCAGAAATAGCGGCCCATGAATGCCGGCGTCTGGTCAAACAGTTTGCGGGGCGGTAGTTTTGCGTCCAGTATCTTGGGCAGATCGGCCAGTACAGACTGCCGCACGCGCTCCACCACGGGTGCGAATGGCGCTGGCAGGTCCTTGGGCAGGGTGATCGCAGGAATGCCATCGGGCGCAGGGAATTTCTTGCGCAGGGCCACGACCAATTTTTCGAATGCCACCCAGTCCGGCATTTCGGTGCGGCGCGCAAAACGTGCCAGCAGGGCGGTGCGGATGACGGCGTCGGCATCCTTGCCGGCTTCTTCCAGCTCTTGTGCGTTCAGGTCCAGGGACTCGGCCATCCATATCGCGGCGTCCACCAGCAACGTGGCCTGTTGGCGAAGCGCCAGCTCTGCCTGGTACTCCGGCAGTGTCCGCAGCGACCATTTGGCCAAGAGCGGAATGTGGTCGTCTGTAAACCCCGTGCCTTCGTTCATGCCGAAGTGGCTGTTCTGCGGCATCGCGATCAGTGCTTTGAGCATATCTGATCCGCCCTTGGAGCGTGACAGGAAAGAATGGTCGCGCAGTGATTCAGCAGCCAGACGCAGTTCGCCACCGCTGGTGTGTTCCAGGTACAGGCTTACCAGATTGACCATGCGGTCCCGGGCTTTTTCAAGCTCCGGCCGCAGGAATTCGGTGCCAAAGTAGCGCGCGATCTGCACCATGCCTTTGGGTGCATCCTGGCAGATTGCGTCCAGCTTGGCTTGGCTGATGATGCCGTGTTGCACACCGTGGGCTAGCGCCTTTTCGAAAAACGGACGCGCGTCAAACAACGATACGGATTGCTGCATCAGATCGCTGATTCCTCGTCGTCTTCCCGGGCTGCTGGTGTGGCTTTGCCGCGGTCGGTGTCGCCGGTTTCGACCTTGCCATCGTCTTCTTCGGCTTCTTCTTCTGATTCGTCATCACCGTCCAGGCCGAGGTCGTGGGCACGCGCCTTGGCCCGCAGCACCATCACGGTTTCGGTAAAGAGGTCAGGGCATTGGTGGCGCAGCAGCCAGGCCAGCTGCATCCAGTCCTGGTCGGTAACCTCGTCCAGTTCGATGCGGGGTGGCGCGTAGGCCAGCGACAGCAGGGCGGTTTCGGACAGCATTTCGCCATCGTCCTCCACCGCGTCAAAGGTGCCCGTGCGGGCGAAGGCCTCGATGCGGCTCCACTTTTCGGAGAAATAGTCAGCCAAGGCCTCGCTGCCGCCTTCCAGTTCACCAATGGCGGTCAAAAATTCGACCGGGTCGGCGTCGTCGCGGAAGATGACCGAATTGACCATGCCACGCAAGTGGGTGCGGGTGAGGTCTTTGTATTGCTTCTCGATGACCACGGCCCGGGCAAACATCTCGGGTGTGACCAGCAGGTTGATGACGGACTCCTTGGAGTTGTCGTATTCCCGGATCACCGCCAGTATGTCTTTGGGCGGCAATTGCTCCAGCACCACGAGGAGGGCGCCGTCGCCTTCGGCGTCGGCCAGTTCCACCAGGGCCGATTCGGCTCCTACGATGTCGCCGGCAGCGATCAGGCTCTGGGTCTTGGCAATCAGGGCAAGGTTGCTGTTCATGCCATTACTCCTTGCGGTCGAAGCCCTGCTCGACCATCCAGTCGGCACCGGCTTCTTCACGCGTGCGGGCTTCTGCCTCGTCGGCGTCTTCCACTTCACCGTCCTCGTTTTCAGCGTTTTCGTCCTCGTCGTCCGAATCCGACGCCTGTGGGTACTCTGGCTTGTTGTGCATGTATTCCAGCGCGGCGGCAACGGTCATGAACCATTCGCCCATGGGCTGCTTTTGCAAGACATGGACGATTTCTTGCGTCCAAGGCGCCAGCTCAATCGCGTGGGTCAGGCTGTCCCATTCGGGCAGGGCATCGGCGTCACGGCTCAACAGGTCGTCCATGGCTGCTAGCGAGTTGAAGCGAAAGCCTTTGTGGAAGACCACGGCCACCATTTCGGGGCTGATCTCCATCATATGGACCAAGAATTCCATTTCCTTGCGCCGCTGCTTCAGGCGTTTGTCCAGGATGTGGACGCCCTCTGAATCAAATGTCAGGTCATCGAGTTCAGCAGAGTAGGCCGAGCGCAGGTTGCGAAAGTAGGGGGAAATGTTCATTCAGTGTGTGTCTAGGTGGATGCGGTTGAAATAGTTCTGCCAAATTTCCTGTGCGGTGGCTATCGGGCTGTCCAATAGATTGCGGCGGCGGTTGTCGTCGTAGGCCTGGCGCTTGCCGTCATCGGATAACACGTCGTAGGCTTCTTGCACTGACCGAAAACGGGCTGGTGCGCCAGGATCGTCATTGCGATCCGGATGGTGAAGGGATGCTTGCTGGCGGAAGGCCTTCTTGATATCGGCCAGACTGGCTGAACTGTTGAGCCCCAGGGTCGCGTAGTGGTCTTTCACCTCAGATGCGGCACGGTGCGACGTTCATAGCTTGTGGTGCGCTGAGTAGCATGAAAGAGGCTCCAAAAAAAGTGCGTCTGCTATTTTACCCAGTTATGCACAAAGCCAAGCGGTGTGGGCTGATACGAGCGGAGCACAAGGACAGCCGTTCAATGCAATTCTTGTCCTGTTGGACAGGTTTGGCACCAAAGTTGCTAGAAATGATTGCGACTGAGGGTCGTCTCCTGGCGAGGTTATTCGTCTGACCTCGCTTTATTCCCCCAGCCTTCAACGGCTGGGGGATTTTTTCTGGGCTCAAGCTTTTTGATCCAACAACGCCCCGGTCATCTGGTTGCTGGTTTTGAACACTGCCAGATTAACCAAAAACGCATTCTTAGCCTGCAGCTGCGCAACCATATCGGTCTCCAACGCCGCCCCTTCTGTTGTGGATTTGCTGAGGGCTGTGGATACGCCCCCATCTTTCTTTTCGGTCTGAACCACTTCCTGTCGTTTGAACGGGCTGGTTTCCACGTTCGCAACATTGTGGGCGGCAGAATCCAGCCGCGTTTGCGCTGCCTGCATGCCGGACTGGGAGATCGATGAAACGGATGCCATGGTGTTTGCGATGTGTCTTGGGTTGTTATATACCTACACAATAGTCCTTTTCAGTCTTGGATACAAACGCGATAAACACAAAAGGGTGCAACTGCACATGCCGCACAAGGCCGAGTTTCCAGTCGACCGCGCGGACTGAGGTTAAAATCAAGATATCAACTTTGTATAAGAGCGAGAAAGGCAATCTGGTTATGACACCGCGAACTACACCGGCGACTTCTTCAAGCGAATAAGGCCGTAGTCCGCGCGCCTTGTGCGCAGCCAGCTACCAAACTCATAGTAAAGCGCGGACCTTCCCGCGCTTTTTGCTTTTCTGATTCACTCTTTTTCGGTACCCAACATGATCAATATCACACTCCCCGACGGTTCCAAGCGCGAATTTCCCGGCCCGGTCACTGTGGCCGAAGTGGCAGCCTCTATTGGCGCCGGCTTGGCCAAAGCAGCACTGGCTGGCAAGGTCGACGGTAAAGTGGTGGACACCAGCTACCAGATGACGGCTAACAGCGCACTGTCCATCATCACCGGCAAAGATGCGGATGGCCTGGAAGTCATCCGCCACTCCACAGCCCACTTGCTGGCCTATGCCGTCAAGGAATTATTCCCCGAAGCGCAGGTCACCATTGGCCCCGTTATTGAGCACGGTTTCTTCTACGACTTCTCGTACAAACGTCCGTTCACGCCCGAAGATCTGGCTGCTATTGAGAAAAAGATGACGGCGCTCGCCGCTCTGGACGAGCCTGTGACGCGCCGCGTATTGCCGCGTGACGAAGCAGTGGCCCATTTCAAGAGCCTTGGCGAGCACTACAAGGCCGAGATTATTGAAAGCATCCCTGCCGACCAGGATGTCTCCCTGTACCGCGAAGGTAAATTCGAAGACTTGTGCCGCGGCCCTCACGTGCCTAGCACTGGCAAACTGAAGCACTTCAAGCTGATGAAGGTGGCCGGCGCTTATTGGCGGGGTGACCACAAGAATGAAATGCTGCAGCGTATCTACGGCACGGCTTGGGCGACGAAAGATGAATTGCAACAGCATCTGACCATGCTAGAAGAGGCTGAAAAGCGCGACCACCGCAAGTTGGGCCGCGAGTTGGATCTGTTTCACATCGATGAGCATTCCCCCGGCACCGTGTTCTGGCACCCCAAAGGCTGGACCCTGTGGCAAGGTGTGGAACAGTACATGCGCAAGGTCTACCAGGACAACGGCTACCTGGAAGTCAAAGGCCCGCAGATCATCGACAAGGGGCTATGGGAGAAGACCGGCCACTGGGACAAGTACCGCGAGAACATGTTCATCACTGAGTCGGAAAAGCGCGATTACGCGTTGAAGCCGATGAACTGCCCGGGCCACATCCTAATCTATAAACACGGCGTCAAGAGCTACCGCGATCTGCCCCTGCGCTTCGGTGAGTTTGGTGCCTGCCACCGCAATGAGCCATCGGGCGGCCTGCACGGCATCATGCGTGTGCGCGCCTTCACCCAAGACGATGGTCACATCTTCTGTACCGAAGACCAGATCCAGGAAGAAGTGAAAGCGTTCACGACGTTGTTGCAAAAGGTCTACGCTGACTTTGGCTTTCACAACATCATCTACAAGATTGCGACCCGCCCGGACCAGCGCATTGGTACCGAGGAAAGCTGGGACCGCGCCGAGGCTGCCCTGGCGGAAGGTTTGCGTGCGTCCGGTTGCGAATTTGAATACTTGCCAGGCGAGGGCGCCTTCTACGGTCCCAAGATCGAATACACGCTGAAAGATGCGTTGGGTCGCCCCTGGCAGTGCGGCACGATCCAGATCGACCCCAACATGCCGGAGCGTCTGGACGCGGAATACGTGGGCGAAGACGGCGCGCGTCACCGCCCTATCATGTTGCACCGGGCCATTGTGGGCAGCCTGGAGCGTTTCATCGGAATCTTGATCGAGGGCAGCGCCGGCGCCCTGCCGGCCTGGCTGGCGCCGGTCCAGGTTGCGGTGCTCAATATCACTGATGCACAGGCAGAATATGCCCGCTCCGTGGCTAAAACGCTGCAAAATCAAGGGCTTAGAGTCAATTTAGACCTGCGCAACGAGAAGATTACGTATAAAATACGCGAGCATTCGATGCAGAAACTGCCGTATTTAGTCGTCATTGGCGACAAGGAGATGGCAGCAGGTGCTGTTGCAGTGCGCGCCCGGGGTGGTCAAGACCTCGGTGCAATGCCCCTCGATGCCTTTGTGCAGAAAATCCTGGGTGACATTGCCAACAAGTCGGCTTAATGAGTTGGTTTGTCCGCGTGAACTGGGCGGCTGTAGCTACTGTTTTGGTAGCAAAGATATTGTGAAGGATTGAGCCATCGCTACTGAATTTCGTGACCGTCGTCACCGCGAAGAACGCAAACACCGCCTCAACCGGGAAATCATGGCCCCGGAAGTTCGCCTCTCAGGGCAAGACAATGAGCCTTTGGGCGTCGTTAGCATCTCTGAGGCCCTGCGCATGGCGGGCGAGCTGGATGTTGATCTGGTTGAGATTGCTGCGACTGCAATCCCGCCGGTTTGCCGGTTGATGGACTATGGAAAGTTCAAATACCAAGAGCAAAAGAAGGCGGCTGATGCGAAGTCGAAACAGACGGTTATCGAAATCAAGGAAGTCAAATTCCGCCCAGGTACCGATGACGGCGACTACAACATCAAGATGCGCAATATCAAGCGCTTCCTGGCCGATGGCGACAAGTGCAAGATCACTTTGCGTTTTCGGGGGCGTGAAATCACACACCAGGAAATTGGTATGGCGCTGTTGAATCGTATCCGTACCGATCTGGTGGATTTGATAGTGGTGGAGCAATTCCCCAAGCTGGAAGGGCGTCAGATGATCATGATGATCGCCCCCGGCAAGAAAAAGCCAGGCGCTGCAAAGCCGGCAACCGAAACTGCAGCACCTGTTGCTGCTTCGTAAAGAAATTGGAGGGCGAAAGCCCTCCGGTGAGTGGAATGCCGCAAGGCGCCACTTTAAAAGTGGTGGGTTGTAAAACTCGCCACACAAGTGGAATGCCGAAAGGCGCCACACAAGTGGCTCGGGGCCAACAAGGCTGGAAGTAGTTTCCAGACGCCTCACGAGCACAAGCAAGAAGGAGCATTAATATGCCCAAAATGAAGACCAAGAGCGCGGCGAAGAAACGCTTCCGCGTCCGTCCAGGTGGAACCGTCAAGCGCGGCCAAGCCTTCAAACGTCACATCTTGACCAAGAAGACCACCAAAAATAAACGCCATCTGCGCGGTGCAGTAACTGTCCATCCGACCAATATGGGTCATATGGCACAGATGCTCCCAGGCCGTGGTATTTAATTAACGACGAACAAGGAGTAATCACATGCCTCGCGTCAAACGTGGTGTAACGGCTCGCGCCCGCCACAAAAAAGTTCTAGCCCTTGCAAAAGGTTTTCGCGGTCGCCGCGGTAATGTCTTCCGCGTCGCCAAAGAAGCGGTAATGAAGGCTGGGCAATATGCCTACCGTGACCGTCGTACCAAGAAACGTGTCTTCCGTCAGTTGTGGATTGCCCGTATCAATGCTGCTGCACGCCAGTGCGGCATGACATACAGCCAATTCGCCAACGGTCTGAAGAAAGCCAATATTGAGATCGACCGCAAGGTTCTGTCCGATATCGCCATTCACGACATGGCGGCTTTTGCCGGTATCGTGGAGCAAGTCAAGGCCAAGCTGGCTGCTTGATTTTCGCCCTGTGATGCTATCGTTTTGGTAGCTATCAGTGCAAATAGAACAAGGGCTAGAGCTTGAAAGAGCGCTAGCCCTTTTTCATTGACCCCAAGAACATATGAACGATCTGAACGCCATCGTCGAGTCTGCCCAAACGGCCTTTGCAGAAGCTGTCACGCCCGCTGATCTGGAGAACGCCAAAGCGCTGTTCCTGGGTAAGTCCGGCCGTATCACCGAGTTGATGAAAGGCATGGCCGCCCTGAGTGTGGATGAGAAGAAATCCCGCGGCGCCGCCATCAATATCGCCAAGCAGGCCATCGAATCCGCGTTGACGAATCGCCGCCAGGCTTTGGCCGATGCAGAGCTGCAGGCCCAATTGCGCGCAGAAGCGTTGGACGTGAGTCTGCCAGGCCGCCAGCGCGGGCAGGGTGGTTTACACCCTGTGTCGCTGACGCTGGAACGCATCGAAGCGATTTTTGGTTCCATGGGTTTCGATGTGGCGCAAGGCCCCGAGATCGAGTCCGACTGGTTCAACTTCACGGCCCTGAATACGCCTGAAGACCACCCCGCGCGCTCCATGCACGACACCTTCTATGTGGAAGGTGGCTCGGAGACTGCCCCCAATTTGCTGCGCACGCATACCAGCCCCATGCAGATCCGCTACGCGGTGCAGCATGTCAAAAAATATAGCAACAAAGCCAATGGTGGCGGGGGTTCTGGCCTGTTTTCAGGGGATATGCCCGAGATCCGCGTCATTGCGCCCGGCCGTACCTACCGTGTGGACAGTGACGCGACGCATTCACCCATGTTCCACCAGTGCGAAGGCCTGTGGGTGGGCGAGAACGTCAGTTTCAAGGATCTGAAGTTCGTCTTCACCGATTTCTGCCGCACCTTCTTTGAATCGGATGACTTGGTGCTGCGTTTCCGCCCCAGCTTCTTCCCGTTCACCGAGCCCAGCGCCGAGATCGATATCCAGTTCCAGACCGGGCCTTTAGCTGGCCGTTGGCTGGAAGTGGCCGGCTCCGGCCAGGTGCACCCCAATGTGGTGCGCAACATGGGCCTGGACCCTGAAAAATACATTGGCTTCGCCTTTGGCATGGGCCCGGACCGCCTGACCATGCTGCGTTATGGCGTCAACGATTTGCGGCTGTTCTTCGACGGCGATGTTCGCTTCCTGTCGCAGTTCCAATAAAACGCCCTAGCTCCGCACGCCCCGTTCCGAATCGATTAAGTACCATGCAATTCTCTGAATCCTGGTTGCGCACCTTCTGCAACCCACCCATTTCCACGCAGCAGTTGGCGGACACGCTGACCATGGCTGGCCTGGAGGTTGAAGACCTCAAGCCCGTGGCACCGCCGTTTACGAAAATTGTGGTGGGAGAGATCAAGACCGCAGAGCAACACCCCAATGCCGACCGTCTGCGCGTCTGCAAGGTTGACGTGGGCCAGCCAGAACTTCTGGATATCGTGTGCGGCGCACCCAATGCGCGCGTTGGCATTCGTATTCCGTGTGCGTTGGTCGGTGCTGAGCTGCCCCCAGGTGAAGATGGCAAGCCCTTCGTCATCAAGGTCGGCAAGCTGCGCGGCGTTGAAAGCCAGGGCATGCTGTGTTCGGCCAAAGAGCTGCAACTGGCCGACGACCACGGTGGCCTGCTCGAGTTGGCTGCGGACGCGCCCTTGGGCCAAAACATCCGCGAGCATTTGAATCTGGACGACACGCTGTTCACGCTCAAACTCACACCTAACCTTGCGCATTGCCTCAGCGTCTATGGTGTGGCCCGCGAAGTGTCTGCCCTGACAGGTGCGCCACTCGTATCACCTACTTTCCCCGCGGTCGCTGTCGGCAACCAAGACAAGATTGCCGTCAAGGTCAGCGCGCCCGACCTGTGCGGTCGTTTTTCCGGTCGCGTGATTCGCAACGTCAACACCAAGGCCAAGACGCCCCAGTGGATGGCAGACCGCCTGGCGCGCTGTGGCCAACGCAGTGTGACGGCCCTGGTCGACATCTCCAACTACGTGATGTTCGAATTGGGTCGCCCATCCCATATTTTTGACCTGGACAAGATCCACGGTGGCCTGGACGTGCGCTGGGGTAAGCCCGGGGAACAGCTGAAGCTGCTCAATGGCAACACGGTCACCGTCGACGAAAAAGTTGGTGTGATTGCCGATGATGTGCAGGTGGAATCCCTGGCCGGCATCATGGGCGGAGACGCCACCTCAGTGACCGATGACACCCAGCATGTCTACGTGGAGGCCGCCTTCTGGTGGCCCAAGTCCATAGCGGGGCGCTCGCGCCGTTTCAATTTCTCGACCGATGCAGGTCACCGCTTTGAGCGGGGCGTAGACCCGCAACTAACGGTCGAGCACATCGAACGCTTGAGCCAGCTCATCATTGATATCTGCGGCACCGCAAACACCAGCTGCGGCCCGGTGGACGACCACCAGCCACACATGCCGGTGCCCGCACCGGTTAGCGTGCGTGTGGCGCGCGCCAGCAAGGTCATTGGCATGCCTTTGACACAGGCCCAATGTGTGGACGCGCTGGAGCGCCTGGGGCTGAAAGTCACGCAAGCGGATAGCGTGTTGACCTTGGTGCCACCATCCTATCGCTTCGATCTGCAGATCGAAGAAGACCTTATTGAAGAAATCGCGCGCATGGTGGGTTATGACAACCTGCCGCACACGCCACCGCTGGCGCCCATCACGGCGAAGATACGTACTGAAGCCGCGCGTGGCCCATTTGCCGTGCGCCGTTCGCTGGCCTCTTTGGGTTACCAGGAAACCATCAACTTCAGCTTTGTCGAAGAAAGCTGGGAGCATGGTCTGGCTGGCAACCCCAATCCCATCAAGCTGCTGAACCCGATCGCCAGCCAGATGAGCGTGATGCGCTCTTCCTTGCTGGGCTCGCTGTTGCAGGTGCTGAAGTTCAACCAGGCCCGCAAGCAGCCGCGTGTGCGCGTATTTGAACTGGGCCGTGTTTTCCTGCGTGATGCTTCGGTCAAGAGCACCGACGCCACCGTCGAAGGCTTCGACCAGCCCATGCGTGTGGCTGGTCTGGCCAGTGGCAGTGCCGATGTGCTGCAGTGGGGCCGCAAAGAGCAGGGCGTTGATTTCTTCGACGTCAAGGGTGATGTGGAGGCGCTGCTAGCACCGCTGCAAGCCCAGTTTGTGCCCGGCACCCATCCGGCTATGCACCCCGGCCGTTGCGCCCAGGTTTTGTTGGACGGCAAGAGCATTGGTTTTGTTGGCGAACTCCACCCCCAGTGGCGCCAGCAGTTCGAGCTGACACAGGCTCCCGTATTGTTCGAGTTGGATCTGGATGCCGTACTGCAACGCCGCGTGGCGGAGTTCAAGCCGGTCGCCAAGCTGCAGCCGGTGCAGCGCGACATTGCCGTCGTGGTCGCGGATGACGTAACCCATGCCGCTCTGATGGCCGCTATCTGGGCCGCACCCACATCCGGGCTGTTGCGCGACGCGCAGTTGTTCGACGTGTATCGCCCCAAGCTGGCCAAGGACGCAGCACCCGCTGCCGACGGCGCGACGGATCGCAGCCTGGCTGTACGCCTGACGCTCAACCGCGACGAGGCCACGTTGTCCGAAGAACAGATCGAGTCGGCTGTCAAAGCCATTGTGGAACAGCTGACGGCGTCCGTGGGCGCACGCCAGCGTGTCTGACGGGGTCATCGTGTTACAAGAAAAGGATAGCGGCGCCATGGATTTTTCTGTTGAAAGCCTGGAAACTCCGGCGCTGACCAAAGCGCAGCTGGCCGATCTGCTGTTTGAGCAGATTGGGCTCAACAAGCGCGAGTCCAAGGACATGATCGACGCCTTCTTCGACCTGATTGCTGCGAGTCTGGTTGATGGAACCGATGTCAAGATCTCAGGTTTCGGTAACTTCCAGATCCGGACCAAGGCCCCCCGACCCGGTCGTAATCCACGCACTGGCGAAGCCATTCCTATCCAGGCGCGCCGGGTGGTCACCTTCCACGCTAGCCACAAACTCAAAGAGCAGATTCAGGAAGAATCCTGACCACTGCTTACGTTTGTGACGCAAACGTAACAAATTGTGCGGCAATGCCGCAATCAGTCTTTGCACTGAGGCAAAACTTAGAGTAACCTCTACGCTTTCCCTCGTACAGCATTGATTTCAATGGAGAAAACTCTCCCCCCCATTCCCGCCAAGCGTTATTTCACCATCGGTGAGGTGGGGGATTTGTGCGGCGTAAAACCCCATGTGCTACGGTATTGGGAGCAAGAGTTCACGCAACTGCGCCCTATGAAGCGGCGTGGCAATCGCCGTTACTACCAGCACCATGAGGTCTTGATGATCCGCCGGATCCGCGATTTGTTGTATGACCAGGGGTTTACGATCAGCGGCGCGCGCAACAAAATGCAGGAATTGCTGCAGAACGAGCGTGACAAAAAACGCAATGGTGAGGTGATGCTGGAGGGTGTCGAGGTTCTGGAGGTTGACGACGCCGATTTGGACGACTTCGAGGACAGCCAATCTCCGGACCTGACGGACGAAAGTGCCACACATTTGCTGCAAGTGCGCAGAGAATTATTTGAAATTCGTGAGTTGCTACTCGCCTGAGCCCAAGAGGGCCGTTTAGCCGGGTTATAATTTAAGGCTTGATCGGTGTGTGGCGCAGCCTGGTAGCGCACTTGCATGGGGTGCAAGGGGTCGAAGGTTCGAATCCTTTCACACCGACCAGAATTGACGAGGGTTAGCAGGTGAGTGCCTGCTAACCCTTTTGTCTTTTTGGGCTTTGTCGTGACACTATTCGTGACACGTTTGCGCGGGCATTACACGAGTCATCATCCAGGCCCTGAAGCGGCTGCATAGAAGGCTTTAGATCGTTGGTGCCTTCGTCAAGTTGTTGCAATTCTGCTACCAACGTTGAGTTTCTACAGCTTAGCTGTGAGGTTGCGATCGACTTGAACGCTGATACACGGCTTTCAATGCCCGGTACACCCAAACCACCGGGGCGAAATAATCACGAATGCTTTTTTTGAACAACTCTTTGTAGTTCAGGTTAGACATGCTTTCTCCTATTAGGACGCGGTTCAGATCATCTTCGTCTGCGCATGATAGGGACTTTGCTCACATCTCGGGAAGCAACAGAACTTGTTCCGGGTTACGGATCTAAACTGTTTGAGAAGCTAGTTTGTTTCGTTATCAGATACAGAACGCCGCGCTCTCTAAGGCTATTCCTTTAAATCTTTGATCGCACTGCCGACCACAGGCTTGTCCGTAGGGCTCGTATGTGGGGGCTTATCATTGATTTCACAAAACAGGGGGAAACCATGCAAGACGACGGGACGGTTATCGATGGCAAGTATTTGATCCAGGGGTGTTGCCGCCGACCGAAAATTGACAGTCTGAAGTCGAGAGTGCCGATCCAAAATTGACAGGGGTGTTCCACTGCTCTGCTGAAACTTTCAGCAGGGAT